>NZ_JBIADZ010000116.1:0-1021 GCF_042868035.1 Streptomyces sp. NPDC007875 | reverse complement strand
TTCATGGCCTCGTCGATCAGGGTCTCCACGATCTTCGACTCCGGCACGGTCTTGATGACCTCGCCCTTGACGAAGATCTGCCCCTTGCCATTGCCCGAAGCGACACCCAGATCCGCCTCACGCGCCTCACCGGGGCCGTTCACCACACACCCCATGACCGCGACCCGCAGCGGAACCTCCATGCCGTCCAGACCGGCCGTCACCTCGTCCGCCAGCTTGTACACATCCACCTGCGCCCGGCCACACGACGGACACGAGACGATCTCCAGCCGCCGCTGCCGCAGATTCAGCGACTCCAGAATCTGGATCCCGACCTTGACCTCCTCCGCGGGAGGCGCCGACAGCGAGACCCGGATCGTGTCCCCGATCCCCTCACTCAGCAGCGCACCGAACGCCACCGCCGACTTGATCGTCCCCTGGAACGCCGGACCCGCCTCCGTCACCCCAAGGTGCAGCGGATAGTCGCACTGCGCCGCCAGCTGACGGTAGGCATTGACCATCACCACCGGATCGTTGTGCTTCACCGAGATCTTGATGTCCCGGAAACCGTGCTCCTCGAACAGCGAGCACTCCCACAACGCCGACTCCACCAACGCCTCCGGCGTGGCCTTCCCGTACTTCTCCAGCAGCCGCTTGTCCAGCGACCCCGCGTTCACCCCGATACGGATCGGCACACCCGCACCCGACGCCGCCCTCGCGATCTCCTTGACCTTGTCGTCGAACTGCCGGATGTTCCCCGGATTCACCCGCACCGCCGCACACCCGGCATCGATCGCCGCGAACACATACTTCGGCTGGAAATGAATGTCCGCGATCACCGGAATCTGCGACTTCTTCGCGATCACCGGCAACGCGTCCGCGTCATCCTGCGACGGACACGCCACCCGCACGATCTGGCAGCCCGACGCCGTCAGCTCCGCGATCTGCTGCAGCGTCGCCCCGATGTCCGCCGTCACCGTCGTCGTCATCGACTGCACCGAGATCGGAGCGTCGCCGCCCACGGCCACCGGACCGACCTGGA
>NZ_JBIADZ010000115.1:0-1032 GCF_042868035.1 Streptomyces sp. NPDC007875 | reverse complement strand
TCGGATGGGAGTGATCCGGTGGTGTTGGAGCTGGCGTCGGGTGGGAAGCCGTCGGTGGGGCGGTGGGTGGCTGTGTACGGGCCGGGGTTGTCGAGTCCGGTTGAACCGGGGGCGGAGCAGCTCGAATTCGCCGTGTAATACATGGGATCAAGTAAAGGAAATGGGCCCCCGTAAGGGGGCCTCTTCCTTTTTTGGTGGTGGGTTGTGGTGTGTTTCTGGTGTGGTGTGGCATTGCCCGGATTGTGTGTGACGGTACGTCAGTTTCGGGGGTCCGGGTGGTTGGGTGTCAGGGGGTGTGGTGGTGGGTGGGTCGGGGGTGTGGTTCTGGTTGTGAGGGTTTCCGGCACGGGTCGGATTCCTTTGTCCGGGCCCGGAGGAATTACCCGTCAGGAGGGCTTCTCTGAAGGGTTCTGAGGGTGTGTCGGTGCCGGGTGTGCTGCGCCCGTAAGGGTGCCGCTCACCGAGCCCGGGAATCCCCTGGAATCCCCGTGCCACCGTTTTCCCGGCCCCATGCGGGGCCGGGAGGTGCGCCATGGTCTCTCTCGGTCGTACAGGTACCGTCACCACTCCCCGTCCCCCTCGGCCCCGCCAGGGGCCCACCCCCGGCCACCCGACACCCCTTCACCCTCCCTGCCAGGCAGAGGACATGGCAGCAGAGCCCAGACCCTAGCCACACCCCCACTACGAAACACCCCCGCACCCCCGGCCCCGACAGGGGCCCCACACTCCCGACACACCCCCACCCAAACCCCACCCCCCCACGTGTCCGCCAACGGCGGACACCCCCCACCAAAACACCCGCCCCCACCCACACCTGACAAACCATCAATTCCCGCGACAGCGGGAATCCAAAAAGCCTGAAAGGCTTTCACCACCCACCACCAGAATTCTCTGACAAGAGAATTCACACCGTCAAAAATAAACCCCGCCAGGGGTTTATCCCAAACCACCCCGAATTCCCCGACAGGGGAATTCCATCGGAATTCCGCCGAAAGGCGGAATTCAATAGGGGCATTTATGCCCCTCCGCCCC
>NZ_JBIADZ010000114.1:0-1326 GCF_042868035.1 Streptomyces sp. NPDC007875 | reverse complement strand
TGAGGTTCCCCCGAGATGCGGGGAGAGGTGACAGCAGGTCAGATGGGGCTCACGAGAGGAGCTCTGACGATGCCTGCCCCGAGGAAGTACCCGCTGGAGTTGCGTGAGCGTGCGGTGCGGATGTACCGCGCTTCCGAGCCGAAGCCCGTGATCCGCCGCATGGCCGAGGAACTCGGCGTGCACCACGAGGCCCTGCGCAACTGGATTCGCCAGGCCGAGGCCGACGCCGGCGAGCGAGGCGACATGCTCACCACCGCCGAGCGTGAGGAGCTTGCCGCCCTGCGCAAGGAGAATGCCCAGCTCAAGCGTGCGAATGAGGTCCTGCGGACGGCCTCGGCTTTTTTCGCGGCCCAGCTCGACCCGACCCGGCCCAGGTGACGGCGCTCGTTGACGAGCACCCGCATCTGGGGGTCGAGCCCGTACTCCGGGAACTGAACATCCCCTCCTCCACCTACTACCGGTGGCGTCAGGCCGAGACCGAGCCGTGCGAACGGCGACGCCGGGACGCCGAGCTGACGGGCAGGATCCGGCAGGTCCACGACGAATCCGGCGGGATCTACGGCTCACCCCGCGTGCACGCCGTCCTCAAGCGTGAGGGCGTCCACGTCGGCCGCAAGCGCGTCGAGCGGCTCATGCGCCAGGCCGGTCTGGCCGGGATCAGCCCCCGCCGGGACAAGGGCTTCACTCGCCGTGACCCGGACGCCGATCTGGCTCCTGACCTGGTGCAACGCGACTTCACCGCGAACGGGCCGAACCGGCTGTGGGTCACCGACCTGACCATGATCCCCACCAGGGAGGGGCCGCTGTGGCTGTCCGCGATCCGCGACGCGTTCTCCCGCCGGGTCGTGGCCTGGGAGACCTCCGCCCGCGCGGACGCGGACCTGGTCCTCACCTCGCTGGAGTATGCCCTGGCCAGCCGGGAAGTCGTCCCCGGCGAGCTCGTTCACCACGCCGACCACGGCTGTCAATACACGTCCGTGAAGCTCACAACACGCCTGGTCAGGACCGGTATCCAGGCGTCCATGGGCTCGGTCGGCGACTCGTTCGACAATGCCCTGGCGGAGAACCTGTGGATGGTCATCAAGACCGAATGCATCCGCGGCCGCGTCTTCGCCACCAGGGCCGAAGCGAACCTCGCGCTCTTCGAGTACATCGACGGCTTCTACAACCCCCGCCGCATCCAGAAACGGCTCGGCTACCTCAGCCCCATCGAATACGAGGAGAAGCACTACGCCGACCAGGCAGCGACCGAACCAGTGAACCTGAAACCACGCCAACCCGCTCTGACCAGCTAGTCAGCCACTCCCGCACTGCGGGGGAACCTCA
>NZ_JBIADZ010000113.1:0-1329 GCF_042868035.1 Streptomyces sp. NPDC007875 | reverse complement strand
ATGCTGGTGAACGATGCCCGTGAGGCGGTCAGGAACGAGGCCGGTGTCGACCGGACCAGGCCGCTGGTCTCCGAGCTCCAGCAGGTCTACGCGGGCCTGGCCGCGCATGAGACGGCCGGTGCCGGTCCGGGTGCGGGCGCGGCGGGCGGTGGGGCCGCGGCGGGCGGTGCCCAGGACGCCGGGGCCGGGGGCGGTGGAGGCGATGAGGACGTCATCGACGCCGAGTTCGACAAGGGCTGACCGACAGGCCCCGTACGACTGACCCGGCCGATACGGCGAAGGCAGAGGAAGGCTGACGGAAAGGCCGCCATGTCCACTCAACCGCAGCAGCCCGAACCGGTGCCGGAAGGCGCCGTGACGGAGCCGGAGCAGGAGCAGGACCTGCCCGCCCCGGGCACCGCGGAGGCGCGCGGCGCGGGCGGGGAGGGCCCCGGCCCGGACGCGGCCGGTGGCCCCGCCGACACCGCATCCGGTGAGCAGGCCGCCGCGCTGGCGGAGCTGGACGACCGCTGGCGCCGGGCCCTGGCCGATCTGGAGAATCTGCGCAAGCGCCACACCAAGGAGCTGGAGCGGGAGCGGGCCACCGAGCGGGCCCGTACGGCGGCGGCCCTGCTGCCCGTCATCGACAACCTCGAACTCGCCCTCTCTCACGCCGAGGCCGACCCCGGCTCGATCGTGGAGGGCGTCAAGGCCATCCGTGACCAGGCCGTGAACACCCTGGCCCAGCTGGGCTACGAGCGGCGGGGCGAGACGGGGGTGCCGTTCGACCCGGCCCGGCACGAAGTGCTCGGTGTGATCGAGGACCCCGAGGCCGAACCGGGCACCGTGGTCCAGGTCCTGCGCCCCGGTTACGGGGACCCCGGCAACCAACTCAGGCCGGTGGCCGTGGCCGTGGCGAAGCGGGAGTGAGACGGCCATGGCGCGGGACTACTACGAGGTGCTCGGGGTTTCCCGGGGTGCGAGCCAGGACGAAATCCAGCAGGCGTTCCGCACCCAGGCCCGCCGCCATCACCCCGATGTGAACAAGGACCCGAACGCGGAGGAGCGGTTCAAGGAGCTCAACGACGCCTACAGCGTGCTCTCCGACCCCGGCACCCGTGCCCGCTACGACCGGTTCGGCGAGGACTACCGCAAGATCCCTGAGGACTGGGAGGAGCGGGTCGGCGCTGGTGTCGGCGGCGGAGGCGGCGGATTCCGCGGCTGGACGACCTCCGGTGACGGGGACCGGGTGCGGTTCGTCCGTGGCTTCGGCGAGGACGCCGGGGGCGGCGGAGTGGACTTCGAGGACCTGTTCAGCTCGTTCTTCGGCGGCGGCACGGGGGGCCGGGG
>NZ_JBIADZ010000112.1:0-1333 GCF_042868035.1 Streptomyces sp. NPDC007875 | reverse complement strand
CCAGTAGCGCTGGTGCTGGAAGGCGTACGTGGGCAGATCGACCGTACGAGGCGTGGGGTCGGCCGGGAACGCGGCCCGCCAGTCCACCCCGACCCCAGCGACGAACGCCTGGCCCAACGACTGCAGAAGCTGAGCCAGGCCACCGTGATCACGACGCAACGTGGGCACAGCAACCGCGTCCACCCCCACCTGCTCAAACGTCTCCTGCAAGCCGAGAGTCAACACCGGATGGCTACTGACCTCGATAAACACCCGATGCCCATCCGCCAGCAACGCCTCGACCGCATCGGCGAACCGCACCCGCTCCCGCACATTCGACACCCAATAGCCCGTGTCCAGAACGGAAGCCTCCACCCGCCCACCCGTCACCGTCGAATAAAACCCCACCTCATCCGCCCCACCAACAACCGGACGAACACCCGCCAGAACCTCATTCAACTCCCCACGGATCTCCTCCACCTGAGGACCATGCGAGGCATAATCCACCTCAATCAACCGCGCCCGCTCCCCCACCTCCTGACACACCCCCACCACAACGGCCACCTGCTCCGGCGGACCAGAAACCACCGTCGACAAAGACCCATTGACAGCCGCCACACCTACCCCAGCAGCCCGATCACCCAGACCGGAGAGCAACTCCCCCACCCGCTCCCGACCCACACCAAGCGACGCCATCGCCCCACCACCGGCCAACCGCCGCAACGCCTTACTCCGCAGAGCCACCACCTTCGCGCCGTCCTCCAACGACAGCGCCCCCGCGACAACAGCCGCCGCGATCTCACCCTGACTGTGCCCCACCACCGCCGCAGGACGCACCCCATACCCCGCCCACACCCCAGCCAACGACACCATCACCGCCCACAACACCGGCTGCACCACATCCACCCGCCCCAGATCCGCAGCGCCAACAGCCCCCCGCAACACATCCCTCAGCGACCACTCCACATACGGCGCCAGCGCCCGCTCACACTCCCCAACCCGCGCCGCGAACACCGGCGACACCTCAAGCAACTCCCCACCCATCCCCACCCACTGCGAACCCTGACCCGGAAACACCAACACCGGACCCGGGCCCCCGGCCAACGCCGCCCCACCCGACTCCACCACACCCGAATGCGACACACCCCCCGCCAACGCCTCCACCGCCGCCACCAACTCGGCCCGATCAGCGCCCACCACCACCGCCCGACGCTCAAACACCGACCGCGTCGTCACCAACGACCACCCCACATCAACAGACGAGAACTCGGTCGCGCCACCCACCCGCCCAGCCAACGCCGCCGCCTGCCCCCGCAACGCCTCCGCACTCCGGGCCGAGAGCACCCACGGAACC
>NZ_JBIADZ010000111.1:0-1429 GCF_042868035.1 Streptomyces sp. NPDC007875 | reverse complement strand
GGAGTTTCAATGACTGAGTCAAGCCGCCTGCGCGACTGGTGGGGCGGGGGTGAATACCCGGTTGTCGCGCAGGAGAGCCCACAGCACGCTGGCTCGTCGTCGGGCGAGGGCGATGACTGCCTGGATGTGCTTGCGTCCTTCGCCGCGTTTCTTGAGGTAGAAGTCCCGGTTCGGGCCCTCGCGCATCATGCTGGTCTGGGCGGACAGGTAGAACACTCGGCGCAGGCGGCGGCTGTAGCGCTTGGGTCGGTGAAGGTTGCCGGTGCGGCGTCCGGAGTCGCGTGGGACGGGCACGAGTCCGGCCGCGGAGGCGAGGTGGCCGGCGTCCGCGTAGGCCCCCAAGTCGCCTGCGGCGACGACGAACTCGGCCCCGAGGATGGGGCCGATTCCGGGCAGGGACTCGATGATCTCGGCCTGCGGATGGGTGCGGAACGTCTCGCTGATCTGCTGGTCGATGCGCTTGAGCCGGTCGTCCAGGGCCAGGATCTGCGCGGCCAGCTCGGCGACGATCTGGGCGGCGAGGTCTTCGCCGGGCAGCGCGGTGTGCTGGGCCCCGGCGGCCTCAACCGCGGTGGCAGCGAGAGAGTCGGCGCCGCGGACGCCGCGGTTGGCGAGCCAGGCGGTCAGCCTCGCCCGGCCGCGCCGACGGATGGCGGCGGGGGTCTGGTATCCGGTGAGCAGTACCAGCGCGCCCTTGTGGGCGCTGTAGTCGAAGGCCCGCTCCAGCGCGGGGAAGATGCCGGTCAGCACGTCACGGAGCCGGTTGATCATCCGCACCCGGTCGGCCACCAGGTCCGAACGGTGGGCGGTCAGCAGGGCCAGGTCGGCGGCGAGCTGAGCAGGCACGTCGATCGTGGCGAAGTCCCGGCGGTGACGGGCGGTTTCGGCGATGACGTAGGCATCGCGGGCATCGGTCTTCGCCTCTCCGCGGTAAGCCCCGGCCATACGGTTGACGGTACGGCCGGGCACGTAAACGGCCTGCTGGCCGTGGGCGGCGAGCAGCGCCAGCAGCAGCGCGGAGGACCGCCCCGTGATGTCCACCGCCCAGTGGACCTCCTCAGCCAGCTCCAGAATCTCGCTGAGCGCGGCCAGGATCGCCGACTCATCGTTGTCGACCTTCTTGGACCACAAGGTCGCTCCGGTCTCGTCGACTACCGCCGTCCAGTGGTGGGCCTTGCCCGCGTCGATGCCGGCCCAGACCCGAGCCCGTCGCCTGCTCACTCGCCCCTCCTCGCTCCGCACTGTGTGCCGTCGGCCCGAGGAACACCCCGCCGTCATCTCCGTAAACAGCGACCGCACGAAGCGCGCACATCTCAATCAGCGGCCAGGGCGCCCCGGAGAGCCGGGCGGCCACTCCTTCGAAGCCACTGAAGACAAGAAAGCATCAGCCACACCCGGCCCTCCCGGGCCGCCTAACAACTTACGGAGA
>NZ_JBIADZ010000110.1:0-1454 GCF_042868035.1 Streptomyces sp. NPDC007875 | reverse complement strand
CCGAACAGGGCGCCGAAGTCGACGCCTACGCCTGCCACATGCAGTCGAGCGACGGCGGACAACAGCGCACGGACCTCGTCGCCCTCCCGCCGAAGCGACGGCACCACCACGGACTCTGCGGCCGACTCCTCCGGCAGACAGTCCCCGACCATCGCGGACAGCACCGCATCCGGCGCCAACTCGAGGTAGGTACTCACCCCATAGTCGGCAAACGCCCGCACACCGTCCGCGAACCGTACCGCCGCACGCACGTGCTCCACCCAGTACTCCGGCGAACGCACCATCTCCGCATCCGCCAACGCCCCCGTCACATTCGACACCAGGGGAATCACCGGCGCCGAGAACGACAAGCCTTCCACCACCTGCCGGAACTGCTCCAGCATCGGCTCCATCCGGACCGAGTGGAACGCATGCGAAACCGCCAACCGCCTCGTCCGACACCCCCGCCCCGACAGCTCCTCCACCACCCGCAATACCGGCCCCTCATCACCGGAAAGCACCACAGCCGAAGGACCATTCACCGCCGCGATATCCACCCCCGCCACCAGCAACGGACGCACCTCGTCCTCACCCCCGGCCACCGCCACCATCACCCCACCCTCAGGCAACGCCTCCATCAACCGACCCCGCGCCGCCACCAACACCACCGCATCCGCCAACGACAACACACCCGCCACATACGCCGCCACCACCTCACCCACCGAATGCCCACCCACCACATCCACCACCACACCCCACGACTCCACCAACCGGAACAACCCCACCTCCACCGCAAACAACCCCGCCTGAGCAAACACCGTCCGCTCCAGCAGTTCCCCATCCCCAAACACCACCTCCCGCACCGAACCCGACACACCACCCCCACCCAGCTCACGGTCCAACGCCTCACACACCACGTCGAAAGCTTCCCGGAACACCGGAAACACCTCATACAACCCACGCCCCATCCCCACCCGCTGACACCCCTGACCAGCGAACAACACCCCCAACCGACCACGCACCACCGCCCCCGACACCACACCCACCCCCGACACACCCCGCGCCACCGCACCCAACCCCACCAACGCCTCCTCCCGATCCCCCGCCACCACCACCGCACGATCCGACAACCCCGCCCGCCCACAACCCAACGCAAGGGCGAACTCGCCGAGATCCTGGTTCGGTCGCTGATCCAGGAAGGACAGCAGCCGCTGTGCCTGAGCGCGCAGCGCGCCCTCGCCTCGCGCGGACACCGGAAGAAGCGCCAGGCCGCCCGGCAGCTGCGGAGCAGGTGGGGCGAGCTCAGGTACGTCCAAGGGCTGTTCCAGGATGACGTGGGCGTTGGTGCCGCTGACCCCGAACGCGGACACCCCGGCCCGGCGCGGACGCCCCACCTCCGGCCACACCCGCTCCTCGGTCAACAACTCCACCGCACCCGCCGACCAATCCACCTGCGACGACGGCTCATCCACATG
>NZ_JBIADZ010000109.1:0-1478 GCF_042868035.1 Streptomyces sp. NPDC007875 | reverse complement strand
CGCTTCTCGGTGCGCGGGAAGCTGTACTCGCCGGAGGAGATCAGTGCCCAGGTGCTGCGCAAGCTGGCCGACGATGCGGGGAAGCAGCTGGGCGAGCGGGTGACCGAGGCGGTCATCACGGTGCCCGCGTACTTCAACGACGCTCAGCGCAGCGCCACCAAGGACGCCGGTGAGATCGCCGGTCTGAAGGTGCTGCGGATCATCAACGAGCCGACGGCGGCCGCCCTCGCGTACGGTCTGGACAAGAAGGGCCATGAGACGGTCCTGGTCTTCGATCTCGGCGGCGGGACCTTCGACGTGTCGGTCCTCGACGTCGGGGACGGGGTGGTGGAGGTCCGCTCCACCGCGGGCGACAGCCACCTGGGCGGTGACGATTTCGACCGGCGGCTGGTCGACCACCTCGCGGACAAGTTCCAGCAGGAGAACGGCATCGACCTGCGCCGGGACCCGCAGGCGCTGCAGCGGCTCTTCGAGGCCGCGGAGAAGGCCAAGACCGAGCTGAGCTCGGTGACTCAGACCCAGGTGAATCTGCCGTTCATCACGGCGGATGCCGCCGGTCCCAGGCATCTGACCGAGACCGTGATGCGGTCCACCTTCGAGCACCTCACCGCCGATCTGGTGGAGCGCTGTCTGGGCCCGGTGCAGCAGGCCATGGCCGATGCCAAGGCCGGGGAGAGTGACATCGACGAGGTGATCCTGGTCGGCGGCTCGACCCGGATCCCCGCCGTGCAGGCCCTGGTCCGCCGGCTGACCGGCGGCAAGGAGCCCAATATGAGCGTCAACCCCGACGAGGTCGTGGCGCTGGGTGCCGCGATTCAGGCCGGGGTGCTCAAGGGCGAGGTCAAGGACGTTCTGCTGCTCGATGTCACCCCGCTGTCGCTGGGGGTGGAGACCCGCGGCGGCGTCATGACGAAGATCATCGATCGGAACACCACGATCCCGGTGCGCCGTACCGAGACGTTTTCCACGGCTGAGGACAATCAGCAGGCCGTGGACATCGTGATCCTCCAGGGCGAGCGGGAGCGGGCCGCCGACAACCGGGTGCTGGGCCGTTTCCAGCTGACCGGTATCCGCCCGGCGCCGCGCGGCGAGCCGCAGGTCGAGGTGACCTTCGATATCGACGCCAACGGCATCCTGAATGTCACGGCGCGGGATCAGGACACCGGCAAGGAGCAGTCCGTCCAGATCAGCGAGACCGGCAATCTCGACCGGGGCGAGGTGGAGCGGATGGTCCAGGAGGCCGAGCGCAACCGCGGCGAGGACCAGGCGCTGCGCGAGGCCGTGGACGCGCGCAATGAGCTGGACGCCATCGCCTACCAGGTCGAGAAGCGTCTTTCCGAACTGGGCGACGCGGCGCCCTCTCATGAGCGGTCGCGCGCCGAGATGCTGGTGAACGATGCCCGTGAGGCGGTCAGGAACGAGGCCGGTGTCGACCGGACCAGGCCGCTGGTCTCCGAGCTCCAGCAGGTCTACGCGGG
>NZ_JBIADZ010000108.1:0-1492 GCF_042868035.1 Streptomyces sp. NPDC007875 | reverse complement strand
CCCCGTTATCTTCTTCGCGGTCCTGCAAGAGGACCGCTGGCCTCCGGGCCCGGCATGACTGTTCCCCCCTGTCGCAGGGATGACCTGGGGGGTGGTGTCACCGGGCCCGAGGGGTGCCGTTGGAGACGCTGATGAGAGGTCCGACTACCGCCCGGCCCGGCGCAACGCCAGGCCGCTTGCGGGCGGCAGGTCTGCATAACGTGGATGCGCGCGTACGGCCCCGAAGCCCTGGCCAGCACCGCACGAACCCCGTTCGGGAGGATGGGTTGGACGACATCGACGACGTGGGCGTCTTCTTCGGCCTGGACGTCGGCAAGAGCGCCCACCACGGGCACGGCCTCACCCCGGCCGGCAAAAAGGTCTTCGACAAGCAGCTGCCCAACAGCGAACCGAAACTGCGGGCCGTCTTCGACAAGCTGGCCGCGAAATTCGGCACCGTGCTGGTGATCGTGGACCAGCCCGCCTCGATCGGCGCCCTGCCCCTGACCGTCGCCCGGGACACCGGCTGCCAGGTCGCCTACCTGCCGGGCCTGTCCATGCGACGGATCGCCGATCTCTACCCGGGAGAGGCCAAGACCGACGCCAAAGACGCCGCGGTGATCGCCGACGCAGCCCGCACCATGCCCCACACCCTGCGCTCGCTTCAGGTGACCGACGAGATCACCGCCGAACTGACCGTCCTGGTCGGCTTCGACCAGGACCTGGCGGCCGAGGCCACCCGCACCTCCAACCGGATACGCGGCCTGCTCACCCAGTTCCACCCCAGCCTGGAGCGCGTCCTCGGGCCCCGCCTGGACCACCAGGCCGTGACCTGGCTGCTGGAACGCTACGGATCCCCGGCCTCCCTGCGAAAGGCCGGTCGGCGCAGGCTCGTCGAGGTGATCCGGCCCAAGGCCCCGCGGATGGCCCAACGCCTGATCGACGAGATCTTCGACGCCCTCGACGAGCAGACCGTCGTCGTCCCCGGCACAGGCACCCTCGACGTCGTCATCCCCTCGCTGGCCCGCTCGCTCGCCGCCGTTCATGAACAGCGCCGAGCTCTGGAAACGCAGATTGCAGCCCTCCTGGAGGAACACCCTCTTTCCCCGGTCCTGACCTCGATGCCGGGGGTCGCGGTCAGGACCGCCGCCACCTTGCTGGTCACCGTCGGCGACGGCACCAGCTTCCCCACCGCCGCCCACCTGGCCTCCTACGCCGGCCTCGCCCCGACAACGAAGTCGTCGGGGACCTCGATCCACGGCGAACACGCACCACGGGGCGGCAACCGGCAGCTCAAACGCGCGATGTTCCTGTCCGCGTTCGCCGCCCTGCACGACCCCGCCTCCCGTTCCTACTACGACCGCTGCCGGGCCCGCGGAAAGACCCACACACAAGCCCTCCTCCGCCTCGCCCGCCACCGCATCAGCGTGCTGTTCGCCATGCTCCGAGACGGCACCTTCTACCAACCCAGAACCCCACGCCTCGCTTGACGAAAGACATAGAGGCACCCCCC
>NZ_JBIADZ010000107.1:0-1500 GCF_042868035.1 Streptomyces sp. NPDC007875 | reverse complement strand
ACCGTAGGTTCAAGCCTCACGGTCCGAAATGGACGGTGCGAATGGGATGGTCTGGGCGTGTGGTTGTGTTGTGCTCAATCGCGCAGCTTGATGGAGAGGGGTGGCCATGGATCTGGGCACGGTTATGCGCTGGACGGCCGAGCGCTATCCGCAGCGCCGGGCGGTCGGCGGCAGGGCCCCGATGACCTACCGGGAATGGGACGCCCACACCAACCGGCTGGCGCGGGCCGTGACCGAGCTCGGTGTCCGCCCCGGCGGGCGGGTGGTGCTCTCGATGGCCGGGGGTGAGCCGCTGGCCAGCCTGCACCTGGCCGTGCAGAAGCTGGGTGCCGTCTCGGTGCCGCTGTCCTTCCGCCTCAGCGCCTCGGAGCTCCAGTACTGCCTCTCCGACGCCGAGCCCGCGCTGGTGATCAGCGACGCGTCGACTTCCGCCGTCGCCGAGGAGGCACTGAGCGGCATGGACTCCCTGCCGTGGATCCTCTCCGGTGATCCGGCCGATGCGACGATCGAGCGCCTCGCGCTCGCTCAGCCGGACGGCCCGCTCGACGTCCGGGTGTCCGAGCAGGACATCAGCGTGATGCTCTATACCTCGGGCACCACCGGCAGACCCAAGGGCGTGCCGCGGACGCACAGCGCCGAGTACCACGCCTCGGTCGCCCATCTGCTGCAGAGCGGACAGGCCCCCTTCGACGTGACGCTCGGCGTGATGCCGCTGTTCCACACCATGGGGCTGCGCACACTCATCGCCACCGTCGTCGGTGCGGGCACGTGGACTCCGCAGGTGCGGTTCGACGCCGACGAGACACTCGCCCTCATCACCGAAGAGCGCATCAGCTGCCTCTACCTCGTACCGACGATCTACTGGTCGCTGGTGCGCACCGGCCGCCTCGCGGAAGCCACGTCCGTGCGCGAACTGGCCTACGCAGGCTCGTCGATGACCCCGGCACTCGTGGAGCAACTGACGGACACGCTGCAGCCGAAGTCCTTCGTCAACCACTTCGGCAGCACTGAGATCTACACCTTCACTGTTGGGCCCGACGTCATTGCCAAGCCGGGGTGCGCGGGCCGGGCCGGTGTCTTCTCCCGGGTCCGCTTGGTCGAACCGGTCCCAGACGCCAGCCCCGACGCGCTGGTCGGCCCCGGCGAGCAGGGGCAGATCGCGATCTCCATGCGGAGTCCGGAGGCATTCGCCGGCTACTGGCACCGCCCCGACGCAGATGCCAAGTCGATCCGCGACGGCTGGTTCTTCCCCGGAGACCTCGCCATCGCCGACGAGGACGGGGACCTGTGGGTCGCCGGACGCGTCGACGACATGATCAATTCCGGTGGCGAGAACATCTATCCGGACGAGATCGAGGACAGGCTGATCCGCTGTCCGGCGGTCAGTGAGGTCGTCGTTGTCGGGCTGTCCGACGACCGGTGGGGACAGGCCGCCACCGCGTTCTTCGTTCCCGCCAAAGACATGACCCCCGACCAGGCGTTGGCGGTACTTAACTCCTA
>NZ_JBIADZ010000106.1:0-1690 GCF_042868035.1 Streptomyces sp. NPDC007875 | reverse complement strand
AGCGTCGCGGGCAGCCGCAGCTCACTCACCGCACCCAGCGCATTCCGCAGCTCCACCGCCGTCAGCGAGTCAAAGCCCAGCTCACGGAAGGAGCGGTCGGGGTCAACCGTCTCCGGACCGGCGTATCCGAGCACCGTCGCCACGTTCGTACAGACCAGGTCCAGCAGGGCGTCGAGTTGCTCGGCCGCGTCCAGACCGGCGAGTCGCCGCGCCAGCGCACCCGACGCCGCCGCGCCCTCCGCCGCACGCCGCGCCGGAACCCGCACCAGCCCACGGAACAGCGGCGCCAGCGCGCCGCTGGCCGCCTGCCCCCGGAGCGCGGCCATGTCCAGCGCCATCGGCACCAGCAGCGCCTCACCGAGACGGCCCGCGGCGTCGAACAGCTCCAGGCCCTCGGTGGCGGACAGCGCGACCACGCCGCCCCGGCTCATCCGGGACACATCCGCGTCGTCCAACTCACCGGTCATCGCGCTGGAGTCCGCCCACAGACCCCAGGCCAGCGAGGTACCGGCCAGACCGCGCCCCGCACGGTGCTGGGCCAGGGCATCCAGGAAGGCGTTGGCGGCGGCGTAGTTGCCCTGGCCCGCGTTGCCGAAGACACCGGCGGCGGACGAGAACAGCACGAACGCCGACAGGTCCAGGTCGCGGGTCAGCTCATGCAGGTTCCACGCCGCATCCACCTTCGGACGCAACACCCGCGCCAACCGCTCCGGCGTCAACGAACCGACCACACCGTCATCCAGCACACCGGCCGTATGCACCACGGCCGTCAGCGGATGCTCCGCCGGAATCGCCCCGAGCACCTCGGCCAACTGGTCACGATCGGCGACATCACAGGCCGCCCACCGCACCTCGGCACCCAACTCGCTCAATGCCGCGTCGAGTTCGGCCGCGCCCGGAGCCTCGCCACCACGGCGACTCACCAGCAGCAGACGCCGGACCCCACGCTCCACCACCAGGTGGCGGGCGAACAGAGCGCCCAGCGTGCCGCTCGCACCGGTCACCAGCACCGTGCCCTCGGCATCGAACTCCGGCGCGTCGTCCCCGGAGCCCGCAGCGGCGGCCCGCGCCAGGCGCGGCGCCCGCACCTCGCCCGCACGCAGCGCGAGCTGCGACTCGCCCGAGGCGAGCGCGGCGGACAGCGTACGGAACGACGCGTCCCGGCCGTCGAGGTCGACGAGCACAAGGCGTTCCGGGTTCTCCGACTGCGCCGAACGCAGCAGACCCCACACCGCCGCCTGGGCAGGATCGTCCAGCGACTCCTCCTCGCCGGCGGCCACGGCACCCGAGGTCAGCACAACCAGACGCGCATCCGCGAACCGCTCATCGCCCAGCCACGCCTGGACCAGCGACAGCGCCTCGGCGGCGGCCCGGTGCGCCGCACCCGCCACATCCTCGCCGCCCTCGGCGGACGGCGAGACGAACACCAGCTCAGGCGTTTCGGCACCCGCCTCGACCGCCTCGGCCAGCGCAGCCAGATCCGCGTACGTCGCGATCTCCGCGCCAACCGCCCCGAGCCCGAGGTCGCCCGAACCGAGCGCCGCCCAGCGGGCCGTCGGCACGGGAGCCGAGGACACGGTCGCGGGCAGGCCGACCCACTCCAGGCGGAAGAGGGAGTCCTGACGACCGCCCCGCGCACCACCGATCTGCTCGGCCGACACCGGCCGCAGCACCAGCGAATCCACCGACA
>NZ_JBIADZ010000105.1:0-2044 GCF_042868035.1 Streptomyces sp. NPDC007875 | reverse complement strand
TGGGGTCCCTCGCCTCTCCCGCTTCGTCGGGGATGCCGGCCGAGTGGCCCGGCGGTATTGCTGGGGTGCGGGATGCCGCTGGCACCGACGAAGCCGGCGGCAGCGATGTTCTGTTCGGCGCGGCCCGTTCGCCGCCGCCTCGACGGCATGAGTGCCTGAGTGTATCGTTCCGATTCGGATCGGAACGTATTGAGAGGTGGGTCACTGTGCGGGCAGCGGTCGTGCAGCCGTCCGGGGCGCTTGGCGTGATCGACGTGCCGCAGCCGGCACCCGGGCCCGGCCAGGTACTCGTCGAGGCCGACGTGATCGGCGCGGGCTATGTCGACGTCATGCTCAGCCGAGGCGAGTACCGGGGCATCCCCGGCCCGGGCTCCGTGCCAGGGGTGGAAGTCGTCGGCCGAGTACAGGCGGCCGGACCGGGTGCGCCCGGCGATCTGGTCGGTCGGCGGGTACTGGCCATACCCGCCCTCGGCGGTTACGCCGAGCGAGTCGTCGTCGACGCGGACCGGGTCCTGCCGGTGCCGCAGGAGGCCGACTCCGCCGAGGCGGTCGCGCTGGGCGTGAACGCGCTCGTCGCCGAGATCGCGCTGCACCGAGCGGGGACGGCGGCAGGTGAACACGTTCTCGTCCGCGGTGCGGGCGGCGGAATCGGTTCGCTGGCAACACAGATCGCATCCGCTCGTGGAACCGAGGTCACCGCGGTCACTTCCTCAGCGGCCCGTGGCGAGCGTCTGCTGGAGTTGGGCGCCGCGCGGATCGTGGACCGGACCGCCTCCGCCGTCCCCGACCAGACCTACGACGTGATCGTGGACACGGTCGCGGGCCCGGACATGGGCCGGTACCTGAGACTATTGCGCGACAACGGACGCTATGTGATGTGTGGCGGCGCCGGTGGTGCTCCGGGCGAAGACCTTCTCTCCACGCTGCTGAACGATTTCCACAAGTCGCCCACGCTGCTGGCGTTCAGTCTGAACTCGGTGACACCACAGGAGTTGCGACGCTCCTGGCAGGAGATCACGGAGCTGTGGACCGAGGGCCCGCTCTCGCCCGTGCTCCATCAGCGTCTTGCCCTCACCGACGCCGAGCACGCCCTGGAGCTGCTGGAACGCGGAACGCCGTTCGGCAAGGTGGTGCTGCTTCCTCGGTAAGGTGGGCGGATCACGGCAGCAGGGAGGTGTGATGCCACGCCGACGCGACGAGCGTATCGACCGCGCCGTGCTGGCCGCGGTGTCCGAACTGGTCCGGGAGGTCGGCTACTCGGCGCTGACCATGGAGGCCGTCGCCGCCCGCGCGGGCACCACCAAGCCGGCCATCCGCCGCCGCTGGAAGAGCCAGCAGCACCTGGTCGTCGCGGCCATGGCGCACGAACGGGTCGGCGTCGTGGAGATCGACACCGGCTGCCTGCACTGCGACATCATCGGGCACCTGGAGGCGCTGCGCGTCGGCATGGCCGATCCCGCCCTCGGGCGCGTGATCCCCGCACTGCTGGCCGACCTCGCCACCGATCCCCAGCTGCACGAGGAATTCCTCGCCATCGTCTGGGAACCCCGCAGGAATGCCTGCGTGGTCTCCCTGCGCAGAGCGCAGGAACGGGGCGAGGTAAAGCAGCTCGATATTGACCTCCTGCTGGACCTGTTCGCTGCGCCCATCGTCTTCCGGGCGTTGTTTCGCCATGCCGAGCTGGGGCCGGACTTCGCCGAACGCGTCACCCATGCCCTGCTCGTCGGGGTGGGGGACACCAGGGCGTCCTACTGCACGCACCCAGCTGGTTAGAGGGCGTTTTCGGCTCGAGGATCAATCGAACCGTGATTGATCATGGCCCGGTCGTGGCGGCAATCGCGTTGACAGATCCCCACGACCGGTACGCGGCCTGCGCGCATCCGGCGGCGCCACCCCCAGACGGCGCCACGGGGCCCGTACGGCGAGCTCCATCAGCCCGAACGTCCGCCGCCCGTCCGCACGGCGCAGTTCGTCGTCCACGGGCGTGGTGAGCCGGTCCCACCAGCCGGTGCTCGGGCTCAGCGGATAGCGATAGGCCCACCCC
>NZ_JBIADZ010000104.1:0-2197 GCF_042868035.1 Streptomyces sp. NPDC007875 | reverse complement strand
CCCCCAACCGACCACGCACCACCGCCCCCGACACCACACCCACCCCCGACACACCCCGCGCCACCGCACCCAACCCCACCAACGCCTCCTCCCGACCCCCCGCCACCACCACCGCACGATCCGACAACCCCGCCCGCCCACAACCCAACGCGAAGCCGAGGTCACTCAAGTCGAGCTGCGGCTCAGCCGCGACAAAGGACCGTAGCCGTCGCGCCTGGGCGGCAAGCCCTGCGGCACCTCGGCCGGACACCACCAGTGGCACAGGTATGCCCTTCGGCCAGGTCATCACCGGATCGGTCGGCTCGATCGCCGCCGGAACCGCCTGTTCCAGGATGACGTGGGCGTTGGTGCCGCTGACCCCGAACGCCGACACCCCGGCCCGACGCGGACGCCCCACCTCCGGCCACACCCGCTCCTCGGTCAGCAGTTCCACCGCACCCGCCGACCAATCCACCTGCGGCGACGGCTCATCCACATGCAACGTCCGAGGGGCGATGCCATGCCGCAACGCCAACACCATCTTGATCACACCAGCCACACCCGCAGCAGCCTGCGCATGACCAATATTCGACTTCAACGACCCCATCAACAAAGGCCGATCACGATCCTGGCCATACGTGGCCAACACCGCCTGCGCCTCGATCGGATCACCCAACGCCGTGCCCGTGCCATGCGCCTCGACCACATCCACCTCGGCGGCCGACACACCCGCGCTGGCCAGCGCCTGCCGGATGACACGCTGCTGCGACGGACCGTTCGGCGCCGTCAGACCGTTCGACGCACCATCCTGGTTCACCGCGCTGCCCCGCACCACCGCCAGCACCTGGTGACCGTTCCGCTCCGCGTCCGACAGCCGCTCCAGCGCCAGCACACCCACACCCTCGGCCCAGCCCGTACCGTCGGCCGAAGCGGCGAAGGACTTGCACCGGCCATCGACCGACATGCCACGCTGCCGCGAGAAGGCGATGAAGATGCCGGGAGTGGGCATCACCGTGACACCGCCGGCCAGCGCGATCGAACACTCGCCCGCTCGCAACGCCTGCGCCGCCAGATGCAACGCCACCAGGGACGAGGAGCATGCCGTGTCCACCGCGACCGAAGGACCCTCGAAGCCCAGCGCATAGGACACCCGCCCTGACAATACGCTCGCCGAGGCGCCGAGGCCCAGCATGCCCTCCAACTCGGCGGGCACCGGCTCTACACCCGACCCGTAGTTGTGGTACGTCACACCGGAGAAGACACCCACGTCCTTGCCCCGCAGAGTGGTCGGGTCGATCCCGGCCCGCTCCAGCGCTTCCCATGAGGTCTCCAGCATCAGACGCTGCTGGGGGTCCACGGCCAGCGCCTCACGTGGCGAGATCCCGAAGAAGCCCGCATCGAATTCCCCGGCATCGTGCAGAAACCCGCCCTGGTGCGCATAGCTGGTGCCGGGGTGGTCCGGGTCCGGGTGGAACAGGTTCTCCAGATCCCAACCACGGTTCACCGGGAAGTCGCTGACCCCGTCCCGCCCATGAAGCACCAGGTCCCACAGCTCTTCCGGAGTGGAGACTCCACCCGGCAGCCGACACGCCATGCCCACGATCGCCACCGGCTCAGTCCACACGGCCGCGAGCGCTGATGGCGGACCCGGTACCTCCTCCGGGGCCGCCGTGTCCCCGATCAGCTCGTCACGGAGAAAAGCGGCGAGGATCAGGGGCGTGGGGTAGTCGAAGAGCAGGGTGGTCGGCAGGGTCCGGTCGGTGAGTGCGTTCAGGCGGTTGCGCAACTGCACGGCGGTGGCCGAGTCGAACCCGATCTGGTTGAACACCATGTCCGGTTCAATGGCATCCAGTGAGGGGTGCCCCAAGACGCTTGCGGTCTCCTGGCGGACGGTCTCCAGCAGGATACGTTCCTGTTCCGGCGCGGACTCCCCGAGAAGGAGAGCAGTCAATGTGCCAGTCTCGGCGGGCAGTTCGGTCATGCCCGGGAGCTGATCGTCGATGGATCCAGCATCGGCGGGAGCTGCGTTCTTGAGCCAGTAGTGCTGGTGCTGGAAGGCGTAGGTCGGCAGATCCAGGGCGGCATGAGCCGGGATGTCGCCGAGCAGCGCGGTCCAGTCCACAGGGACACCGCGTACATACGCCTCGCCCAGGGACGTGAGCACGCGGCGCATCCCACCCTCGTCCCGGCGGAGTGTCCCCGTCACCACAACCGGACC
>NZ_JBIADZ010000103.1:0-2425 GCF_042868035.1 Streptomyces sp. NPDC007875 | reverse complement strand
GCCGCCTCCGACGACCCGGAGACCACCCGCACCGAGCTGATCGCGGACTACGAGGACACCCTGCTGAATCCGTATATCGCGGCCGAGCGAGGGTATGTGGATGCTGTGATCATGCCGTCCGAGACCCGCCGCCACATCGTCCGCGGACTGAGGACCCTGCGGAACAAGCGCGAGTCGCTGCCCCCGAAGAAGCACGGCAACATCCCCCTCTAGCCCCCTCGAGCGAAGGGCTAATTCCATGATCCGAATTGTCCGGGGCAACCCGACCCCCGAGGAGTTGGCCGCCGCACTGGCGGTGGTGCAAGCACGCGCGGCGGCCGTCACGGCCGCTGCGCAGAGCGAGGACGATCCGGAGGAGTGGTCCGACCCGGCCCGCACCGTCCCCAGCCACCGGGTGCCGCACCCCGGCCCCAAGGCGTGGCGTACCACCTACTGGCCCGCCTGAGAGCCGCGCGGGAAGGCCGGAATGGAACCTTCGCGCCGGGGCGCCTGAGTACGCGTACTCAGGCGCCCCGCCGTCTGTGGCCTCAGGATCGGTCCCATGCTGTGGTCCGAGCCGCCCGACGAGCCGCCCGAGGAGCTGCGGCGCGCCGAGACCATGCTCCGCCGCGCCCGCACGGTTCTGACCGTCTCCGTGCTGCTCGCGATGTGCCTCCTCGGCATGTGGCTGTGAATACGGCCCTGATCTGAAACCCGGTCTGATCCGGCTTGATCTGACCGGCCCCGACCTCGCCCGGCCTGGCCGAGGGGCCGGTGCCATGGCCCGGCTCCGGCCCCCGGCCGGGCCGTCCCGGGGGCGGCATACCCTGGTGCGCATGACTGCGCAGCGCACTCTCATCCTCGCGTCCGCCTCGCCCGCCCGGCTCGAACTGCTGCGGCAGGCCGGAATGGCGCCGAAGGTGATCGTCAGCGGGGTGGACGAGGACGCGCTGAGCGCCGAGACACCCGCCGAGCTGGCCCGGGTGCTGGCCGAGGCGAAGGCCACCGCCGTGGCCGGACTTCCGGGGGCGGCCGACTCCCTCGTCATCGGCTGCGACTCGGTGCTGGAGCTCGACGGCCAGGCGCTCGGCAAACCGGCGGACGCCGAGGAGGCCACCGCCCGCTGGAAGTCGATGCGCGGCCGGGCCGGGGTGCTGCGCACCGGGCACTGCGTGATCGACACGGCGAGCGGCCGCCGCACCTCGGCCACCGCGTCCACCACCGTCCGCTTCGGCGAGCCGACGGACGAGGAGATCGCGGCGTACGTCGCCAGCGGCGAACCGCTGCATGTGGCGGGGGCGTTCACGCTCGACGGCCGTTCGGCGCCGTTCATCGACGGCATCGAGGGCGACGCCGGAACCGTGATCGGGCTCTCCCTGCCGCTGTTCCGCCGGCTGCTGGCCGAGTTGGGCGTGCGGATCACGGCCCTCTGGGACTAGGGGCCTCCCGGCCGCTGGGGCGACTAGGGATTCCCCTGAGTCAGACCGGGCCGGGGGCTAGGGATTCCCCCCGAATCAGGCCGGGCCCGGCTAGGGATTTCCCCTGAATCAGGCCGGGCTGGGGGCGTCCTGGCCGCCGCCCGCGGCCTCCGCGGAGGGCTCGGCGGGCGGCTCCGCCTCGTACCCCAGCAGGCTCAGCACGATCAGCCCCAGCACCACCATCAAGAAAGCGAACGCCGGCCAGCCCACCAGGCCGACCGCGAAGGCGCCCACCAGCCCGTGCACCACCGCACAGGTGACGAGCAGGATGCGGGCGAGGCGGCCGGGGGCGCGGTCACGCACGGCGGTGCGCAGCAGCACCACCCCGCACACCAGCAGATAGAGGCCGAAGAGGCCGCCCGCGACCCAGGTGCCGATGGACATCGCGTCGGTGTCGAGGCCGCCCATGGACATCTGCTGACGGTCCACGACCAGGCCGAGGATCCAGTTCAGCAGCGCTATGCCGACCGCTTCGAACATGAGCGTCACAGCCGCTACCGCGGCCACTGGTCTGCGCGCCACCGTGTTCCCCCTCCACTCCGTCAGTGCCGAAGCACGCTACTAACGGGTAAGCGCTGCCACAAGAGGTGCGGACGAGCTGAACGCCATGGCAAAGTTTCCGCCCGGCATTCGTAGGGTCTCCACAAAGAAACGCGAAGCGCCGCAGCACGGCGGGCCAGAGACCTTGCCCACAGCGTGGACGGCGCACCAGCCCCGAAAACCGGGCGTACGGTGGAGCGACGGGGGATCTGGTCGCTCGCCCAACGCGAGGTTCACGCTCCGTGTGGTCAAGCTCACGCCCGGGATCTTCTCGGCGCGAGGTGTCGCCTGTACCTAAACTCGGCTTGTTTCAAGGAGGGAGCCATCGTGCGCAAGGTGCTCATCGCCAACCGTGGCGAGATCGCTGTCCGTGTTGCCCGTGCCTGCCGGGATGCCGGGATCGCGAGCGTAGCCGTCTACGCCGATCC
>NZ_JBIADZ010000102.1:0-2430 GCF_042868035.1 Streptomyces sp. NPDC007875 | reverse complement strand
ATCCCCGCCGCGAACACCGGCGAGGACTCCAGCAGCCCCACCGCCATACCCGCCCACTGCGCACCCTGACCCGGGAACACGAACACCGAACGGCCCCGCACATCCGCCACACCATGCGTCACGCCAGGGGCAGCCTCGTCCGCGGCCAACGCACCCAGCCGCGCCAGGAGCTCCTCACGATCAGCACCCGTCACCACCCCACGGTGCTCAAACGGGGACCTGGTCGTCGCCAGCGACAGCGCCACATCGAAAACGCCCAGCTCCGGGCGGGCCGCCACGAACTCCCGCAACCGCCCGGCCTGTGCCTGCAGGCCGGCCACGCTGCGGCCCGACACCACCCAGGCCACCGGCCCCTCGGCCACCTCGGCGTCGGCGAGCTCGGCCGCCTCGTCCTCCGGAGCCTGCTCCAAAATGGTGTGCGCGTTCGTCCCGCTCACGCCGAACGACGACACAGCGGCCCGACGCGGATGTCCCGTCTCCGGCCACTGGGCGGCCTCGGTCAGCAGTCGCACCTCACCCGCCGACCAATCCACCTCCTTCGACGGCTCATCGATGTGCAGCGTCTTCGGCACCACCCCATGCCGCATCGCCATCACCATCTTGATGACGCCGGCCACACCGGCAGCGGCCTGCGTATGACCAAGGTTCGACTTCAACGCGCCCAACAGCAGCGGCTGGCCCTCGGGCCGCCCCTGCCCGTACGTCGCCAGCACGGCCTGTGCCTCGATCGGGTCGCCCAACGGCGTGCCGGTCCCGTGCGCCTCCACGACGTCCACGTCGGCCGCCGACAGGTGAGCACTCGCCAGTGCCTGGCGGATCACGCGTTGCTGCGACGGGCCGTTGGGGGCCGTCAGGCCGTTGCTCGCACCGTCCTGGTTGACAGCCGAGCCACGGACCACCGCCAGCACCGGGTGGCCATTGCGCCGGGCGTCCGAGAGGCGTTCCAGGAGCAGCATGCCCGCACCCTCGGACCAGCCCGTGCCGTCCGCCGCCTCCGCGAACGGCTTGCATCGGCCGTCGGGAGATAGTCCCCGCTGCCGGCTGAACTCGACGAACACATTCGGCGACGACATCACCGTGACACCGCCGGCCAGCGCCAGGTCGCACTCGCCCTGGCGCAGCGCCTGGGCCGCCAGGTGCAGCGCCACCAGCGAGGAGGAGCACGCGGTGTCCACCGTCACCGCCGGCCCCTCGAGACCGAAGGTGTACGAGATGCGACCGGACGCGACGCTGCCCGCGCTGCCGGTGCCGAGGGAGCCCTCGAAGCCCTCCGGAGGGTTCCCCTGCAGACGGGTGGCGTAGTCGTTGTACATGACGCCGACGAAGACGCCGGAGCGGCTGCCCCGGTTGGCCACGGGATCGATTCCCGCCCGCTCGAACGCCTCCCACGAGGTCTCCAGCAGCAGCCGCTGCTGCGGGTCCATCGACAGCGCCTCACGCGGCGAGATCCCGAAGAACGCTGGGTCGAACTGGTCGGCGTCATAGAGGAATCCGCTGTTGCGGACGTAGTACGTACCCTCCCGGTCGGGGTCCGGGTCGTACATCCCGTCGAGGTCCCAGCCACGGTTGGACGGGAACTCGGACACCGCGTCCGTGCCGGACATCACCAGGTGCCACAGTTCCTCCGGCGTCCGGACCCCGCCCGGAAGACGGCAGCTCATGCTCACGATCACGATGGGGTCGCTGTCCACCGGTGCGCCCGTCGCGGCCACCACGCCCGCGCCCGCCGAAGTGCTAACGCCGTCGGTGCCCAGGATTTCGTCGCGCAGGTGGCCGACGAGTGCCATCGGGGTCGGATAGTCGAAAACCAGCGTGGCGGACAGTCGCAGGCCGGTCTCAGCGGTGAGCCGATTCCTCAGATCGACGGCCATCAGTGAGTCGAAGCCGAGTTCCTTGAAGGGCTGCCGCGTGTTCACCGTTTCGGGGGTGGCGTGCCCAAGGGCGGCCGCGGTCTGAACGCGGACCAGCTCCAACAGCATCTCGTCCTGCGACGTCCGCGGCAGCCCTGCGAGGCGCCGGCGCAGTTCGTCGGGAAGACTGTCGCTCTGCTCCGACCGCGCGGTACGGCGTGTCGTCACGTTCGGCACGACGTTGCGGAACACGGCGGGGAGTTCGGCGCCCTGCGCACGCAGCGTGGGGATGTCCAGCCGCAGCGGAACCGGCACGCTTTCGTCCGACACCAGCGCGGCATCGAACAGTTCGAGTCCCTCCTCGGAGGAGAGCGGCACCAGACCCGAACGCGACACCCTGCGCAGGTCTTCCTCGCCGAGGTGTCCGGTCATGCCGCTCGCCTCGGCCCACAGACTCCATGCCATCGACACGCCCGGCAGCCCCTGAGCGCGACGCCAGGACGCCAGACCGTCCAGGAACACATTCGCCGCCGCGTAGTTGCTCTGCCCCGCGCCACCCAGCACACCGGTCGCCGACGAG
>NZ_JBIADZ010000101.1:0-2474 GCF_042868035.1 Streptomyces sp. NPDC007875 | reverse complement strand
CTGAGGACAAGCCCTCGGCCTATTAGTACCAGTCAACTCCACCAGTTACCCGGCTTCCATATCTGGCCTATCAACCCAGTCGTCTACTGGGAGCCTTAACCCATCAAGTGGGTGGGAGTCCTCATCTCGAAGCAGGCTTCCCGCTTAGATGCTTTCAGCGGTTATCCCTCCCGAACGTAGCCAACCAGCCATGCCCTTGGCAGAACAACTGGCACACCAGAGGTTCGTCCGTCCCGGTCCTCTCGTACTAGGGACAGCCCTTCTCAAGACTCCTACGCGCACAGCGGATAGGGACCGAACTGTCTCACGACGTTCTAAACCCAGCTCGCGTACCGCTTTAATGGGCGAACAGCCCAACCCTTGGGACCGACTCCAGCCCCAGGATGCGACGAGCCGACATCGAGGTGCCAAACCATCCCGTCGATATGGACTCTTGGGGAAGATCAGCCTGTTATCCCCGGGGTACCTTTTATCCGTTGAGCGACGGCGCTTCCACAAGCCACCGCCGGATCACTAGTCCCGACTTTCGTCCCTGCTCGACCCGTCGGTCTCACAGTCAAGCTCCCTTGTGCACTTACACTCAACACCTGATTGCCAACCAGGCTGAGGGAACCTTTGGGCGCCTCCGTTACCCTTTAGGAGGCAACCGCCCCAGTTAAACTACCCACCAGACACTGTCCCTGATCCGGATCACGGACCCAGGTTAGACATCCAGCACGACCAGAGTGGTATTTCAACAATGACTCCACCACAACTGGCGTTGCGGCTTCACAGTCTCCCACCTATCCTACACAAGCCGAACCGAACACCAATATCAAGCTATAGTAAAGGTCCCGGGGTCTTTCCGTCCTGCTGCGCGAAACGAGCATCTTTACTCGTAGTGCAATTTCACCGGGCCTATGGTTGAGACAGTCGAGAAGTCGTTACGCCATTCGTGCAGGTCGGAACTTACCCGACAAGGAATTTCGCTACCTTAGGATGGTTATAGTTACCACCGCCGTTTACTGGCGCTTAAGTTCTCAGCTTCGCCACACCGAAATGTGACTAACCGGTCCCCTTAACGTTCCAGCACCGGGCAGGCGTCAGTCCGTATACATCGCCTTACGGCTTCGCACGGACCTGTGTTTTTAGTAAACAGTCGCTTCTCGCTGGTCTCTGCGGCCACCACCAGCTCAAGGAGAAAATCCCATCACCAGCAATGGCCCCCCTTCTCCCGAAGTTACGGGGGCATTTTGCCGAGTTCCTTAACCATAGTTCACCCGAACGCCTCGGTATTCTCTACCTGACCACCTGAGTCGGTTTAGGGTACGGGCCGCCATGAAACTCGCTAGAGGCTTTTCTCGACAGCATAGGATCATCCACTTCACCACAATCGGCTCGGCATCAGGTCTCACCCCTAATGAGGAACGGATTTACCTACTCCTCGGGCTACACCCTTACCCCGGGACAACCACCGCCCGGGCTGGACTACCTTCCTGCGTCACCCCATCACTCACCTACTACAGGTCTGGTCCGTCGGCTCCACCACTCCCCTCAACTCCGAAGAGATCAGGGCGGCTTCACGGACTTAGCATCGCCTGGTTCGACGTTGGCGCTTCAAAGCGGGTACCGGAATATCAACCGGTTGTCCATCGACTACGCCTGTCGGCCTCGCCTTAGGTCCCGACTTACCCTGGGCAGATCAGCTTGACCCAGGAACCCTTAGTCAATCGGCGCACACGTTTCCCACGTGTGTATCGCTACTCATGCCTGCATTCTCACTCGTGAACCATCCACAACTCGCTTACACGGCTGCTTCACCCGGCACACGACGCTCCCCTACCCATCACAGCGATCGTTGGACCACATGCTGCAATGACACGACTTCGGCGGTACGCTTGAGCCCCGCTACATTGTCGGCGCGGAATCACTTGACCAGTGAGCTATTACGCACTCTTTCAAGGATGGCTGCTTCTAAGCCAACCTCCTGGTTGTCTCTGCGACTCCACATCCTTTCCCACTTAGCGTACGCTTAGGGGCCTTAGTCGATGCTCTGGGCTGTTTCCCTCTCGACCATGGAGCTTATCCCCCACAGTCTCACTGCCGCGCTCTCACTTACCGGCATTCGGAGTTTGGCTAAGGTCAGTAACCCGGTAGGGCCCATCGCCTATCCAGTGCTCTACCTCCGGCAAGAAACACACGACGCTGCACCTAAATGCATTTCGGGGAGAACCAGCTATCACGGAGTTTGATTGGCCTTTCACCCCTAACCACAGGTCATCCCCCAGGTTTTCAACCCTGGTGGGTTCGGTCCTCCACGAAGTCTTACCTCCGCTTCAACCTGCCCATGGCTAGATCACTCCGCTTCGGGTCTTGAGCGCGCTACTAAACCGCCCTATTCGGACTCGCTTTCGCTACGGCTTCCCCACACGGGTTAACCTCGCAACACACCGCAAACTCGCAGGCTCATTCTTCAAAAGGCACGCAGTCACGAC
>NZ_JBIADZ010000100.1:0-2537 GCF_042868035.1 Streptomyces sp. NPDC007875 | reverse complement strand
AAGAATGGCCGCATCACGGCCTGCCGATTCCCGGGGCCTCAGCAGGCCGAGTGACCTGCGACGTTAAAGGCCAAGCTCAGGAAGAAGGGAGCTCAGACCTCGCAGTGCAGCTACCTGGAAGTCACGCAGCTGGCTCCGGGGCTACTGGTGCCGTGGGAGAGCCTGTGCCTTCTGCGCCGAAAGAGTCTTGTAGACGGTACCGGCGAGGTCGGGCAGCGTGTCCCCTTCGCCAACGGCGCTGTTGACAGCAATGGCGATGATCATGCCAGTCTTCGGGAAGTACATGTGCAGCACCCGGTTTCCAAAAGTGGCCCCCTCATAGGCCCAGACCGTCCCGGCCACAGGATGGACGAACTTCACGACACCGAGCCCGAAACCGATGGGATCGTCGGCCGTGACGCTCTTGATGGGCTTACTCGTCTTCGCCGAGACCAGGGACTCCAGCTCGCGCTGCTGCGCTGAGGGCAGCAGTCGACCGCTGTACAGCGCCCTGTCCCAAGCCGTCATGTCTCTCAGTGAACTCACCAGGCCACCCGCCCCCTGCGCCCAGGACAGGCGGAGCCGAGGAAGTGACTTGTTGAGATGCTTCGGCAGGACGGAATGGGTGGAGTACGGTGTCGGCATGCGCGAGGCCGTGTCCGGAGGGCAGTCCGGGGGGAGGCAGGTGTCGTTCATTCCGAGAGGTTCGATGATGCGCTCGGCGAGCCGCTCATGGTAAGTATCGTGCGACGCTCGTTCGACAATCATCTGCGCGAGGAGGTAGTTCGTATTCGAGTACTCGTACTTCGCGGGACCCAGTGGCAGGCCCTCCACATAGGACATCAGGCGCTCCAGCGTGAAGCGCGTGGAGGGATTGGCGTCGAAATCCTTCAGGAACGCATTCTGCTCGGTGTAGCTGGGGATGCCGCTGGTCATCGACAGCAGTTGCTTGATGGTGACATCGCGCCACGCCGGATACTGGGGAAGCCACTTTCCCAGCTTGTCCCGTATGGACAGCTGTCCTTCGGCCTCCAGTTGAAGCAGCAGCACGGACGTGAACGCCTTGGTGTTGCTGCCTATCTGCCACAGCGCCTTGCTGTTCACCGGTCGACCACCGCCGTAGCGGGACGTCCCCGCATCGACCGAGATATCAGGTCGCTGATCGGCATAGGTCACCCGAAGGGAGACCGCTGAGAAATGATCCTTAGTGCCCTGAGCGTCCAGATATTTCTCGAGGTCACTTCGCAGTGACGCGGTGGCACTGCGAACGGATGGCTCCACCACTGCGTGCGCGACGGCCGGCCCACTTCCCGACACCATCATCCCCGAAACAATCGCCGCGGTGACCGTCGCCAGGGCCACGAGGCGCTTCCCTTGCTGACCACCCCGCCGACGAAGCCTGTACCTCATTGTCGCTATTCCTCCATCGAATCGAACAGAACTGGGAACGACGATCACGCTACGCGGTGGAGGCACGGCAGGTAATGGGGGTAACCCCTGCTTGGTAGTGGTGCTGACCCCCTGAGTGAGGCCAAGTACAGCTTCGAAGGCAGCCATCTGCCCGTCGGAAGAGGAGAGACCGCGACGGTCATTGACTCATCACTGAGGTGCGACAACTGACTCCTCAGAAGACATAGAGCCCTTTAGCTCTGGTGGATCTCGTGTTTCAGGAACCTCCCTATGCGATTGTCAAGCCGCGGACGCGGCTGGTTGTGCGGCTTAGGGCGTTTTCAGAAGTGGATCTTGATGTGTCAAGATCCACTTCATGGGGAGGCACGGTCTGACGAATGCGCAGTGGGCGAAGCTGGAGCCCCTGCTCCCTGCTGGGAAGAAGTCCGGACGACCGCCGGTACACACCAAGCGGCAACTGATAGACGGCATACGCTGGCGCACCCGCGCCGGTGCTCCGTGGCGGGACGTGCCCGAGCGGTACGGCCCATGGGGGACGGTGTACGGACTGTTCCGCCGTTGGCAGCGGGACGGCACCTGGCACCGCATCTTCGGGCAACTGCAGGCCCGGGCCGATGCCGAGGGACTGATCACCTGGGACGTCTCGGTGGACTCCACCATCGCCCGCGCCCACCAGCATGCGGCCGGTGCCCGCAAAAAGGGGATCTGCAGATCGAGCCGCCCGGTGGTCTGTTCACCGAGCCGGACGACCACGGTCTCGGACGCTCCCGGGGTGGGCTGACCACCAAGTTGCACCTGGCGGTCGAGCAGGCCCAGAAGCCGATGTCGCTGGTGATCACGGCCGGACAGCGCGGTGACTCCCCGCAGTTCCAGGTGGTCCTGGGCCGTATCCGGGTGCCTCGGCTCGGGCCGGGCCGTCCGCGTACCCGGCCGGACAAGGTTCGCGCCGACAAGGCGTACGGCTCCCGCGCGAACCGCGCTTACCTGCGCAAGCGCGGCATCCGCTGCACGATCCCGGAGAAGCGCGACCAGACCGCCAACCGCAAGAAGCGCGGTTCCTGCGGTGGCCGGCCACCGCAGTTCGACGCTGCCGACTACAAAGAGCGCCACGCGGTGGAGTGCGGAATCAATCGCCTCAAGCGCCACCG
>NZ_JBIADZ010000099.1:0-2560 GCF_042868035.1 Streptomyces sp. NPDC007875 | reverse complement strand
AACCCCAACACCACCGCCACACCACCCCGCACCACATCCACCACCACATCCAACCGAGCACCAGCCCCCAACCCCACCAACCGCGCAGCCAACCCCGAAGCCCCCACCTCACCAGCCGCCATCCGCCGCCCAACCCGACCGGACACCAACCCGCGCAACACCGCCGGAAGATCCCCACCCGCCACCCCGGCCGGATCGACGGCGGCGGCGACACACAGCGGGCCATCCTGCGCACAGGCGGCGTCGAGCAGGCCCAGCGCCTTCTCGCTGGACATCGGGGCGATGCCCGAGCGGGACATCCGGGCCCGGTCCGTCGCGGCGAGCTTTCCGGTCATCTCGCTGGCCTGGGCCCACAGGCCCCACGCCACCGACAGCCCCGGCAGGCCACGGGCCTGACGGTGTGCGGCGAGGGCATCACAAAAGGCGTTCGCCGCCGCGTAGTTGGCCTGCCCCGGGCTGCCCATGACCCCGGCGGCCGATGAGAACATCGCGAACAGCGACAGTGGAAGGTCGGCGGTGGCGGTGTGCAGATGCGCCGCGCCCGTGGCCTTGGCCGCCCACACCCGGGCCAGCCGTTCGGGTGTCTGCGAGGTCATCACCGCGTCGTCGAGCAGCCCCGTGGCATGGATGACACCGGTCAGCGGATGCTCGGCATCGACCCCCGCCACCAGCTCGGCCACCGCCGAGGCGTCCGTGACGTCCACGGCGGTGATCCGCACCCGCGCACCCAGCCCTTCCAGGCGGGCGGCCAGGTCGTGGGCGCCTGGGGCGTCCGGCCCGCGACGGCTCACCAGAAGCAGATGGCCGACCTGCCAGGTGCGCACCAGATGCTCGGCCACCAGACCGCCCAAGGTGCCGGTGCCGCCCGTTACCAGCACGGTGCCGTCAGGATCGAGCGCCGCCGGGTTGTCCCGCTCCTCCGGACCGCTGTCGGCGCAGGCACGGATCAGCCGTGGCACCCAGGCCCGGCCATCGCGTACGGCCAACTGCGGCTCATCCAGGTCCACCGCCTGTGTGATGGCCTCCCGCAGGTGAAGACCGAGGTCTCGATCTACATCCACCAGTTCAAGGTCGAGCAGAACGAAGCGTCCCGGATTCTCCGCCTGCGCGCTCCGCAGGAGACCCCACAGCGCGGCGGCAGCCACGTCCGTACCACCCTCGGCGTCGGCGACGGCGACCGCGCCACGCGTCACCACGACCAACCGGGTATCGGCCAGCCGCGGCTCGGCCAGCCACTTCTGCACCAGCTCCAGGGCGTGTTGTGCCACCGCCAGACCAGCAGCCGCCAAGTCGGTCGCGGCGTAGGCGTCGGCATCCGAGCGCCGGAACTCGGCGAGAACCACGGCCGGGACCGGCTTCCCCTCATCGAGCCCCGAGAGAAACGCCTCCAGATCCGGATAGGCCCCCTCGGTCGCCAGCACCCCCCAACTCTCGCGATCGGCCACCGGTCCATCGGCTCCTGTGGGCTGCGGCAGTGGGGTCCAGTCCAGGACGAACAGACCGTCCACACCACGTGCCGCCGCAGCCCCCCGCAACTGCTCTGCGGACGCCGGTCGCGTCACCAGGGAGTCGACCGTCAGAACGGGGTCGCCCACGGCATCGGCCACCACCAGCCGCAGCCCGCGCTCGCCCTCGGCGCCGTCCCCATGCGGGGTGAGCCGCACGCGTACGGTGCTCGCTCCAGCGGCCCACAGCGACACCCCGTTCCAGGCGAACGGCAGCAGCACCTGGCCGCCGTCCCGCTCCCGCTCGGATCCGGTGTCGAGCAGGAGAGCCGGATGCAGAGCCGCGTCAAGCAGGGCGGGGTGGATGCCGAAGCCGTCCGCGTCCCCCGCCGCCTCGGGCAGCGCCACCTCGGCCAACAGGTCAGCGCCGTCCCGCCACACGGCACGCAGCCCCTGGAACGACGGCCCGTACGCATAGCCCGCCGCCGCGGAACGCTCGTAGAACCCCTCCAGATCCACCGGTTTCGCGCTCGCCGGAGGCCATGTTCCGCCCAGTCCCTCGGCCGACTGCCCCGGGCCTTCCGGTGCCGGGCTCAGCACTCCTTCGGCGTGGCATAGCCAGCCCGCATCGGCGGACGCGTCGGCCTCGCCGTCCGGACGGGAGTAGATCCGCACATCGCGCCGCCCGTCCTCCGCCGCAGCGCCCACCACCACCTGGACGCGCAGCCCGCCCGACTCCGGCAGTACCAACGGCACTTGGAGCGCCAGCTCCTCGATCCCACCGCAGCCGACCTCGTCGGCCGCCCGCAACGCCCACTCCACCAGCGCCGCGCCCGGTGCCAGGACGGCGTTCGCCACGATGTGTTCGCCGAGCCAGTCGTCACCGCCGCCGGCCGCGATACGCCCGGTGAGCAGGTGGGTGCTTCCATCGGCGAGTTCCACGGCGGCGCCCAGCAACGGATGCCCCGCGGCGACGAGGCCGAGGCCGCTGGGGTCGCCGACCGCGCCCGAGGCGTTCATCCAGTAGCGCTGGTGCTGGAAGGCGTACGTGGGCAGATCGACCGTACGAGGCGTGGGGTCGGCCGGGAACGCGGCCCGCCAGTCCACCCCGACCC
>NZ_JBIADZ010000098.1:0-2816 GCF_042868035.1 Streptomyces sp. NPDC007875 | reverse complement strand
CACGACTCCAACAACTCCGCACCCATACCCACCCACTGCGCCCCCTGACCAGGAAAAACAAACACCACCCGACCCCGAACATCCGCCCTGCCCACTACATCCCCACCGGCGACCTCACCCCCCGCCACAGCCTCCAACCCGACCACAGCCTCACGCCAGTCCCCCGCCACCACCACCGCACGATCCGACAACGCCGCCCGCGACGCCGCCAATGACCGTGCCAGATGGTCCAGTTCCACATCCGGCCGTCGCTCGACGACATCCAGCAACCGCCGCGCCTGCCCCCGCAACCCCGCACCACCACGCCCCGACACCACCAACGGCACCACACCACCCGACACCTCCACCACCGGCGCCACCTCGATGGCCACCTCCGGAGCCTGCTCCAAAATCACATGCGCATTCGTCCCGCTCACCCCGAACCCCGACACCCCGGCCCGACGCGGACGCCCCACCTCCGGCCACACCCGCTCCTCGGTCAACAACTCCACCGCACCCGCCGACCAATCCACCTGCGACGACGGCTCATCCACATGCAACGTCCGCGGCAACACCCCATACCGCAACGCCAACACCATCTTGATCACACCAGCCACACCCGCAGCCGCCTGCGCATGACCAATATTCGACTTCAACGACCCCAACCACAACGGACGCCCCTCAGACCGACCCTGGCCATAGGTCGCCATCAATGCCTGCACCTCGATCGGATCACCCAGCGTGGTGCCCGTGCCGTGCCCCTCGACCGCATCCACATCCGCCGCCACCAGCCCGGCACTGGTCAACGCCTGCTGGATGACACGCTGCTGCGACGGACCATTCGGCGCCGTCAACCCATTCGACGCACCATCCTGATTCACCGCCGAACCCCGCACCACCGCCAACACCCGATGCCCAAGACGCTCCGCATCAGACAACCGCTCCACCACCAGCACACCCACACCCTCGGCCCACCCCGTACCATCCGCCGACGCCGCAAACGACTTGCAGCGGCCGTCTTCGGCCATGCCGCGCTGCCGCGAGAAGCCGACGAAGGCGCTGGGGGTGGACATGACGGTGGCTCCTCCGGCCAGCGCCATCGAGCACTCCCCCGACCGCAGCGCCTGCGCGGCCAGATGCAAGCCCACCAGTGAGGAGGAGCATGCCGTGTCGATGGTCATCGCCGGGCCCTCGAACCCCAGCTCATAGGCGACCCGGCCGGTGAGCACGCTCGCCGAACTGCCCGTCATCAGGTAGCCCTCGACGCCCTCGGGGACCGTGTCCACGTCCGTGGCGTAGTCCTGATTGAGGGTGCCGAAGTAGACGCCGACGTCCTTACCACGCAGGCCCGTCGGGTCGATCCCTGCCCGTTCCAACGCCTCCCATGACGTCTCCAGCAGCAACCTCTGCTGCGGATCCATCGCGAGCGCCTCTCGCGGCGAGATTCCGAAGAAGCCCGCGTCGAACTCTCCCGCGTCGCGCAGAAAGCCACCCTCGCGGACATAGCTGGTGCCCGGATGATCCGGATCCGGGTCGAAGAGGTTCTCCAGATCCCACCCACGGTCCTCCGGAAACCCACCGACCGCGTCACCACCGGACACCACCAGGTCCCACAGCTCCTCCGGCGTGGTCACCCCACCCGGCAACCGGCACGCCATCCCCACGATCGCGATCGGCTCCGACAGGCCGGCCTCGATCTCGGTGAGCCGCTGCCGCGCCTGGTGCAGGTCGGCGGTCACCCGCTTGAGGTACCGGACCAACTTCTCGTCGTTGTCCACCGGAGGTCACCTTCCCCTTCACTCGTAGGCGCGGTCGGAATCCGACGGGTCCACGATTCCGAACTCGTCGTCGATGAAGGCCAGTACGTCGTCGACCGAAGCCGCTTCGAGCGTCGCTTCGATGTCGGTGCCTCCGGGCGGCCCGGGGGCATCGGTGCTGAGCTTGGCCGCCAGAGCCCGGAGCCGGGTGGCGGCTCCGGTGTCCTTGGCGCCGTCCGGTGGCCGGGCGGCCACCAGTTCTTCGAGCCTCGCCACTTCGGCCAGCACCGGGTCCTGGGTGGTCTCGGCGCCCAGACGGGTGGTCAGGTAATCCGCCAGGGTCAGGGGTGTGGGGAAGTCGAAGGCGAACGTGGCGGGGAGTCGCAGCCCGGTGCGGGCGAGGAGCCGGTCCCGTAGCTCTATCACCGTGAGCGAGTCGAAGCCGACGTCGGTGAAGGCGACATCTGGGCCGATACGACCGACCGAGGTGTAGCCGAGCACATACGCCGCCTCCTGCCGGACCAGGTCGAGAAGAATCGCCTGCCGGTCCGCGGAGCCCGCCCCGGCCAGTCGTACGGTGAGCGCGTCGGCGTCGTGCGCATGCGCCGACTGCGCCTTCTGCCGGATCCGCCGGGGCTGGGGGACCAGCCCGCGCAGCAGCGGCGGCACCGCCCCGGTGACGGCCTGGGCCCGGAGCCCGCCGAGGTCCAGCTTGATGGGGAGGACCATGGGTTCGGCCGTACGCAACGCGGCGTCGAACAGTTCCATGCCCTCGGCCTGGGATAACGCGGCGAGTCCGTCACGGGCCAGCCGACGGTGGTCGGTGTCGCCGAGCTGGGCGGTCATGCCCTCGTCCTGGGCCCACATACCCCAGCCAAGGGAGATCGCGGGGAGCCCTTGGGCGGCCCGGTGCTGTGCCAGCGCGTCGAGGTAGGCGTTGGCGGCGGCGTAGTTGCCCTGCCCCGAACTGCCGAAGGTGCCGGCGGCGGAGGAGAACAGGACGAAGGCCGACAGGTCCAGGTCCCGGGTCAGCTCATGCAGATGGAACGCCCCATCCACCTTCGACCGGAACACCGCGTC
>NZ_JBIADZ010000097.1:0-3264 GCF_042868035.1 Streptomyces sp. NPDC007875 | reverse complement strand
GAACACCGGTCAACTGGCCCACCCTCTACACCGGCACACACCCCACCCGCATCCCCCTCCCCACCTACCCCTTCCAACACCACCACTACTGGCTCACGCCGTCCGAGGTGCCGGACGCGGTGGCCGACGGTGTGTTCTGGGACGCCGTGGAGCGGGGCGACCTGGCCTCCCTGGCCGATTCACTCGGTGTCGAGGAGCAGACGTTGGAGCCCGTCCTACCGGGGTTGACCTCGTGGCGGCGCCGCAACCAGGACCAGTCCACCGTGGACACCTGGTCGTACCGCATCGCCTGGGATCCGGTGGCCACAGGGGATGCGCCGGTGCTGCCAGGAGCGTGGCTGGTGGCCGTGGCCTCACCGCAGGTGAGCGACGCCGCGGTGACGGGCGTGGTCGCCGCACTGGCCGAGCACGGCGCCGAACCCGTGGTGGTCGAGGTGGACACGGTGGAGCAGGCGGAGGTGACCGCTCTCCTGCGGGAGCGGATGTCGGGTTCCGATGACGAATACGCCGGGGTGGTGTCCCTGCTGGCGTGGGACGAGCGGAGCTGCAAACCGGGCACTCTCTCCCGGGGCGTGGCGGCCACGGTGGCGCTGATGCAGGCCGTGGAGGAGATCGGACTCGCCGCTCCTCTGTGGTGCCTGACCCGTGGCGCGGTCGCCGTGCGTGAGCCCTCCGAGGTGACCAGCGAGTTCCAGCCGCTGGCCTGGGGAATGGGCGTGGTGCAGGGGCTGGACCAGCCGTCCACCTGGGGCGGGATCGTGGATCTGCCGCAGACGCCGGACGAGGTGGCCCTTGCCCGGTTGTGCTCGGTGCTTGCCGGAGTGGACGCGGAGGATCAGGTCGCGGTGCGCGCGTCGGGGGTGTTCGCCCGGCGGATGCGGCGCGAACCGGTGACGTCGGCGCCGGTGTGGCAGCCACGGGACACAGTGCTGATCACCGGCGGCACCGGCGGGCTCGGTTCGTACGTGGGCCGTTGGGCCGCGGGCCACGGCGCCCGGCATGTGGTGCTGCTCAGCCGTCAGGGTGCGCAGGCCGCGGGCGCGGCGGAGCTGGAGGCCGAGCTGACCGCGCTGGGCGCGGGCGTGACCTTCGCGGCGTGTGATGTGACCGACCGGGATCAGCTCACCGCCGTACTGGCGGAGATCCCGGACGACGCGCCGCTGTCGGCCGTGGTCCACGCGGCAGGGCTGGCGCTGCCGGAGAAGCCGCTGTCGAAGATGACACTCGCCGAGTTCGCCGACATCGGCCGGGCGAAGATCGCCGGTGCGCGGCACCTCGACGACCTGCTGGGGGAAAGGGAGTTGGACGCCTTCGTCCTGTTCTCGTCCGGAGCGGCGGCCTGGGGCAGCGGCGGCCAGAGCGCCTACGCCGCCGGCAACGCCTACCTCGACGGGCTGGCGCAGCGCCGCCGCGCACGGGGGCTGGCGGCCACGTCGGTGGCGTGGGGCGCCTGGGGTGGCGGCCTTGGCACGATCGACGAGGTGATGGGCGCGCAGTGGCGTCGTACGGGTCTGATGACCATGGACCCGCGGCTGGCGGCGCTGGCGATGGCACACACCGTGGGCAGCGGCACCGTCCACGGAGTGGTGGCCGACATCGACTGGGCACGGTTCGCTCCCGGCTACACCATGGCCCGGTTCCGGCCGCTGCTGCGGGGACTGCCCGATGTCATCGACCTGCTGACCGAGGACAGGCACGAAGACGGCGCGGGACAGACGGAGCTGATCGCGCGGCTGGCCGGGCTGAGCCCCGAGGATCAGGAGCGGCTGCTCACCGAGTTGGTGCAGGCCGAGGCCGCGGCCGTACTCGGACATGTGAGCGCCGACGCCACCGGGGACCGTCCGTTCAGCGAGATCGGGTTCGACTCGCTGACGGCGGTGGAGCTGCGCAACCACCTCAATGCCACCACGGGGCTGAGGCTGCCCGCGACGATGGTGTTCGACCACCCGCGGCCCAGTGCGCTGGCACGCCGTATCCGCACCGAACTCGGCCAGACCGACACCTCGTCGGTGGACTCGGTGCTGGCCGAGCTGGAACGGCTGGAAGCACATGTGGCGACGCTGCCGAAGGAGAAGATCGAACGCGCCCGGATCACCTCACGGCTACAGCGGATGACCACCAAGGTCGCCGAGATCGAGGCCAACGGTGCGGGCGGCGAAACCGTCACCGAACGACTCGACACGGCGAACGCCGACGACGTGTTCGCCTTCATCGACCAGGAGTTCGGCGTGGACTGATTCCCCGTCTCGTCTCCGCTCACCGATTTCACCCCCACGAGGCTCTTGGCGAGGTCCAGATGGCGAATGACGAAAAGCTCCTCAACTACCTCAAGCGGGTTACCGCCGACCTGCACCAGACGCGGGAACGGTTGCGCAAGGCCGAGGCGGCGACGGAGGAGCCGATCGCCATCGTCGGCATGGGCTGCCGCTACCCGGGCGGCGTGACCACCCCGGACGGGCTGTGGGACCTGGTGGCCGACGGCCGGGACGCGATCGCCGGGTTCCCGGAGGACCGCGGCTGGAACCTGGAGAACCTCTTCGACGCCGACCCGGACGCCATCGGCACCTCCTATGTGCGCGAGGGCGGTTTCCTCACCGACGCGGCGGAGTTCGACGCCGAGTTCTTCGGCATCTCCCCACGGGAGGCGCTGGCCACCGACCCGCAGCAGCGGCTGCTGCTGGAGACCGCGTGGGAGACCCTCGAGAACGCGGGAATCGACCCGAGTTCGCTGGAGGAGAGCGACGTCGGCGTGTTTACCGGCCTGGCCAACGGTGACTACGCGCTGACCGTGGACCGGGTGCCGGAGGGGTTCGAGGGATATCTGGGTCTTGGTGGCGCGGGCAGCATCGCGTCCGGCCGTATCTCGTACTCGCTCGGTCTGCTCGGCCCGGCGGTCACTCTGGACACCGGGTGCTCCTCGTCCCTCGTGGCGATGCACTTGGCCAGTTATGCGCTCCGGTCCGGGGAGTGCTCCATGGCGCTCGCCGGTGGGGTGATGGTGATGGCCACCCCCGGCGGCTTCGTCGGATTCTCCCGACAGCGGGGGCTGGCGCGCGATGGCCGCTGCAAGTCCTTCGCGGAGGGCGCGGACGGCACCAACTGGTCCGAGGGTGTCGGTCTGGTGCTGCTGGAGCGGCTGTCCGATGCCCGCCGCAACGGGCATGAGGTACTCGCGGTCATCCGTGGCACCGCCGTCAACCAGGACGGCGCGAGCAATGGCCTGACCGCGCCCAACGGCCCCTCCCAGGAACGGGTGATCCGCCA
>NZ_JBIADZ010000096.1:0-3375 GCF_042868035.1 Streptomyces sp. NPDC007875 | reverse complement strand
CACCGCACCCCACACCAGCCTGTATCTCGAACTCGGCCCCGACCCCACCCTCACCACCGCAACCCACCACACCCTCCACCACCACACCACCACCAACACCGAGCAGAACAACCCCACCCACCGCCCCACACCCCTCACCACCTCCACCCTCACCCGTAAGCAGCCCGAGGAACGGGCTCTCACCCACACCCTCGCCCGGCTGCACACCACGGGCGTGGAAGTCGACTGGACCAGTTGGTTTCCCGCCGACCCGGCGCCCCAGGTGGTCGGGTTGCCGACGTATGCCTTCCAGCACCAGCGCTTCTGGCTGGCCCCGCCCGCCGCCCGTACGAGCTTCGAGGGGACTGCCGAGGACCCGGCCGAGGCGCAGCTCTGGCATGCCATCGAAGAGCTGGACGTCGACACCCTCACCAGCACGCTCCAGCTGGAGAAGGACAGCCCCGGCATCGACGCCCTGCTGCCCGCACTCCCCGTACTGTCCGCCTGGCGGCGTCAGCACCGTGAACGTTCCACCATCGACTCCTGGCGCTACCGGGCCACTTGGCAGCAGCTCCCCGACCCGGCCACACCGGCCCTGACGGGCGCCTGGCTGGTGGTCGCCCCTGCCGGGCAGGAGGAGCATGCGACGGTCCGGGTCACCGTCCAGGCGCTGCGGGCGCACGGCGCCACAGCGATCCCATTGGCGGTCGACGCTCAGGACATCGATCGCGCCACGCTCCGCGAACGCCTCGACCGGCTGACCGAGGAGTCCCAGCCCGCCGGAGTCATCAGCCTGCTCGCCCTCGACCAGGAACCGCTCGTCGGCCACTGCGCGGTGCCCGCCGGGCTCGGCGCCACCGTCGCTCTTCTCCAGGCGCTCGGTGACGCCGACATCAGCGCGCCCCTGTGGTGCGTCACGCAAGGCGCCGTCGCCACCGGTCGCAGCGACCTCCTCCCCCACCCCGAGCAGTCGCAGATCTGGGGGTTCGGCCGCGTGGCCGCGCTGGAACATCCGCAGCGCTGGGGCGGCCTCATCGATCTGCCTGCCGCCATGACCCACCACACCGCGGGTCGGCTGGCAGCCCTTCTCGTACCCGGGCAGCCCGAGGACCAGGCCGCCCTCCGCGCCACCGGAACGTACGCGCGCCGCCTGACCCGTGTGCCCGCCCTCGACACCGCCCCCGCCCCCTGGGAGCCGTCGGGGACCACGCTCATCACCGGCGGCACCGGGGGTCTCGGCGCCCAGATCGCCCGCTGGCTGGCCCACCGGGGCGCGCCCCATCTCCACCTCATCAGCCGTTCCGGACCCTACGCGCCCGGCGCGTCCGAGCTCAGCGAGGAGCTCACCGCTCTGGGGACGGACGTCACCATCACCGCGTGCGACGCCTCCGACCGCGCCGCACTCCGGCAGCTCATCGACACCGTCCCCGCCGAACACCCCCTCACCGCCGTCTTCCACACCGCAGGCACCATGGAACTCGGGCAGATCAGCGAGCTGGATCCCAGGCGGTTGCAGTCCGTTCTGCGGTCCAAGGCCCTGGCCGCCGCTCACCTGCACGACCTCACCCAGCACCTCGATCTCACGGCCTTCGTTCTCTTCTCGTCGAACGCCGCCACCTGGGGCAGCGGACAACAGGCCGCCTACGCCGCCGCGAACACCTACCTGGACGCGCTCGCCGAACACCGCCACACCCGGGGCCTGCCCGCCACCAGCCTTGCCTGGGGCCCCTGGGGCGAGGCAGGCATGGCCGCCGACCAGCACACGCTCTCCCACCTCAAGCGCCGCGGTCTCTCGCCTCTCCCCACCGACCTCGCCATCGCGTCGCTGCACCACGCCCTGACACACCACGACAGCGCCGTCACGATCGCGGATGTCGACTGGGCGAGGTTCGGCAGCACGTTCACCGCGCAGCGCCCGAGTCCGTTCCTCACCCGTCTGATGCCGTCGGCCGCGGAGCCCGCCACACCCACGGACACCGCCGACGACAATCCGTTGCGGCAGCAGCTCAGCGCGGCGCCGGCCGCACAGCGGCACCAGATCCTGGTCCGGCATATCCAGACCCTGGCCGCGACGGTCCTCGGTCACCCCGGCCTGGACGCCATCCCCCCGGCGCAGCCCTTCCAGGAACTGGGCTTCGACTCCCTCACGGCGGTCGAGCTGCGCAATCAGCTCGCCGCCACCACCGGCCTCCCGCTCGCCCCGGCGCTGGTCTTCGACCATCCGACGCCGAATGCGCTCGCCACCTATCTGGGTGCCGAACTGACGGGGCAGAAGGCCACCGTCACCACCCATACAGCGCCCGCGGCCGCCGACGACGAGCCGATCGCGATCGTCGGCATGGCCTGCCGCTACCCGGGCGGCGTGCGCTCGCCGGAAGAACTGTGGGAGCTGGTCGCCGCGGGCCGGGACGCCATCGGGGAGATGCCCACCGACCGTGACTGGGATCTGAACACCCTCTTCGACCCCGACCCCGAGCGTCTGGGCACCAGCTATGCGCGCGAGGGCGGCTTCCTCCACGACGCGGCCGGGTTCGACGCGGCGTTCTTCGGCATCAGCCCGCGCGAAGCGCTCGCCATGGACCCCCAGCAACGCCTGCTCCTGGAAACCGCCTGGGAGACCTTCGAGAACGCGGGCCTGGACCGGGACACGCTCGCCGGAAGCGTCACCGGCGTCTTCGCGGGCGGCACCTATCAGGGCTACGGCGCCTCCGGAAGCTCCTCGGCGCGGGAAGTCGAAGGGTATCTGCTCGCGGGCGGTACGCCGAGCGTCATGTCCGGCCGGGTGGCGTATGCGTTCGGCCTCGAAGGCCCTGCGGTGACGGTGGACACGGCGTGTTCGTCCTCCCTGGTCGCGATGCATCTGGCGGCCCAGGCACTGCGGCAGGGCGAATGCACGATGGCGCTGGCGGGTGGCGTGACGGTGATGGCCACGCCGACCACCTTCATCGAGTTCTCCCGCCAGCGCGGTCTGGCGCCCGACGGCCGGTGCAAACCGTTCGCATCGGCGGCCGACGGCACCGGCTGGGGCGAGGGCGCCGGGCTTCTGCTGCTGGAGCGGCTGTCGGACGCGCGGCGCAACGGCCACCAGGTGCTGGCCGTCCTCCGGGGTTCCGCGGTCAACCAGGACGGCACCAGCAACGGCCTGACCGCGCCGAACGGGCCCTCACAGCAACGGGTCATCGGCCAGGCGCTCGCCAACGCGCGGCTGTCGCCCGCAGAGGTCGATGTGGTCGAGGGGCACGGCACCGGGACCACGCTCGGCGATCCGATCGAGGCGCAAGCGCTGCTGGCCACGTACGGGCAGGAGCGGGACGAGGGACGTCCGCTGTGGCTCGGCTCCATCAAGTCCAACATCGGCCACACTCAGGCCGCCGCCGGCGTGGCCGGGGTCATCAA
>NZ_JBIADZ010000095.1:1549-3635 GCF_042868035.1 Streptomyces sp. NPDC007875 | reverse complement strand
TTCGTCCGTGGCTTCGGCGAGGACGCCGGGGGCGGCGGAGTGGACTTCGAGGACCTGTTCAGCTCGTTCTTCGGCGGCGGCACGGGGGGCCGGGGCGGAGGCCGCGTGGACATCCCCGGCGCCGACCAGGAGGCGGAGCTGCCGCTCACCGTCGAGGACGCGTACCGCGGCGGCCGCCGCGGCGTCACCCTGGCCGGGCCGGCGGGGCAGCGCGGCTTCGAGGTCGACGTCCCGCCGGGCGTCGTGGACGGGCAGCGCATCCGGCTGGCCGGGCAGGGCGGCCGGGGCACCGGTGACGCACCGGCCGGGGATCTGTATCTACGGGTGCGGATCCAGCCCCATCCGCGGTTCCGGCTGGACGGCCGGAACATCCATGTGACGCTCCCGGTCGCCCCCTGGGAGGCCGCGCTCGGCGCGACCGTCCCCGTGCCCACGCCCGGCGGCACCGCCAAGGTGACGGTCCCGCCCGGGTCCTCCAGCGGGCGCCGGCTGAGGCTGCGCGGTGAGGGCATGCCCAACCCCCGCGGTCCGAACGGCGACTTGTACGCCGAGATCCGCGTCATGGTGCCGCCCGAACTCACCGACCGCGAGCGGGAGCTGTTCGAAGCGCTCGCCGCCACTTCCTCCTTCGACCCCAGGAGTGAGCGATGAGCAGCCACTCACGAGGGACCGTCACGGCCGCCCGGTACGCGCCCGTCCCGTCCGTCCACTACGACCTGGTGCCCGTCCGCAGGCTCTCGCTTGAGACCGTGGCCCGTCGCACCGGGCTCCATCCTGATCTGGTGGCGAGGTTCGTCGCCCTCGGCCTGGTCGACGCCGAGCGTGACCACGCGGGGCGGCTGGTGTTCGCTCCTTCCGCCCCGGCGGTGCTGGGCCGCGTCGAGCGGCTGCACGTCGGAATGTGCCTGAACTACGCCTCCATCGGCCTGGTGCTCGATCTGCTCGACCGCATTGACCGGCTCGAAGCCGCACTGCGCCGCAGTGGCGCGAGGAGTGATCAACCGCCATGGACATGAACCGTCTCACCCAGAAGTCCCAGGAAGCCCTCCAGGACGCCCAGACCAGGGCCCAGCGGTACGGCCACACCGAAGTCGACGGCGAGCACCTGCTGCTGGCCCTCCTCGACCAGCCCGAAGGGCTGACGCCCCGGCTGGTCGACCAGGTGGGCGCCGACCCGGAGGCGGTGCGCACCATGCTGGAGGCCGAGCTGGCGCGCAAGCCCAAGGTCACCGGTCCCGGGGCCGCCCCCGGGCAGGTCTTCATCACCCAGCGGCTGTCCCAGTTGCTGGATGCCGCCGAACAGGAGGCCAAGCGGCTCAAGGACGAGTACGTGTCGGTGGAGCACCTGGTGCTCGCGTTCACCGAGGAGGGGTCGGCCACCGCGGCGGGGCGGGTCCTCAAGGAGCACGGCGTTACCAAGGACGCGTTCCTGGGCGCCCTCACTCAGGTCCGCGGGAGCCAGCGGGTCACCTCCGCCAACCCCGAAGTGGCCTACGAGGCGCTTGAGAAGTACGGCCGGGATCTGGTCCTGGAGGCTCGTTCGGGCAAGCTGGACCCGGTGATCGGCCGGGATGCCGAGATCCGGCGGGTGACCCAGATCCTCAGCCGCAAGACGAAGAACAACCCGGTGCTCATCGGTGACCCCGGCGTCGGCAAGACCGCCATCGTCGAGGGCCTGGCCCAGCGCATCGTCCGCGGCGACGTACCCGAGGGGCTGCGTGACAAGACCATCTTCGCCCTGGACATGGGCTCCCTGGTGGCAGGAGCGAAGTACCGCGGGGAGTTCGAGGAGCGGCTCAAGGCCGTGCTCTCCGAGGTCAAGTCCGCCCAGGGGCGGATCCTGCTGTTCGTGGACGAGTTGCACACCGTGGTCGGCGCCGGGGCCGCCGAGGGTGCCATGGACGCCGGGAACATGCTCAAGCCGATGCTGGCCCGCGGTGAGCTGCACATGATCGGCGCGACCACCCTCGACGAGTACCGCAAGCACATCGAGAAGGACGCCGCGCTGGAGCGCCGCTTCCAGATGGTGCTGGTGGACGAGCCGAGCGTGGAGGACACCATCTCCATCCTGCGGGGCCTGCGCGAG
>NZ_JBIADZ010000095.1:0-1451 GCF_042868035.1 Streptomyces sp. NPDC007875 | reverse complement strand
CAGCGACCGGTTCCTGCCGGACAAAGCCATCGACCTGGTGGACGAGGCATGCGCCCGGCTGCGTACCGAGATCGACTCCATGCCCGCCGAACTGGACGAGACCACCCGCCGGGTCACCCGGCTGGAGATCGAGGAGGCCGCGCTCTCCAAGGAGACCGACCCGGCCAGCCGGCAGCGGCTGGAGGAGCTCCGCCGCGAACTGGCCGATCTGCGCGCCGAGGCCGACGCCAAGCACGCCCAGTGGGAGGCCGAGCGACAGTCCATCCGCCGGGTGCAGGACCTGCGCCGGGAGCTGGAGGAGGTACGCCGCGAGGCCGAGGAGGCCGAGCGCGCCTACGACCTCAACCGCGCCGCCGAACTGCGCTACGGCAGGCTCCAGGAGCTTCAGCGCAAGCTGGCCGCCGAAGAGGAACAACTGGCCGCCAAACAGGGCGCGCACCGGCTGCTGCGCGAGGTGGTCACCGAGGAGGAGATCGCCGACATCGTCTCCGCCTGGACCGGCATCCCCGTCTCCCGCCTGCAGGAGGGCGAACGGGAGAAGCTGCTGCGCCTGGACGAGATCCTCCAGGAGCGGGTCATCGGCCAGGACGAGGCGGTCAAGCTGGTCACCGACGCCATCATCCGGGCCCGCTCGGGCATCCGGGACCCGCGCCGCCCGATCGGCTCGTTCATCTTCCTCGGCCCCACCGGCGTCGGGAAGACCGAGCTGGCCAAGGCGCTGGCCGCCGCGCTCTTCGACACCGAGGAGAACATGATCCGCCTGGACATGAGCGAGTACCAGGAGCGGCACACCGTCAGCCGGCTGGTCGGCGCCCCGCCGGGATACATCGGCTACGAGGAGGGCGGCCAGCTCACCGAGGCGGTACGGCGCAAGCCGTACTCGGTGGTCCTCTTCGACGAGATCGAGAAGGCACACGCCGATGTCTTCAACACCCTGCTGCAGGTCCTGGACGACGGCCGGATCACCGACGCCCAGGGGCGGCTGGTGGACTTCCGCAACACCGTGATCATCATGACCTCCAACATCGGCTCGATGCATCTGCTGGACGGCGTCACCTCCGACGGCGAACTCAAACCGGACGCCCGGGGCCTGGTCATGAGCGAGCTGCGCGGACACTTCCGCCCCGAGTTCCTCAACCGGGTCGATGACATCGTGCTGTTCAAGCCGCTCGGCGAACCCCAGATCGAGCGGATCGTGGAACTGCAGTTCAACGAGTTGCGCAAACGGCTGGCCGAACGCCTGATCGCCGTCGAACTCAGCCCAGAAGCCCGGAAGGTCATCGCCCACGAGGGCTACGACCCGGTCTACGGCGCCCGCCCGCTGCGCCGCTTCATCTCCCACGAGGTCGAGACCCTCATCGGACGCGCCCTGCTGAAGGGCGACGTCCAGGAGGGCGCCACCGTCAAGGTCGACGCCCAGCACGGCGAACTCGTGGTCACCTACGAACAGC
>NZ_JBIADZ010000094.1:0-4006 GCF_042868035.1 Streptomyces sp. NPDC007875 | reverse complement strand
AGGGTGCAGACCTCGTCGAAGGCTTCGGCGAAGACGGGGAAGCGGTCGTAGAGGTCGGCGCCCATGCCGGGGCGCTGGCTGCCCTGCCCGCTGAAGAGAAACACGGTCTGCCCGGTCGCGTCGGGGGTCTGGCCGGGGTGCAGCAGACTCGGATGGGGGTCCCCGGCGGCCAGTGCTTCGAGCCCCGCCACCAGTTCGTCGCGGTCCTGGCCGATGAGCACGGCCCGGTGGTCGAAGAGCGTCCTGGTCCGCAGCAGGGACCAGCCCACCTCGGCCGGTGTCACCTCAGGATCGCTGTTGATGTGCCCGGTCAAGGCTCGCGCCTGGCCCCGCAGCGCCGCCTCGCTCTGTGCGGAGATCACCCACGGAGCCACACCGAGGGCGTTCGATACGGGGGCGGGCTCGATTGGCTCAGGGGCCTGTTCAAGGATGAGGTGGGCGTTCGTACCGGAGATGCCGAAGGAGGAGACCCCCGCCCGCCGGGGCCGTTCGCCCTGGGGCCATGGGACGGGTGCGGTGAGCAGGCGCAGGTCGCCCGCGTTCCAGTCGACATGGGATGTCGGTTCGTCGATGTGCAGTGAGGCGGGCAGCACCCCGTGGCGCATCGCCATCACCATCTTGATGACCCCGGCCACGCCGGCGGCGGCCTGAGTGTGGCCGATGTTGGACTTGATGGAGCCGAGCCACAGCGGACGTCCCTCGTCCCGCTCCTGGCCATAGGTGGCCAGCAGCGCCTGTGCCTCGATCGGGTCACCCAGCGTCGTGCCCGTACCGTGCGCCTCGACCGCGTCCACCTCGGACGGCGACAGCCGGGCGTTGGCGAGCGCCTGCCGGATCACGCGCTGCTGCGAGGGCCCGTTCGGCGCGGTCAGGCCGTTACTGGTGCCGTCCTGGTTGACGGCCGAGCCACGGACGACAGCCATCACCCGGTGGCCGTTGCGGCGCGCGTCCGACAGCCGCTCCAGCAGTACGAGACCGGCGCCCTCGCCCCACACCATGCCGTCCGCCGCTGCCGCGAACGGCTTGCAGCGCGCGTCGGGCGCCAGACCACGCTGGCGGGAGAACTCGATGAACGCGCCCGGGGTGGCCATCACCGTCACGCCACCCGCCAGCGCCATCGTGCATTCGCCCTGCCGCAGTGCCTGGGCCGCCAGATGCATCGCGACCAGGGAGGACGAGCAGGCCGTATCCACCGTCACCGCAGGGCCTTCGAGGCCGAACGAGTACGCCACCCGGCCGGACACCACGCTCCCGATATTGCCCGTGGCGACATAGCCTTCGACGTCGCTCGCCGTATCGCCGGTGAGGGACAGATAGTCCTGGGAGGTCACCCCCGCGAACACTCCCGTGTTGCTGCCCGCGAGCGTGTCCCGGTCCAGGCCCGCGTTCTCGAACGTCTCCCAGGCGGTTTCCAGGAGCAGGCGCTGCTGGGGGTCCATGGCGACCGCCTCGCGCGGGCTGATGCCGAAGAACCCGGGATCGAACTCGGCCGCCTGATAGAGGAAGCCGCCCTCCCGGACGTAGCTCGTCCCCGCGCGGTCGGGGTCGGGGTCGTAGAGCGCGTTCAGATCCCAGTTGCGGTCGGTGGGCATCTCCGAGATGGCATCGCGACGGGCGACGACCAGGTCCCACAGGTCCTTCGGGGAGTGTGCGTCGCCCGGGAAGCGGCAGGCCATGCCGACGATCGCGATCGGCTCGTCCTGGGCGGCCGTGATGGGGCTGTGAGCGGCGACGGCGATCTGCTGGCCCGTGAGTTCGGCGCGCAGGTATGTCGCGAGGGCGTTGGGCGTGGGGTGGTCGAAGACGAGCGCGGGCGCGAGGTCGATTCCGGTGGCGGTGGCGAGCTGGTTGCGCAGCTCCACGGCGGTCAGGGAGTCGAACCCGAGCTCCTGGAACGGCTGGGCGGGCGGGATGGCGTCCGGACCGGAATGGCCCAGGATCGAGGCCGCGAGGGACTGGATCCGTTCGAGCAGGAGGTGGTGCTGCTGCTCGGGGGTGCTGGCGGAGAGCCGCTGCTGGAGCGAGGTGCCGGCGGACGGGTCCGTGGACGCGCTGGTGGTCCGCTCGGTCGTGTTCTCCGCGGCAGTGTTCAGATCGTCGAGCAGCGGGCTGGGGCGCTGAGCGGTGAAGGCCGTCGGGAACTTCTCCCAGTCCATGTCCGCGACGGTGATGGTGGTGTCACGGTGATCCAGGGCGTGCTGGAGCGATGCCACGGCCAGTTCGGGGCTCAGCGGGGCCAGTCCACGTCGGCCGTAGAACGCGAGCGCCGTCTCGTCGGCGGCCATGCCCGCGTCGCCCCAGGGGCCCCAGGCGAGGCTGGTGGCGGAAAGTCCTCGGGCGCGGCGGTGCTCGGCGAGGGCGTCGAGATAGGTGTTCGCGGCGGCGTAGGCGCCTTGCCGACTGCCGCCCCACGCGGCGGCGCCGGACGAGAAGAGCACAAAGGCGCTGAGGTCCAGCCCCTGCGTCAGCTCATGCAGATGAGCGGCGGCCAGGGCCTTGGGTCCGAGCACATGCTGCAGTTGCTCCGGCCCCAGATCGGCGATGAGCTCGGTGTCCGACGTTCCGGCGGCGTGGATGACGGTGGTGAGGGGGTGTTCGTCGGGGATGGTGGTGAGGAGGTGTTGGAGTGCGGTGCGGTCGGAGGCGTCGCAGGCGGTGATGGTGACGGTGGTGCCCAGGGTGGTGAGTTCTTGGGCGAGTTGGGTGGCGCCGGGGGCGTCGGGGCCGGAGCGGCTGATGAGGTGGAGGTGGGGTGCGCCGTGGTGGGCGAGCCAGCGGGCGACATGGGCGCCGAGACCGCCGGTGCCACCGGTGATGAGCGTGGTACCCGTGGGCTGCCAGGTCCTGGGCGCAGTGGCGGGGGCACCGGCCCTGCGGAGGCGCCGGGCGTAGCTGCCGGTGGCGCGGATGGCGGTCTGGTCCTCCGGTCGACCGGGGGCGAGCAGGGCGGTCAGACGGTCGGAGGTGTGGTGGTCGATGACGGTCGGGAGGTCGATCAGGCCACCCCAGCGGCGAGGGTGTTCGAGGGCCGCGGCGCGGCCCAGTCCCCATGTCTGTGCTTGCCGCGGGCTCGGGAGCGGATCACCGGGACCGGTGGCGACGGCGCCCTGGGTGAGGCACCACAGCGGCGCCGGGATCTCGGCGTCGCCGAGGGCCTGGACGAGCACGGTGGTCGCGGCCAGCCCGGAGGGCACGGCTGCGTAGTCGGGGTGCGGCTCCTCGTCGAGGGCGAGCAGGCTCAGTACTCCGGTGGGTTCACCCTCCGTGGTCAGACGGGTGAGGTGGTCCGCCAAGGCGTCGCGATCGACGGAGTGGGTGTCGAGCACATGGCGGAGAGGGGTGGCGCCGTGGGCGGTCAGGGCCTGCTCGGCGGTTGCCACGGCAGGATGGTCGGACTGACCGGCGGGGACGATCAGCAGCCAGGTGCCGGAGAGGATCGGAGGCGCGGAGGGAGCAGAAAGACGCTTCCACGTGGCCTGATACCGCCAGGAATTGATGACCGACTGCTCCCGGTGGTGCCGCCGCCAGGCGGACAGCGTCGGGAGCACAGCGCTCAGCATGGGCTGCTGGTCCGCCGGTGAATCGATGGTCGCCGCGAGCGCTTCCAGATCCTCCCGCTCCACCGCCGCCCAGAACTCCCTGTCGACCAGAGCCGCCTCGGTGGGCGCCGGGTCCGAGGAGGAAGCCGACGACAGCCAGTAGTGCTGGTGTTGGAAGGCGTAGGTGGGGAGGTCGATGGTGCGGGGGGTGGGGGTGGTGGGGTACCAGCTGGTCCAGTCGATGGTGGTTCCGCTGGTGTGGAGTTGGGCGAGGGTGTGGGTGAGGGCTTGGGTGTCGGGCCGTTTGTGGGTGAGGGTGGAGGTGGTGAGGGGTGTGGGGCGGTGGGTGGGGTTGTTCTGCTCGGTGTTGGTGGTGGTGGTGGTGTGGTGGTGGAGGGTGTGGTGGGTTGCGGTGGTGAGGGTGGGGTCGGGGCCGAGTTCGAGATACAGGCTGGTGTGGGGTGCGG
>NZ_JBIADZ010000093.1:0-4073 GCF_042868035.1 Streptomyces sp. NPDC007875 | reverse complement strand
ACCTCCGGGTTGGCGGCCACTCGCTCGGCCAGTGCCGTGGCCTGGCCGCGCAACGCCTCACGGCCACGACCGGACACCACCCACGGCACCACACCCCCCGCCGCACCGCCCGGCGAGGTGTCCGGTGCGGGGGTCGCCTCGGCCGGTTCGGGGGCCTGCTCAAGGATGAGGTGAGCGTTCGTACCGGAGATACCGAACGCGGACACACCGGCCCGGCGCGGACGCTCCCCGCGCGGCCAGGGAACCGGTTCGGTCAGCAGCCGCACCGCACCCGACGCCCAGTCGGCGTGGGGCGTCGGCTCGTCGATGTGCAGCGAGGCGGGCAGCAGCTCATGCCGCATCGCCATGACCATCTTGATCACACTGGCCGCACCGGCGGCGGCCTGGGTGTGCCCCAGGTTGGACTTGATCGAGCCGAGCCACAGCGGCCCATCCTCCGGCCTGCCCTGGCCGTACGTGGCCAGCAGCGCCTGGGCCTCGATCGGATCGCCGAGCGTGGTCCCGGTGCCGTGCCCATCGACCGCGTCCACCTCGGCGGCGGACACCTGCGCATTGGCCAGCGCCTGTCGGATCACCCGTTGCTGCGAGGGCCCGTTCGGTGCCGTGAGACCGTTGCTGGCGCCGTCCTGGTTGACCGCCGAACCCCGGATCACCCCGAGAATACGACGGTTGCGGCGCTGCGCCTCGCACAGGCGCTCCAGGACGATCAACCCGGCGCCCTCGCCCCATCCGGTGCCGTCGGCGGCCGCCGCGAACGGCTTGCAACGGCCGTCCGGGGCCATGCCACGCTGCCGGGAGAACTCGATGAACGCGCCGGGCGTCGCCATCACGGCCACCCCGCCGGCCAGGGCCAGATCGCATTCGCCGTGGCGCAGCGCCTGAGTGGCCAGGTGGATGGCGACCAGCGACGAGGAACACGCGGTGTCCACCGTGACCGCCGGACCCTCGAGGCCGAGCGAGTACGCCACCCGGCCGGACACCACACTGCCGAGGTTCCCGGCGCCGACGTAGCCCTCCACCTCGCTGGTGATGTTGCCGATGACCGACAGATAGTCATGCGAACCCACCCCGGCGAACACTCCGGTGTTACTGCCGCTCAGCGACTCCCGATTGAGCCCCGCGCGCTCGAACGCCTCCCACGCGGTCTCCAGAAGCAGTCGCTGCTGAGGGTCCATGGCCTGGGCCTCGCGGGGGCTGATGTCGAAGAAGGCCGCGTCGAATTCGGTCGCGTCGTAGCAGAATCCGCCCTGGTCCACATAGGACTTCCCGTAGCTTTCGGGATCCGGGTCGAACAGCTCCTCCGTGCCCCACCCCCGGTCCGTGGGAAAGCCGGAGACGGCGTCCTCCCCGTCCCGCACCAGCCGCCACAGCTCCTCCGGCGACCGCACCCCACCCGGATAGCGGCAGGCCATGCCCACGATCGCGATGGGCTCCGGCTCGGCGGACTCGGCCTCCCGCAGACGCTCACGGGTCTGGCGCAACTCGGCCGTGACCCACTTGAGGTGGTCGAGCAGCTTCTCTTCGTTCGACATCTAGCGGAGGCTCCTTGGCGCGTCGCGGAGGATGGGGGTCATCGGGCTCACGACTTTCCGAACTCGTCGGAGATGAGGTCGAAGATGTCTTCTGCTGTCGCCGCCTCGAGCTCGCTGTGGGCCGCGGAACGCTCCGTTTCCCGTTCCGTGTCGCTCCACTTGGCCAGCAGCAGCCGCAGTCGCCCGGTGATCCGCCGACGAGCCGCCTCGTCCACCGCCGAGGGTGCCGAGACCGCGTCCCACCGGTCGAGCTCCGACAGCAGATGTCCCTCGGAAGGCAGCTCCCCCTCGACGAGCCGCTCGCGCAGAAAATCGGCCAGCTCCTTGGGGGTGGGATGGTCGAAGACCAGGGTGGGCGGAAGGTCGAGACCGGTGGCGGCGGAGAGCCGATGCCCGAACTCAACGGCAGTGAGGGAGTCGAACCCCAACTCCTGGAACGGCTGGGCCGGTGGAACGGCATCGATGGTGGAGTGGCCGAGGATCGCTGCGGCATGCGTCTGGATGTGATGGAGGAGAAGCAGATGCTGCTGGGTGGGGGTGCCGGTGGCCAGCTGCCGCTGAAGCGAACTGCTCACGGCCGCGGCGTCGTCCGCAGCGGCATCGACGCCCGGCGACGTGGCGGCGGCCAGGTCGGACAGCAGCGGACTGGGCCGCTGCGCGGTGAAACCGGCCGGGAACCTCTCCCAGTCGATGTCCGCGATGGTGACCGTGGTGTCGCCGTGGTCGAGGGAGTGCTGGAGCGAGGCAATGGCGAGATCGGTGTCCAGGGGACGCATCCCGCGCCGGCGGTAGTACTCGACGACGGCCTCGTCGGCGGCCATGCCGGCATCGCTCCATGGCGCCCAAGCGAGGCTGGTGGCGGGGAGCCCCCGGGCGCGGCGGTGCTCCGCGAGAGCGTCGAGATAGGCGTTGGCGGCCGCGTAGGAGGGCTGTCGGCTCCCGCCCCACACGGCCGCGCCGGACGAGAAGAGCACGAACGCGCCGAGGTCGAGATCCTCGGTGAGTTCATGGAGCAGGGCCGCCGCGAGCGCCTTGGGCCGCAGCACCGCCTCGATCCCCGGAAGATCCACCTCCGCGAGCGGGGTGTTCTCGGCGATACCGGCGGCGTGGATGACGGTGGTGAGGGGGTGTTCATCGGGGATGGTGGTGAGGAGGTGTTGGAGTGCGGTGCGGTCGGTGGCGTCGCAGGCGGTGATGGTGACGGTGGTGCCCAGGGTGGTGAGTTCTTGGGCGAGTTGGGTGGCGCCGGGGGCGTCGGGGCCGGAGCGGCTGATGAGGTGGAGGTGGGGTGCGCCGTGGTGGGCGAGCCAGCGGGCGACATGGGCGCCGAGACCGCCGGTGCCACCGGTGATCAGGGTCGTTCCGGCGGGGCGCCACGTGGTGGGTGCGGTGTCCGGGCAGGCGGCGCGCTCCAGTCGGCGGGCCAGGGCGGTGGAGCGGATGGCCACCTGGTCCTCGGGCTGACCGGGCACCAGCACGGCGGCGATACGGGCGGCGGTGCGGGCGTCGACGACGGCCGGGAGGTCGATGAGACCGCCCCAGAGATGCGGGTGTTCCAGCGCCGCGACCCGGCCCATACCCCAGATCTGGGCCTGGTGCGGGTGGGGGAGCGGATCGGTGGCGACGGCGGCCACCGCACCCTGAGTGACGCACCACAGGGGCGCGACCGACGCCGTTTGGCTGAGGGCCTGGACGAGCGCGGCCGTCGCGGCCAGCCCCAGGGGGACGGCGGGGTGGTCGGGGTGGGGCATCTGGTCGAGCGCGAGCAGACTCAGAATGCCCTCGGGTGTGCTGCCGTCGGGCAGATGCGAGACCAGTGGGGCAAGGCCATCGCGCCGGGCGTCCGCGCCGTCGACCGACAGAAGCTCATGGGCCGCGCCATGGGCGTCGAGCGCCTGGACGGCGGCGAGGACGGCCGGGTGCTCCTCCAGCCCGGAGGGGACGAGCAGCAGCCAGGTCCCGCTGAGCGTCGGCGCTGTGGCGGGGTCCGGCAGCTGCTTCCACGCGACGCGATAGCGCCAGGAGTCGATGGTGGACCGTTCGCGGTGCCGGCGCCGCCAGGTCGACAGTACGGGGAGTGCGGGCAGCAGGGCGTTGATGCCGGGGCTGTCCTTCTCCAGCTGGAGTGTGCTGGTGAGAGCGTCGACGTCGAGCTCTTCGATGGCGTCCCAGAGCCTGGCCTCGGCCGGGTCGTGGCCGTTGGCATGAGCGTCGGCGCGCGGAGCGGGCGGGGCGAGCCAGTAGTGCTGGTGTTGGAAGGCGTAGGTGGGGAGGTCGATGGTGCGGGGGGTGGGGGTGGTGGGAAACCAACTGGTCCAGTCGACTTCCACGCCCGTGGTGTGGAGTTGGGCGAGGGTGTGGGTGAGGGCTTGGGTGTCGGGCCGTTTGTGGGTGAGGGTGGAGGTGGTGAGGGGTGTGGGTCGGTGGGTGGGGTTGTTCTGCTCGGTGGTGGTGGTGTGGTGGTGGAGGGTGTGGTGGGTTGCGGTGGTGAGGGTGGGGTCGGGGCCGAGTTCGAGATACAGGCTGGTGTGGGGTGCGGTG
>NZ_JBIADZ010000092.1:0-4192 GCF_042868035.1 Streptomyces sp. NPDC007875 | reverse complement strand
GCGGGTGGCGAAGACGGGTGAGGTGTTGAGGAGTTGGGCTCCCATGCCTGTCCATTGGGCGCCTTGGCCGGGGAAGACGAAGACGGTCTTGCCGTCGCTGCCGGTCTCCCCGGTGACCAGACTGGGGTGCGGCTGCCCTTCGGTGAGGGCAGTGAGGGCGGCGGTCGCCTGGTCGAGGTCGGTGGCGAGGACGACCGCGCGGTGTTCCAGGGCGGCGCGGCTGGTGGCCAGCGACCAGCCCACGTTCACCAGGTCGGTCTCGGGATGGGCGTGAAGGTGGGTGATCAGGCGTTCGGCCTGCGCCCGCAGCGCCGCGGGGCTCTTGGCGGACAGCACCCATGGCACCGCGCCGCCCGTGGCCACCAGCCCGGGAGCCTCCGGTTCCGTGGTTTCTGTTGCGGCGGCCGCGTCTTCCGGGGCCTGTTCGAGGATGAGGTGGGCGTTGGTGCCGCTGACGCCGAAGGAGGAGACCCCGGCGCGGCGGGGGTGTCCGGTTTCCGGCCAGGGCCGGGCCTCGGTGAGCAGGGACACCGCACCTGACGTCCAGTCCACCTTGGTGGTGGGCTCGTCGGCGTGAAGTGTCCTGGGCAGCATGCCGTGCCGCATGGCCTGGATCATCTTGATGACGCCCGCGATGCCCGCGGCTGCCTGGGTGTGGCCGATGTTGGACTTCAGTGAGCCCAGCCAGAGGGGTTGGTCGGCGGGGCGGCCCTGGCCGTAGGTGGCCAGGAGGGCTTGGGCTTCGATGGGGTCGCCGAGGGCGGTGCCGGTGCCGTGGGCTTCGACGGCGTCGATGTCGGCGGGAGACAGTCCGGCGTTCGCCAGTGCTTGCCGGATCACCCGCTGCTGGGAGGGGCCGTTGGGGGCGGTGAGGCCATTGCTGGCGCCGTCCTGGTTGACCGCCGTGCCGCGGATCACGGCCAGGACCTCGTGGCCGTTGCGCCGGGCCTCGGAGAGCCGTTCCAGCAGCACGAGCCCGACGCCCTCGCTGAAGGTGGTGCCGTCGGCGCCCTCGCCGAAGGATTTGCTGCGGCCGTCGGGGGCGAGACCGCGCTGGTGCGAGAAGCTCACGAACCCGTCCGGAGTCGACATCACCGTCACACCCCCGGCCAGGGCCATCGAGCACTCGCCCTCACGAACCGCCTTGGCCGCCCAGTGGATGGCCACCAGCGAGGAGGAGCACGCCGTGTCGACCGTCACCGCGGGACCGGTCAGGCCCAGTGCGTAGGCCACCCGCCCGGACACCACGCTCCCCGATTTGCCCGTGCTCAGATAGGTCTCGGAGCCCTCGGGCAGCTCACCGGCGTTCGTCCCGTAGTCGTGGTAGATGACCCCGGCGAACACACCGGTGTCACTGCCTTGCACCGACCGCGGGGCGATACCGGCCTGCTCGAAGGTCTCCCACGCGGTCTCCAGCAGCAGCCGTTGCTGCGGGTCCATCGCCACGGCCTCGCGCGGGGAGATGCCGAAGAAGTCCGCGTCGAACTCTGTGGCACCCGCCACGAACCCGCCCTCGCGGACGTAGGTCGCGCCCACCCGGTCCGGGTCCGGGTCGAACAGCGTGTCCAGATCCCAACCGCGGTCGGTGGGGAACGCCCCGATGCCGTCCTCCCCGTCGGCCACCAGCCGCCACAGCCCGTCCGGGCCGGTCACCCGTCCCGGGAGTCGGCAGGCCATTCCGACGACGACCACGGGGTCGTCCGCGTCGGCCCCCGGCCCGGTGACGGCGGCCGGGTCCGCCTCCGTCGAGCCGAACAGCTCGTCCCGCAGATACCCGGCGGTGATCGCCGAGGTCGGGTAGTCGAACACCACGGTCGCGGGGAGACGCAGTCCCGTGGCCGTGTTGAGGCGGTTGCGCAGTTCCACCGCCGTCAGCGAGTCGAACCCGACGTCACGGAAGGGCTGGTCAGGCCCGATGCTGTCGATCGTCGTGTGTCCGAGCACGGCGGCCGCCTCGGTGCGGACGAGTTCGGTGAGGTGGCGTAGCCGTTCACCGTTGTCGAGGGGAGCGAGCCGTTGGGTGAGCGACAGGGTGTCGGCGGGGGCCGGTGTGTGGGCCGTGCGGCGTGTGGGGCGCCGTACGAGGTGGCGGAGGAGCGGCGGAACGGGCTGCGCCGTCTCGTCGGCCCGGAGGGAGGCCGGGCTGATCTTGATCGGGACGAGGTGGGGGTGGTGGGTGGCGGTGAGGGCCGTGTCGAGGAGGGCGAGCCCCTCGTCGTCGGTGAGGGGGGCGACACCGCCGCGGTGGGTGCGCCGGCGGTCCTCGGTGTTCATGGTGGCGGTGAGGGCGCTGGTGGTTTCCCACAGGCCCCAGGCGAGGGAGGTGGCGGGGAGCCCGGCGGCGTGGCGTTGGTGGACGAGGGCGTCGGCGTAGGTGTTGGCGGCGGCGTAGTTGGCCTGGCCGGGGGTGCCGAGGGTGCCGGTGGCGGAGGAGTAGACGACGAAGGCCGCGAGGTCGTGGTCGCGGGTGAGGTCGTGGAGGTGGGTGACGGCGTCGACCTTGGGGCGGAAGACGGTGTCGAGTCGGTCAGGGGTGAGTGCGGTGAGGGTGCCGTCGTCGAGGGTTCCCGCGGTGTGGATGACGGCGGTGAGGGGGTGGTCGGCCGGGATGTCGGCGAGGAGGGCAGTGAGTTGGTCGCGGTCGGCGGTGTCGCAGGCGGTGATGCGGACGTGCGCGCCGCGCTCGGTGAGTTCGCTGAGCTCGGTGGCGAGTTCGGCCGCGCCGGGGGCGTCGGGCCCCTGGCGGCTGGTGAGCAGCAGGTGCCGGGCGCCGTGGTGGGTGATGAGGTGGCGGGCGGTGAGGGCGCCGAGGGTGCCGGTGCCGCCGGTGATGAGAACGGTGCCCTCGGGGTTGAGGGGGAGTGGCTGGGCGGGTGTGCCGACGGGTGCTGCGGCGGTGAGCCGGGGCGCCCAGAGGGCGTTGTCGCGGAGGGCCAGCTGGGGCTGGTCGGTGGCGAGCGCGGTGGGCAGTGCGTGGCCCGAGTGGCCGTCGGCGTCGATGAGATGGACGCGGCCGGGGTGTTCGGACTGGGCCGAGCGGACCAGACCCCAGATCGCCGCCGCGGCGGGGTCGGTGACTTCGGCCGAGTCGTGTACGGCCATCGCACCGTGCGTGAGGACCGCCAGCCGTGTCTCCGACAGCTCGGGCAGCGTCACCCACCGCTGCAACAGGTCCAGCGCACGCGAGGCCAGCTCGCGCGTCCGCGTGATGGGGTCGGCGTCCCGCGACTCCCACGCAGTCGTGTCCGCGACGATCAGCGCGGGCCGGTCCTCGGCCCCGGATATCTCGGCGGTGAGCTCCGTGGCGAGCTCTGTCACATCGGCGAAGGCCGTGGCTTCCGCGGCGGCGAGGACGGGTGAGACGTCCCCGACGGTGCCCCACCGGATCTCGTCCGTGGTGGGGCTGTGTTCGGTCCAAGTGACCGCCCAGAGAGCGTCGTTCACCGACGTGGACGTCAGCGCTTCGAGCTGCGCCGCGTCGACCTCCCGCAGAACGAGCGAACCGATCGACGCGACCAGCCCTCCGGCCGCGTCGACCAGGACCACGGAGAGGCCGCTGTCCTCGGTGTAACGGGCGTGCACGCGCACCGAAGTGGCACCGGTGGCGTGCAGGCGTATGTCGTTCCAGGCGAACGGCAGCAGCATGCGGCTGCCGGGCTCCCCGGGCAGGCAGTAGTTGCTCGCGTGCAATGCGGCGTCCAGCAGTGCCGGGTGGATGCCGAACCGGCCGGCGGCCTCCGTCTGCTCCTCCGGCAGCGCGGCCTCCGCGAACACCTCGCCCACTTCGCCGCCGCGGGTCCATACCGCCTTCAGGCCCTGGAACGTCGGCCCATAGTCGTAGCCTCCCTCGGCCATCTGCTCGTACAGGCCCTCGACGGCCACCGCCTCGGCGCCGGCGGGTGGCCATTCGGCGGCGGCGGGCGACGGAGGAGCTGTGGTGTCCTGGGCCAGTGTGCCGGTGGCGTGCTCCGTCCACTGCGCCGTTTCGTCTTCGGCGCGGGAGTAGATGCCTACGTCCCGACGCCCGGACTCGTCAGGGCCGCCCACGACCACCCGGATGTCCAGGAAGCCGCTGTCCGGCAGGGCCAGTGGCTGCTCGATGACCAGTTCTTCCAGGGTGGGGGTGTCGGTCTCGTCCCCGGCGCGGATGGCGAGCTCGGCCATCGCGGCGCCGGGCAGCAGGACGGCGCCG
>NZ_JBIADZ010000091.1:0-4290 GCF_042868035.1 Streptomyces sp. NPDC007875 | reverse complement strand
GATTTCGCCGCGTGAGGCGCTGGCGATGGATCCGCAGCAGCGGTTGCTGCTGGAGACCTCCTGGGAGGCGTTCGAGCGCGCGGGCATCGACCCGGTCACGCTGCGCGGCAGCCGTACGGGTGTCTTCGCGGGCACCAACGGACAGGACTACGCCGCTCTCGTCTCCACCCCGCCCGAGGGCCTGGAGGGCCATCTGGGCACGGGCAACGCGGCGAGTGTCGTGTCGGGGCGGGTCGCCTACACCTTCGGTCTCGAGGGCCCGGCGGTGACGGTGGACACGGCGTGCTCGTCGTCGCTGGTGGCGCTGCACATGGCCGTTCAGGCGCTGCGCGGCGGCGAGTGCACGATGGCGCTCGCGGGTGGCGTCACGGTGATGTCCACGCCGGAGGCGTTCGTCGACTTCAGCCGTCAGCGCGGGCTCGCGGAGGACGGTCGGATCAAGGCGTTCGCGGCCGGTGCGGATGGCACCGGCTGGGGCGAGGGTGTCGGCATGCTGCTGGTCGAGCGGCTGTCGGACGCGGAGAAGAACGGGCACCCGGTGCTGGCCATCGTGCGGGGCAGCGCGATCAACCAGGACGGTGCGTCGAACGGTCTGACGGCGCCCAACGGCCCGTCGCAGCAGCGTGTCATCCGGCAGGCGCTGACCAGCGCCGGGCTGACGACCGGCGATGTGGACGTCGTCGAGGCGCACGGCACGGGTACGACGCTGGGTGACCCGATCGAGGCGCAGGCGCTGCTCGCCACGTACGGCCAGGAGCGGGATGGGGAGCGGCCGTTGTGGCTCGGCTCCATCAAGTCCAACATCGGTCACACGCAGGCGGCGGCGGGTGTCGCGGGCATCATCAAGATGGTGCTGGCGATGCGGCACGGTGTGCTGCCGCAGACGCTGCACGTGGACGCGCCGTCGCCGCATGTGGACTGGTCGGCGGGGGCCGTTTCGCTGCTGACCGAGCAGGTGGAATGGCCGGAGACCGGCCGTCCGCGCCGCGCGGGTGTGTCGTCCTTCGGGCTCAGTGGCACCAACGCGCACACCATCATCGAGCAGGCCCCGGACCCGGTCCCTCCGGCTGCGGTCGTGGAGCCCGAGCCGCGTGATCTGCCCGCGCTGCCGTGGCTGCTGTCGGCGAAGGACGGTCAGGCGCTGCACGCCCAGGCCGCACAGCTGGCCACCCATCTCCGCACCCACCCCGAACTGAGCCCGGCCGACCTCGCCTTCTCGCTCGCCACCAGCCGCACCGCGCTGGAACAGCGCGCGGCGCTCATCACCACTGACCGCGAGACGTTCCTCGCGGGCCTGGACGCGGTGGCTCGGGGTGAGTCCGTCTCGGGTGTGGTTGAGGGGACGGTCGCTGAGGGCAAGGTGGCGTTCCTGTTCACGGGGCAGGGGAGTCAGCGGCTGGGGATGGGGCGTGAGCTGTATGACGCCTATCCGGTGTTCGCGGATGCGTTGGATGTGGTGTGTGCGCATCTGGATCTGTATCTGGAGCGGCCGCTGCGGGATGTGCTGTTCGGGGATGACGCCGAGGCGTTGGACCGGACGGGGTTCACCCAGCCGGCGTTGTTCGCGGTCGAGGTGGCGTTGTTCCGGCTGGTGGAGGCGTGGGGTCTGGAGGCGGATTTCCTCTCCGGGCATTCGATCGGTGAGTTGGCTGCCGCGCATGTGGCGGGTGTGTTCTCGCTGGCGGACGCGGCGAAGCTGGTGGCGGCGCGTGGTCGTTTGATGCAGGAGCTTCCGGCCGGTGGCGCGATGTTCGCGGTGCGGGCGTCGGAGGACGAGGTGCTCCCGCTGCTGACCGAGCGCGTCTCGATCGCCGCGCTCAACGGGCCCACCTCTGTGGTCATCGCGGGTGACGAGGACGCGGCGCTGGAGATCGCCGCGTCGTTCGAGGCGCGGGGCCGCAAGACCAAGCGGCTCACGGTCAGCCACGCGTTCCACTCGCCGCGCATGGACGGGATGCTGGAGGCGTTCCGTGAGGTCGCGGAGGGGCTGACCTACGAGGCGCCGCGGATCCCGATCGTCTCGAACCTCACCGGGACCGTCGTCTCCGCCGAGGAGATCACGACGGCCGACTTCTGGGTGCGCCATGTCCGCGAGGCGGTCCGCTTCCTCGATGGCATCCGCACCTTGGAAGCGGAGGGTGTGACGACCTTCGTCGAGCTCGGCCCCGACGGCGTTCTCTCCGCGATGGCGCAGGAGTGCGTGACCGGCGACGACGTCGCGTTCGCCGCCGCGCTGCGGAAGGGGCGTGCGGAGGCCGAGTCGGTGACTGCCGCCCTCGCCCTGCTGCATGTCCGGGGCCAGTCCCTGGACTGGGGTGGCTACTTCGCGGGCACCGGGGCCCGGCGGGTCGAGCTGCCGACGTACGCCTTCCAGCGCACGAGGTACTGGTGGGAGGAGGCCCCGGCGGCGGAGGCTGCCGCGTCGGGCTCGGCCGTCGATGGGCGGTTCTGGGATGTGGTGGAGCGCGGGGATGTGGCCGCGCTGGCGGCGGAGCTGGCGGTGGATCCGGGGGTTTCGCTGGGTGAGGTGTTGCCTGCGTTGTCGTCGTGGCGGCGGCAGGAGTCGGTGCGTTCTGCGGTGGATGGTTGGCGTTACCGGGTGGTGTGGAAGCCGGTGACGGGGCGGTCGGCGGCCGGGGTGTTGGGTGGCTGCTGGGTGGTTGTGGTCCCGGTGGAGGGGGCCGGGGGTGTGTGGGCCTCGGGTGTGGTGCGGATGCTGGCCGGGCGTGGTGTGGATGTGCGCGTGGTCGAGTCGGACGCGGCGGATCGGGCTGGGATCGCGGATGAGCTGCGTGGGGTGGTGGGCGACGCCTCGGTGACGGGTGTGGTGTCGCTTCTGGCGGTGGCCGAGGGTGAGACGGGTCTGTTGCGGACGGCTGCGTTGGTGCAGGCGTTGGGTGATGCGGGTGTGGGTGCGCCGTTGTGGGTGGCGACGCGGGGTGCGGTGTCGGTGGGGCGTTCGGATGGTGGGGTGAATCCGGGTCAGGCCCTGGTGTGGGGGCTTGGCCGGGTGGCGGCGTTGGAGCTGCCGGAGCGGTGGGGTGGTCTGGTCGATCTGCCGGAGTCGGTGGATGAGCGTGCGCTGGGACGGTTGGCGGGTGTGCTGGCCGGGGCCGGTGGCGAGGATCAGGTCGCGGTGCGTGGCTCGGGTGTCTTCGGACGCCGGCTGACGGAGGCTTCCGGGACCCGGACGTCGGACGACGAGGGCTGGCGGCCCTCGGGTTCGGTGCTGGTGACCGGTGGCACGGGTGCGCTGGGTGCGCATCTGGCTCGCTGGTTGGTGGAGAACGGCGCCGAGCACGTGGTGCTCACCAGCCGCCGGGGGCTGGAGGCTCCGGGTGCGGTGGAGCTGCGGGATGAGCTGGCGGCCTCGGGTGCTCGGGTGACCGTTGCCGCGTGCGATGTGGCGGACCGGGACGCGCTCGCGGAGCTGATGGCGTCCATACCGGCCGAGTTCCCGCTGACCGCTGTCGTGCACGCGGCCGGTGTGCTGGACGACGGCCTTGTGGACACGCTGGACGCCGAGCGACTGGAGCGCGTGGTGCGCGCCAAGGCCACCTCCGCGCAGAACCTCCATGAGCTGACGCGCGACCTGGACCTTTCGGCGTTCGTCCTCTTCTCCTCGTTCGCCGGGTCGGTGGGCGCTGCCGGGCAGGGCAACTACGCGGCGGCCAATGCCTACCTGGACGCGCTGGCCGAGCTGCGCCGCGCCGAGGGCTTGCCCGCCACCTCGATCGCCTGGGGCCCGTGGGCCGAGGGCGGCATGGCCGCCGACGAGGCGCTGGAGCGGCGGATGCGCCGCGACGGAGTGCCGCCCATGGCGCCCGAGTCGGCGCTCACCGCGCTGCGGCAGGCACTGGACCTCGATGACACCGCCGTGACGGTCGCGGACATCGACTGGGACCGGTTCCTGGCCGAGTTCACCGCCGTACGGCCGAGCGCGCTGTTCGACGAGGTACGAGCCGCGCGTCCGGCGCCGGCCGCCGAGAGCACGCCGCGCCCGGCCGCCACCGCCGGGACCGGCACACTGGCGGAGCGGCTGTCCGGTCTGACGGACAACGAGCGCGCACAGACGCTGCTGGAGCTGGTGCGTACGCAGGTGGCATCGGTGCTGGGGCACGGCGGGGCCGAGGCGGTCGAGGCCGGACGCGCCTTCAAGGAGCTGGGCTTCGACTCGCTCACTGCCGTCGAACTCCGCAACCGGCTGAACGCGGCGACCGGCCTGCGGCTGGCCGCCACGCTCATCTACGACTACCCGAACGCCACCGCCCTGGCGGACCATCTGCGGAC
>NZ_JBIADZ010000090.1:0-4346 GCF_042868035.1 Streptomyces sp. NPDC007875 | reverse complement strand
CGGCTGCGGGATCGTCCGGGGTTGTCGGTGGCGGCGGTGAATGGTCCGGCGTCGACGGTGGTGTCGGGGGTAGTTGAGGTGCTGGATGCGGTGCTCGCGGAGTTCCCGGAGGCCAAGCGGATTCCGGTGGACTATGCCTCGCACTCCCCACAGGTGGAGGAGATACGGGAAGAGCTGGCGGAGGCTCTGGCGGGCGTGGAGCCGCGTAGTGGGCGGGTTCCGTTCTATTCGACGGTGACCGGACGGCTGATGGACACCGCTGGGCTGGATGCCGGGTACTGGTACCGGAATCTGCGCGAGACCGTGGAGTTCCAGGGCACCGTCGAAACCCTTATTCGGCAGGGGCAGACGATGTTCGTCGAGGCCAGTCCGCATCCGGTGCTGACCGTCGGCATCCAGGACACCGCAGACGCGATGGGCACCCCCATCGTGGCCGCCGGTTCCCTCCGTCGTGACGAGGGAGGCGCGGATCGCTTCCTGACGTCCCTGGCTGAGGTGTCCGTCGGCGGTGCCGAGGTCAACTGGCAGACGGTCTTCGCCGGCACCGGTGCTCGACGTGTCGACTTGCCCACCTACGCCTTCCAGCGTGAACGGTTTTGGCTGACGCCATCCACACGCACCGGCGACGCATCTGGATTGGGTCTGGGCGCCGTTGACCATCCGCTGCTGGGCGCGGCGGTGCCGCTCCCGGACGCGGACGGCTGTGTGCTGACCGGGGCGCTGTCGCTGGCCCGGCAGCCCTGGCTGGCCGACCACGCCGTCCTCGGCATGGTGCTTCTTCCGGGCACCGCGTTCGTGGAGCTCGCGCTGCAGGCGGGGGCGCGGTTCGGCTGCGACACACTGGAAGAGCTGACGCTGCATGAGCCGCTCGTCGTGCCTGATCAGGAGACAGTGCAGCTCCAGGTGTCGGTCGGAGGCCCGGACCACCTCGGAAACCGCCCCCTCACGGTGTTCTCCCGCCGCGAGGGCGACTGGATGCGCCACGCCGGCGGCACGCTGCGCGCGGGCGAGCACGGCGATCCGCCCGCGAACCTGTCGGCCTGGCCACCGGCCGGTGCCCAGCCGGTCGACGTCACCGAGCTGTACTCGGCGATGGCCGAGCGGGGCTATCAGTACGGCCCCGCCTTCCACGGTCTGCGGGCGGCATGGATCCGTGACAGCGAGGTGTTCCTGGACGTCGCGCTGCCCGAGCAGGTGGCGGGCGACGCGGCCCGATGCGGAGTGCATCCCGCGTTGCTGGACGCGGCCCTGCAGGGCATCGGCCTGGGCGCCTTCGTGAGCGAGCCGGGTCAGGCCCATCTCCCCTTTGCCTGGAGCGGAGTGGCCCTGCACGCGGTGGGTGCGACCACCGTCCGGGTGGCGATCAGCCCGGCGGGTCCGGATACGGTGGCCATCCGGATGGCGGACACCACCGGGGCTCCCGTGTTGTCCATCGACACGCTGGCGATGCGTCCGGTGGCCGAGAGCCGGCTGCTCGACGTGGCCGGTGGCGGCCGGAGCGATGCGCTGTTCCGGCTGGACTGGAAGGAGCTTCCCCTCCCCACGGGGACCGTCGGCTCGCACGCTCTGTCCTGGGGACTGCTGGGCGGCCACGACGATCCGCGGCTGACGGCCGCGCTGACCACGGCCGGTGTGCCGCCACACCGCCATCGGGACCTCGCCTCCGTCGGCCAGGTGCCGGATGTGCTGGTCCTGCCGTGTCTGCCCGAGGCGGATGACGGTCCGACCCCGGAAGCGATCTCATCCGCCCTGCGCCGAGTGCTGGGGGTGGTGCGGGATTGGCTCGCGGACGCGCGATTCACCGATACCCGCCTGGTGGTGCTCACCCGCCGCGCGGTGGCCACATCCACCGGAGACGACGTGGAGGATCTGGCGGCAGCCTCCGTACGGGGGCTCCTGCGCACCGCACAGCAGGAGAACCCCGACCGGCTCGTCGTGATCGACCACGACGATTCAGACCTTGGGGTTCTCCCCGCGGTGCTCGCGACGGGGGAACCCGAAGCGGCGATCCGGACCGGGACGGTATTGGTGCCCAGGCTGGTCAAGGCGCCGGTACCGGACGGGAAGGCCCCCGCCTGGGACACCGGCACCGTACTGATCACCGGCGGGACGGGGACTCTCGCCGGACTGGTCGCACGCCACCTGGTGACCGCCCATGGGGCGAGCGACCTGGTGTTGGCCAGCCGCGGCGGTGCCACGGCGGCCGTCGCCGCGGACCTGGCCGCCGAGCTGGAGGCGCTCGGCGCCCGAATCCGCATCGCCGCCTGTGATGTGGCCGATCGTGCCCAGCTGACCGCGCTGCTTGCCACCATTCCGGCGTTGCGCGCGGTCGTTCACACCGCCGGGGTGCTGGACGACGGAGTCATCGGCTCGATGACCGCCGAGCGCGTGGATACCGTCCTACGGCCGAAGGCGAACGCGGCATGGCACCTGCACGAGCTGACACGTCGGCTGGACCTGGACGCGTTTGTGCTGTTCTCCTCCGCCACCGGAGTGCTGGGCAGCGCCGGGCAGGGCAACTACGCCGCGGCCAACGCCTTCCTCGATGCGCTGGCCACCCACCGGCGGGCCCAGGGACTCGCCGCGGTGTCGGTGGCGTGGGGCCTGTGGCAGCAGCGCAGTGGCCTGACCGCACACCTGTCGGAGGAGGACGTGGCGCGGATGGCCCGCACGGGCGCCGTTCCCTTGTCCGATCAGCGTGGTCTTGAGCTGTTCGACGCCGCGTGCCGGAGCGGCGAAGCCACCCTCGTGGCCACCCCGCTGCACCTGCGGGCGGTGGTGGCCACCGGTACGGTGCCGCCCGTGCTGAGCGCGCTGGCACCGACCCCGCCGCGCCGGGCCGCCGAAGCCGGTGACGGTGGGGTGGCGCTGCGGCAGAGCCTGGCCGAGATGGCGGACGCGGAACGGAGCCAGGCCGTACTGGAACTGGTGCGCGGGCAGGTCGCCGCGGTGCTGCGGCACCCGGACGCGTCGGCGATCGATCCGGCCCGGACCTTCCAGGAGATCGGCTTCGACTCCCTGACCGCGGTGGAACTGCGCAACCGGCTCGGTGCCACCACCGGAATCAGGCTGGCCGCGACCGCGATCTTCGACTATCCGACCCCGGCGGCGCTGGCGGAGCATGTGCTTGCCGAGGTTGCGCCGGAGACCGCCGACCCGGTCGCGGCCCGGCTCAGGGAGCTGGACAAGGTCGCCGCCATGATTTCGGTGATGGCGGAGGACGACACCATGCGCGAGCAGTTGTCCTCGCGGATGGAGACCATCGTTTCGATGTGGGCCGACCTGCACCGTCCGGAGCGGTCGAGCAACGTTGAGGGAGACCTGGAATCGGCCTCGCTCGACGACATGTTCGGAATCATCGACCAGGAACTCGATGGGTCATGAGCAGCGAGAACGTCCGACCGGGGATCGAGGGGACTGGCACGGGGATGTCGAACGACGAAAAGGTACTCGAGTACCTCAAGAAGCTCACCGCCGATCTGCGCCAGACGCGTCAGCGCTTGGCGGATGTCGAGGCCAAGAGCCGCGAGCCGATTGCGATCGTTGGCATGAGCTGTCGTTTTCCGGGTGGAGTCAGCTCGCCGGAAGACCTGTGGCGGCTGACGGAGTCGGCGGTGGACGCGGTCTCCGGTTTCCCCACCGACCGCGGCTGGGATCTGGACGGCGTGTACGACCCGGATCCGGATCGCGCCGGACGGTCGTACGCCCGAGAAGGCGCGTTCCTCCCCGACGCCGGCCACTTCGACCCCGGCCTCTTCGGGATCTCGCCGCGTGAGGCGCTGGCGATGGATCCGCAGCAGCGGCTACTGCTGGAGGCATCGTGGGAGGCGCTGGAGCGGGCGGGTATTCCGACCGGCTCCCTGAAGGGCAGCCGGACCGGGGTGTTCGCCGGACTGATGTCTTCCGACTACGTCTCGCGGCTGTCAGCGGTTCCGGACGAGCTCGAGGGATATGTCGGAATCGGCAGCGCGGCGAGTGTCGCGTCCGGCCGGGTGTCGTACACGCTGGGCCTCGAGGGTCCGGCGGTGACGGTGGATACGGCGTGTTCGTCGTCGCTGGTGGCGTTGCATCTGGCGGTGCAGGCGCTGCGGAATGGTGAGTGTTCGCTGGCGCTTGCGGGCGGCGTCACGGTGATGGCGACACCCGGCACCTTTGTCCAGTTCTCCCGGCAGCGCGGCCTGGCCGCGGACGGGCGGTGCAAGGCGTTCGCGGCGGCGGCGGACGGCACCGGCTGGGGCGAGGGCGTGGGGATGCTGGTGGTGGAGCGGTTGTCTGATGCGGAGCGTCTTGGGCATCGGGTGTTGGCGGTGGTGCGGGGTTCGGCGGTGAATCAGGATGGTGCGTCG
>NZ_JBIADZ010000089.1:0-4744 GCF_042868035.1 Streptomyces sp. NPDC007875 | reverse complement strand
CCATCCAAGACACCACCGAAACCCTCCCCGAGGTCCGGGCCACCATCACCGGCACCCTCCGCCGCCACGACGGCGGCCCCGACCGCGTCCTCACGAGCCTCGCGGAGCTCTCCACCGCCGGAATCCCGGTCCACTGGCCTACCGCGTACGCCGGAACCGCCCCCTCCCAAGTCCCCCTGCCCACCTACCCCTTCCAGCACCAGCACTACTGGCTGGCCGCCACCGGCCACCACGGGGATGTCGGCTCCGTGGGACTGCGCGACGCGGCACACCCGCTGCTGGGGGCCGTGGTCAGCGTGCCGGACACCGGAGGGGTGCTGCTCACCGGGCGGCTGGCACCGTCGGCGCAGTCCTGGCTGGCCGACCACATGTTGTCCGGGGTCGCCCTGGTGCCGGGTACGGCGATCGTGGAACTGGCCGTACGGGCCGGGGACGAGACCGGCACGCCGGTGCTGGAGGAGCTGGTCCTCGGCCAGCCGATGCATCTCCCCGAGGACGGCTCGCTTCAGGTGCAGGTCCTGGTGGGTACGGCCGAGGACGACGAGCGCCGTGCGGTGCGTGTCTACTCCCGCGGCGACGAGTCCGAGCCCTGGGTCGAGCACGCCTCCGGCACCCTGTCCGCGCAGGCGCTCGCTCCTGTCGAGGCAGAGCGGCAGTGGCCGCCCGCCGGGGCGGAACCCGTTGCCCTGGAGGGCTTCTACGACCGCCTGGCCCAGGCAGGCTATGAGTACGGGCCGGTGTTCCGCGGGCTCACCGCAGCCTGGACACGCGACGGTGATGTGTTCGCCGAGATCACCCTCGGCGAGGAGCAGCACGACCTCGCGGGCCGCTTCGGCATCCATCCGGCGTTGCTGGACGCGGCGCTGCACGCGAGCAACTTCTGCCCGGGCAACGCGCCCGGCGGCGGGACATATCTGCCGTTCTCCTGGAACGGCGTGCAGCTGCACGCCAACGGCGCCACCGCCCTGCGGGTGCGGGTCGCCTCCACCGGGCCGGACAACCTGTCACTGCACGCGACCGATCCGTACGGGGTGCCCGTGGTGACCGTCGGATCGCTGGTGCTCAGGGAGACCACCGCGGAGCAGCTCCGCACCACATCGGCCTCGCCCACCGCGGATTCCCAGTTCACCGTGGAGTGGACCGAACATCCCCTGGCCCGGCACGAGGTGGCGTGGGCGGCGCTGGACGCCGTGCACGACGACGACACGTGGCCGCCGGTGGTCGTCGCCGACACCCGGGCATACGCCGCGCAGGACGGCCGACTGCCGGACGCGGGCGGACTGCCGGAGGACGGCGGACTGCCGGAGCGCGCCCGTGAGCTGACCGGCCGGGCACTGGCCGCGATACAGCGTCTGATCAGCGACGACGGACTCGCCGACTGCCGCCTGGTGCTGCTCACCCGGGGCGGCATGGCAGTGCTTGACGACACCGAGGTCACCGACCCGGCCGCCGCCGCGGTGTGGGGCCTGGTGCGCGCCGCGCAGGCCGAACACCCGGGCCGGGTGTGCGTGATCGACACCGACGACCGGTCGGCTGAGGCCCTGCCCGCCGCGCTGGCCGCAGAGGAACCCCAGCTCGCGCTGCGTGGCGGAACCGCGTGGGTGCCCCGCCTGGTGCGAGCGCGCCCGGGACTGGCGGTCCCGGCGGCCGCGACGTGGCATCTGGACGTCACCGAACACGGCACGCTGGAAAACCTCGCCCTGGTGCCCCACCCTCGGGCGGAGGCGCCGTTGGAGGCCGGCCAGGTGCGGATCGCGGTGCGCGCCGCCGGCCAGAACTTCCGCGATGTGCTCATCGCCCTCGGCATGTACGAGGCGGAAATCGGCACCGAGGGCGCGGGTGTGGTGACCGAGGTCGGCCCGGGCGTGGCGGACCTGGCCGTGGGCGACCGCGTAATGGGCATGTTGCCCGGTTCGTTCGGGCCGCTGGTGGTGGCGGACCGGCGGACAGTGGTACGGATGCCACGCGACTGGTCGTTCACGGCGGCGGCCGGGGTACCGGTGGCCTATCTCACCGCGCTGTACGCATTGCGGGACCTGGGCGATGTCCAGCCGGGTGAGGCGGTGCTGGTGCACGCCGCCGCCGGTGGTGTCGGCATGGCCGCCGTACACCTCGCCCACCACTTCGGCGCCACCGTCCTCGCCACCGCCCACCCCGCAAAGCACCACACCCTCGAGCAACTCGGGGTCCCCACGGGACGACGCGCCTCCAGCCGTGACCTCGCCTACGCCCACACCTTCCCGACCGCCGACATCGTCCTCAACTCCCTCACCGGCGAACACATCGATGCCTCGCTGCGGTTGCTCAACCCCGGCGGCCGTTTCATCGAGATGGGTCGCACCGACATCCGGGACGTGGACGAGGTGCGCGCGTCGCATCCGGACCGGACGTACCACGCATTCGACCTGGGCGCGGACGCCGGGCCGGATCGCATCCAGGAGCTGCTGGTCGAGCTGGTGGACCTGTTCGAGCAGGGCCTGATCCCTCCGCTGCCCACCCGGCCGTGGGAGATCACCCGCGCCCCCGACTCGTTCCGCTGGATGAGCCAGGGCCGCCACACCGGCAAGATCGTGCTCACCCTCCCCCGCACACCCGACCCCGAGGGCACCGTACTGATCACCGGCGGCACCGGCACCCTCGGCACTGCCATCGCCCGCCACCTCGTCACCCACCACGGCATACGCCACCTGGTCCTCGCCAGCCGCCAGGGGCCGAACGCCCCCGGCGCGGCCGTCCTCCACGACGAACTGACGGCACTGGGCGCGCAGGTACGGATCACCGCCTGCGACATCGCCGACCGCGGCCAACTCGCCGCGCTCCTCGCCGACATCCCGGCCGACCATCCCCTCACCGGCATCGTGCACACCGCCGGCACCCTCGCCGACGGCACCCTCACCACACTCGACCCCGACCGCATCGACACCGTCTTCCGCCCCAAGGTCGACGCAGTCACCCACCTGCACGACCTCACCCGCCACCAGGACCTGGCCCTCTTCGCCGTGTACTCCTCCGCCGCCGGAATCCTCGGGAACGCGGGCCAGGCCAACTACGCCGCCGCCAACACCTTCCTCGACGCCTTCATGCAGCAGCGGCGCGCGGCGGGGCTGGCCGGGCTGTCGCTGGCCTGGGGCCTGTGGGCGGAGACCAGCGACCTTTCGGCCGCGCTGATCACGGCCAACCGGGATCGCACCCAACACGGTGTCGTCCGCCCGATGAGCACCGAGCACGCTCTGAGCCTCTTCGACAGCGCCCTCGGCCTGGGGCTGTCCCTGGTGGTACCGGCGAAGCTGGACCCCGGCGCGCACGAGTCCGCCGCGGGTGCGGTGTCCCCGCTGCTCACCGGCCTCCTCCGCCCGACCCGGCGCACCTTGCGGTCCGCGGCGGGATCCGCCGAAGGCGGTCTCACGGCCCGGCTGGCGGCGCTGTCCGAGGCCGACCAGCACCGGCTGCTGCTGGACCTCGTACGGGACCATACGGCGACCGTGCTCGGGCACGCCGGAAAGGACGCCGTGGACGCCAGGCGCGCGTTCAGCGAGATCGGGGTCGACTCGCTCATCGCGGTGGAACTGCGCAACCGGCTCTCCAGCGCGACCGGGCTGCGCCTGCCCGCGACGGTCGTGTTCGACTACGCGACACCGGAGGCGATGGCCGGGCATCTGCGGGCCGTGGTGGCCGGCGACACGGCCGCCCCTGCCTCCGCGTCGACATCGGCGGTGGCGCCCGCGTCCGCGGTGGCCCCGGCGGACGACCCGGTGGCCATTGTGTCGATGAACTGCCGGCTGCCCGGCAAGGTCACCGGCCCCGAGGAGCTGTGGGATCTGGTGTCCCAGGGCCGGGACGCGATCGGCCCGTTCCCCACGGACCGCGGCTGGGACGTGGAGACGCTGTTCGACCTCGATCCGGACGCCGTGGGCAAGTCCTACGTACGCGAGGGGGGTTTCCTCACCGGCGCCGGCGACTTCGACGCCGAGTTCTTCGGCATCTCGCCGCGCGAGGCGCTGGCGATGGATCCGCAGCAGCGACTGCTCGCCGAGACCTCATGGGAGCTGTTCGAGCACGCGGGCATCGACCCGATGTCCGTCCGCGGACAGGCCATCGGGGTGTTCGCCGGGGTCATCGACCAGGGATACATCGCCCACTCCGAGGCGCCCCCGCCCGAGTTGGAGGGCTACCTGATGACCGGCGGTACCACGAGTGTGGCCTCCGGTCGAGTGGCCTACCTGCTGGGCCTCGAAGGCCCAGCGGTGACGGTGGACACGGCGTGCTCGTCGTCGCTGGTGGCACTGCACCTGGCCGTACAGGCGCTGCGGGCGGGCGAGTGCTCGATGGCCGTCACCGGTGGCGTGACGGTGATCGCCAAGCCCGGCGGTTTCATCAGCTTCTCCCGCCAGCGCGGGCTCGCGCCCGACGGCCGCAGCAAGTCCTTCAGCGAGGGCGCCGACGGCACCACCTTCAGCGAGGGCATCGGTCTGGTGCTGCTGGAACGGCTCTCCGACGCCCGCCGCAACGGCCACGAGGTGCTCGCCGTGATCCGCGGCAGCGCGGTGAACCAGGACGGGGCCAGCAATGGCCTGACCGCGCCGAACGGGCCCTCCCAGCAGCGGGTGATCCGCCAGGCGCTGGCGAACGCCGGGCTGACGGTGGCCGACGTGGACGCGGTCGAGGCCCATGGCACCGGCACCGCCCTCGGCGACCCCATCGAGGCACAGGCACTCCTGGCCACGTACGGCCAGGACCGGCCGGA
>NZ_JBIADZ010000088.1:0-4876 GCF_042868035.1 Streptomyces sp. NPDC007875 | reverse complement strand
TCCCCGTGGACTGGACCGCGCTGCTCGGCGACATCCCGGCTCATGCCGCCCTGGATCTGCCGACCTACGCCTTCCAGCACCAGCACTACTGGCTGGGACGGCGAGGCGAAACGGTGGACGCGGCCGCGCTGGGACTTGCCCAGGCCGACCATCCGCTGTTGGGCGCCGTCACCGAACTGCCGGAGTCGGGGGGCCTGCTGTTCACCTCTCGACTGTCGCTGCGGACGCATCCGTGGCTGGCCGACCACGCGGCGGCGGGCACCGTGCTGCTGCCCGGGGCGGCGTTCGTGGAGCTGGCGGTGCGCGCCGCTGACGAGGTCGGCTGTGGTGTCGTGGAAGAGCTGATCGTCGAAGCACCGCTCACCCTGCCCGAGCGCGATGGTGTGCAGGTGCGGGTGAGTGTTGGCGCACCGGACGATTCCGGTCGTCGCCCGGTGGCGGTGCACTCACGTGGCCAGGACGATTCCTCAGAGGTTCCTTGGAATCGCCACATCAGCGGCACGCTTGCCCAGGAGCTCCCCGATGAGCTGGACGCGGACCTGACGCAGTGGCCCCCCACCGGGGCGGTGGCGGTCCCGGAGGAGCGGGTACGTGGCATCTATGAGGAGCTGGAGGCCGGCGGTTACGGATACGGTCCGGCCTTCCGTGGTCTGCGGGCCGCGTGGACGCGGGGCGACGAGATCTATGCCGAAGTGACCCTGCCCGAGGAGCTGTCGGCCGACGCCACCGCGTTCGGGCTGCATCCCGCACTGCTCGACGCGGCCCTGCACGCCACCGCGTTCCGCGACCGTGCCGAGACCCAGGCAGGGCCCGCACTGCCGTTCGCCTATCGCGGAGTATCCCTGCACGCCTCCGGCGCTTCGGCACTGCGCGTACGTATCACGCCCAACGGCAAGGACGGGGTGGGCCTTCGACTCGCCGATCCGAGCGGGGCGGCGGTCGCGGTGGTCGAGTCGTTGGTGTCACGGCCCATGCCGACGGCGCTGCTGGACGCCGTCACACGGACGTCGACGGACCAGATGTTTCTCGTGGGGTGGGAGGAGCTGCGGGTCACCGCCGCCGAGGCATCACTGGACACCGTCTCCGTGTACACCGCGCGGGATGTACGGCAGTTGGCCGCCCGAGCCGACGCACCGCTTGAACCCCCTGCGTCCGACGCGGCTGAGTCGTCCGAGTCGGCCGAGGCGCCGCCGGTTCTGCTGTACGAGATCGGCTCCGGCGATGCTGTAGGTGACGACACCGGCGTGGCCCGCGCGCGTGAGCTGACCGGCCAGGTGCTGGACGTGTTGCAGACGTGGCTGACCGAGCCCTCGCTGGAGGACTCTCGCCTGGTGGTGCTGACGCGGGGTGCCGTAGGGGTGCGGGACGCCGATCCGGTGGACCCGGCGGTCGCCGCGGCCTGGGGGCTGGTCGGCACCACGCAGTCGGAGAACCCCGGGCGGATCCTGCTCCTCGACGTGGACGAGACACCGGCCTCCACGAAGGCCCTGCCCACACTGCTGCCCGCCCTGCTCGCCGGAGACGAACCACAGCTCGCACTGCGCGGAGGCGTTTGCCATCTGCGCCGCCTGACCCGGGCGACAGCCGACGAGGCACTCGTGGCGCCGGAGGGAGAGCCCGCGTGGCAGCTGGGCACCCGCGGTCCGGGAACGCTGGAGGGCCTGGCGCTGCTGCCGTCGCCGGAGGCGCTGGCGCCACTCCCCCCGGGCCATGTCCGGATCGAGACACGTGCCGCGGGACTCAACTTCCGCGATGTGCTGATGGCGCTGGGCATGTATCCCGGCGAGATCAGCATCGGCAACGAGGGCGCCGGTGTGGTCACCGAGGTCGGCCCCGGTGTCACCCGGTTCGCTCCGGGTGACCGGGTCATGGGGCTCTTCGAGGGTGCGGGTGGCCCCATCGCCATCGCCGACTGCCTCACCCTCGTACACCTCCCCGAGGGGTGGTCCTTCGAGCAGGCGGCCGCGGTCCCCTGCGTGTTCCTCACCGCCTACTTCGGGCTGCGGGACCTGGCCCGGCTGGAGCCCGGGGAGTCGGTCCTGATCCATGCCGCCGCCGGTGGCGTCGGCATGGCCGCGGTGCAGTTGGCCCGGCACTGGGGCGCTGAGGTCTACGGCACGGCCGGGACGGCCAAATGGGACGCGGCGCGCGCTGCCGGTGTCCCGGAGGGACGGCTGGCCAACTCCCGGACGCTGGAGTTCGAGCAGCGGTTTCTCGAGATGACCGGGGGCCGTGGCTTCGATGTGGTGCTGGACGCCCTCGCCGGCGACTTCGTGGACGCCTCACTCCGACTGCTGCCCAGGGGCGGCCGCTTCATCGAGATGGGCAAGAGCGATATCCGGGACGCCCAAGAGGTCGGCACCCAGCACCCCGGCGTGGCCTATCGGGCGTTCGACCTGGCCGAGGCGGGTGGCGAGCGCATCCAGCGGATGCTGACCGAGCTGGTCGACCTCTTCGAGAAGGGGGTGCTGACTCCGCCGCCGGTGACCGCATGGGACATCCGGCGCGCTCCGGCCGCCTTCCGCTTCATGAGCCAGGCGCAGCACATCGGCAAGAACGTGTTCACCCTGCCGCGCCGACTGGACCCGGAGGGCACCGTGCTCATCACGGGCGGCACCGGATCGCTGGGCAAGGTGGCCGCCCGGCGCCTCGTGACCGAGCATGGCGTACGGAATCTGGTGCTCACCAGCCGGAGCGGACCCCAGGCCATCGGCGCGGCCGAGCTGCAGAGGGAACTGACCTCACTCGGCGCACGGGTACGGATCGCGGCCTGCGATGTGGCAGACCGCGACGCCCTGGCCGAGCTGCTGTCCTCGCTGCCCGGTGACGCGCCACTGACCGCCGTGGTGCACAGCGCCGGCGCACTGGACGACGGTGTGATCACCGCATTGACCAGGGAACGACTGGACACGGTCTTCGCCCCGAAGGCGGATGCCGCACTCCACCTGCACGAGCTGACCCGGCACCTGGATCTGGCGGCCTTCGTCCTGTTCTCCTCGGCCGCGGGCACGCTGGGCAGCCCGGGGCAGGGCAGCTATGTGGCGGCCAATGCCTTCCTGGACGCGCTGGCACATCGACGCCGCTCCCAGGGCCTCCCGGGCATCTCCCTGGCCTGGGGACTGTGGGCACAGGGAGCGGGGGTCGGACTGACCGGCCACCTCACCGACGCCGACCAGCAGCGCATGGTGCGCGGGGGAGTGGCCGGACTGTCGGAGAGCGAAGGCGGGGAACTGTTCGACACCGCGCTGCACATGCCCCAGCCGGTGGTGCTCCCCATGAAACTGGACCCCGGCGCACTGCGGGCCCAGGCCGCCACCGGACCGGTGCCACCGCTGCTCCGTGGCCTCGTACGGCAGAGTCGGCGCACCGCTCGGACCGCCACCGACATGGACGCCTTCACCCAGCGCCTGACCAGGGCCACGTCCGAGGAGCAGGAGCAGATCCTGCTTGGCCTGGTCTGCCGGGAAGCCGCTCGGGTCCTGGGCCACGCCTCCGCTCACGCCATCGGCCCGGACCTGGTGTTCAACGAAATCGGCTTTGACTCCCTCACAGCGGTGGAACTGCGCAACCGCCTGGCCGACCACACCGGGATAGGCCTCCCGGCCACGCTGGTCTTCGACTATCCGACGCCCACCGCCCTGATGCGCCACCTGCGGATGAAACTCTGCCCGGACGCTCCACCCGCGCAAAGCCACACCGGCAGTGAGGAGGACCTGCGCCGCGCGCTGGCCAGCACACCGCTGAGCCGCTTCCAGGAACTGGGCGTCCTGGACACCCTCATGACGCTGGTCCGGGAATCGGAAGCGGAGCAGCCGGTGGACGGGCAGTCGGTGGGAGAGCAGCCGGCGGACGGGCAGTCGGCCGCCACGATCGCCGATATGGACGTCGCCAGTCTGGTGCAACGAGCCATGAGCAAGGCCGGGAAGTAATGTCGGTTCGGAATGCGGAGGCCGGAATGACCACTCCCGAAGCGCAGGTCGTCGAAGCGCTGCGTGTCACGCTTATGGAGAACGAGCGGCTCGAGCGGGAGAACGCCGAGATACGCCGTGGCCTGTCGGAGCCGATCGCGATCGTGGGGATGGCGTGCCGGTTGCCGGGTGGGGTGACCACGCCGGAGGAGCTGTGGGACCTGGTGGTGTCCGGTGGTGACGCGGTCGGTGGGTTTCCGGAGGACCGTGGGTGGGATCTGGAGAACCTCTTCGACCCGGATCCGGATCATCCGGGCACCAGCTATGTCCGTGAGGGTGGCTTTCTGCGCGACGCGGGGGAGTTCGACGCGGGCTTCTTCGGGATCTCGCCGCGTGAGGCGCTGGCGATGGATCCGCAGCAGCGCATCATGCTCGAGACCTCCTGGGAGGCGTTTGAGCGCGCCGGGATCGATCCGACCGGGTTGCGTGGCAAGGACATTGGCGTCTTCTCCGGCGTGACGTACCACAGCTACGGCTCCGGAGCGCGGGTCCCTGAGGAGCTCGAGGCGGTCATGGGCACGGGCACCTCGGCGAGCGTGCTGTCGGGGCGGGTGTCCTATGCGCTCGGCTTCGAGGGTCCTTCGGTCGCGGTGGACACGGCGTGTTCCTCGTCGCTGGTGGCCTTGCATCTGGCCGTACAGGCGCTGCGGTTGGGCGAGTGCTCGATGGCGCTGGCCGGAGGGGTGACCGTCATGGCCAATCCCGGTATCTTCGTCGGCTTCTCGCGTCAGCGTGGTATGTCCAAGGACGGCCGTTGCAGGGCGTTCGCGGCCGCAGCGGATGGCACCGGCTTCTCCGAAGGCGCGGGCGTGCTGCTGGTGGAGCGGTTGTCTGATGCGGAGCGTCTTGGGCATCGGGTGTTGGCGGTGGTGCGGGGTTCGGCGGTGAATCAGGATGGTGCGTCGAAT
>NZ_JBIADZ010000087.1:0-4990 GCF_042868035.1 Streptomyces sp. NPDC007875 | reverse complement strand
TCCTTCCTGGAGCTGGGTCCCGATGGCACGTTGTCCGCTCTGGCTGATGGTGATGGTCTGCCCGTACTGCGTCCGGATCGCCCGGAGCCCCTTACGGTGATGGCCGCTGTGAGTGGGCTGTTTGTCCGGGGTGTGGAGGTGGACTGGCGGGGGGTGTTCCCGGGTGCTCGGCGGGTTGATTTGCCGACGTATGCGTTCCAGCGTGAGCGGTTCTGGCTGGAGTCGGCGGCGGTTGGGACCGAGACCAGTGCCGTTGACGCGGCGTTCTGGGATGCGGTCGAGCGTGGTGATGCGGGGGCTCTGGGGGTCGATGCCGAGCAGCCGTTGAGCGCCGTGTTGCCTGCCTTGGCGTCGTGGCGGCGGGCGCGGCGCGAAGAGTCGGTGGTCGACGCATGGCGGTATCGGGTGACCTGGACCCCGGTTGTGGGTCGCTCTTCGCAAGTCTCTGGGCTGTGGTTGGTGGTGATCGAGCCCGACGGAGCGGAGACGGACGTTGTCGCCGCGCTGCGGGCCGCCGGCGCCGAGGTGCGCGTTGTCACGGTCGAGGAGCTGGACGCGGGCCCGGCCGCGGGTGTGGTGTCGCTGCTGTCGGTCGAGGCGACGGTGTCCCTGCTGCAGAACCTCCTGGCCGCGGGGATAGACGCGCCGTTGTGGTGTGTCACCCGGGGTGCGGTCTCCGTGGCGGACGGGGATGTGGTGGATCCCTACGCGTCGGCGGTCTGGGGGCTGGGCCGCGTGATCGGCTTGGAGCATCCGGAGCGTTGGGGCGGGCTGGTCGATCTGCCCACCTCATGGGATGAGCGGACCTCCGGTCTGTTGTGCTCGGTGCTTTCAGGCGCCACGCGGGAGGATCACACAGCGATCCGTGGCAACGAAGTCTTCGGCTGTCGTCTGAGCCGTGTGACGACGTCGGGTCGGGGGCAGTCCGCTGCCTGGGAAGCGTCAGGGACGGCGCTGATCACCGGTGGAACGGGAGCCCTGGGGAGCCACGTCGCCCGATGGCTCGCAGGTACCGGCGTCGCAGAGATCGTGCTGACGAGTCGGCGGGGCCCGGACGCTCCCGGAGCTCGGGAACTGGTCACCGAACTAGCGGCCATGGGCGTGTCGGCCCGGATCGTGGCGTGTGATGTGGCCGATCGGAACGCGGTTGCGGAACTGCTCGGGACAATCCCGGATCTTCGCGTGGTCGTCCATGCTGCGGGAGTCCCAAGCTGGGGCCCGTTGAGCGCCCTTACCGCACAGGACCTTGAGGCCGGCATGCGGCCGAAGGTCATGGGCGCCATCCACCTGGATGAGCTGACGCGTCATATGTCCTTGGACGCTTTTGTTCTGTTCTCGTCGGTTGCGGGGGTGTGGGGGAGCGGTCGTCAGTCGGCGTATGCGGCGGCGAATGCGTTTTTGGATGGGTTGGCGTGGCGGCGTCGTGGTGTTGGGTTGGTGGCGACTTCGGTGGCGTGGGGTATGTGGGGTGGTGGTGGTATGGCTGTTGGGGGTGAGGAGTTTCTGGTTGAGCGTGGTGTGTCGGGGATGGCTCCGGGGGCGGCTGTGGTGGCGTTGCGGCGGGCGTTGTGTGACGACGAGACGGCGCTCGTGGTGGCGGATGTGGACTGGGAGCGGTTCGGGCCGAGGTTCACGGCGCTGCGTCCGAGTCCCCTGCTGAGCGAGCTGATAGCCGACACAGTCGCCTTGGGGACTGGAGCGGGCGAATTCGCGGCCCGTCTCCACACCATGTCCGAGGGCGAGCGTATGCGCGCGGCCGTTGAGCTGGTGCGCGTATCTGCCGCGGCGGTGCTGGGGCACCCGGGCCCTGAGGCGGTCGACCCCGGCAGGACGTTCCAGGAAATCGGCTTCGACTCGTTGACCGCGGTGGAACTGCGCGATCGGATTGCCACAGCCACCGGCATCCGACCGCCGGCCACGATGATCTTCGACTATCCGACTCCCGAGGCCCTCGCCGAATATCTGAACGTGGAATTGCTCGGCGTGCCGCGGGAAAGTGTGCCGCCGATGCCGGTGGTCGGACCGGATGACGACGACCCCATCGTCATTGTCGGTATGAGCTGCCGCTTCCCTGGGGATGTCGAGTCTCCCGAGGACCTGTGGCGGCTGGTCGATTCTGACGGCGACGCCATTACGGCCTTCCCGGCGGACCGTGGGTGGGATCTGACCGGCCTCTTCGACGCGACTGCGCGGGAGTCGGACACGTCGTATGCGCGTGTCGGCGGGTTCGTGCACGATGCGGGCGACTTCGATCCCGGCCTTTTCGGGATCTCGCCGCGTGAGGCGCTGGCGATGGACCCGCAGCAGCGGTTGCTGCTGCACGCGGCATGGGAGGCGTTCGAACGGGCAGGTGTCCCGGTCACGTCGGTCCGGGGCAGTCGGACGGGAGTGTTCGTGGGAGCCTCCCCGCAGGGCTATGGCGCCGCCGACGCATCGGAAGGCTACTTCCTCACCGGCAGTTCGGGCAGCGTCATTTCGGGTCGGGTGTCGTACACGCTCGGGCTTGAGGGTCCGGCGGTGACGGTGGATACGGCGTGTTCGTCGTCGCTGGTGGCGTTGCATTTGGCGGTGCAGGCGCTGCGGAACGGTGAGTGCTCGCTGGCGCTTGCGGGCGGTGTCACGGTGATGGCGACCCCCACCGCATTCGTGGAGTTCTCGCGTCAGGGCGGGCTGGCTGCCGATGGCCGGTGCAAGTCCTTTGCCGCTGGTGCGGATGGGACGGGTTGGTCGGAGGGTGTGGGGCTGCTGTTGGTGGAGCGGTTGTCTGATGCTGAGCGTCTTGGGCATCGGGTGTTGGCGGTGGTGCGGGGTTCGGCGGTGAATCAGGATGGTGCGTCGAATGGGTTGACGGCGCCGAATGGTCCGTCGCAGCAGCGGGTGATCCGCCAGGCGCTGGCGAGCGCCGGACTTTCGGCGTCGGAGATCGACGCGGTCGAGGCGCACGGTACGGGTACAGCGTTGGGTGATCCGATCGAGGCGCAGGCGTTGTTGGCCACGTATGGTCAGGATCGGGATCCTGGTCGGCCGTTGTTGCTGGGTTCGGTGAAGTCGAACATTGGTCATACGCAGGCTGCGGCGGGTGTGGCCGGTGTGATCAAGATGGTGATGGCGATGCGCCACGGCGTGCTGCCCCGGACCCTGCACCTGGACGAGCCGTCTACCCATGTGGATTGGTCGGCTGGTGCGGTGGAGTTGCTGACCGAGCAGGTGGCGTGGCCGGATGTGGATCGGCCGCGTCGGGCGGGTGTGTCGTCGTTCGGGGTGAGTGGGACGAATGCGCATGTGATTGTGGAGCAGGCGCCTGTGGTGGTGGGGGAGGCTGGGGGCGAGCGTGTGGGGCTGCCTGCTGTGCCGTGGGTGGTGTCGGGTGTGGGTGAGGCTGCGGTGCGGGCGCAGGTGGAGCGGTTGCGCGGGTCTGTGGCGGACAACCCCGAGTGGGATCCGGCTGACGTGGGGTGGTCTTTGGTGGCTGCTCGTTCTGCGTTGTCGCATCGTGCGGTGGTGGTGGGTGCGAATCGTGATGAGTTGTTGGGTGGGTTGGGTTCGGTTGTTGTGGGGGTTTCGGTGGGTGGTGGGTTGGGTGTGGTGTTTGCGGGTCAGGGGTCGCAGCGGTTGGGGATGGGGCGTGGGTTGTATGAGGCGTATCCGGTGTTTGCCGCGGTGTGGGATGAGGTGTGTGGGGAGCTGGACCGGTATCTGGAGCGGTCTTTGGGTGAGGTGGTGTGGGGTGATGACGCTGAGTTGTTGGGGGAGACGGTGTATGCGCAGGCGGGTTTGTTTGCGCTTGAGGTGTCGTTGTATCGGCTGATGGTCTCGTGGGGTGTGAAGCCGGATTATCTGCTGGGTCATTCGGTTGGTGAGTTGGCGGCGGCGTGTGTGGCGGGTGTGTGGTCGTTGGAGGATGCCGCATGTGTAGTTGCCGCACGCGGTCGTCTGATGCAGGCGTTGTCGTCGGGCGGCGCGATGGTTTCTGTGGCGGCGTCGGAGGATGAGGTACGGCCGCTGCTGGTGGAGGGCGTGGCGGTTGCGGCGGTGAATGGCCCCGAGTCGGTGGTGTTGTCCGGTGATGAGGAGGCGGTTCGTGCCGTCGAGGAGGTGTTCATCGGGCGGGGGGTGCGGACGCGGTGGTTGCGGGTGAGTCATGCGTTTCATTCGTCGCGTATGGACGGGATGCTGGGGGAGTTTGGTGAGGTGCTGGGGTCCGTGGAGTTCCGGGCCCCGAACTTGCCGGTGGTGTCGAACGTATCCGGTGTGGTGGCGGGTGAGGAGTTGTGTTCGCCGGAGTATTGGGTGCGTCATGTGCGGGAGACCGTGCGCTTTGCCGACGGGCTGGAGACGCTTCGTGGGCTGGGTGTCGGTTCCTTCCTGGAGCTGGGTCCGGATGGCACGTTGACCGCACTGGCCGATGGCGATGGCGTGTCGGTGCTGCGTCCGAATCGTCCGGAACCCACCGCTGCTATGGAGGCTCTGGGTGGGCTGTTTGTCCGGGGTGTGGAGATGGATTGGCGGGCGATGTTTCTGGGGGCTCGGCGCGTTGATTTGCCGACGTATGCGTTCCAGCGTGAGCGGTTCTGGCTGGAGCCGTCCCCGGTCCAGCCCGCGGCCAGCGCCGTTGACGCGGCGTTCTGGGATGCGGTCGAGCGCGAGGATTTCGGTTCGTTCGGTATCGACGCCGGGCAGCCGCTCAGCGCGGCTCTGCCCGCACTGGCGGCATGGCGGCACCGTCACCAGGGGAGGTCACTGGTCGAATCGTGGCGGTACCGCCTCGACTGGTCCCTGATCGGGGATGTTGCTGAGCAGCCGAGTCTGCGTGGCACGTGGCTGGTGGTGGGTGCTGGCGGTGCCGATGTGGCCGTTGCGCTGCGGTCGGCCGGGGCGGATGTCCGGGTCGTGATGGCGGTGGAGCCGGGCGATGTGGCGGTCGCGGGTGTGGTGTCGTTGCTGTCGGTCGAGGCGACGGTGTCCCTGCTGCAGAACCTCCTGGCCGCGG
>NZ_JBIADZ010000086.1:0-5324 GCF_042868035.1 Streptomyces sp. NPDC007875 | reverse complement strand
GACCTCGACCACCACCTCACCGCCGCCGGCCTCGGGGTCGGGCACCTCCCGCACCCTGAGCGGGACGCCGAACTGCGTCAGAACTGCCGCTCGCATGCGATGACCTCCATGTTCGTCCGGGTCTGCCGGCATCGACACGAGGAGTCCGGCGATCATGCGGGAAGCGACGATCTGGTATCTGTGGTATGCGTATACCGCATGGACGTCTCCAGTACGGGTCTGCGGGTTCTGCAGCAGATCGCGGAATCCGGCAGCTTCACCGCGGCAGCCGCCAGGCTCGGCTACACGCAGTCGGCCGTCTCACGCCAGGCCGCCGCCCTCGAACGCAGTGCGGGCACCATCCTGTTCGAACGCCGCCCCGATGGGGTACGGCTCACCCCCGCGGGTCTGACCCTGCTGCGGCACGCCCGCACCATCCTGGACTGCCTCACAGCGGCCGAGTCCGACCTCACCGGCACCCTCCCACGGACCGAACTGGTGCGGCTCGGGGTGTTCCTGAGCGCGGGCGCCATCATCCTGCCCGCCGCGCTCACCCGCCTCACGACAACCGACCCGCAGATCACGGTCACAACGACCGAAGGCACCACGCCCGCCCTGATCCGGGCACTGCGGGCAGGCTCGCTCGACCTCGCCGTGCTGACATCCCGCCCACCCCACCGGCCCCTGGACAGCGACTCGCCGCGCCTGCACGTCGAGACCGTCGCGGACACCGAACTGGTCGTGGCGGTGCCGTCGACCGGGAAGTTCGCCGGACGCACCACGGTGCACGTCGACGAACTGCTCGACGCCGCCTGGATCGCCACCCCGTCATCGAGCTCCGAGCCGCTGCTCGGCGTCTGGCCCGGCCTGCCCGGACGGCCGCACATCGTCCATCGCGCACGCGACTGGCTGACAAAACTCCAACTGGTCGCAGGCGGCTTCGGGGTGACAACAGTGCCGTCCCGGCTCTCACCGGTACTACCAGCCGGGGTGAGCCTGGTACACGTCGAAGGCGCGCCACCTGAGATCCGCCGTGTCCTCGTGGCACGCCTCCCCGGCCACCCCACCCCGGCGATCACCACCGTCACCCGAGCGATCACCTCGACCATCTGACACGTGCCGCCCGGACGGCCGGCCGACCCCGGCCACCGTCCGCGCAACCACCCCCGGCCTCCCCCGGATTCAGCGCCGGAAAACCGATCGCTGCATCCCACCTGACCACCTCCCCCAACAAGCCCGGCATCCGTACCCGCCCCACCCGCAACACGACTCCGATCGAACTCACCACCGAACTCCCACCCGTCATCCACGACCACCTCCTCGCCCTGAACATCAACCCGGTACGCCGCCGCGGGCTTCCCCGCCGCCAATTGCTCGGCTTCGAGCCGGTCGGCGTCCGGGTGCCGGCCTTCGCCGAACAGGGAGCGCAGCTGCGCCTCGGTCACCTCCGCACCGAGCGCGAGACCGAGCGCGGGCAAGCCCCGCCCCATCCATCGTCCCGGCGGAACTCCAGCGTCCTGCTGCGCCTTCTTCAGCGGTTTGCGCGCCGGTCGGCGGCCGTCGCCAACGAGGACCTGAGGCAGGTAGTAGCCGTACATCTGGCCGCGCGTGATCAGCGCTATATCCATCACGCAGACCACGCCACACGGCCCTGACCTGCAAGAAATGATCCTGTTCCCGCTGGAGAGTTGGGCCTTCCTTTCGGTCGGCTTACCGGGCCGAGGCCGGACTCCATAGCGCCTCTGTGGGGGCTGAGCCGGGGGGCGGCTTGCCGGTGGCAGGCCGCCCCGGTCGCTGCTACGACGGTTCGGGAGCTTCCCAGCGGGTCACCGAGAAGGACACCGAGGCGGGGGCCTTGGCGGTTACGGCGGTCACCTTCAGCAGAGCGACGTCCTTGTCGAGACTGTCGAACCTGCAGAACCGGTCCCCGGTCCGCAGTTCGGAGACCGGTACCTCGAGTTCGTTGCTCTCGCCGCGCGCCGCGGCATCCTGGCAAGCGGTGAGGTCCATGTCGGCGGTGCCCTTCACCCGGGCCACGTATGCGCTGAACCGCATCTTCGGGCTTCCGGACAGGCAGCTGGGGAAGTACTCGATGTCTCCCCCGCCGCCGTTCAGTCTGCTCCTGTATGTAACGACCGGCATGTCCGAACCGAGCCCAACGCTGCCGAGGACGCAGCCGTGCCCCTTGGCCACATCGTCGGACACCGTGGCGGGCTGGTTCTCGTAGACCTTGTCACCGGGCTGCGCCGGCGCACCCTCGGTCTTCGCCGGCCCGGCCCACAGGGTCGCCGACAATGTCAGCTCCCCGACGGGGGATCCGCTCACCTTCACCACGCGCAGGAGGACCACGCGGCCGCCCGCGGCGAAGTCCTCGCAGAACCGGTCCCCCGCCGCCAGGACCCGGGTCTTGTAGCGGTCGACGTGCGTGCCGTTGCCGACCGCTGCCCGTGCGGCATCCTGGCAGCCCGCCTGGTCGAGGTCCCCGGCGTCCGCGGCAACCTTGGCGACGGGCACGTCGTCGAAGTCCAACACCTCGTTGTCCCAGGAGCACGGAGGCTCCCATGACAGGACAGGCGGCCTGCCCTCGTCCGTCTGCTCCCCGTCGTCGTTCAGGCGCGGGTTCGACTCATCGGGCCCGAGGACGCGCGGCCCGCTGTCCGCGAACTCCACGTAGAAGTCGAAATCGGACGGGCATCCGTTCTTGATCGCCTGGACATTACTCAGCGAGACTTCCTTGTCCCGGTAGAGCAGCCCGGTCCGGGAACGGCCCGACGCACCGGACGCCGATCCCTTGGACGCACCCGTCGCCGAGCCGGTCGGGCCTTCGGACTGCCCGCCGCCGTCCCCGCAGCCCGCGAGCACCACGGCCAGCAGCAGCGCGAGACCGCCGCCCCATAACACCCTTGCCGTACGGCCGTTGTCTCCCCACACGTCAACTCCCCGTTCGCATTCGAAGGGCCACCCACCGTACCGACTACCGGGAGGGTGCCGACAGGACTCGAGAATTCCCCCGGAGGTACGCCAGATCCAGCGCCCGCCCGCACATCTGTACGGACTATGAAAGAACCGTCCAACAGCCGTGACGGCCCGCCAGATGGACTGGCGCGCCGTCACGAGAGTTCGAGGTGCGGGATCAGTACCAGCGGTACAGGAACCACTTGTACTTGCCGTCGTTACCCTTTCCGTAGGAGCACTTGTAGGTGCCGCCGAGAGCGTCTCCCTCGGTGAGGCAGGCGGCCTTGGTCCAGTAGGCGCGGTAGAAGTGCCAGCTGGCCGGAACAGCGTTCGTCTCGCTGGCCGAGAGCTGCGGTGATGCCGTGCCATCGGCCGCCTGGGCCGTCACAGCTGTGCCTCCGAGGGCGAGCGCACCCCCCAGGGCCAGGCTTACCAGTGCACGTCGCATGCGCATGATGTTCCCCTCTGATCTGCGGTGGTCAAGACTGGCCGGGTGTCGGACACACCGGCACGTGATGCCCAATCTCCCCATCAGCGGGCCGCTTCTCGACCAGATTCGGTCTGGACCGAACAACGGCATTTCCAGAAGAATCAGCTGAGACCGTTCCGTATGTGACCTGGGGGAACTGTGGTCTACCGCCTTCACTTCACGCTTGAGGATCTGGCGCGGACACGAGTGGCGCAGCCCCCGCCGCTGATGGAACTGAGCGCCGCGGTGCGCAACCTGCAGAATCGCAGCCAGCCGCTACGCTTCGGAGCCTGGAGACGTGCCGCCCACGCCCGTCTGGGCCCTGAGGCGCGCATGGTCCTCGACCTGATCCCACCCGGCGGCTGGGCACCCACGTTTCTCACCTCTGCCGGCATCGGCAACCCACAGGAGTTACTGGAGCAGGTACGGGCCACACCCCGTTCCCAGATCCGCAAGGATCTGGCCCACGTAGCAGAGTGGCAGCCACTCCCGCCGTGGGCGCACCATTTGGCAGACGACTCCGACCTGCTACGACAGCTCTGCGAGAGCCTGAACCACGTCTACGCAGTGCTGCTGTCCCCCCATTGGGGACACATCGCGGGTGAAGCCGCAGCAGACCGAGGGATACGGATGCGGCAGGTACTCGCCGGCGGTATGGATCACTTGCTCGCCTCGCTCCACCCCGGGCGTATCCACTGGAATCCGCCCGTCCTCGAGATTGCGATGGTCTCAGGTTTCGACGGCGACCTGCACCTCGACGGACGCGGCCTGATGCTTGTCCCCTCGCTCTTCGGAGCAGAAGCACCAGCCATTGACATCGACGCTGAGCCACAGCCCGTGTTGCGATACGCCATCAGCCACGATCAGCCCTCGGACCCACAGTTCTTGTCCGTCTTACCAGCACACTCGCCCCCGCCTGGAGCCCGATCACCGTTGGCCCTACTTCTTGGCCAGACCCGAGCCGCCGTTCTCCACACCATCGCCGAGCACCCCGGCTGCTCCACCAAGGAACTCGCCGCCCTCGCCGGCATCACGCCTCCCAGCGCCAGCGAACACGCGACCACTCTGCGCGCAGCTCAACTGATCCGTACCGTCCGGCACCGCAACACGGCACTCCACAGCCCCACCACCCTCGGTATCACCCTCCTCAACACCCCACCCAGCACGGCTCAGTCCTGAAACCCGGAACGTCCCGGACCAGCGGTGGCCGAGGAAGGGAAACAGCAGCAGCGCCAGTCCGACGTATCCGGCGATGTTGCGCCCCAGCACCAAGGCGATGCTGTCAGCCCCCAGGGCATAGCAGAGGGCTGCCATCCCCGCCCCGGTGGCGGCGACCGCCGAGCCGAGTGCCGCATCCCACCTCCGCACGGGCCGACGGGCGACGCTTCAGCGCGTAGGTCGCCGCGCCCCATGCCGCAAGAGCAGCATCACCGCGGGCAGCAGCGTGATGAAGTGGCCGACAAGGAAGTGTCCGGACTGGCCGGTCAGGACGGGCACGGGAGGTTCGGCGTTGCCATGAGGAGTCCCACCGCATTGGTCACAACGACGGACGCGCTCAACACGGGAACGGTGCGATAGCCGACACGGCCGCGGCCGTCTACTGCCACCGCAACACCGTGCAGCACCGCTTCACCCGCCTCTGCGAACTCACCGGCCACGACATCCGCCGCCCCGAGGACGCAGCCCTCATCGCCCTGGCCCTACGGGCCAGGGAGCCGCGCGACCGGACAGAGGAAACCGGCTGAGCCAAGCGAGGCGAAGGCCCTCCGAGCCACGGCGGGCGCCCCATCTCCCCAGCGCGCTCTACCCCGATTACCAGCGTCTCCTTGGCTACGACGACCTGGTCATGACCCTGCTCTTCGCGACGTTCGCGCTGGCCAGCGGTCCGGCGCTGCTGCTGTGCGACCAGCTGCGGACCTCG
>NZ_JBIADZ010000085.1:0-5373 GCF_042868035.1 Streptomyces sp. NPDC007875 | reverse complement strand
GCGGGTGGCGAAGACGGGTGAGGTGTTGAGGAGTTGGGCTCCCATGCCTGTCCATTGGGCGCCTTGGCCGGGGAAGACGAAGACGGTCTTGCCGTGGGTGGTGGCGTGGCCGGTGGTGAGGCGGGGGTGGGGTTGTCCGGTGGCGAGGGCGGTGAGCGCGGCGGTGGCGTCACCGCTCTCGGTGTCGGTGCCGGTGAGGATGACGGCGCGGTGGTCGTGGAGCGTGCGGGTGGTGGCCAGGGACCAGCCGATGTCGAGGGGGCGGTCGTTCACCCCGGATTCCAGGTGGTCCAGGAGGCGTTGGGCCTGATCCCGCAGGGCTGCGGCGCTTTTGGCGGACAGCACCCAGGGCACGATCCCGCCGGCCGCCACGAGCCCGGGGGTGGCCATGCCGTCGTCCGCCTTCGGCGCGGCTTCGGGCCCGGGCTCGGTCTCGGGCTGAGGTGCCTGTTCGAGGATGAGGTGGGCGTTGGTGCCGCTGATACCGAAGGAGGAGATCCCGGCGCGGCGTGGGTGGCCGTTCTCCGGCCAGGACCGGGCCTCGGTGAGCAGGGACACCGCGCCCTGGGACCAATCCACCTCGGGCGTGGGCTCGTTCGCGTGCAGCGAGCGCGGAAGCATGCCGTTCCGCATCGCCAGCACCATCTTGATGACGCTGGACACGCCTGCCGCGGCCAGCGTGTGTCCGGTGTTCGACTTCAGCGAGCCGAGCCATACGGGCTCGTTCCCCGGCCGGTCCTGGCCGTAGGTGGCCAGGAGGGCTTGGGCTTCGATGGGGTCGCCGAGGGCGGTGCCGGTGCCGTGGGCTTCGACGGCGTCGATGTCGGCGGGAGACAGTCCGGCGTTCGCCAGTGCTTGCCGGATCACCCGCTGCTGGGAGGGGCCGTTGGGGGCGGTGAGGCCATTGCTGGCGCCGTCCTGGTTGACCGCCGTGCCGCGGATCACGGCCAGGACCTCGTGGCCGTTGCGGCGGGCGTCCGAGAGACGTTCCAGCAGCAGTACCCCGACGCCCTCGCTGAAGGTGGTGCCGTCCGCACCCGCGCCGAACGCCTTGCACAGGCCGTCCGGCGCCAGCCCGCGCTGGCGCGAGAACTCCACGAACGCCGACGGCCGCCCCATCACCGTGGCGCCCCCGGCCAGCGCCATCGAGCACTCGCCCTGCCGCAACGCCTGTACGGCCCAGTGCATCGCCACCAATGAGGAGGAGCAGGCCGTGTCCACCGTGACCGCCGGGCCCTCCAGGCCCAGCACATAGGCCACCCGGCCGGAGGCGACACTCGTCGCCGAGCCGGTGAGCATATAGCCCTCAAGGTCCTCGGGAGCGGGCCCGCTCCGCACGCCGTAGTCCTGGTTGATGACACCGGCGAACACGCCGATGTCGCCGCCTCCCACCGTCGTCGGGTCCATGCCCGCCCGCTCGAACACCTCCCAGCAGGCTTCCAGGAACAGCCGTTGCTGCGGGTCCATCGCCAGCGCCTCACGTGGCGAGATGCCGAAGAAGTCCGCGTCGAAACCGGCCGCGTCCTCGAGGAACCCGCCGCGCAGCACATAGGAGGTGCCACTCCGGTCCGGGTCGGCGTCGAACAGCGCTTCCAGGTCCCAGCCCCGGTCACGGGGGAAGTCGGTGATGCCGTCGCGCTCTGCGAGCAGCAGGTTCCACAGCCCGTCCGGGTCGGTCACCCCGCCCGGCAGACGGCAACTCATCGCCACTACGGCGATCGGCTCGTCAGCGGCGGCGCGCACGGTCACCGGGGCCGTCGCGGCGGGTGCCGGGCCGCCGCCCAGCTCAGTGTGGAACAGGTCGGAGAGAAGAGCCGGAGTCGGGTGGTCGAAGAGCAACGTGGCGGGGAGCCGCAGCCCGGTCGCCGCATTCAGCCGGTTGCGCAGTTCGACCGCCGTCAGCGAGTCGAAGCCCATCTCCTTGAACGCCACCGTCGGCTCGATCGCCTCCGGACCGGGGTGGCCGAGGACCACCGCGGCCTCCGCCCGCACCAGGTTGAGAAGAAACTCCTGCTGCCCGGCGGGGGACAGCCCGGCCAGCCGCCCCGACAGACCACCGGCCGCCGGGGCCGCGGTCCGCGCGGTGCGCCGCGCCGGACGGGCCAGCCCGCGCAGCAGCGGCGACACCCCGACGTCCGGCGCGCGGAGGGCAGTGAGGTCGATCTTCGCGGCCACCAGCGCGGGCCGTCCGGACCGCAGCCCGGTGTTGAACACCCGCAGCGCCTCGGCGTTGTCCATGCCCAGCACCCCCGCCCGCCGTGTGCGGCGTACGTCGGTGACGTCCATCGTCGCGGTGAGCGTGCTGGTGTCGCTCCACAGCCCCCAAGCCAGCGAGGTGGCGGGCCGGTGGCGGGCGTGCCGCCACTGGGCGAAGGCGTCGAGGAAGGCGTTGGCGGCGGCGTAGTTGGCCTGACCCGCGTTGCCGAGCGTTCCGGCGGCGGACGAGTAGATGACGAACGCTGCCAGGTCGTGGCCGCGGGTGAGGTCGTGGAGGTGGGTGACGGCGTCGACCTTGGGGCGGAAGACGGCGTCGAGGCGCTCCGGGGTGAGTGCGGTCAGGACACCGTCGTCCAGCGCGCCGGCGGTGTGGATGACGGCGGTGAGCGGGCGGTCGGCCGGGATATCGGCGAGGAGGGCGGCGAGTTGGTCGCGGTCGGCGGTGTCGCAGGCGGTGATGTTGACGGTGGCGCCGCGTTCGGTGAGTTCGGTGGTGAGGTCGGTGGCGCCGGGCGCGTCGGGACCCCGGCGGCTGATGAGGAGCAGATGCCGTGCGCCGTGCTGGGTGACGAGGTGGCGGGCGATGGTGGCGCCGAGGGTTCCCGTGCCACCGGTGACCAGGACGGTGCCGTGCGGATCCAGGGAGCGGGGGAGGGTGAGTACGATCTTGCCGGTGTGCCGCCCCTGGCTCATCCAGCGGAAGGCCGTCGGTGCCTGGGTGACGTCCCAGTGCCGTACCGGAAGCGGCTCGATCCGGCCCGCCTCGAACAGCTCCACCAACTCCGCGAGCAACTCCCGGATCCGGTCCGGCCCCGCGTCACCCCCCAGGTCGAATGCCTGGTAGCCCACACCGGGATGTGCTGTGGAGACCGCGGCGGGATCGCGGATGTCGTTCTTGCCCATCTCCACGAACCGGCCACCCGCGCCGAGCAGTCCCAGTGAGGCGTCCACATACTCGCCGGTGAGGGAGTTCAGCACCACATCCAGCGCGGGAAACGCCGAGGCGAAACCGAGGTCGCGGCTGGACGCCAGATGCCCCTCCGGCACCCCCAACGCGGTCAGCACATGGTGCTTCGACGGGTGGGCGGTGGCATACACGGTGGCGCCGAAATGCCGCGCCAACTGGACGGCGGCCATGCCCACACCGCCCGCGGCGGCGTGCACCAGCACCGTCTCACCCGGCTGTACGGCGCCCAGGTCCCGCAGCCCGTACAGCGCCGTCAGATAGGCCACCGGCACTCCGGCGGCCGTGGCGTACGACCAGCCTTCGGGGATCGGCGCGACCGTTCGCGCGTCAGCGGTGGCCAGCGGGCCGAACGAGCGCGGGAACAGGCCCATCACCCGGTCGCCCACCGCCAGGCCCTCGACCCCCGGGCCGACCTCGGTCACCACACCGGCACCCTCGCCGCCCAAACCGTCCTGACCCGCCACGCCGCCGAGCGCGACGAGCACGTCCCGGAAGTTCTGACCGGCGGCGCGGACCTGGATCCGGACCTGGCCGGTGGCCAGCGGCGCGGTGGCCTCCGGATCCGGCCGCAGCACCAGGTTCTCCAGGCTGCCCTTCTCCGAGACGTCGAGGTACCAGTGCTCGTGCGCGGGTACGGTGAGACCCTGCGGCGACCGCACCAGACGCGGCACCCACAGCAGCCCACGACGCAGCGCCACCTGCGGTTCGCCGGACGCCACCGCCTCGGGCAGGGCCTCCCGCGACACGTCATCGGTGTCCACCAAAACGATCCGGCCCGGGTGTTCGGACTGGGCGGAGCGGACCAGGCCCCAGATCGCGGCCGCGGCCGGATCGGTGACCTCGGCGGTGTCGTGTACGGACACCGCCCCATGGGTGAGCAACACCAGCCGGACGTCGACGAGTTCGGGTCGGGCGACCCACCGCTGCACCAGGTCCAGCGCGCGGGCGGCCAGATCCCGGGCCCGCGCGGGCAGGCCGGTGTCCCCGGCATCCCAGGTCGCGGTGTCGGCGACTACGGCCCCGGGCCGGTCCTCTCCCGCGATGAGCGCGTCCATGCGGGCGTTCACGTCGGTGTGGGTATCGCCGAGGGTGGCCCAGGAAACCTCCGCCCCCGGAGCGGTGGGGTGCTCGGTCCAGTCCAGCGTGAACAGCGCATCAGCGGACCGATCGGCACCGCCGGAAGCGGCGGCGAGCTGCTCGGGACTGATCGCCCGGAGCACCAGGGAGTCCACCGAGGCGACGGGGGAGCCGGTGCTGTCGAACAGGCTGATCGTGAACGAGTCAGTGCCGGTGGCGCGGGCGCGCACACGGACGGCCGTGGCTCCCGCAGCCAGCAGCCGTACGTCGTTCCACACAAAGGGGAGCAGCGTCTGGCCCGGGGCCGGAGGCACACAGAAGTTGCTCGCGTGCAACGCTGCGTCCAGCAGTGCCGGGTGGATGCCGAACCGGCCGGCGACCTCCGTCTGCTCCTCCGGCAGCGCGGCCTCCGCGAACACCTCGCCATCGCGCTTCCATACCGCCTTCAGTCCGCGGAAGGCGGGCCCGTACTCATACCCGGCCTGGGCGAGGTCGTCGTAGAAGTCATCCAGAACGATCGGTTCGACACCGGGCGGTGGCCACTCGGGCATGCCGTCCTCCACGCCGCCCTCGGCCGAACCGTCCGGCTGCGTGGCGAGTGTGCCCGAGGCGTGCTCCAGCCATTCCTGTCCCTGGGCCGCGTCGGGGCGGGAGTAGATCCGCACGCCTCGGCGCCCGTCCTCCTCGGCGCCGACCAGCACCTGGACTTGCAGCGCCCCGTCTTCGGGCAGTGTCATCGGCTGGCCGATGACCAGTTCTTCCAGGGTGGGGGTGTCGGTCTCGTCCCCGGCGCGGATGGCGAGCTCGGCCATCGCGGCGCCGGGCAGCAGGACGGCGCCGGAGACGGCGTGGTCGGCCAGCCAGGGGTGGGTGGCCACCGATAGCTGCCCGGTGAGCAGCACACCGCCCGTGTCGGGCACGCTCACCACGGCCCCGGCCAGCGGGTGGCCCGTGCCCTGGAGGCCCACGGCACGCACATCGCCTGTGCTGGCGTTTCGGGGGAGCCAGTAGTGGTGGTGTTGGAAGGGGTAGGTGGGGAGGGGGATGCGGGTGGGGTGTGTGCCGGTGTAGAGGGTGGGCCAGTTGACCGGTGTTCCGTGGGTGGTGAGGTG
>NZ_JBIADZ010000084.1:0-5546 GCF_042868035.1 Streptomyces sp. NPDC007875 | reverse complement strand
GCGTTCACCGCCGGGGTCGCGGTCGACTGGACCCGCTGGTTCCCCGCCGACCCCGCACCCCGCGCCATCGACCTGCCCACCTACGCCTTCCAGCGACGGCGCTACTGGCTGGACGGGCGGGGTGGCCACAGCGGTGACCCGGGCGACCTCGGGCTGGGTCCCGCCGGGCATCCGCTGCTCGGCGCCGCCGTGGAACTCGCGGAGGGCGGAGCGCATGTACTCACCGGCCGGCTGTCGCCGCGGACCCACCCCTGGCTGAACGACCACCGGGTCCTGGACACCGTCCTGCTCCCGGGCACCGCCTTCGCCGAGCTCGCCCTGCACGCCGCCGCGCGGACCGGCTGTGACCAGGTGTCGGAGCTGACCCTGCACGCCCCGCTGGTGATTCCGCAGGGTGAGGCGGTCGATGTGCAGATCACCGTGGCCGCTCCCGATCACACCGGTGAGCGTCCCCTCACGGTGCATTCCCGGCCGGCGGCCGACGCGGGCGACACGGGTGACGCGGCCTGGACCCGGCATGCCACCGGGGCGCTCGCCCCCTCGTCCGCGACCGACTCCGCGGCCCTGGACGGCTCCTGGCCGCCTCCCGGGGCCACACCGCTCCCGGTCGAGGACTTCTACCGGCAGCTCGCCGACCACGGCTATCACTACGGACCGTCCTTCCAGGGCCTCACCGCCGCCTGGCGGCTGGACGGCGACGTCTACGCCGAGGTGTCCCTGCCCGAAGGGGAACGCGACGGCGCGGCGGCGTACGGCATCCATCCCGCCCTCTTCGACGCCGCGCTGCACGCCCGGGCGCTCGACGTCGCTCCCGGTTCCGAGGACGCGCACCGGATCCTGCTCCCGTTCACCTGGAGCGGTCTGCGGCTGCGCGCCACCGGGGCGGACACCCTGCGGATCCGCATCACCCCGACGGCAGCGGACCGGCTCACGCTGTTCGCGGCCGATCCGACCGGCGCCGCGGTGGCCGTCGTGGACGATCTGATCCTGCGCCCGGTGCCGGACGGGCAGTTGGGGCGGGGCCGTGCGGCGGGCAGGAACGCACTGTTCCAGGTCGCCTGGACGCGGATGACACCGGTCGAGGGCGCCCCCAGGTGCCGTTCGGCCGTGATCGGTCCGGACGGCGGCCCCCTGGCCGATGCGCTGCCCGATGCCACGGGCCTTCCGGATCTCGCGGCCGTACGGGCGGCCGCTGCGGACGGGGCCCCGGCCCCCGATGTGGTGTTCGCCTTCTTCGGCTCTCCCGCCGATGGGCGTTGCGATCCGGTGGAGCGCACCCATGACCTCGGCAAGCAGGCCCTCGGGGTGCTGCGGGAGTTCCTCGCCGCCCCCGAACTCGGCGACGCCCGGCTGGCGGTGGTCACCTGTGGCGCGGTGGCCCCGCAGAGCCATGACGATGTCCACGATCTGCCTGCCTCGGCCGTGTGGGGTCTGGTGCGCAGCGCCCAGTCGGAGAGCCCCGGCCGGGTCCTGCTGCTCGATCTCGATGAACGGGACGCCTCGCTACGCGCCTTGGCCGCCGCCGTGGCCTCGGGCGAGCCCCAACTGGCGCTGCGCGACGGTGTGCTGTACGTCCCACGGCTGGTCCACGACGACGCGGCCAAGCGGCTCACCTCGCCGGAGGCGTCCGCCGCGTGGCGTCTGGGGCTGACCGGCCACGGCAGCCTGGACCAGCTCGCGCTGGTCGACTGCCCGGACAACACCCGGCCGCTGGGCCGTGGCGAGGTCCGTGTGGCGCTGCGGGCGGGCGGGGTGAACTTCCATGACGTGGTCGTGGCGCTGGGCATGGTGGAGGATCCCAGGCCGCTGGGTGGCGACGGTGCGGGCGTGGTCGTCGAGGTGGGTCCGGAAACCGACACGTTCGCGGTGGGCGACCGCGTGATGGGCCTGTTCAACGGCACCGGGCCGCTGGTCGTCACCGATGTCCGGATGATCACCAGGATCCCCGCGGGCTGGTCGTACGCCCAGGCGGCGACCACACCGTCCGCCTTTCTCACGGCCTACTACGGTCTCGCCGATCTCGCGGGGCTGCGGGCCGGGGAGAAGCTGCTGTTGCACGCGGCCACCGGCGGGGTGGGTCTGGCGGCCGTGCAGCTGGCACGCCACTGGCGGGCCGAGGTGTTTGCCACGGCAGGCCCCGCCAAGTGGCATGCCCTGCGGGAGCGCGGATTCGACGACCGTCACATCGCCTCCTCTCGCACTCTCGAGTTCGAGGAGGGGTTCCGCGCCGCCGCGGGTTCCATCGATGTGGTGCTCAATTCGCTGGCCGGTGACTTCGTGGACGCGTCCTTGCGGCTGCTGGCGCCCGGCGGTCGCTTCATCGACATGGGCCGGACCGACGTCCGCGACCCCGACGAGGTGGGCGCCCGCCATCCGGGCGTCGCCTACCGCGCGTTCGACCTGGTCGGCGGTGCGGGCCCGGACCGTATCCAGCGGATGCTGGCCGAGTTGTCGGCCCTGTTCGAGGACGGGACGCTGCGGCCGTTGCCCACCACCCTGTGGGACATCCGCCGGGCTCCCGAGGCGTTCCGCTACTTCAGCCAGGCGCGCCACATCGGCAAGATCGTGCTGACGCTCCCCACCGCCCTCGACCCGGACGGCACGGTGCTCATCACCGGTGGCACGGGCACCCTCGGCGCTGAAACCGCCCGCCATCTGGTGGCTCGGCACGGCGTACGGCGGCTGCTGCTGATCAGCCGCCGGGGCCTCGACGCCCCGGGGGCCACGGAGCTGGCGGCCGAGCTGACCGGGCTCGGCGCGCGGGTCTCCATCGCGGCGTGTGACGCGGCCGACCGGGCCGCCCTGGCCAAGCTGCTGGAGACCGTTCCCGACCGCCATCCGCTCACCGCCGTCGTCCACGCCGCCGGGGTGCTGCGCGATGCCACGGTCGAGGCGCTCACGCCCGATCAGCTCGATGAGGTGTTGTGGGCGAAGGCCGACGCGGCGTGGAATCTGCATGAGCTCACCCGCGACGCGGGGCTGTCGGCGTTCGTGTTGTTCTCCGCGGCCGCCGGGCTGCTGGGCGCCGCGGGACAGGGCAACTACGCGGCGGCCAACGCCTTCCTGGACGCGCTCGCCGCGCACCGTCATGCCCAGGGCCTGCCCGCCACCTCCCTGGCCTGGGGGTACTGGGCGCAGGCCACCGGAATGACCGGGGGGATGACCGACGCCGACCGGGCGCGGCTGGCGCGGGCCGGGATGGTGGGTCTGGAGACCGAACAGGGTCTCGCACTGCTCGACATCGCCCTCGACAGCGGCCTTCCGGCCCTGGCGCCCATCCAGCTCGATCTGGCCACCCTGCGGCGTGAGACCCACGCCGACGATCTGCCGCCCCTCTTCAAGAGCCTGGTGCGCGGCGCTGCCCCACAGGCGGCCACCGGAGCCGCCGGCCCGGGCGGAGCGGCACCGGCGGAGACGTTCGCCGCCCTGTCCGAAGAGGACCGGCAGCAGGCGCTCCTCAAACTGGTGCGCAACGCCACGGCGACGGTGCTGGGCCATGACACGGCGGATGCCATTCACCCCGCCCAGAACTTCCGGGAGCTGGGCTTCGACTCGCTGACCGCCGTGGAGCTGCGGAACCGGCTGGGCGCCGCCACCGGTCTGCGGCTACCCGCCACGCTGGTCTTCGACCACCCCACGCCCACCGCGGTGGTACGGCTGCTGGGGGAGCTCCTGGTCCCGGCCGGAGTGGCGTCGGCGACCTCGCTTCTCACCGGCCTCGACACCCTCGACGCCGCCTTGACCGGGGGAATCCCCGACCGCGAGCAGCGGGCCCGGATCGCGGTGCGGCTGCGGGAGTTGCTGCGCAAGGCGGACGGCCCGTGGCATGGCGAGGACGGCGACGACCCCGCCGTGGGGGATCTGGCGTCGGCCAGCGATGAGGAGTTGTTCCAAGCGCTCGACAACGAGCTGACCGTCCCCTCCGACGACGGTCTCCGATGAACCGCTGAATCAGGACCGCCGAAATCAGGACCGCCGAAATCAGGACCGCCGTGACGATCGGGTTGATGCGATATGACGGATGACGAGAAGCTCCGCAGCTATCTCAAGCGGGCGACCGCCGATCTGCGTCTGGCCAGGCGGCAGTTGCGCGAGGTCGAGGACCGCGCCCGGGAGCCCATCGCCATCATCGGGATGGCCTGCCACTTCCCCGGCGATGTGGCGACCCCCGAGGACCTGTGGCGGGTGGTGGACGAGGGCGTGGATGTCATCTCCACGTTTCCCGAGGACCGTGGCTGGGACCTGGAGAACCTCTACGACCCGGATCCGGAGCACGCCGGTACCAGCAGCGCCCGCGAGGGCGGGTTTCTGCGCGATGTGGCCGATTTCGACGCCGAGTTCTTCGGGATCAACCCGCGTGAGGCCGCGGCGATGGATCCGCAGCAGCGGCTGCTGCTGGAGACGGCATGGGAGGCGTTCGAGCGCGCGGGGCTGACGCGGGAGGCGCTGAGCGGCAGCGACACCGGGGTGTTCGCCGGGGTGGACTCGTACCACTATCTGACGCTCATCGGCCAGACGACCGGCGACTCGGCGGGCTATGTGGCCACCGGGAACCTCGGCAGCGTCGCCTCGGGCCGGGTGTCGTACTCGTTCGGCCTGGAGGGGCCCGCGGTCACGGTGGACACAGCGTGCTCGTCGTCCCTGGTGGCCACGCATCTGGCGGTGCAGGCGCTGCGGCAGGACGAGTGCTCGCTGGCCCTGGCGGGCGGCGTGACGGTGATGGCCACGCCCGGCGGGTTCACCGAGTTCTCGCGTCAGCGCGCGCTGTCCCCGGACGGGCGGTGCAAGGCCTTCGCCGCGGCGGCGGACGGCACGGGCTTCTCCGAGGGCGTCGGTCTGGTGCTGCTGGAGCGGCTGTCCGACGCACGGCGCAACGGGCATCGGGTGCTGGCGGTGATCCGGGGTTCGGCGGTCAACCAGGACGGCGCCAGCAACGGTCTCACGGCACCGAACGGGCCCTCGCAGCAACGGGTGATCCGACAGGCACTGGCCAACGCAGGGCTGTCGCCGTCCGAGGTGGACGCGGTGGAGGCACACGGCACGGGCACGACGCTGGGCGACCCGATCGAGGCGCAGGCGCTGCTGGCCACATACGGACAGGACCGGCCGGAGGGACGTCCGCTGTGGCTGGGCTCCGTCAAGTCCAACATCGGGCACACCCAGGCGGCCGCCGGAGTGGCGAGCATCATCAAGATGGTGGAGGCGCTGCGGCACGGGGTGCTCCCCGCCTCGCTGCACATCGACGAGCCGACACCGCATGTGGACTGGGACGCGGGTGCGGTGCGGCTGCTGACCGAACCGGTCGAGTGGGCGGCGAGCGGACGGCCGTGTCGTGCGGGTGTGTCGTCGTTCGGTATCTCCGGTACGAACGCTCACCTCATCCTTGAGCAGGCCCCCGAACCGGCCGAGGCGACACCCGCACCGGACACCTCACCGGGCGGTGCGGCGGGTGGTGTGGTGCCGTGGGTGGTGTCCGGTCGTGGCCGTGAGGCGTTGCGCGGCCAGGCCACGGCACTGGCCGAGCGAGTGGCCGCCAACCCGGAGGT
>NZ_JBIADZ010000083.1:0-6525 GCF_042868035.1 Streptomyces sp. NPDC007875 | reverse complement strand
CAACGCCAACCCCCGACTGCCATGGTCATACCTCGCCCATACCGGTCTGACCATCCACCCACCACACCCACCGAACTTACGAAAAGATCAGTAGTGCTGATCGGTCTCGACCTATGCAGTGATGTTCTCCGCCGTGAACGTGGGGATGTCTCAGCTGATCGAGGTCGGGGGATCCGCTTCCGTTCTCGCTGCTCGGCGGTGGGGTATGCCGTACGCACTCGGCGAGGTCTCAATGAGTCTTCGCCATGTGGATGGGCAGATCGACGAGGACCGCCCGTGGCCATGTACGGGCGTCGACGTCTTCGAGCCTTCGGTGCCATGGCGTACCTTCCGTTGACGGTCTCCACCACCGGCGACCCGGTGACACCGCACGAGGGCGGCGTCAGCCTCGCAAGACGCTCGGCGGTAGCCTGCTGACCGTCGAGGGAAGCTGGCACGGCGCGGCACTCGCCCAGAACTCCGGCATCAACGACGCCCTTTCCGACTACCCCATCCGCCTGAAGACACCCAGTGACGGGACATGCTGCAAACTCTGAGTCGCCCGTCGCCGCTGCAGCCGGCCGCGAGGGCTTACGGCATCACCGCCCACTCCTGCGCATGCTGGTGGACGAACTCGGTGAAAGTGCGCGGCGGGCGGCCGGTCAGGCCCAGTACGTCGGTGCTGATCTGGTCTTCCTGACCGGCCCGGATGCTGTCTTCCACGGCCGCGAGGGCATGCGCGAACTCGGCGGGGATGCCTGTCGCGCGGTAGTTGGCCGCCTGTTCGTCGGTGTCGATGTGCACCACGCGCACCGGTCGGCCGGTGCCGGTGGTGATGGTCGCCGCCGCGTCCGCGTAGCTCAGTGCCTTCGGTCCGGTGAGCAGGTAGTCACGGCGGTCGTCGGGCACGACGGCCGTGTCGGTCAGCAGGGCGCAGGCGGCGGCCGCGACGTCCTGGGCGTCGATCCAGCCCACTCGTCCCTCCCCGGCGGCGGTACGGATCTCGCCGTGCCGACGGACCCGTTCGCCCAGCGGGTGTGGGCGCAGGAAGTTCTGCATGAACCCGGACGCGCGCAGCACGGCCCACCCGGGCTGGGCCCGCACCCGTGCGGCCAGCTCCAGCGCGCTGGGGGCGTTCGGTAGCACGATGGCAGAGCCGAGAAGCACCATCCTGCGCACGCCGAGGCGCTGCGCCTCGGCCAGGAACGGTCCGACCAGCGGCAGCGGATCCACGCTCTGAACCGGTGGCACCAGGAACACCCGGTCCATTCCGCGCAGTGCGGCGGGATGGGTCCTCGGGTCACTCCAGTCGAATCGGATCGCGTCAGGGTCACTGGCAGCAGGGGTCCGGCTGGCTACCCGGACCGGCACGCCCTGGCCGCGCAGCAGTTCGGCCAGGATGCTCCCGGTCTTCCCGGTGCCGCCGGTCACCAGCACACCGGTCATCGGGCATCCTCCGGGCGCAGCGCGTCGAGCAGTTCGGGCAGCGTGCCGGCCGCCGCCGCGGTGGCCAGCGGGTTCCAGTAGTCCCGGTAGCAGGTGATCAGACCGTCCTGGACGGTGAGTACCACGATGTAGTCCAGCCGATACGGCTCTCCCGTACGTACTGTGGATCCGGTTCCCGTGAACTCCACGACGAGCGTGTCCGGCTGCCGCGTCTGGTACACGGTCATCGACGGGATCTCCCGTACGTCCATCAGCTCAGGGAGGCGGGCCAGGTAGGCGCGGATCTCGTTCCGCCCGGTCAGTCGGCGCGGTGAGGTTCCCGCGGCGAACGGGAACTCGGCGACGCCGTCGTCCGCCCACAAGTCGGCGGCGGCGTCGGTGTCGCCGGCCGTCATCAGGTCCAGCATCCGCCGGATTGTTGCTTCGGGGGTGCTCGTCGAGTCTTCGCGTGTGCTCGGCATGGTGTCCTCCGGTGTTCGACGGGGTGCGACCCGTCCAGACTGGGCGCGGGCGCGCGGCCCGGGAACCGACGGCTGAGCCCCGGACCGCCAGTCCGTGGCTAAGCGCGGCAACGGGTGTCACCATGAACGGGTGAGCAGAAGGGAACTGGCCGACTTCCTGCGCCATCGGCGGGAGGCGTTGCATCCGGAACGGTCGCCGGGCACGCACCCGCCGGGCCGACGTGCCCGCCGTACACCAGGATTGCGCCGCGAAGAGGTGGCCGCACTGGCCGGGGTGTCGGTCAGCTACTACGAACGGCTCGAACAGGCCCGCGCGCCGCGCCCGTCCCCGGAGGTACTCACCACGCTCGGTACGGCGCTGCAGCTCAGCACAGCGGAGCGCGAGCACCTGGCGCGGCTGGCCGGGCAGGTGCCACCCGGCACGGACGCCGATCGACAGCCGGTTCCCGACGAGGCCCACCGGCTCCTTGACCGGCTTGCACCGACCCCCGCCTACCTGGTCGACGAACGGCAGGACATCGTGGCCTGGAATGCCGAGGTGGCCGCGCTGATCCCCGGCTTTGAGCAGGTGCACGCAGCGGAGCGCAACACGGTGCGGCTGGCCATCCGCCTTGGCGGCACGTTCTGCCAGGCGGCGCAGGGCGCGGAAGGCGAGTTCGCCCGGCAGTTCGCCGCGCAGCTGCGGGCAGCCAGTGTCCGGTACCCGGCCGACCGCATACTCGGCGAGCTGATCAACGAACTCGCCGCCCACAGCGCGGAATTCGCCGCTGGCTGGCGCGATCACGACGTACGACCGGTACCCACACTGCGCAAGGTGCTGCGCCACCCCCAGCTGGGCGACCTGGAGGTGATCTCCCAAACCCTGCTGCTGCCGGGAACCGATCTGCAGTTGGTCATGTACCAGGCTGAACCAGGCAGCCCGAGCGCCGCCGCACTGGCCCGGCTCGGAGCACGCGGCCGGTGAACGGTCAGCCCTGAGCAGACGCGCCGTTGACGTCGAGGGCCGCTCGGGTCGCGGGCCGGCCGCACCGGCCGAACACCACTGCGTCCTCCGCCTGGGGCGCCCCTCTCCTCGCCCTCTGCAAAGGGACAAGATCATGGGACGAGAAGCCGTGGCCTCCGAATGAGACGAACCGGGAACGCGCAGGTCGCCATCGCGGAGCGGGGCATTCCGATTGCGGGCCTACAGCGGGCGGGAGCTTAGCTGATCGCGGCCACCGGTCGTCGGGATTCCGAGGTCAACGGTGGTGCGACGGCCGCGACGTCGGTCGACCTGGCTGAGCTTGTCCTCGGCGCCGACGAGGCTGACTCGCAGCCCTTCGACCTCGCCGAGCCATCCCTCCCGCTCGGCTTCGGCGATTCGGGCGATCAGGTTGTCTCGGATCTCGGCAAGCCGTGCCCGTTGGGACGGGTCAGGTCGGAGGAGCGAGCATCGGACACAAGCGTGCTCGTGAATGCAGGCGGTGCCGTAGGCGCGGGCGCAAGTGCCGACGGAGAGTTTGCGGCGTTCGAAGTGGCCGAGGAAGTCTTCCCATTCGGTGTCGGTTGGGGTTCGGCACTCCTCGGCCGGGCGCAGTGCTCTGCGGCGGGAGATGAACGCGCGGTGGGCTTCGATGGTCTCGCTGGGGTAGATGGCGTGGTAGCCCATAGTGGTGTTGATGTTGGTGTGACCGGCGATGGCCTGTGCGATATGGGGCGGCAAGCCGGAGCGGATGGCGTCGGTGATGAACATGCGGGCGGAAGTCATGTGGCGCGAAGTCCAGAGGCTGGCCGGTGGAGTCGGTGAGGCAGAGGAAGGCCAGGACTTCGGCGAGGGCCTTGCGGATGAATTCGCCGCTCATCCTGGAGTTTTCGCCGCTGCGGTCCCACTGGAAGAGCAAGGGGGTCGGCGGGTTCCAGACGCGTTCCTCGTAGTCGTAGGCGGACAGGAGAGGGATGACGCCGGTCTTCGCGTCGCGGACGCGGCGGATGATCGTGGCCAGGACATCGGCGAGTTCGGGGCTGACGAGCAGGATGCGTTCCTGGTCCGTCTTGGACGGGGCGATCTGGAGGAGGGGGACGATCTCGCCGGTGGTGGGCAGGCGGTACTGGATCATCGCGTGATGGCTGAGTTCCAGCATCTCCTCGATGCGCATACCCGTGTGGCGCAGGACCTCCGCTGCGGCCCAAGCCCAGAAGGCCCGGTGTTCGGCGAGGTCGAAGTACCGAAGGGCTCCGTCTTGATCGCGGGCGGTGGCGGTGGCGGCGTTTCCCGTGCGGACAAACATCGCGCCGTGGACGGTGAAGGCCGCGCCGGGCGGCGCCGCGAGAAGGGTTTCCAGGCCCGTTAGGTGGAAACGGTGGTGGTCGGCCCTGCCTTCGCGAACGATTCCAGGGCCGGGAGACGCTCGCGGGTGCGCTGATCCATGCGGGCTTTGACCCGCTTGACGCGCTTGCGGTCCGCGGTCTCGGCTTCCCTGATCGGGCACGGCGCGGCCCACGGCCCCCACCGGGCCGGCTCTTCCACCGCCCAGCGGGCGATGTCCAGGTAGCAGGCACGCACCGTCATGAGCAGCGGGGCCCGGTCGGCGCGTTCGACCACCGTCTCCTTGATACTGCCGTCCGGCTGCCTGCGCCGCTGGACGCGGATGCGGAAGCGCTCCTGCCGACGGCGGCCGATCCGTTACCGCAAGGTCTGCGAGATCGAAGACCGAGTACTCGAACCGGACGAGATCGGGCGGCCCTACGAAGCCTCCAAAGATCAGCTCGTGCCCATCAGCGACCAGGAACTCGACGACCTGCCCTTGCCCACCGCCAAGGCCATCAATGTCGAAGCCTTCGTCGAGGCCGAACGACTGGACCCCATCCGCTTCGGCAAGCCGTACTTCCTCCAAGCCGATGGCGCGGTCGCCGCCAAGCCCTACGTGCTGCTCAGGGAAGCGCTCCAGCGCAGCGACAAGGTCGCCATCGCAAAATTCGCGTGGCACAACCGCGAGCGGCTCGGCGCCCTGCGGGTGGTCGGTGACGCCATCGTCCTCCAGGTCCTGCACTGGCCGGATGAGATCCGCTCGGCCGAAGGGCTCGCCCCCAGGGCTGTCGACATCTCCGACTCGGAGGTCGACGAAGCCATGACCTTGATGGAGGCCATCGGCGGCACCGACATCAGCCAGTACCGCGACCAGTACCGCGAGGCGGTGGAAGCCGTCATCGAGGCCAAGGCCGCGGGCGTGGAGCCGCCCGAGATGGAGGCACCGGCCGAACCCAAGGGCAAGGTCGTCGATCTTATGTCCGCCCTGCAGGACAGCGTGCGCGCCGCCAGGAAGAGCCGCGGCGAGGACACCGGCGACGAGGCTGACGTGCACGAGATCAGCGGGCAGCGGGCAGCGCCGAAGAAGAGGGCCGCGAAGAAGACGAGCGCGGGTGCGGGCGGGAAGAAAGCGGCGGCTGCGAAGAAGTCTCAGAGGAAGCGGCCGGCGTCGTAACCGAGCGCGGGCGGCGGCACAGCCTGGCCAAAGCCCTCCGTGACCGCCTTCCCGCAGCTTAGTGGAAAGCCGAACACTTCCTGACATTCACTGCCATCGCCTGCACCCTCATCTGCTACCGCCGGCTGAATCACTGAACCGAGAACAGCACCGTGGCACCGTCGTCGCCTTCTTGCTTGCCACAATCAGTGGGATCGGACGACGGGGAGGAACAGCAATGGTGGAAGCGTGGGATGTGGCTGAGACAGTGGGAACGGTGGCATCAGCTGCGGCAGCAGCTGTGGCCACAGGGCTGGTCGCCTGGCAAGCCCGGCTAGCTCGTCGCGCCAATGCCAGCGCCCACGCGGTCGTGATCGATTCAGCCAAAGCCCGGCTGGACGCAGAGGCACCGGACCTGGACGTCAGAGTCCTTGCCCCGGCGTGGCCCCCGCTGCGTGACGCCAACGACAGCACATCCCATCTGGCAGGCGACATGGTCTGGAGCCTCCCCCGCGACGAGCGGCAGACTCTCGTTTGCACGCTGCCGGTTGACCTCACCAACCGGGGAACGCGGGATGCCGAGGTGACGATCAGCGGCGATGTCCGTCCGGTAAGCGAATTGGCAGACCATGCATGGCGCCCTGGCCAGCCGATCGAGGATTTCCTGATGCCCGGCAGAGAGCCTTACCGCTTTCACCTCCAGGGAACACTGACGTTGCGACAGTGCGCCGAGAACCGGGCCGCACGCGAACGAGGCCGTCCCCTACCGCATCGAATAGCCGGTGTCGTGAGCGCCACCGACCGGCGCGATGAAGGGATCACCGACCGTTGGGAGTTGGTGATGAGCGGCTGCCCGATCGAACCGGTCCCCGGGACCGAGGACCAGTGGCGTCTCACTGTCGATTCCGTGGTGCCTCAGTGGAAGATCCTCACCGTGGAACAGGTTGCCCGGGAGCGCACCTATTGGATCTCCCGCCGCCGAGGAGTGACGTATCCGTCGGTCGAGGATCTCCTAGGCTGAATCCGTGGCCACCAACAATCCGCGACGCTCTCCCGCTGGCACCGATGCAGGCCTCTTATCCGCCGCACCAAATGAGATGGCTTCTACTGATCTTTTCGTAAGTTCGGTGGGTGTGGTGGGTGGATGGTCAGACCGGTATGGGCGAGGTATGACCATGGCAGTCGGGGGTTGGCGTTGA
>NZ_JBIADZ010000082.1:0-6680 GCF_042868035.1 Streptomyces sp. NPDC007875 | reverse complement strand
GAGGAGTGTGGGGGCTCGGGGGTGTGGGCGCGGTGGGTGGATGTGGATTACGCCTCGCATTCGGTGCAGGTGGAGGCGGTGGAGGGGGAGCTTGTGCGGTCGTTGGCGCAGGTGGGGCCGGTGTCGTCTGGTATTCCGTTTTTCTCGACGGTGGAGGCGGGGTGGGTGGATACGGCGGAGTTGGGTGCCGGGTACTGGTATCGGAATTTGCGGAGCACGGTGCGGTTCGCGCCGTCGATCGAGCGGTTGGTCGGGGAAGGTTTTGCGGCGTTTGTTGAGGTGAGTGCGCATCCGGTGTTGACGATGAGTATCGAGGCGGCGGTGGAGCAGGCGGACGCCGGTCCGGTTGTGGTGACGGGGACACTCCGCCGGGACGAGGGTGGGATGCGCCGCGTGCTCACGTCCCTGGGCGAGGCGTATGTACGCGGTGTCCCCGTGGACTGGACCGCGCTGCTCGGCGACATCCCGGCTCATGCCGCCCTGGATCTGCCGACCTACGCCTTCCAGCACCAGCACTACTGGCTGCAGAGTGGCCACCGACCCGGTGAAGTGACCGCCATCGGCCTCGCCGGTGCTCAGCACCCTCTGCTGGGCGCATGGGTGGAACTGCCCGAAACGGACGGGGTGTTGTTCACCTCCCGACTGTCCCTGAGCACTCACCCGTGGCTGGCGGACCACACGGTGGCCGGTGCGGTCGTCCTCCCTGGGTCGGCCTTTGTGGAGCTGGCGGTACGTGCCGGTGACGAGGTCGGTTGCGGTGTCGTCGACGAATTGCTGATCGAGGCCCCGCTTGCGCTGACGGAGAGCATGAGTGTGCAGCTCCAGGTGGTCGTCGGTGGGGCGGATGACTCTGGCCGGCGACGCCTCACCGTTCACTCCCGGAGGCAGGGCAACGGGTCGGACGGGACGGACTGGACCCGACACGCCACGGGCACGCTCGCCGAGACCACCACCGCACCCGATATCGGCCTCGCACCATGGCCGCCGGTCGGAGCCACCCCCGTCGATGTGGACCAGGTGTACGACGATCTGGCACGGGGTGGACGTGGCATCGGCCCGGCGTTCCGTGCTCTGCGCTCGGCGTGGACCCGTGGCACCGACATCTTCGCCGAGGTGGAACTGGCCGACGACCAGCACGAGGAAGCAGAGCGCTGCACACTGCACCCCGCACTGCTGGAAGCCGTGTGCCACGCCGACACACACGCCGAGGCATCGGCGTTGCCCGTCGCCTACCGCGCGGTGTCCCTGTCCGCCACCGGGGCGACCGCGCTGCGCGCGCGTATCAGCCCGGATGGTCAAGGGGGTGTGGCGCTGGAGCTGGCGGACTCCGCAGGTCGGGCGGTCGGGTCCGTGGGCTCGGTGATGTCGCGGCCGCTCCCCGTCGACGGATTGGTGTCGGGCGCCGGGACGGAGCCGCAGGACGCGCTGTTCCAGGTCGAGTGGTTCCCCCTCCCGGTCGCGTCGGGCGCATCCGCCCTGGCCACCTCGGATCCGGCGACGGTGACGCTGACGGTCACGAGCCCAGCCGAGTTGACGACGCTCGCCGCTCACGGGAATGTACCGCCCTTCGTGTGTGTGGACTTGGCGGACACCACGCACGGCCTCCGGGCGCTGACCTCGCAGGCGCTGGAGTGGGTTCAGACGTGGCTGGCCGCACCGGAGACGGATGCGCGGCTGGTCATCGTCACACGCGAGGTCACCGACCCGATCTGCGCGGCGGTCTGGGGGCTCGTGCGCTCGGCGCAGTCGGAGGCCCCGGATCGGCTGGTCCTGGTGGCGATGGACGAGGACGCCGCCTCCGGCGCGCTGCTGCCCGCCGCACTGGCCACCGGCGAACCGCAGATCGCCATCACCGCAGGGGCGGTATCCGTACCGAGGCTTGTGCGCGCGACGCCGGATGAGGAGGAGCCACGACGCTCGCTGGACCCGGCGGGCACGGTTCTGGTCACCGGTGGCACGGGTGCACTGGGCCGGCTGTTCGCCCGGCACCTCGCGGCCGAGTACGGCGTGCGCAACCTCCTGCTGGTCAGCCGCCGTGGCGATGCCGCCGAGGGCGTGGCGGAGCTGGAGCCCGAGCTGGGCGCGCTGGGTGCGTCCGTACGCACTGTGGCCTGCGATATCGGCGACCGGACCGCGGTGGCGGAGCTGCTGGCCTCGCTTCCCGCCGAGGCTCCCCTCACGGCGGTCGTCCACACCGCCGGGGTCCTGGACGACGGCGTGGTCACCGCCATGACACCCGAACGGCTGGACACCGTCCTCCGCCCCAAGGCGGACGCCGCCGTCATCCTGCACGAGCTTACGCGCGACATGGACCTCGCGGCCTTCGTGGTGTTCTCCTCGGCCGCGGGTGTCTTCGGCAACCCCGGACAGGCCAACTACGCGGCGGCCAACGCCTTCCTGGACGCACTGGCCCAGCAGCGCAGGGCGGCAGGGCTCCCGGCCACCGCGCTCGCCTGGGGCCACTGGGCGCTCAGCAGCGAGATGACCGCACATCTCACCGCGGCCGACCTGCGCCAGCACACCCGGCGATTCGGCATGACCGCCCTGTCGGAGCAGACCGGTGTGGTGCTGTTCGACGCCGGTCTGCGCAGCGCCGTGCCCGCGCTGGTGGCGGCCCGGTTGGACCTCGCGGGCCTGCGCGCCCACGCCGCCACCACCCCGGTCGTCCCTCTGCTGCACAAGCTGGTGCCACCGGGCCGCCGGATCGTGAGCCGTGCGGAATTGCCGCAGACCGATCTCGTACGACGACTGGAGTCAGCGGACCCCGCCGAACGGGAGCAGACGCTGCTGGACCTGGTCACACGCCATGCTGCCCAGGTGCTCGGGCACTCCTCGGCGGATGGTCTCGCCGCCGGACGGGCCTTCCGGGATCTAGGCTTCGACTCGCTGACATCCGTGGAACTGCGCAACCGGCTCAACGCGGCCACCGGGCTCCGGCTTCCCTCGACCCTGCTCTACGACCACCCCAGCCCGCGGGCCCTCACCAGGCATCTGCACACCGAACTGCTGGGGTCGCCGAGCACCCCCGCCGCCCCGGCACCTGCGGGCAAGGCGTCGGACGATGGCATCGCCATCGTGGCGATGAGCTGCCGCTTTCCAGGCGGGGTGCACAGCCCCGAGGACTTCTGGCGCCTGATCAGCGAGGGCGGTGACGCCGTCGGGGACTTCCCGGACGACCGTGGCTGGGATCTGTCGGCGCTCTACGACCGCGACCCGGATCACCCCGGCACCTCCTACGTCCGGCACGGCGCCTTCCTGTCCGATGCCGCCGGGTTCGACGCCGAGTTCTTCGGGATCTCGCCGCGTGAGGCGCTGGCGATGGACCCGCAGCAGCGGCTGCTGCTGGAGACCTCATGGGAAGTGTTCGAGCGGGCCGGGATCGACCCGACCACGGTGGTCGGCAGCGCCATCGGAGTGTTCACCGGGATGAACACCCAGGACTATGCGATCCGCCTGAGCCACGTTCCGGACGAGGTCGAGGGGCACCGGATCACCGGCGTCTCCGCGGCCGTCCTGTCCGGGCGCGTGGCCTACACCCTGGGCCTGGAGGGGCCCGCGGTGACGGTGGACACGGCGTGTTCGTCGTCGTTGGTGGCCGTGCATCTGGCGGCGCAGGCGTTGCGGTCGGGGGAGTGCTCGATGGCGCTGGCCGGTGGGGTGACGGTGATGGCCGGGCCCGAGGCCTTCGTGGACTTCTCCCGCCAGCGAGGACTGTCGGTCGACGGCCGGTGCAAGCCCTTCGCCGCCTCGGCTGATGGCACGGGGTGGGCCGAAGGCGTGGGCGTGCTGCTGCTGGAGCGGCTGTCGGACGCGGAGCGGAACGGTCACCAGGTGCTGGCGGTGGTGCGGGGCAGCGCGGTGAATCAGGATGGTGCGTCGAACGGTCTGACGGCCCCGAATGGTCCCTCGCAGCAGCGCGTCATCCGGCAGGCGCTGGCCAGCGCGGGTGTGTCGGCCACGGACGTGGACGTGGTCGAGGCGCATGGCACGGGAACGGCATTGGGCGACCCCATCGAGGCGCAGGCCATCCTCGCCACCTACGGACAGGACCGCGACCGGCCGCTGTGGCTGGGCTCGGTGAAGTCGAACATCGGTCATGCCCAAGCCGCCGCGGGCGTGGCCGGCGTGATCAAGACGGTCATGGCGATGCGGCACGGCGTCCTGCCGCGGACGCTGCACGTCGACGCCCCCACCCCGGAGGTGGACTGGTCGACGGGTTCGGTGGAACTGCTGACCGAGGAACGGCCCTGGCCGGAGACGGCGGAACGCCCGCGCCGGGCCGGGGTGTCCGCGTTCGGCGTCAGCGGCACCAACGCCCATGTGATCGTCGAGCAGGCACCTGCCACCGCCACCGAGCCCGCCGCTGCGGACCCGGACGCGATCCCCGCCATACCGTGGGTGATCTCGGCCAGGAGCGCCGACGGGCTGCAAAGCCAAGCGGCCCGGCTCGCGGAATTCGCCCGCAGGCACCCGGAACTCGATCCGGGCGACATCGCCCACTCGCTCATCACCGCACGAGCCGTGTTGGACCACCGGGCCGTGGTCGTGGGCGCGGGGCGTGCGGAGTTGCTGAGCGGGTTGGACGCCATCACGGGGCCGAGCGATGGCCCGGTCGCGCGAGGTGTGCCGAGCCCTGGCAGGCTCGCGGTGCTGTTCACCGGACAGGGCAGCCAGCACGCGGGCATGGGCCGGGAACTGCATGCGCGCTATCCCGTGTTCCGCGATGCCTTCGACGCGGCCTGCGGGCAACTGGACCGGCATCTGGTCGACGCCGGGCATGTCGCGCACCCCGTCCGGGACGTCGTGTTCGCCCAGCCCGGATCCCCCGAAGCGGAGCTGTCCGACCGGACGGTGTACGCCCAGGCGGGGCTGTTTGCACTGGAGACCGCGCTTTTCCGGCTGTACGAGTCCTGGGGAGTGCGCCCCGACGCCCTCGCCGGCCACTCCGTAGGCGAGCTGACCGCGGCCCATGTGGCGGGCGTGCTGTCCCTCGAGGACGCCGCCGCGCTGCTGGCCGCGCGCGGGCGGCTGATGCAGGCACTGCCCGGTGGCGCGATGGTCGCGCTCAACGCCCCCGAGCCCGTGGTGCGGTCTCTGCTGCCCGATGAACCGGGCGCGGTGGACATCGCCGCGGTCAACGGGCCCGCCTCCGTCGTCGTCTCCGGCGCCCAGGACGCCGTGGTGGCCGTCGAGCGGAAATGCGCGGCCAAGGGGTACCGGACCAAGCGGCTGCGGGTCAGCCATGCCTTCCACTCCGCGCATATGGACGGCATGCTGGAGGCGTTCCGCGCCGTCGCCGCCGGGCTGTCGTACGCGCCTCCGACGGTGCCCATCGTCTCCAACGTCACGGGCGAGTGGGCCACCCCCGACCAACTGTGCTCCCCGGACTACTGGGCCGAGCACGCTCGCAGGACCGTCCGTTTCCTCGACGGCGTCACTACGCTCCGCGCAGGGGATATCGCGACCTTCCTGGAACTGGGCCCCGATGGTGTGCTCACCGCCATGGCGCAGGAAGCGCTGGGCGATGGTGCCGACCCGGCCATGTTCGTGGCCACATTGCACGGCGAACAGCCCGATCCGGTCGCCGCCGTGTCCGCGCTCGCCCGGCTGTACGTCCGTAGCGTCCCCGTCGACTGGACCGCGCTGCTCTCGGGGTCCTCGCGGCGCAGGGTCGACCTGCCGACCTACGCCTTCCAGCACCGGCGGTACTGGCCGGACGCACCCGCAACGGACGCCATTACGGCGGGCGAACCGCGTCCCGCACGTCGGTTGCTGCCGGAGGCGGCAGCGCTCCCGGGCGGCGGCACCACGGCCTTCGCCGAGCGGCTCATGGCCGGCACGGAGGTCGAGCGCCACCGGATGGTCCTGGATGTGGTGCTGAGCAGCGCGGCCGCGGTACTGGGGCATGACGACGCGTCGGCCATCGACGGCGAACGGGCCTTCCAGGACCTCGGCTTCGATTCCCTGAACGTGGTCCGGCTCCGCAACCGCCTGCGGGACCTGACCGGCGCCGAACTGCCGACCACGCTCGCCTTCGACTATCCGACACCGGCCGCGCTCGCGTCATTCCTGCATGCCCGGCTGCTCGGGCAAGACGCCGGATGGACCGGATCGGCGTGGGCGACGGGCGATCCCACGGAGCCGATCGCGATCGTGGGGATGGCGTGCCGGTTGCCGGGCGGCGTGTCCTCGCCGGAGGACCTGTGGGAGCTGGTTACGGCCGGGGGCGAGGGCATCGGGGAGTTCCCCGTGGACCGTGGCTGGGATCTGGAGAACCTGTTCGACCCGGACCCGGACCACGCGGGGACCAGTTATGCGCGGCGAGGTGGTTTCCTCTACGACGCGGCCGAGTTCGACGCCGACTTCTTCGGGATCTCGCCGCGTGAGGCGCTGGCGATGGATCCGCAGCAGAGGTTGCTGCTGGAGACGTCGTGGGAGGCGTTGGAGCGGGCCGGGATCGACCCGGCCTCGCTCCGCGGCCATGACATCGGTGTTTTCGCCGGAATGGTGAACCACGACTACGCCAGCCGCCTCGACACGGCTCCCGACGGCTCCGAGGGCTACCTCATGACCGGCGGCGCGGGCAGCGTGCTGTCGGGTCGGGTGTCGTATGTGCTGGGGTTCGAGGGTCCTGCGGTGACGGTGGATACGGCGTGTTCGTCGTCGTTGGTGGCGTTGCA
>NZ_JBIADZ010000081.1:0-7058 GCF_042868035.1 Streptomyces sp. NPDC007875 | reverse complement strand
CGCCGATGACAACGGCGCGGTGGTCGAACAAGGAACGCGCCGTGACCAGACCGTGTGCCAAGCTCCCCAGGTCCGGTGATGTGTGCTCGATGTAGTCGGCGAGCCGGGTGGCTTGGTCGTGGAGCGCTGCGGCGGTGTCCGCGCTCACGACCAGAGGAATCGCCTGGTCGACTGGGTGTTTCGTAGACTGCCGCATACTGTCAGGGGCTTGTTCGATGATGACGTGCGCGTTGGTTCCGCTGACGCCGAAGGCGGATATCGCTGCTCGTCGCGGGCGGCCGGTTTCCGGCCAGTCTTGTCCCTCGGTGGCAAGCTCGAGCCTGCCAGTTGTCCAGTCGACATGGGTAGAGGGCTCGGTGACGTGCAGGGTTCTGGGCACGATTCCGTGCCGCATGGCCATGATTGTCTTGATGACGCCGCCGACGCCTGCTGCGGCTTGACTGTGGCCGATGTTCGATTTCAATGACCCCAGTAGGAGTGGGGGTGCCTCTGGCGGCCTTTGGCCGTAGGTGGCGAGCAGTGCTTGGGCTTCAATCGGGTCGCCCAGGCGTGTCCCGGTGCCGTGTGCCTCGACGACATCGACCTCACCTGCGGACAGGCGGGCGTTGGCAAGGGCTTGGCGGATCAGACGCTGCTGCGACGGGCCGTTGGGTGCGGTCAGGCCGTTCGACGCACCGTCCTGGTTGACTGCCGAGCCGCGTATCACGGCAAGAACTGGATGCCCGAGGCGTTGTGCGTCGGACAACCGCTCCAGCACCAGGACGCCTACACCTTCGGCCCACCCGGTTCCGTCCGCGCTGTCCGAAAAGGCCCTCGACCGGCCATCCGGAGAAAGACCTCCCTGCCGAGAGAACTCGACGAACGCTTGTGGCGAGGACATCACGGTCATACCGCATGCCAGGGCCATGGTGCATTCGTCCGCTCGCAACGCCTGCGCTGCCAAGTGCAAGGTCACCAGGGATGAGGAACAAGCGGTGTCCACGGTCATCGCGGGTCCTTCGAGCCCCAGCATGTAGGAGACCCGGCCCGACGCCACGCTCAACACATTGCCGATGGCCGCATAGCCATGCAGCTCCGCCGGCGTATTGGAGAGCCTGGACATGTAGTCGGATGGATAGGCTCCGGCGAAAACTCCGGTGCGGCTTCTGCGCAGCGAACGAGGATCGATCCCCACGCGCTCGATCGCCTCCCAGGACACTTCCAGCAGCAGGCGTTGCTGTGGGTCCATGGCCAGGGCTTCGCGTGGGGAGATACCGAAGAAGTCCGCGTCGAATCCGGAGACATCATCGAGGAAGCCGCCGTGCCTGACGTAGGTCTTGCCAGGCTGGTCAGGGTCTGGGTCGAACAGTGCCTCGACATCCCAACCCCGGTCTGCAGGGAACTCTCCGATCGCGTCGACACCTTGGCTGACCATGTCCCAGAGATCCTCGGGGGAAGCCACACCTCCTGGGAAGCGGCACGCCATTCCCACGACCACCACCGGATCCGCAGGCTGGAGCACGAGGGATTCCGCCGTTGTCGAAGGCGGTGCGAGGTTCTCCAGGAGAACGGCCAGGACATGCTCGGCGAGCTGTACAGGGGTCGGGCTGTCGAAGACCAACGAGGGCGGCAGTGCGATCCCGACCATCTCCGACAGGCGGTTCCTCAGCTCGACTCCGGTCAGCGAGTCGAAACCCATGTCGCTGAAGGGCTTCGTGACGTCGATCTCCGCCAGTGGCAGGTGCAGGATGGAGGAAATCTGGGTGGTCACTGTCTCGAGCGCTACGTTCATGCGGTCCTTCACGTCGGCTTCGAGCAGGCGACGACCGAGCAGGGTGCGCGACTCCGCAGGATCGGCGAGCGGCGCTGAAGCTTGCAGGACTTCAGGCTGCGCGCCCACGGAATCGGCCAGCCAGTAGCGGCGGTGTTGGAAGGCATAGGTCGGCAGACCAATGTCGAACGTGGTCTCCGTCGCTCCCGCGATAGCTGTCAGATCCACATCCACGCCACGGGTGAACAGCGCTCCCGCTGCGGTAACAGCCGCGGTCACCTCTGGTTGGGTGCGCCGCCCGAAGGAAAGGAACGCACACGCCGAGGCGTCTTCCGGCACGACGCATCGCTCTGCCAATGCGGCGAGGGCGCTATCCGGTCCGACCTCAAGAAACACGGAGACGCCCTCCTGCCGGAGAGTGCGTACACTGTCCAGGAACTGCACGGGGCGACGGACATGCCGGAGCCAATAGCTGGCCTGCCCGAGTTCCTCATCGCTCGCCTTTTTCCCGGTGACGTTCGAGATGATAGGTATGGCCGCGCTGCTGAACGCAATAGTGTCCAGGATTTGCTGAAACGCTGCCAACATCGGGGCCATGAGAGCCGAGTGGAAGGCGTGGCTGACTTTCAGTCGCTCAACGCGCCGACCACGGCTTTGCCATCGCGACATCAGGGCCGCCACGTCCGATTCGTTGCCTGACAGGACAACCGAGTCGGGTCCATTGACCGCGGCTATGGAGATCGCGTCGGGAAGACCCTCGGCTTGTACTTCCTGAACACTGACTTCGACAGCCACCATGGCTCCACCGGACGGCAGGTTCTGCATGAGGCGGGCACGAGCGGCGATCATCCGGCATGCATCGTCGAGCGTAAGCAGACCGGCAACATGGGCGGCGGTCACCTCGCCGAGCGAGTGACCCATCACGTGGCTGGGAGCCACTCCCCAGGATTCCAGCAGCCGGTACGACGCGACTTCGTGAACGAACAGAGCCGGTTGGGCGTAAAGGGTCTTGCTGAGCAATTCCGCGTCCTCGCCGAAGATCACATCGCGCAGCGAGACCGCCATGTGTCGCTCCAACGAAGCACACGCCGCGTCGAAAGCCTCGGCGAAAACCGGGTACGAGCGATACAGCTCGCGTCCCATACCGGGGCGCTGTGACCCTTGACCGGCGAAGACGATCGCCGTCTTGCCTTGCTCCCGCACGACGTCCACTGCCACGCCGGTCTCAGTGATGCCTAGGGCCACTGCACGGAGTCCTGCGAGGACCTCGTCGTGTGCTGTCCCGGCTATAACCGCACGGTGGTCGAAGAGAGAACGTGTGGTGAGCAGGTTGTGAGCCAGGTTCACCAGACTGGAGGAGTCGCGTTCGACGTGTTGGGCGAGCCGGGTGGCTTGGTCACGGAGTGCCGTGATGCTTTTCGCACTGAGCACGAGGGGAATCGCGCCGTTGATGGGCTGTCGCGCGGGTTGTTGTTCGATCTCAGGGGCTTGTTCGATGATGACGTGCGCGTTGGTTCCGCTGACGCCGAAGGCGGATATTGCTGCTCGTCGCGGGCGGCCGGTTGCCGGCCAGTCTTGTTCCTCGGTGGCAAGCTCGAGCCTGCCAGTTGTCCAGTCGACATGGGTAGAGGGCTCGGTGACGTGCAGGGTTCTGGGCACGATTCCGTGCCGCATGGCCATGATTGTCTTGATGACGCCGCCGACGCCTGCTGCGGCTTGACTGTGGCCGATGTTCGATTTCAATGACCCCAGTAGGAGTGGGGGTGCCTCTGGCGGCCTTTGGCCGTAGGTGGCGAGCAGTGCTTGGGCTTCAATCGGGTCGCCCAGGCGTGTCCCGGTGCCGTGTGCCTCGACGACATCGACCTCACCTGCGGACAGGCGGGCGTTGGCAAGGGCTTGGCGGATCAGACGCTGCTGCGACGGGCCGTTGGGTGCGGTCAGGCCGTTCGACGCACCGTCCTGGTTGACTGCCGAGCCGCGTATCACGGCAAGAACTGGATGCCCGAGGCGTTGTGCGTCGGACAACCGCTCCAGCACCAGGACGCCTACACCTTCGGCCCACCCGGTTCCGTCCGCGCTGTCCGAAAAGGCCCTCGACCGGCCATCCGGAGACAAGACGCGCTGCCGGGAGAACTCAATGAAGTTGGCGGGCGACGACATCACGGTTACGCCTCCTGCCAAGGCCATCGTGCACTCACCGGCCCGCAGGGATTGGACTGCCACGTGCAGCGCTACCAACGATGAGGAACACGCTGTGTCGACCGAAACTGCAGGCCCTTCCAGGCCCAACACGTAGGACATCCTGCCCGACGCGACACTCGCGATGTTGCCGGTCGCCGCATAGCCCTCAAGTTCCGCGGGTGGAGAGGGTAGATAGTCGGATGCGTAGATTCCGGTGAATACGCCCGTACAGCTGCCCCGTAGGGATAGAGGGTCGATCCCGGCACGCTCGACCGCCTCCCACGACACTTCCAGCAGCAGGCGTTGCTGTGGGTCCATGGCCAGGGCTTCGCGTGGGGAGATACCGAAGAATTCCGCGTCGAACCCAGCGATGTCGGTGAGGAAACCGCCAGATCGGGAATAGGTCTTGCCGGGCTGGTCGGGGTCCGGGTCGAATATAGCTTCGATGTCCCAGCCGCGGTCGTCCGGGAATCGGCCGACGGCGTCAACCCCTTGGCTGACCACGTCCCAGAGGTCTACGGGGGAGGAAACGCCTCCTGGGTAACGACACGCCATGCCCACGACCACAACGGGATCAGCCGACGCGGCCTCCAGTTCAGCGAGACGCTGGCGCGTCTGCTGGAGATCAGCGGTGACCCACTTGAGGTAGTCGACGAGCCTCTCGTTGTCAGCCATAGCTACTCTCCGCTCACGGGCGTCTTGTTCACGTCAGCTGCCCGACCCAGCTCGTTGTCGATGAACGCCAGGATCTCCGACTCCGTCGCCGTGTCGATCCTGCGGACGGTGTCCGAGTGCTGTTTTGGCTTGCCTGCCTTGCTTTCCCACTTCTGTTGGAGCTGCCTGATGCCGTTGGCAATAGCCGCACCCGACTGTCCATCGAGTGCGAGAGTGTCGAGGAGCGATTCGAGCTCGCTGAGCCGACGCAAGATCAGGTCTGGTGCCGGGCGCTCCGCCGGAAAGAGCTGGTCGAGGATGGCTGTCGCCATCTCGGGGGACGTCGGGTGGTCGAACACAGCGGTCGCCGGCAGTCGGACCCCAAACGTCTTGTTCAGCCGATTGCGCAATTGCAGGGAAGTCAGCGAATCGTAGCCGAGTTCCCGAAAAGCACGACCCGGATCGATTTCCTCGGCACTCCCGCCCAGGACAGCAGCAGCGTGTTTACGTATCAGGCCGAGAACGGTCTCGGCTCGCTCCACTGTGGAGGATTCACGCAGGGCTTCGATCAGCGCACGTCCTGGCATTTTGCCCGGGACTGAATCCGAGCGCCTTCTCAGCTTCTCGTGGTCGATACTTGCGGCGACAAGCAGAGGCTCAGGCAGGAGCCGGGCACGGTCGAACAGTGACACCCCTACTGCATCACTGAAGGGAACGACTCCGCTGTCGACGAGTCGCTGGTAGTCCGCAGGCGTCATGCCCTGTGTCATAGCGCTAGGCTGTTGCCACAACCCCCAGGCCATCGACTGGGCAGGCAGGCCGAGATCCCGGCGGTGCTGTGCCAGCGCGTCCAGGAAGGCGTTCGCCGCCGCGTATCCGGCCTGGCCGGCAGTGCCGATGATGCCTGCTACCGAGGAACAGAGAATGAAGAACGAGAGGTCCATTTGCCGGGTCGCCAAGTGGAGGTTCCATGCGGCATCCACCTTGGGCCGGAACACCGTGTCGACCTGTTCGTCGGTCAGCCGGGTCACGACACCGTCGTCAAGCTGGCCGGCGGCATGGATCACGCCGGTCAGTGGCGGCTGGACGTTCCGGAGCAGATCGCTCAGTTGATCCGGGTCACTGACATCGCAGGACTCGACGGCGGCCGTGGCTCCCGCGGCGCGAAGATCATCGAGAAGCTGTGGCGCGCCTTCGGCGTGCTGTCCTTGACGGCTGACCAACAGCAAGCGCTGTGCGCCGGACTTGGCCAGATGCCGGGCGAGTGTCGCACCCATCATTCCGGTGCCGCCCGTGATCAGGATGGTCCCGTCAGTGTGGACTTGCTCGCCCTGCCGCGTATCGGCTGGAACCAATTGGGGGACGACCATCTGCCCTGAACGGATGGCTACTTGTGGCTGTGCGCAACGAATGGCATCGGGGAGAGAAACTGCTGATTCGGCGTCATCGAGGTCCACGAGCTGAAATCGATCCGGGTGCTCGGTCTGAGCAGTGTGCAGCAGCCCCCATACGGTGGCGCTTGCCAGATCGGACAGCGCACCTCGAGTGACGAAGACCAGTCGACACGATTCCGTACGTGAGTCGGCAAGCCATTCGCGCAGCAAAGTCAGCGCTTCGTGAACATACTGGCGCGTGGCGACCGGCACATCATCGGTGTTGCCGTGTGGTGCCACGAAGGACACTACGACGTCGTGCCCACCGGCAATCGCCGCTGGCCACTCACGGTAGCGCACCGCTCTCGGTAGGTCGTTGCCGATAACCGCCCAGTCCTCGACAGACTGACGAGCTGGACGGGCAATCGGAACCCAGTCGATTCGGTGGAGCTGCGCCTTGTCCGAAATGGGGTCGGCGAGCCAGAACGACTGGTGTTGAAACGGATAGGGGGGCAGGCCGGTCGCGGCTGCGGGGTCAGGTTCTTGGGACGGAAGGAGTTTGGCCCAGTCGATGAATATCCCATGGACGAAGATCTTGGTCGCGTTGCTGAGCAGCGTCTCCAAGCCAGGTTGATCTTTTTGCAGTGTGCCAACGGCAGTACTGTCACCGTCAATGTGCGGAGTCAGAACGGGATGTCCGCTGACCTCGATGAAGACATCGTGTCCGCTGCTCTCCAACGCCTGGATGACGTCATGGAAACGGACTGGTTCGCGGAGGTTGCGGTACCAGTAGTCGCCGTCGAGTCCCGATCCGTCAATCCGATCACGAGTGACCGTGGAATACATCGGCACGTCAGGAACTCTGCTACTCACCTGCGCCAACGCGCTGACGAGAGGTTCCCGGAGGCTTTCCACCTGGGAGCTGTGGGATGCGTAGTCCACAGGCAAGAGGTGCGCTCGAACGCTGTCGGCTTGGGTGTTTGCGACGAAGTCATGTACGGCCGCGCTGTTTCCGGAGATCACTGTGCTGGTGGGGCTGTTCACCACGGCGATGCTGATGTGATCGCGCCATGGCGATGTTTCGAGTCGTTTCTCGACGT
>NZ_JBIADZ010000080.1:0-7447 GCF_042868035.1 Streptomyces sp. NPDC007875 | reverse complement strand
ACGGTGGTGAGGTGGACTGGGAGCGGGTGTTCGCCGGGCGCGGTGCGCGCCGGGTGGAGTTGCCCACGTACGCCTTCCAGCGGCAGCGCTACTGGCTGGACAGCGAGCTCCCCGGGATCGAGGAGGCCGCCACCGGTGAACCCCTCTCCTGGCGCGAGGAGTTCGCCGCCCTGACCGACCCCGACGAGCGCGAGCGCGTGGCGCTGGAACTGGTCCGCACACACACCGCCTGGGTCCTGGGCTCCCGGGGCCCGGACACCGTCGACCCCGAGAAGATCTTCAAGGATCTCGGCTTCGACTCGCTGATGTCCGTCGAGCTGTGCAACCTCCTCAGCACCGCCACCGGAACACGGCTCGCCGGGACCGTCCTGTTCGACCACCCCACCCCGCTGGCCCTCTCCCGCCACGTCCAGGACGTGGCGGTGGGCTCGCGGACGGCCACGACCATGGCCCCGCGTCCGGCCGCCGCCCGGCGCGCCACCGGCCACGACGACCCGATCGCCATCGTGGCGATGAGCTGCCGCCTCCCCGGCGGGGTGCGCACGCCCGAGCAGCTGTGGCAGCTGGTCGGCGAGGGCCGGGACGCCATCGCGGGCTTCCCCGCCAATCGGGGCTGGGACCTGGAGCGGCTCTACGACCCGGACCCGGCCCGCCACGGCACCAGCTATGTGCGCGAGGGCGGATTCCTCTACGAGGCCGACCAGTTCGACCCGGCCTTCTTCGGCATCAGCCCCCGGGAGGCCCAGGCGATGGACCCCCAGCAGCGGCTGCTGCTGGAGACCGCGTGGGAGGCGTTCGAGCGCGCCGGGATCGACCCCACCACGCTCAAGGGCAGCGACGCCGGCGTCTTCGTCGGCACCATGCCGCAGGACTACGGGCCGCGGATGGACGAGGCGTCGGAAGGGTTCGAGGGCTATCTGCTGACCGGCGGCACCACCAGCGTCGCCTCCGGCCGGATCGCCTACACCTGGGGCCTCGAGGGCCCGGCGGTCACCGTGGACACGGCCTGTTCGTCGTCCCTGGTGGCCCTGCACATGGCCGTGCGGTCGCTGCGTGAGGGCGAGTGCTCGCTGGCGCTGGCCGGTGGTGCCACCGTGATGTCCAGCCCCGGGATCTTCGTGGAGCTGAGCCGCCAGAAGGCGCTGTCGCCCGACGGCCGCTGCAAGGCGTTCTCGTCCGACGCCGATGGCACCGGCTGGGGCGAGGGCGTGGGCATGGTGCTGCTGGAGCGCCTGTCGGACGCGCGGCGCAACGGCCACCGGGTGCTGGCGCTGGTCCGTGGCTCCGCCACCAACCAGGACGGCGCGAGCAACGGCCTCACCGCCCCGAGCGGACCGGCCCAGCAGCGGGTCATCCGGCAGGCGCTGGCCGACGCCGGGCTCACCACCGCCGATGTGGACGCGGTCGAGGCGCACGGCACCGGCACTTCGCTCGGCGACCCCATCGAGGCCGGGGCGCTGCTGGCCACGTACGGCCAGGACCGGCCCGAGGGCCGGCCGCTGTGGCTCGGCTCGCTGAAGTCCAACGTCGGCCACCCCCAGGCGGCCGCGGGCGTGGCCGGGGTCATCAAGATGGTGATGGCGCTGCGCCACGGCACGCTCCCCAAGACCCTGCACGTACACGAGCCCTCGCCGCATGTCGACTGGACGTCCGGGGCCGTGGAGCTGCTGACCGAGGCCCGGCCGTGGCCGGAGCCGGAGACCGCGCGGCCGCGGCGCGCGGGCGTCTCGTCCTTCGGCATCAGCGGCACCAACGCCCACGCCATCCTGGAGCAGGCACCGGCCGAACCGGACGTCGCCGCCCAGGAGGAGGCCCGCCCCGCGGCCCCGGGCCTGCCCGTGCTGCCCTGGGTGCTGACCGGGCGCACCGAACAGGCGCTGCGGACCCGGGCCGAGCAACTGCGCGACCACCTGGCCGACCACCCCGGCACCGACCTTGCCGCACTCGGCCAGGCCCTTGCCACCACCCGGACGGCCTTCGGCCACCGGGCGGTGATCCTCGGCCGGGACCGGGAGCGGCTCCTGGACGGGCTCGGCGCGCTCGCGCAGGGCACCCCGGCGCCCCATGTGGTCGAGGGCACGGCGGGCGGCCGGCGGAAGACCGTGTTCGTCTTCCCCGGGCAGGGCTCGCAGTGGATCGGGATGGCACTCCCGCTGTGGAACGCCTCCCCCGTCTTCGCGGAGCGGCTGGAGGCGTGCGCCGACGCCCTGGAGCCGTTCCTGGACTGGTCGTTGCGCGAGGTGCTGCGCGGTGAACCGGGCGCCCCGTCGCTGTCCCGCATCGACGTGGTCCAGCCCGCGCTGTTCGCGGTGATGGTCTCGCTGGCCGCGCTGTGGCGCTCCTACGGCGTCGAACCGGCCGCGGTGGTGGGCCATTCGCAGGGCGAGATCGCCGCCGCGTATGTGGCCGGAGGGCTCTCGCTGGAGGATGCCGCCAAGGTGGTGGCCCGGCGCAGCCAGGCATGGGCCGAGCTCAGTGGCAAGGGCGGCATGCTCTCGGTGCTCGCGTCGGCCGAGACGGTCGCCGAGCGACTTCGGCCGTGGAGCGAACGGCTCGGCATCGCCGCCGTCAACAGCCCCGCAACCGTGACCGTCTCCGGCGACCCGGAGGCCCTGGACGCCTTCATGGCCGAGCTCGCCGCCGACGGAGTGAAGTCCCGCCGGGTGCCAGGTGTGGACACCGCCGGGCACTCCCCGCAGGTCGACGGCTTGCGCGAGCGGCTGCTGCGCGAAGTGGCGGGGGTGCGGCCGCGCGCCTCGAAGATCGCGTACTACTCCACGGTGACCGGCGGGCCGCTGGACACCACGGAGCTGGATACCGACTACTGGTACCGGAACATGCGCGAGCCGGTGGACTTCGAGCGGGCCACCCGGGCGCTGCTGGCCGACGGCCACACGGCGTTCATCGAGTGCGCTCCGCACCCCATGCTCGCCATGTCGCTCCAGCAGACCGTCGAGGACGCCGGTGGGAACGCCGCCGCCATCGTCGGCACGCTGCGCCGGGACGAGGGCGACCCGGAGCGCTTCGCCGGCTCGTTCGCCGAGGCGTATGTGCAGGGTGTCGAGCCGTCCTGGGACGCCGTGTTCGCGGGTGGCCCGGGGCGCGGCGGCCCGGACGTGGAGCTGCCGACGTATCCGTTCCAGCGGCAGCGGTACTGGCTGGACAAGCCGGTCGCGGCGAGCGATGTGGCCGCCGCCGGGCTCGACGCCGCCGGGCATCCGCTGCTCGGAGCCGCCGTCCCGCTGGCCGGCGCGGACGACCATCTGTTCACCGGCCGGATCTCCGCACAGGACCACCCCTGGCTGACCGAGCGCACCGGCCCGGACGCGGCCGTGCTCCCCGGCAGCGCCCTCGCCGAACTGGCGATCCGCGCGGGTGACCAGGTCGGCTGCGACCGGATCGAGGAACTCTCCCTGGACACGCCGCTGGTGCTGCCCGAGAAGGGCGCCGCGGTCATCCAGGTGCGCGTCGGCGCCCCGGACGGTGGCGGCTTGCGCGCGCTGAGCGTCTACGCGCGCGCCGAGGGCGCGGACTCCGACGAGCCGTGGACGCGGTACGCCACCGCGGTCCTGGGCGCCGGTGCGTCGGCCGCGGACCTGGGCCTCGCCGTGTGGCCCCCGGCCGACGCGGTCCCGGTGGAGGTGGCGGGAGGCGCCGTCGCTGCCTGGCGGCTCGGTGAGGACCTCTACGCCGAGGTGGGGCTGACCGAGGCCGAGGAGGCCGACGCCCAGCGCTACGGTCTGCACCCGGTGCTGCTGGAGTCGGTGCTTGACGCGGTGGCGGCCCCGGGCGACGGCGGCGGGGCGCGGCTGGCCTCCTCATGGAGTGGTGTCGTACTGCACGCCACGGGTGCCACGGCGCTGCGGGTACGGCTGACACCGGCCGGTCCCGACACCTACGCGGTGGCCGCGGCCGACCCGAGCGGCGCCCCGGTGGTCTCGGCGGACCGGCTCGTACTGCGCGCGGTGGACACGCCCGAACCGATCGGCGGCCGCTCCGCCCTCCACCCGTCGCTGTTCCGTCTGGAGTGGCCCGCCGCGCCCGCCGCGGACACCACCGCGGCCCCGGCGACCTGGGCGGTGCTCGGCGACGACCCGCTCGGACTCTCCGCGGCCGTGGACGCGGTGCCCTACGACGAGGCGGCGGACGTGCCGGACGCGGTACTGGTGCCGTGCACCCGCACCCGCACCGCCGAGGGCGACGGGGACGTGGCGGAGGCGGCTCACGCGGCCACCCACCACGTGCTGGCGCTCATCCAGCGGTGGATCTCCGATGAGCGCCTCGCCTCCTCCAGGCTGGTGTTCGTCACCCGAGGCGCGGTCGCGGCCGTCCCCGGCGAAGAGGTGCCCGATGTGGCACACGGCGCCGTATGGGGGCTGGTGCGCTCGGCGCAGTCGGAGCACCCCGGACGCTTCGTCCTCGTCGACGTCGACGGCCACCCGGAGTCGGTCGACGCCCTCCCGGGCGCGGTGGCCTCCGGCGAACCGCAGTGCGCGGTGCGCGAGGGCCGGGCGCGGGTACCCCGGTTGGGCCGGGTGGCTATGGGGGCTGGGGTCGGTACGGCTGCTGGGGCTGCCGCCACCCGGGCTTCTGGGTTCACCGGCACCGCCGTTGCCCAGGTTGCGAGCGCCGGGGTCGTTGGGGCCTCTGCGACCGTGGCCACCGCCACCGAGGCCACCGAGGCCGCCCCCACCAGGGCTGGCGGGGCTGCCGGCACACGGCCCACCGAGGCCCCCGACGCCCACCGACGGCTGGACCCCGAGGGCACTGTCCTCGTCACCGGCGCCACCGGCACCCTCGGCGGGCTCCTCGCCCGCCATCTGGTGACCGAGCACGGCCTACGGCATCTGCTGCTGACCAGCCGACGCGGGCCCGCCGCCGAGGGCATGGCCGAACTCCGCACCGAGCTGGTGGAGTTGGGAGCCACCGTCACCGTCGCCGCCTGCGACACGGCCGACCGGGAGGCGCTCGCCGGGCTCCTCGGCGCGATACCCGCCGCACATCCGCTGATCGCGGTGATCCACGCGGCGGGTGTGCTCGACGACGGCGTCGTGGACGCGCTGAACCCCGAGCGGCTCGACCGGGTGCTGCGGCCCAAGGTGGACGCCGCATGGAATCTGCACGAGCTGACCGCGGACCACGACCTCGCCGCGTTCGTCCTCTATTCCTCCGTCGTCGCCACCATCGGCAACGCCGGACAGGCCAACTACGCCGCCGCCAATGCCTTCCTGGACTCCCTCGCCCAGTACCGCAGGGCCCGCGGCCTGGCCGCCCAGTCCCTCGCCTGGGGCCTGTGGGAGCAGCGCAGCGGCATGAGCGGTCATCTGGCCGACGCCGATGTGCGGCGCATGGCGCGCTCCGGTATCCGTCCGCTGCCCAGCGCGGAGGGCATGGAACTCTTCGACGCCGCATGGACGGCCGGTGACCCCACTCTGGTGCCCGTCCGGCTCGATCTGGCGGATCTGCGCAGGCGGGCCGCGAGCGGCGCCCCCGGCCAGGACTCCGTACCCGCCTATCTGCGCGGCCTGGTCAGGACGCCGGTCCGCCGGGTGGTACGGGCCGGTGGCGGAGGCGGGGCCGTGGAGACCGACGAGAGCTCGCTCGGCCGGCGGCTGGCCGCCCTGGCGGCGGCCGACCGGGATCCGTTCCTGCTGGACCTGGTGCGGGAACACGCGGCGGCCGTGCTGGGGCTCGCCACCCCGGAGGACATCGAGGCCACCCGCGCCTTCCGGGAGGTCGGCTTCGACTCCCTGACCGCCGTGGAGTTGCGCAACCGGCTGGGCGCGGCCACCGGGCTGCGGCTGCCGACCACCCTGCTCTTCGACTATCCGACCCCCGCCGTGCTGGTGGACCATCTGCGGCGCGAGGCGCTCGGGGAGCGGGAGGAGGTGGCGGCCGTGGTGGCCGCCGCCCGTCCTGCCGACGACGATCCGATCGCCATCGTGGCCATGAGCTGCCGGCTGCCGGGCGGGGTCCGCGGCCCCGAGGAGCTGTGGGAGCTGGTGGCGGACGGCCGCGATGTGATCTCGGCCTTCCCGGGCGACCGCGGCTGGAACGTCGAGGAACTGTACGACCCCAACCCCGATACGCCGGGCAGGAGTTACGCCAAGGAGGGCGGCTTCCTCTACGACGCCTACCACTTCGACCCCGAGTTCTTCGGGATCTCCCCGCGCGAGGCGCTCGCCATGGACCCGCAGCAGCGGCTGCTGCTGGAGACCTCCTGGGAGGCACTGGAGCGCGCCGGGATCGACCCGCACACCACGCGGGGCAGTGCGGCGGGTGTGTTCATCGGTTCCACCGGCCAGGACTACGCCTCGGGGCTCGGCGAAATCCCCGAGGACATGGAGGGGTATCTGCTGACCGGCAAGGCCGCCAGCGTGGTCTCCGGCCGCATCGCCTACTCCCTCGGCTGGGAGGGCCCGGCGCTCACCATCGACACCGCGTGCTCCTCCTCCCTGGTCGCCATCCACCAGGCGGCGCAGGCGCTGCGCCAGGGCGAATGCTCGATGGCGCTGGCGGGCGGCACGACGATGATGTCCACGCCGAGCCTGTTCATCGAGTTCAGCCGGCAGCGCGGCCTCGCCCCCGACGGCAGGTCGAAGGCGTTCTCCTCCGACACCGACGGCACCAGCTGGGGCGAGGGCGTCAGCATGGTGCTCCTGGAGCGGCTGTCCGACGCGCGAGCCAACGGCCATGAGGTGCTCGCGCTGGTGCGCGGCTCCGCCGTCAACCAGGACGGTGCCAGCAACGGCCTCACCGCCCCCAACGGCCCTTCCCAGCAGCGGGTGATCCGGCAGGCGCTGGCGAACGCCGGGCTGTCGCCCGCCGAGGTGGACGCGGTCGAGGCCCACGGCACCGGCACCACGCTCGGCGACCCGATCGAGGCCCAGGCCATCCTCGCCACCTACGGCCAGGGCCGGGAGGCCGAACGGCCGCTGTGGCTGGGCGCGTTGAAGTCCAACATCGGCCACACCCAGGGCGCGGCCGGCGGGGCCGGTGTCATCAAGATGGTCATGGCGATGCGCCACGGTCTGCTGCCGAGGACGCTCCACGTCAAGGAGCCGACCCCGCATGTGGACTGGACGGCCGGAGCGGTCGAACTGCTGACCGAGGCCAGGGACTGGCCGGTGGGCGAGCGGGTGCGCCGTGCCGGAGTGTCCGCCTTCGGCATCAGCGGCACCAACGCCCACCTCATCCTGGAGGAACCGCCCGCCGAGCCCGCCGCCGACCCGGCGCCGGAGCCGTCGGTGCGCACCGATGTGGTGCCGTGGGTGGTGTCCGGCCGTACCGAGGTGGCGTTGCGGGCTCAGGCACGGCGGCTGCGGTCGTACGTGGCGGCGCGGCCGGAGCTCGATCCGGTGGATGTGGGCTGCTCGCTGGCGCTGAGCCGGTCCGCCTTCGGCCACCGTGCGGCGGTCGTCGGCCGCGACCGGGAGGAGCTGCTGAG
>NZ_JBIADZ010000079.1:0-9189 GCF_042868035.1 Streptomyces sp. NPDC007875 | reverse complement strand
AACGCCGGCTGAGTGAACGCCGTCTGATCCAGCAGCTCGGCATCCGCGCTCCCCTCCGCCGCGAACACCACCTCCCGCAGCGGACGATCCAGCAGCATGTCCAGGTGCGCGCACACCTCGTCCAGCGCGCGGGCGAACACCGGGAACGCCTCGTACAACTCCCGGCCCATGCCCAGACGCTGCGCACCCTGACCCGAGAACAAGAACGCCGTCGAACCCGAAGTACGCGCGACGGACTGCATCACTCCCGGGGCAGCCTCACCGGCCGCGACAGCCTCGAGCCCTCGCAGCAGTTCCGCACGGTCCGCGACCGTGACCACCGCTCGGTGTTCGAGGGCCGAGCGCGTCGCCACCAGTGAGTACGCCACATCCAGCGTGCCCAGTTCGGTGCGCGCCATCAGATGCGACCGCAGCCGCTCGGCCTGGGCGCGCAGGGCTTCCGGGCTCCGGCCGGAAAGCGCCCAGGGAAGGACGCCGTGGTCATCGGCGGGGTCCTCGTCCGGCACCGCCTGGTCGTACACCGGGGCCTGCTCGATGATGGTGTGCGCGTTGGTACCGCTCACACCGAAGGCGGAGATACCGGCCCGGCGCGGCTGACCGGTCTCGGGCCACTCGGTGGCCTCCGTCAGCAGCCGCACCTCACCCGCCGACCAGTCCACCTGCCGCGACGGCTCATCCACATGCAGCACCTTCGGCAGTACACCGTGGCGCATCGCCATGACCATCTTGATGATCCCGCCGACGCCGGCGGCGGCCTGGGTGTGCCCGATGTTCGACTTCAGCGCGCCCAGCCACAGCGGACGGCCCTCCGGCCGCTCCTGGCCGTACGTCGCCAGCAGCGCCTGCGCCTCGATCGGGTCACCCAGCGTCGTACCGGTGCCGTGGGCCTCCACCGTGTCCACCTCGGCGGCCGACAGGCGGGCGTTCGCCAGCGCCTGCCGGATGACCCGCTGCTGCGAGGGGCCGTTCGGCGCCGTCAGGCCATTGGACGCACCGTCCTGGTTGACGGCGGAGCCGCGCACGATCGCCAGCACCTGGTGACCGTTGCGCTCGGCGTCCGACAGCCGCTCCACCAGCAGCATGCCCACACCCTCGGACCAGCCCGTACCATCCGCGGCATCCGCGAACGGCTTGCACCGGCCATCGGGCGCCAGCCCGCGCTGACGGCTGAACTCCACAAAGGCCGCCGGCGTGGCCAGCACGGTCACACCACCGGCGAGCGCCATGGAGCACTCGCCCTGACGCAGCGACTGCGCGGCCTGGTGCAGGGCGACCAGCGATGACGAACACGCCGAGTCCACCGTCAACGCGGGCCCCTCGAGGCCCAAGGTATAGGAGATTCGACCGGACACGACCGAGGTCGCGTTGCCGGTCAATATCTGTCCTTCCAGGTCCTCCGCCGACTCGTTGACACCGGCCCCGTAGCCCGAGGTGGCAGCGCCCACGAACACGCCGATCTGGTTGCCGCGCACGGACGTGGGAGCGATACCGGCGCGCTCGAACGCCTCCCAGGACGTCTCCAGCAGCAGCCGCTGCTGGGGATCGATGGCGAGTGCCTCACGCGGCGAGATGCCGAAGAAGGCCGCGTCGAACTCACCCGCGTCGTGCAGGAAACCGCCCTCGCGCGAGTAGAACGTGCCCGAGTGGTCGGGGTCCGGGTGGTACATCCCGTCCACATCCCATCCACGGTTGGACGGGAAGTCGGAGATCGCGTCGCCGCCGCCGGCCACGAGGTTCCACAGATCCTCCGGGCTGCGCACACCGCCCGGGAAGCGGCAGCTCATCCCGACAATCGCGATCGGATCGTCGTCGACCGGGGCCGCCACCGCCACCGGCGCGGCCACCGCGCCTCGCGTCCCGAGCACCTCGGCACGCAGATGGTCCGCCAGGATCGACGCGTTCGGGTAGTCGAAGACCAGCGTCGTCGGCAGCTCCAGCCCGGTCTCCCCCACCAGCCGGTTACGGAACTCCACCGCTGTGAGCGATTCGAAACCCAGCTCCTTGAACGCGCGCTCGGGCTCGACCGTCTCCCCACCGGTGAATCCGAGGACCGCGGCCACATGGCCACGTACCAGGTTGAGCAGGGTCCGGTCGATCTCGGCCTCGGTCAGCCCCGCCAGCCGCTCCCGCAGACCCGCCGAGGCTTCCGACTGGCCGGACCCGCCCCCGGATCGGAGTACCTTTTCGACCTCGGGGAGGTCGCCGATGAGCGGGCTCGGCCGCTCCAAGGTGAACGCGGGGGCGAACCGCTTCCAGTCCATGTCGGCGACCGTCACCGCACCGTCGTCGCCCGCGAGCGCGCCCCGCAGTGCGGCAAGAGCCAGCTCCGGAGCCATGACGAGCAGGCCGCGGCGGGCGAGCTCGCGCTCCATCCCCTCCGATGTCGCCATGCCGCTTTCGGCCCAGGGACCCCAGGCCACGGCGGTACCGGCGAGACCCCGGGCACGGCGGTCCTCCACCAAAGCGTCCAGGTAAGCGTTGGCGGCGCTGTACGCGGCCTGGCCGCCACTGCCCCACACACCGGCGATCGACGAGAACACCACGAACGCGTCCAGCTCCCGGTCGCCCAGCAGCTCATCCAGATACGCGGCGCCCGCGGCCTTCCCGGACACCACCGCCGCGGCATCCGCCAGACTCATCCCGGCAAGCTCAGCCGCCTGCTCAACACCTGCCGCATGGAACACCGCAGTGAGCGGAAACTCCTCCGGAACGGCGTCCAGCACGGCGGCCACCTGCGCACGATCGGCCACATCACACGCTGCCACGGTCACCCGGGCACCCAGCGCCTCCAGCTCCTCGCGCAGCTCCGCCGCCCCCGGCGCCTCGGCGCCACGGCGGCTGGTCAGCACCACATGCTCGGCACCCTGACCCACCACCCAGCGCGCCACCCGGCCGCCCAGCGCGCCCGTGCCGCCGGTCACCAGCACCGTGCCACGCGCCCGCCACGGCCGCTCGGCCCCCTCACCCGCATCAGCCTTCACCAGACGCCTGGCGAACACACCCGAACCACGCACCGCGACCTGGTCCTCGCCGTCCCCGGCCGAGAGCACACCGGCCAGCCGCGCCGCACCACGCTCGTCCAGCGACTCGGGCAGATCGACCAGACCACCCCACATCGCAGAGTGCTCCAGCCCCACCACCCGGCCCAGACCCCACACCTGCGACTGCACGGCACCGGCCAGAGCATCCCAACGCCCCACCGACACCGCACCACGCGTACCGCACCACAGCCGAGCCGGAACATCCGCCTCAACCATCGCCTGCGCCAGCGTCAACGTGGCGGCGAAGCCACCCGACAGCGCGGGGTGCCCCGGACAAGGCTCCTCGTCCAGGGCGAGCAGCGACAGCACTCCACCCAGCTCAGGCAGCTCCGCGACCATCCCACGCAGCCGATCCGCCAGCACCTTCGCGTCCAGGTCGCGCTCATCCACCGCCAGCGAGACGACACCCGCACCATGCCGCTCCAACCCGGCGACAACCCCCGCCACCAGCTCATCCTCGGCACGGGACGCCGGAACCACCACCAGCCACGACCCCGACAACGACCCCTCGGCCACCTCCGGGACCGGCTTCCACGACACCCGATAACGCCAGCCATCGATCGTCGACCGATCACGGCTGCTGCGGTGGTACGCCGACAGAGCCGGCAGCACCGCACGCAACGACGCCTCGTCGTCGAAGTCCAACTCCTTCGCGAGCGATTCGAGATCCTCACGCTCCACGGCCTGCCAGAACCGCGCATCCACCTCGTGACGGATTCCGGCATCGGCACCGGCCGCATCGACGGACTTCTCGACCCAGTAACGCCGACGCTGGAAGGCATAGGTCGGCAGGTCGATCCTGCGGGCCCCGAGACCGTCGAAGACCGAGGTCCAATCGACAGCGGAGCCGTGAACGTGCAGCCGTGCCAGCGCGGTGGTCAGCGCCACGCCCTCCGAGCGGTCCTTGCGCAGCACCGGCACGATCACGGGCGCCGAGGCAGGCTCGCCCCGTTCCGTCAGGGAGTCCTGCGTCATCGCCGAGAGCACACCGTCGGGGCCCACCTCCAGGAAGGTGGTCACGCCCTGTCCCTCAAGCGTCCGCACCCCGTCCAGGAAGCGCACGGCTTCCCGCACGTGGCGCACCCAGTACTCCGGCGAACACACCTCGGCGTCCGAGGCCATCCTGCCGGTGACGTTGGAGACGAGGTCGATGGCGGGCGGGGCGAACGACAGCCCCTCGACGACCTTGCGGAAGCCGTCCAGCATCGCGTCCATGCGAGGCGAGTGGAACGCGTGGCTGACCCGCAGCCGGCGGGTCTTACGGCCCTGCTCCGCCCACTGCCCCGCGATCTCCAGCGCCGCTTCCTCATCACCGGCGATGACCACGGCGTTCGGACCGTTGACGGCAGCGATGCTCACCTCGGCCTCACGACCGGCCAGCGACGGAGCAATCTCCTCCTCCGACGCCTCGACCGCGACCATCGCCCCACCCTCGGGCAACGCCTGCATCAAACGCCCACGGGCGGCCACCAGCGTGCACGCGTCCGCCAGCGAGAACACCCCCGCCACATGCGCGGCCGCGATCTCACCGATGGAATGACCGATCACCACATCCGGGGTGACACCGAAGTGCTCCAGCAGCCGGAAGAGCGCCACCTCGATGGCGAACAGCGCGGGCTGAGTGAACGCCGTCTGGTCCAGCAGCGCGGCCTCCGCGCTCCCCTCCGCCGCGAACACCACCTCCCGCAGCGGACGGTCCAGCACCACATCCAGGTGCGCACACACCTCGTCCAAGGCGCGCGCGAACACCGGGAAGCCGTCGTACAGCTCCCGCCCCATGCCCACGCGCTGCGCACCCTGACCCGAGAACAAGAACGCGAGAGTGTCCTCGATCCGTGTCGTGCCCTGGACCACCTGAGCCGCGTTCTCGCCGGTGGACAGGGCCTCCAGGCCACGGAGGAGCTCGTCCCGGTCCCCGGCGACCAGGGCCGCACGGTGATCGAAAGCCGAACGGGTCGTGGCGAGGGAGAATCCGACGTCCGCCGGTGTCAGCTCCGAGTGGGCACTCAGGTGGGCGTGGAGTTGGCCCGCCTGGGCGGCGAGCGCCTCAGCGCTCTTGGCGGACACCAGCCATGGCAGGACAGCGGGCCGCTTTGCCCCGTCCACCTTGGGAGCGGTCGCCTCGGACTGCCCATCACGGTCGGCTTCCGGCGCCTGCTCGATGATGGTGTGCGCGTTGGTGCCACTCACCCCGAACGAGGAGATACCGGCCCGGCGCGGCCGGTCCGTCTCCGGCCACGCGGTGGCCTCCGTCAGCAGCCGTACCTCACCGGCCGACCAGTCCACCTGCCGCGACGGCTCGTCCACATGCAGCGTTCGCGGCAACACCCCGTGCCGCATCGCCATCACCATCTTGATCACACCGGCCACACCCGCCGCCGCCTGCGTATGACCGATGTTCGACTTGATGGCACCCAGCCACAGCGGGCTGTCCGCCGACCGCTCCTGGCCGTACGTCGCCAGCAGCGCCTGCGCCTCGATCGGGTCACCCAATGTCGTGCCCGTACCGTGCGCCTCCACCGCGTCCACCTCGGACGCCGACAACCCGGCACTGGCCAGCGCCTGACGGATCACCCGCTGCTGCGACGGACCGTTCGGCGCCGTCAGACCATTGGACGCACCGTCCTGGTTGATGGCGCTGCCCCGCACCACCGCCAGCACCGGGTGGCCGTTCTTCCGCGCGTCCGACAGCCGCTCCACCAGCAGCATGCCCACACCTTCGGCCCAGCCCGTACCGTCCGCGGCGTCCGCGAACGGCTTGCACCGGCCATCAGCCGCCAGCCCACGCTGACGGCTGAACTCCACGAACGACCCCGGCGACGCCATCACCGACACACCACCGGCCAGCGCCAGCTCACACTCGCCCTGACGCAGCGCCTGCATGGCCATGTGCAGCGCCACCAGCGACGACGAACACGCCGTGTCCACCGTCACCGCGGGTCCCTCGAGACCGAAGGTGTAGGAGATACGCCCCGACACCACGCTGGCCGCGCCACCGGTCAGATAGCCCTCGAGTTCACCCCCCACCTCATAGAGATGAGTCGCGTAGTCCTGACCGTTTGTACCGACGAAAACCCCGACCTGCCTGCCGCGCAGGGACACGGGGTCGATCCCGGTTCGCTCGAACGCCTCCCATGACGCTTCCAGCACCAGCCGCTGCTGCGGATCGGTCGCCACGGCCTCACGGGGAGAAATTCCGAAGAACTGCGGGTCGAATTGGTCGGCATCGTAGATGAAGCCACCCTCTCGGGCGTAGCTCGTCCCAGGATTGTCCGGGTCCGGGTGGTAAAGCCCCTCGAGGTCCCAGCCGCGATTGGTCGGAAATCCGGAGATGGCGTCGACGCCATCCGCGACGAGTCGCCACAGGTGCTCCGGGGTGCTTACGCCCCCGGGAAAGCGACAGCTCATTCCCACAATGGCGATGGGCTCCCGCGACGCCGCCATCAGGCGCTGGTTCTGTAGCTTGAGGCGGTCGTTTTCCCGCAGAGAAGCGCGCAGCGCTTCGACAACTCTTTCGGAGGACGTAGCCATCAGTAGCTCCACACTTCCACGAACATCAAAGGTCTGCGCCGCCCAGTGCCCTCTGGACGAGGTCGTCGACATCCATCTCGTCGACAGCGCTGTTCATTTCTTCTTGGGGCACCGGCTCAGAACCGCTCTCCGAGATGTGGGCGAGTTCCAGCAGGGCGTCCATAAGTCCGGCCTCACGGAAACGCGCGAGCGGAATTGAGGCCAAGGCCTCGCGAATTCGGTCTTCTTCGGGGTCGTTCTGCTCAGCGCCGCCGGCCTGCGGAAACATGTTCGTCTCCAAATGCTCGGCCAGTACGGTGAGGTTCGGGAAGTCGAACGCCAACGTGGTCGGCAGCTCCAGGCCGGTGATCGCGCCCAGACGGTTGCGGAGCTGCACGGCCGTCAGCGAGTCGAAGCCGAGTTCCCTGAACGACCGATCGCTCTCGATGGCGTCAGGGGTCGCATGCACCAGGACCGCGGCGACGTGCTGCCGGACCAGCTTGCGCAGGGACCGCTGACGTTTCGCCGAGGACAGCCCCTCCAGACTCGCGCGCAGCTCCGCCGCGGCCGATTCGGCCGGCTCCGGGTCAGAGGACGCTGACGACACGTTCGTCCGCCGTGGCTTCGTCAGCTCACTCAGCATGGGGGTCGGCCGGGTTCCACCGAGTTCTTCACCGAGGCGGTCCCATGCGGCGTCGGCCACAAGGACGAAGGTCTCCTCCACGTCGAGCGCGCGCTGGAGCGCGGAGATCGCCAGTTCGGGGTCCATCGGGGCCACGCCGCCCCGCTCCATGTGCCCTTCGAGGTCGCCGTCGATGACCATGCCGCTGCCGGCCCAGGCGCCCCAGGCGATGGAGACCGCCGGAAGCCCGTCCGCCCGCCGCTGGGCCGCGAGTGCGTCCAGGAAGGCATTGCCCGCCGCGTAGCTCCCCTGCCCCGGACCGCCTGTCGTGCCCGCCGCCGAGGAGAACAGCACGAACGCCGACAGATCCATCCCGGCGGTCAGCTCATGCAGATTCCGCGCCGCGTCGACCTTCGGACGCAACACCCCGGCCGCCCGCTCCACCGTCAGCGCATCGATCACACCGTCGTCCAGCACACCCGCCGAATGGACCACGGCGGTCAGCGGGAACTCCGACGGAATCGCGTCCAACACTGCGGCCAGCGCCGCACGGTCGGCCGTGTCACATGCCGCCACGGTCACCCGGGCACCGAGCTCCTCCAGCTCCGCCTTCAGCTCGACGGCGCCCTCGGCCTCCATCCCACGACGACTGGTCAGCACCAGATGCTCAGCGCCCGTACGCGCCAGCCACCGCGCCACATGACCGCCCAGCGCACCCGTACCACCGGTCACCAGCACCGAACCACTCGGCCGCCAGCCATCCGTGGCCGTGCTCTCAGGCGCCGAGGCCCGCACCAGCCGCTTGACGAAGACCCCCGAACCACGCACCGCGACCTGGTCCTCGCCGTCCCCGGCCGAGAGCACACCGGCCAGCCGGGCCACCGCACGGCTGTCGATGGTCTCGGGCAGGTCCACGACACCGCCCCACCGCTGGGGATACTCCACTCCCACGATCCGCCCCAGCCCCCAGACCATCGCCTGTGTCGGGCTCACCAGCCGGTCGGAACGTCCCACCGACACCGCACCCCGCGTCCCGCACCACAGCGGGGCCACCACACCGGCGTCACCCAGCCCCTGGACCAGCGCCACCATCGCCGCCAGCCCGGCCGGGACCACCTCGAACGACCCGTGCGCCGACTCATCCAGCCCGAGCAGCGAGAACACACCCGCCACATCCGACGGATCCACCCCCGTCTCGTCGAGCGCCCCACGCAGCCGCTCCGTCATCACCTCACGACCATCGGCCGCGTCGACGACCATGCGCACCACGTGCGCACCGCGCCCGGCCAAACCATCCACCACGGAGGCAAGCAAGGCGTCGTCACCACAGACCTTGGGAACGGCGACCAGCCACGTGCCGGTAAGCGTGGCCTCAGCGGCGGACTCCGCCGACTTCCAGACCACGCTGTAGCGCCAGCCGTCCACCGTGCTCCGCTCACGCCACTGACGACGCCACGACGACAGCGCCGGAAGCAACGCGGTCAGGGACGACCGCTGCTCCTCGTCGTCCACCTCCAGCGTCCGGACCAGCGCCGCCAGGTCCTCGCGCTCCACAGCCTCCCAGAACCGGGCGTCCACCGCGTCCGCGCCCAATCCCTCACCGCCGGCGGGCACCTCACCGACCGCCGCGTCCAGCCAGTACCGCTGACGCTGGAAGGCGTAGGTCGGCAGGTCGACCCGATGGGCACCACGGCCCTCGAACACCGTCCGCCAGTCGACGCCGACCCCGCTGACGTGCAGCTCGGCGGCGGAGGTCAGGAACTGCTCCAGGCCGCCCTCGTCCCGCCGCAGCGTGCCGACGACCACGGCCCGCGCCCCGGCGGCCTCCACCGTCTGCTGCAACGGCAGCATGAGTACGGGATGCGGGCTCGCCTCGATGAACACGCCATGCCCGCTGTCGAGCAGGGTGCGGGTGGTGGCCTCCAGCTCGACGGTCTGCCGCAGGTTCCGGTACCAGTACTCGGCATCCAGACCGACCGTGTCCACCAGCTCACCGAGCACCGTCGAATAGAACGG
>NZ_JBIADZ010000078.1:0-10437 GCF_042868035.1 Streptomyces sp. NPDC007875 | reverse complement strand
AACCCCGACACCCCGGCCCGACGCGGACGCCCCACCTCCGGCCACACCCGCTCCTCGGTCAACAACTCCACCGCACCCGCCGACCAATCCACCTGTGGCGACGGCTCATCCACATGCAACGTCCTCGGCAACACCCCATACCGCAGGGCCATCACCATCTTGATGACACCGGCCACGCCCGCCGCTCCCTGGGTGTGGCCGATGTTGGACTTGAGCGAGCCGAGCCACAGCGGACGGTCCTCCGGTCGCCCCTGGCCGTATGTGGCCAGCAGCGCCTGCGCCTCGATCGGGTCGCCCAGCGCCGTGCCCGTCCCATGGGCCTCCACCGCGTCCACCTCGGCGGCGGTGAGGCGCGCATGGGCCAGCGCCTGCCGGATGACACGCTGCTGCGAGGGGCCGTTCGGTGCCGTCAGACCATTCGACGCACCATCCTGATTCACCGCGCTGCCCCGCACCACCGCCAGCACCCGATGACCGTTCCGCTCCGCGTCCGACAGCCGCTCCAGCAGCAGCACTCCGGCGCCCTCGGAAAAGCCGGTGCCGTCCGCCGCCGCGGCGAATGCCTTGCAGCGCGCGTCGGCGGCGAGTCCGCGCTGGCGTGAGAAGCCGATGAACGCGCGGGGGGTGCCCAGGACGGTGACGCCGCCAGCCAGCGCCATCGAGCAGTCTCCCGCCCGCAGGGCCCGCGCCGCCAGGTGGAGGGCCACCAGGGACGCCGAGCACGCGGTGTCGACCGTGACGGCGGGGCCCTCGAACCCGAAGGTGTAGGAAATCCGGCCGGACAGCACACTTCCGGCGTCGGAGGTCATCAGATAGCTCTCCAGTGCCTCGGGAAGCTCCGGCAGCCCGACGCCGTAGTCGCTGCCCGCGAACCCCGAGAAGACACCGACGTCCTTGCCGCGCCACGCGGTCGGGTCGATTCCGGCCCGTTCGAACGCCTCCCAGGACAGCTCGAGCATGATGCGCTGCTGCGGATCCATCGTGACCGCCTCGCGCGGGGAGATGCCGAAGAAGCCCGCGTCGAACTCCCCGGCGTCGTGCAGAAAGCCACCCTCGCGTACGTAGCTGGTACCCCGGTGGTCCGGGTCCGGATGGAACAGGTGCGCCAGATCCCAGCCGCGGTTCACCGGGAAGCCGGTGATTCCGTCCCGCCCTTGCTGCACCAAGTCCCACAGCTGCTCCGGGGAGGACACTCCGCCCGGAAGCCGGCAGGCCATCGCGACGATCGCGATCGGCTCCGACTTCTCGGCCTCCAGCTCGCGGACCCGCTTCTGGGAACGGCGGGCGTCCGCCAGCACGCGCTTGAGGTATTCGCGCAGCTTCCCGTCATCTGCCATCAGTGGTCACTCCTGAAGGAAACGGTGGCGTGTGCTGGAGGGTCGGCGGGGTGCGGTGTGCGGTCGCGCGGGGCCGGGCGGTCACGATGTGCCGAACTCCCGGTCGATGAGTTCGAACATGGCTTCGTCGGTCGCGGTGTCCACGTCGAACTCCTCGTCCTCGTCGGCGGGTGTGGCGCCTTCCGTGGTCTCCCACTGCTCGACCAGCAGTTGGAGGCGGGCCAGCACCGTGGCGTGGGTTGTGGCATCGGGGGTCACCTCGGCCAGGGTCGCGGCCACGGTGTCGAGCTCGGCCATCAGCACCTCGGAGGTGTCGACCTCCTGGCCCAGTTCGGCCAGCAGGTAGCGGGCGAGTGGCGCGGGGGCGGGATGGTCGAAGATGAGGGTGGCCGGCAGCCGCACCCCGGCGCGGCGGGAGAGTCGGTTGCGCAGCTCCACGGCGGTGAGCGAGTCGAAGCCGATCTCCTTGAAGGGCTGGTTCGGTTCGATGAGGTCGGCCGAGGCGTGGCCGAGGACGGCGGCGGCCTCCTGCTGGACCAGGTCGAGCAGGATCTTCTCCTGCTGGCCGGCGGTTGCCCGGGCCAGCCTGCTCACCAGGTCGTCCGTGTCCGCCGCCGCGTTGTCGACGGCCCGGCGGGGGGCCCGGACGAGGGCGCGCAGCAGTGCGGGCAGCGAGCCGGATCCGGCCAGGGCGCGCAGTGCGGCGAAGTCCATGTGGGCGGGGACCAGTACGGTGTCGGGGCCGCGCAGCGCGGTGTCGAACAGCTCCATGCCCTCGGGTACGGAGAGGCCGAGCATGCCGCCCTTGGCCATGCGCCGCTGGTCGGAGTCGTCCAGGTGTGCGCTCATGTCGGTGACCTGCCCCCACAGGCCCCAGGCGAGCGAGGTGGCGGGCAGCCCCCTGGCGAGGCGGTAGCGGGCCAGCGCGTCGAGGAAGGCGTTGGCGGCGGAGTAGTTGCCCTGTCCCGGGGAGTCGAAGGTGCCCGCCCCGGAGGAGAAGAGGAGGAACGTGGCGAGGTCGAGGTCGCGGGTCAGCTCGTGCAGGTTGAGCACCGCGTCCACTTTGGGGCGGAACACGGCGTCCAGCCGTTCCGGGGTCAGGGTGGTGATCACGCCGTCGTCCAGCAGCCCGGCGGTGTGCACCACGGCGGTCAGCGGGGCGTCCTGGGGGATCGAGCCGAGCAGTGCGGCCACCGCCTCCCGGTCGGCGAGGTCGCAGGCCACCGTGTGCACGGTGGCCCCCAGCGCGCTGAGCTCGTCCTCCAGCTCCGGCATTCCCGCGGCGGCCCTGCCGCGCCGTCCGGCAAGGACAACGTTGCGCATCCCGTGCTCGGCCACCATGCGCCGGGCCACCAGGCGGCCCAGGGAGCCGGTGCCGCCGGTGACCAGGACGGTGCCGGTGGCGTCGAGGGCGCGGGGCATGGTGAACACGTTCTTGCCGATATGCCGTCCCTGGCTCATGTACCGGAAGGCGGCCGGGGCGTGTCGTACGTCCCAGGTGTTCAGTGGCAGCGGGTGCAGCGCTGCCCGGTCGAACAGCTCGGCCAGTTCGCGGAGCATCTCCCCGATGCGGTCGTTGCCCGCCTCGTAGAGGGAGAACGCCTGGTAGGAGACGCCGGGATGGGTGGATGCCACCTCCTCGGGGCTCCGCAGATCGGTCTTGCCCATCTCCAGGAACCGGCCTCCTCGGGGCAGTAGCCGCAGCGAGGCGTCCACGAACTCCCCGGCCAGGCTGTCCAAAACCACATCGACGCCCCGGCCCTGGGTGGCGTCCAGGAAGCGCGGTTCGAAGTCCACCGTGCGCGAGGTGCCGAGCCGGTGTTCGCCGACTCCGGTGGCGCGTACGGCGTCCCATTTGGCGGGGGCGGCGGTGGCGAACACCTCGGCGCCCCAGTGCCGGGCGAGCTGTACGGCGGCCATGCCGACCCCGCCGGCAGCGGCGTGGATCAGTACCGCCTCACCGGATCGGAGACCGGCGAGGTCCCGCAGCCCGTAGTAGGCGGTGAGGAACGCCATCGGCACGGTGGCGGCCTGCTGGAAGGACCAGCCGTGCGGGATCCTGGCCACGGTGCGGTGGTCGGCCACGGCCAGCGGGCCGACGGCGCCGGGGAACAGCCCCATCACCCGGTCGCCGACGCTGATCCCGTCCACTCCGGGGCCGATCTCGGTGACCACTCCGGAGCCCTCGTTGCCGATGGTGGCGTCGACCCTGTTCATGTCCAGGGCGACCAGCACGTCCAGGAAGTTCAGCCCCGCCGCCCGGACCTCGATCCGGACCTGACCGGCTGCCAGCGGCTCCAGCGCGGCGGGCGCGGGGCGCAGGGCCAGACCTTCGAGGGTGCCGTCGGTGCCGGGCTCCAGCCGCCAGGCCGCCGCGCCCGCGGGTAGGGCCAGCGCGCCGGTGGTGTCCGCGCGGGTCAGTCGGCGGACGTAGCGGATGCCGTCGCGCAGGGCCAGTTGCGGCTCTTCCACGGTGAACACGCTGGACAGCCGGGCCTGGGACGCCTGGGCCCGGTCGGTGTCGACCAGGGTGATCCGCCCGGGGTTCTCGGCCTGGGCTGACCTCAGCAGACCGCATACGGCGGCGGCGGTGGGGTCGGTCAGCTCCCGGTCGTGGTGCACCGCCACCGCGCCGTGGGTGAGCACGAGCAGCCGGGTGTCCTCCAGTTCGGGTGCGGCCAGCCAGGTCTGCAGCAGTTCCAGCACCCGGCCGGTGGCCTCCCGTACGCCGCTCGCGCTCGGCTCTTGGTCCTCGCCGGTCAGGTCCGGGAGCAACGCCCCGCGCGTCAGGTCCAGGAGCAGTGCCTCGGGCACGCCCAGGTCGGCGGTCTCGGCCAGTTCCCGGATGTCCTCGGCGGTCGCCACCGGTACGGGGTGCGGTGTGTCCGGTGTGGTGTCGGCCACCGGTGCCGGAAGCTCGTCCCAGCCGACGCGGAACATCCGCTCCCGGGCGGGGGAGGTACCGGTGTCCAGCAGTTCGGTGGCCACCGGCCGGGACACCACCGATCCGACGGCGGCGACGGCCGCGCCGCCGGTGTCCGCCAGCTGAAGCGCCACCTCCTCGGGGCCGTTCGGCGTGATGCGGACGCGCAGGGCGGACGCTCCGGCTGCGTGCAGGGCGACGTCGCGGTAGGCGAAGGGCAGCGCCAGCGTGACCTGTCCGGCGCCCAGGTCGCGGAAGGCGATCGCGTGCATGGCGGAGTCGAGCAGCACCGGGTGCAGGCCGAAGCCGTCCGCCGAGAGCCCCTGGTCCTCGGCCAGTGCGACCTCGGCGAACACCTCCTCGCCTCGGGTCCACACCGCGCGCAGTCCCCGGAAGGCCGGTCCGTAGCCGTATCCAGCGGCCGCCATGTCCTCGTAGGTCTCCGACACCCGCTCCGGGTCCACCGCGACCGCCCCGGCCGGTGGCCACTGGGCGAGGCCGGTGTCCGGTGGGGTGGTAACGGCGGCCGGGGCCAGGACACCGGTGGCGTGCCGCGTCCAGGCCGCCCCCGGTGCGCTCCCCTCCGGGCGGGAGCGCACGGAGAGCGGGCGCCGCCCGGCGTCGCCCGCCTCGCCCACGAACACCTGCAGGCGGGCGCCGTCGCCCTCGGCCAGGGTGAGTGGTGCCTCGATGACGAGCTCTTCCACGACACCACAGCCCACCTCGTCACCGGCGCGCACCGCCAGCTCCACGAACGCCGCCCCGGGCAGCAGCACCGTGCCCGCCGCCGCATGGTCCGCCAGCCACGGATGCGAACGCAGCGACAGCCGGGAGGTGAACAGCACACCGCCGGACTCGGGGAATTCGGTGACCGCGCCCAGCAGGGGGTGCTGGGCCGGTTCGAGACCGAGCCCGGTCGCGTCGCCGAAGGTCTCGGTCGACTCCAGCCAGTAGTGCTGGCGTTGGAAGGCGTAGGTGGGCAGATCGATCCGGTTCGGGTCCGAACCGGCGAACACCGTCGACCAGTCCAACGGCAGCCCGCCCACATGGCCCTCGGCGAGGGAGGCGAGGAACCGCCGCGCACCGCCTTCGTCGCGCCGCAGGGAGCCCACGGCCACCGCGTCGGCCCCGGCGTCCTCGAACATCTGCTGCAGGGCCGTCACCAGCACGGGATGGGCGCTGGACTCGACGAAGAAGCCGAATCCGTCGGCGAGGAGCTCGCGGACGGCGCCCTCGAAGTTCACCGGCCGGCGTGCGTTGCGGAACCAGTACTCGGCATCCAGTTCGCCGGTGTCGAGCACACCGCCGGTGACCGTCGAGTAGAACGGGATGTGTCCGCGGCGCGGGATGATGTCGGCGAACATGGCGAGGATGCGGTCCCGCAACGGGTCGACCTGGGCGCAGTGCGAGGCCACCGTCGAGCCCACGACCTGCGCCCGGATCCCGTCGGCCTTGCAGCCGGCCACGAATTCCTCCAGCGCGGCCACCTCGCCCGCGACGGTCACCGCCGAGGGCCCGTTGCGTCCGGATATCACCAGCCGCTCGCCCCAGGCCACCAGCCGCTTTTCCACGGCGTCGGCCGACAGCGCCACGGAGGCCACCGCGCCCTTGCCCACCAGTTCCTCGGCGAACAAGGCGCTGCGCAGGACCACGATCCTGGCCGCGTCCTCCAGCGACAGCGCCCCGGCCACATACGCCGCCGCGATCTCCCCTTGGCTGTGGCCGACCACCGCCGCCGGTTCGGCCCCGGCCGCCGCCCACACCGCCGCCAAGGACACATGCACCGCGAACAGCGCGGGTTGCAGGATCTCGATCCGGTCCAGGGAGGGCGCTCCGTCGGCCCCGCGGATCACATCGGTGACGGACCAGTCCAGGAGGCGGCTCAACGCGTCGTCGCATTCGGCGAACCGGGTGGCGAACGCCGGTGAGGAGGAGAGCAGTTCGGCCGCCATGCCCCGCCACTGCGAGCCCTGGCCGGGGAAGACGAAGGCGATGTGGCCGGTGGCCGGGCCGGTACCGCGGATCACATCGGGTGCGGGGGTGTTCTGGGCCAGTGCGGTCAGGCCGCGCAGTGCGCCGTCCCGGTCGGCGGCCAGCACCACGCCACGCTGCTCCAGCGCGGCGCGCCCGGAGGCCAGCGACCAGCCGAGGTCCGGCAGGGCCGCTGCGGGGCGTTCGTCCAGGAATGACAGCAGGCGCTGGGCCTGAGCGCGCAGTCCCGACTCGCCCCGCCCGGACACCAGAAGCGGCACCGGGGCATCGTGGCCATCGTCGAACACCGGGGGTGTCGGCGAGGACAGCGCCGGATCAGTGGTGGCGGCGGTTTCGGCGGCCGAGCCAGTGGTGAGGTCGGGCTCGGTGGGCTGGGGGGCCGGGGCCTCTTCGAGAATTACATGAGCGTTGGTGCCGCTGATGCCGAAGCCCGATACGGCGGCCCGGCGCGGCCGTTCCGTCTCCGGCCATGGCTGTTCGCTGGTCAGGAGCTCCACGGCGCCGGCCGACCAGTCCACCTGGGGTGTGGGCGCGTCCACATGCAGGGTGCGCGGCAGCAGGCCGTGCCGCATCGCCATCACCATCTTGATCACACCCGCCGCCCCGGCGGCCGCCTGGGTGTGGCCGATGTTCGACTTCACCGACCCCAGCCACAGCGGGCGGTCGCGGTCCCGGCCGTACGTGGTCAGCAGGGCCTGCGCCTCGATGGGGTCGCCCAGCGCCGTACCCGTTCCGTGTGCCTCCACCACGTCCACATCGGCGGCCGACAGCCGCGCGCTGCTCAGCGCCCGGCGGATGACGCGCCGCTGTGAGGGGCCGTTCGGTGCCGTGAGACCGTTGGACGCACCGTCCTGGTTCACCGCCGAGCCGCGCACCACCGCCAGCACCGGGTGTCCCGCGCCGACCGCGTCGGACAGGCGCTCCAGCAGAAGCACACCGGCGCCCTCGGAGAACCCGGTGCCGTCCGCCGAGGCCGCGAATGCCTTGCACCGGCCGTCGGGGGCCAGCCCGCGCTGCCGGGAGAAGCCCACGAAGGCATCGGAGGCCGCCATGACGGTGACCCCACCGGCCAGCGCCATCGAGCACTCCCCCGCACGCAGCGCCTGTGCTGCCAGATGCAACGCCACCAGCGACGAGGAGCACGCCGTGTCGATCGTCACGGCGGGGCCTTCGAGTCCGAGTGCGTAGGAGACCCGTCCCGACAGCACGCTTCCCGCGCCACCGGTGAGGATGAAGCCCTCCAGCCCTTCGGGGACCTCGGCGAGACCGGCACCGTAGTCGTGGAAGGCGATACCGGAGTAGACACCGACGTCCTTGCCCCGCTTGGTGGTCGGGTCGATCCCGGCGCGCTCGAACACCTCCCAGGACAGCTCCAGCATGATCCGCTGCTGGGGGTCCATCGCGACGGCCTCGCGGGGCGAGATGCCGAAGAAGCCCGCGTCGAACTCACCGGCGTCGTGCAGAAAACCCCCTTCCGTGGCATAGCTGGTGCCGGGGTGGTCCGGATCGGGGTGGAAGAGGTTGTCCAGGTCCCAGCCGCGGTTCACCGGAAAGCCGGAGATGCCGTCACCACCGGTGGACACCAGCTCCCACAGCTCCTCCGGTGTGCTCACCCCGCCCGGCAACCGGCAGGCCATCCCGACGATGGCGATGGGAGCGGAGGTGGCCGCGACCGCCTTGTCGTACTCGTGCTTCAGCCGGGCGTTGTCCTTCAGCGAGGCGCGCAGGGCTTCGACGATCTGTTCACTCTGGCTGCTGCTCATGGCTGCTCCCACCGCTTCGAGTGCGCGATCACAACTGGGTTCCGTCGAATGCCCGTTGGACCAGTCCGGCGATATCCATTCCATCGATCAGGTCGAGCTCTTCGTCGGCGGACGGCCGACTCCCGTTTTCCGCGGTCGCATCCGTCCTGGCCAGCGACCGCAGCGCGTCGAGCACTCCGGCCTCGCGGAACCGGCTGAACGGTACGGAGGCCAGGACGCGGCGGATCTCCTCCTCATCGGCCTCGGTGACCTCGTCGTCACCCTGGTCCCCCAGAAGCTCGGTGCGCAGGTACTCCACCAGCGCGGCGGGCGTGGGGTAGTCGAAGACGAGGGTGGCCGGCAGCCGGGTGCCCAGAGCGGCGCCGAGGGTGTTGCGCAGGTTCACCGCCGCCAGGGAGTCGAACCCCATCTCCTGGAAGGCGCGTTGCGGTTTCACGGCCTCGACACCGCTGTGCCCCAGTGCGATGGCCGCGTTCTCGCGCACCACCTTCATCAGCGCGCGTTCCCGCTCGGCGTCGGAGCGCGCGGCCAGTTCGCGCAGGAACTCCGAGGCGGACTCGTCGGTGGCCTCGTCCGGCCGAAGGCTGTCGACGATCTCCTGAACGCCCGGCAGGTCACTGATCAACGGGCTGGGCCGCAGCGAGGTGAAGGCCGGGACGAACGCCGCCCAGTCGATGTCCGCCACGGCCACGAGCGTGTCGCCATGGCGGACGGCGTACGTCAGGGCCGCCATGGCCGCCTCGGGCGCCATGGGCAGCACCCCACGGCGGCGCAGCTGCTCCTGGGCGGTGGCGTCGGCGGCCACACCGAAGCCGTCGATCACACCCCAGGCCACCGAGGTGGCCACCAGCCCCCTGGCGCGGCGACGCTCGATCAGGGCGTCGAGCTGCGCGTTGGCCGCGCCGATCAGCCCCTGGCCGCCACCGCCCCAGACGCTGGCGACCGAGGAGAAGACCACGAACAGGTCCAGGTCCCGATCGGCCAGGAGCGTGTCGAGATGGAGCAGACCGTCGACCTTGGCGGCCAGCGTCCGGGCCAGTTCATCGGCGCTGGTGGCGTCGGTCTGGGCGATCCGTGCGAGGTCTGCGGTGTGGACGACGCCGGTGAGCTCGGGATACGCGGCTGGGCCGGTGAGCAGCCGCTCGGCCGCGTCCCGGTCGGTGAGGTCCACCGGGCACACCGTCACCTTGGCGCCTTGGCCGCTCAGCTCGTCCCGCAAGGCCACCACATCCGGCGCCTCCGGATCCGGCGCCCCCGGATCCGTACCGACGGTCAGCACCAGGTGTTCGGCACCGGCACCGGCCAGCCAGCGCGCGGCGTGCCGGCCGAGTCCCTCCGTACCGCCGGTGACCAGGACGGTGCCACGCGGCCGCCACTCCGGCTTCGCCACGGCGGTGGGCAGTGGCTGGCTGCGCATCCTGCGCACGAACGCGCCCGTGGCACGGATCGCGAACTGGTCCTCGTCACCGGGATCGGCCAGCGCGCCGAGCAGGGTCCGGGCGGCACGGTCGCCGAACACGTCCGGGAGGTCCACCAGCGCCCCCCAGCGGTCCGGCTGCTCCAGCGCCACGGCCAGGCCGAGTCCCCACACCGCCGCCTGTTCCGGGGCACTGAGCCGGTCCGCCGCGCCCACGCTCACCGCGCCCCTGGTGGCGCAGTACAGACGGTGGCCGGAGCCCAGGTCGCCGAGGGCCTGCACCAGCGCCAACGTGGCTGCGACCCCCTCGGTGAGCGTCGCGGAGCCGGGACGTATGCGCTCGTCGAGCGCGAGCAGGGACAGCACTCCGCCGATGTCCTCATGGTCCGCCAGCGCGCCGCGCAGCGTCTCGGCGAGAGCGACGCGGTCCGCCGTCTCGGTTCCGTCGAGCCGCAGGATCGTGGTGCGCAGACCCTGGCGATTCAGCGCCGGGGCCACCTGGGCCACGTACTCCTCGTCCCGGCAGCCGTGCGGCAGGACGACCAGCCAGGTGCCGGTGGGTACGCCGGAGGCGGCGCCGGGAAGCGGCTTCCAGGTGACCTGATAGCGCAGCCGGTCGGCCGCGGACTTCTCACCGCGCTTGCGTCGCCAGTCCGACAGCACGCCCAGCGCACCGCCCACGGCGTCCAGAGCGGCGCGGTCGTCCTCGCCATCGGCCAGGTCCAGCGCCTCGGCCACCGAGCCCAGGTCCTCACGTTCGACGGCGGCCCAGAACCGGGCGTCATCGGTGTCGTCGGAGGCGCCGACGGGGCCCTGGTGAGCAGCGGGCCGGGTGTCATGGAGCCAGTAGTGCGCGCGCTGGAAGGCGTACGTGGGCAGATCGGGGAGGTGGACGGGCGGAACCGCACCGCCGAACAGGGCGCCGAAGTCGACGCCTACGCCTGCCACATGCAGTCGAGCGACGGCGGACAACAGCGCACGGACCTCGTCGCCCTCCCGCCGAAG
>NZ_JBIADZ010000077.1:0-10461 GCF_042868035.1 Streptomyces sp. NPDC007875 | reverse complement strand
AGGAGTTGTGCTCCCATCCCCGCCCATTGGGCGCCTTGGCCGGGGAAGACGAACACCGTCTTGCCGTGGGGAGTGGCGTAGCCCGTCGTGAGGCGTGGATGCGGCTGTCCGGTCGCGAGGGCGGTGAGGGCGGAGGTGGCCTCATCGCTCTCGGTGTCGGTGAGGATGACGGCGCGGTGGTCGTGGAGGGTGCGGGTGGTGGCCAGCGACCAGCCGATGTCGAGGGGGCGGTCGTCCACCCCGGATTCCAGGTGGGCCAGGAGCCGTTGGGCCTGAGCTCGCAGGGCCGTGGGGGTCTTGGCCGACAGGATCCAGGGCGCGATCCCGCCGGTGGCGACCAGGCCAGGGATATCGCCGGCGTCGTCCACCTGCGGTGCGGCCGCTTCTGGAGCCTGCTCCAGGATCACATGTGCGTTCGTCCCGCTGACGCCGAAAGAGGAGATCCCGGCCCGGCGTAGGTGTCCGGTCTCCGGCCAGGGCCGCGCCTCGGTCAGCAGGGATACCGCGCCCGACGTCCAGTCCACCTGTGTGGTGGGTTCGTCGGCGTGCAGGGACCGGGGAAGCGTGCCGTGCCGCATCGCCAGCACCATCTTGATGACGCTGGATATGCCTGCGGCCGCTTGGGTGTGGCCGATGTTGGACTTCAGCGAACCGAGCCACAGTGGCTTGTCCTCCGGCCGGTCCTGGCCGTACGTGGCCAGGAGTGCCTGTGCCTCGATGGGGTCGCCGAGGGCGGTGCCGGTGCCATGGGCCTCGACCGCGTCCACATCGGCCACCGTCAGCCCGGCGTTCGCCAGCGCCTGGCGGATCACCCGCTGCTGGGAGGGCCCGTTCGGCGCGGTCAGTCCATTGCTGGCCCCGTCCTGGTTCACCGCGCTGCCGCGGATCACGGCCAGGACATCATGCCCGTTGCTGCGAGCGTCGGACAGTCGTTCCAGCAGCACCAGACCGACGCCTTCGGACCAATTGGTGCCGTCGGCGCCCTCGCCGAAGGACTTGCAGCGGCCGTCGGACGCGAGCCCGCGCTGGCGCGAGAACTCGACGAAGGCACCGGGCTGGCCCATGACGGCGACACCGCCGGCGAGTGCCATCGTGCATTCGCCGGAGCGCAGGGCTTGTACGGCGAGGTGGAGGGCTACCAGCGAGGAGGAGCACGCCGTGTCCACCGTGACCGCCGGACCGGTCAGGCCGAAGGTGTACGACACCCGGCCCGACGCCACGCTCGTCGCGCCGCCTACGCCGAGGTAGCCCTCCAAGCCTTCGGGCGCCGCGCCCGGACCGGTGCCGTACCCCTGGCCGCTGGCCCCGACGAATACCCCGACCTCCTGTCCGCGCAGTGACGTGGGAACGATCCCGGAGCGTTCCAGGGTCTCCCACGCGGTCTCCAGCAGGACGCGCTGTTGCGGGTCCATCGACAGGGCCTCGCGTGGGGAGATGCCGAAGAAGGTGGCGTCGAAGCCGCCCGCGTCGGTGAGGAAACCGCCCTCGCGTACGTAGGACTTGCCCAGGGCGTCCGGGTCGGAGTCGAACAGCCCGGCCAGGTCCCAGCCCCGGTCCTGCGGGAACGGTCCGATCGCGTCGGTTCCGGCGGCGACCAGCCGCCACAGGTCCTCGGGGGTGCGGACGTCGCCGGGCAGGCGGCAGCCCATGCCGACCACGACGACCGGATCCTCGGCCCCGTCCGGAACGGACCGGTCGCGCCGGGCCGGGCGGGGCGTGGCCTCGACCACCCGCCCGCCCAGTTGATCCCGCAGGAACTCGGTGGTGGCCAAAGGGGTCGGGTGGTCGAAAACCAGCGTCGCCGGCAGCCGCAGCCCGGTGGCCGCGTTGAGGCGGTTGCGCAGCTCCACCGCGGTCAGTGAATCGAACCCCATATCGCGAAACGCCTGCTCCGGCCCGATCGGGTCGACGGTCGGGAACCCGAGCACCGAAGCCGCCTGTTCGCGGACCAACTCCACGAGCAGACGCTCCTGTTCGGCCGCCGACAGCCCGGCCAGCCGCTCGACGAGGCCGCCCTCACCGGCCTTCGGCACCGGCCGGGCCGTACGCCGGGCCGGCCGGACCAGCCCCCGCAGCAGCGGCGGCGGTTCCGCGGCCTCCGCGCCGAGGGCGGCGACATCGAACCGCAACGGCACCAGCAGGGACAGCCCGGACTGCACCGACCGGTCGAAGAGGTCCAGTGCCTCTGCCGTGGACAGCCCGACGATGCCGCCGCGCCGCACCCGGTGCAGATCGCCGGAGCCGAGCCCGGCCGTCATGCCGCTGGTCTGTGCCCACATGCCCCACGCCAGCGAGGTGGCGGGGAGCCCGCGCGCACGGCGCCACTGTGCGAGACCGTCCAGATAGGCGTTGGCGGCGGAGTAGTTGCCCTGGCCGGGTCCGCCGAGGACTCCGGCGGCGGACGAGTACACCACGAACGCCGCCAGGTCCTTGTCGCGGGTGAGGTCGTGGAGGTGGCTGACGGCGTCGACCTTGGGGCGGAAGACGGTGTCGAGTCGGTCCGGGGTGAGTGCGGTGAGGATGCCGTCGTCGAGCGTCCCGGCCGTGTGGACCACGGCGGTGAGCGGATGGTCGGCCGGGATGTCGGCGAGTACGGTGGCGAGTTGGGCACGGTCGGCGGTGTCACAGGCGGTGATGTGCACGGTGGCGCCGCGTTTGGTGAGTTCGGTGGTCAGGTCTGTGGCGCCAGGTGCGTCCGGTCCCCGGCGGCTGACCAGCAGCAGATGGCGTGCGCCGTGCCGGGTGACGAGATGGCGGGCGACGGTGGCGCCGAGGGTGCCCGTGCCACCGGTGACCAGGACGGTGCCGTCCGGGTCCAGGGCGCGTGGCAGAGTGAGCACGATCTTGCCCGTGTGCCGTCCCTGACTCATCCAGCGGAACGCCTCGGGGGCGCGGGTGATGTCCCACTGCCGCACCGGCAGCGGTTCGATCCGGCCCGCCTCGAACAGCTCCACCAGCTGGTGCAGCAACTCCCGCACCCGCTCCGCGGGGGCCTCCCCGCCGAGGTCGAACGCCCGGTAGGTGACCTCCGGGTGCCGCGCCCCGACCTCGCCGGGCTCCCGCAGGTCGGTCTTCCCCATCTCCAGGAACCGGCCGCCGGGGTTGAGAAGTCCGAGAGAGGCGTCGATGTGCTCGCCGGTGAGGGAGTTGAGGACGACGTCGGCGGTGGGGAAGGTGCCGGCGTAGGCGAGGTCGCGGCTGGAGGCGAGCCGTTCGGCGGGAACGCCCAGCCGGTGGAGGGCGTGGTGCTTGGAGGGGTGGGCGGTGCCCAGGACGGTGGCGCCGAAGTGCTGTGCGAGCTGGACGGCTGCCATGCCCACACCGCCCGCGGCGGCGTGCACCAGGACCGTCTCGCCCCGCTGGACCCTCCCGAGGTCCTGCAACGCGTACAGCGCCGTCAGATAGGCCACCGGCACCCCGGCCGCCGTGCCGAACGACCAGCCCTCCGGCATCCGGATCACCGTGTGCGCGTCGGCGGTGGCCAGCGGCCCGAACGAGCCGGAGAACAGTCCCATCACCCGGTCGCCCACGGTCAGGCCCTCGACGCCCGGACCGACCTCGGTCACCACACCGGCGCCCTCCGTGCCGATCACCGACCGGCCCGGGTACATGCCGAGAGCCACCAGGACGTCGCGGAAGTTGAGCCCGGCGGCGCGGACCTCGATCCGCACCTGACCGGCCGCCAGCGGTGCGGGCTCGGCCTCGTCGGGCAGCAGCGCCAGATGGTCCAGGGTGCCGTACTCGGCCGAGTCCAGATGCCACGACGGTCGCGCGGGCACGCGCAGGCCGGGCTCGACCCGGGCCAGGCGTGGCACCCACACGGCGCCACCGCGCACCGCCAGCTGGGGCTCGTCCCCGGACCACACCCCGGCGGGCAGCTCCGCGCAGGCACCCTCGGCGTCCACCAGGGCCACCCGCCCCGGGTGTTCGGCCTGGGCCGAGCGGACCAGGCCCCAGACTGCGGCGGCGGCCGGGTCGGTGACCTCGGTGTCGTCGTGCACCGCGACCGCGCCGCGGGTGACCACGGCCAGCCGCGTCCCCGCCATCGCGTCGTCGGCGACCCACCGCTGGATCTCCCGCAGCAGGCGGCCGGTGAGCTCCCGGGCCCGCGCGGGCGGCGGCCCGGTGAGGTCTTCGGCCCAGGCACGCGTGTCGGCCACGAGGACGTCGGGAAGCGCCCCCCCTGCGTCCCGTGCGCCTCCGGCGCCCCCCATGGCCCCGACGCCTCCGGTGGCCCCGGCGCCTCCGGTGGCCGACTCGCCGAGCGGGGCCCAGGAGACCGCGCCGTCCGGCAGGGAGGTCTCGCTCCAGCGGACTGTCCACAGCGCGTCGTCGGCCGTGCCGGTCTCCAGCTGGGCCGGGTCCACCGCGCGCAGGGTGAGCGAGTCCACGGAGGCCACCGTCCGGCCCGAGCCGTCGGTCAGACGTACCGAGAAGGCGTCGTCGCCGGCCGGGCGGACATGCACCCGGACCGCGGACGCGCCGCCCGCGTGCAGACGCACGTTGTTCCAGGCGAACGGCAGCAAGGTCACCTGTCGCGCCGGGTCGGAAGGCAGAGAGAAGCTGCCCGCGTGCAGCGCGGCGTCCAGCAACGCCGGGTGGATGCCGAACCCTTCGGCCTCCGCGACGGACGCCTCCGGCAGCGCCACGTCGCCGAAGATCTCGCCGTCCCGGCGCCACGCGGCGACGAGCCCGCGGAACGCCGGACCGTACGCGTAACCGGCGTCGACGAGCGAGCGATAGAAGTCCTCCACCGGGATCGGCTCGGCTTCCGCGGGCGGCCACTCGACGGTGGCCCCGTCCGCGGCCCCGTCCAGCGGTGCCGGGCCCTGCGCCGCGAGCGTGCCGGTGGCGTGCTCGGTCCAGTCGGTGCTCCCGTCGGCGCGGGAGTAAATCCGCACCGTACGCCGCCCGCCTTCGTCCGCGCCCACGACGACCTGGACGCTCAGGGCGGTGTCGCCGGGCAGCACCATCGGCTGCCCGATCACCAGCTCCTCCAGCACCGGGGTGCCGGTCTCGTCCCCGGCGCGGACGGCCAGTTCCACCATGGCCGTGCCGGGCACCAGCACCGCCCCGGAGATGACGTGTTCGCCCAGCCAGGGCTGGGCCCGCACCGAGAGCCGCCCGCTGAGCTGCACCCCGCCCGTCTCCGGGAGCTGCACCACCGCGCCCAGCAGCGGGTGGCCCGCCTCGCCGAGCCCCACCGCGCCCACGTCGCCGGATCCGGCGGCCCGCTCCAGCCAGTAGTGCTCGTGCTGGAAGGCGTACGTGGGCAGGGTGACGCGCCGGGCGCCGGATCCGGCGAACATCGCGTCCCAGTCCACCCGCACACCCCGTACGTACAGACCGGCGAGCCCGGCCAGCACCGCGTGGGCCTCCTGGACGCCCGGACGCAGGGACGGCACGAACGCCGCGTCCGCCTCGGGCAGACAGTCCTGCCCCATCGCGGTCAGCACCCCGTCCGGGCCGAGTTCCAGATGGGTGCGCACGCCCTCATCGGCCAGTGTGCGGACGCCGTCGAGGAACCGCACCGCGCCCCGCACATGCCGCACCCAGTACTCCGGGGAGCACAGCTCCTCGGGATCGGCGACCGCGCCGGTCAGGTTCGACACCACGGGTATCCGGGGCGGCGCGTAGGCCAGCCGGGACGCCACTTCGCGGAACGCTTCCAGCATCCCGTCCATGTGGGGGGAGTGGAAGGCGTGCGAGACCACGAGCCGCTTGGCCTTGCGGCCCTGCCGCGCCAGCGTCTCCGCCACCGCCGTGACCACGTCCTCGTCACCGGAGACGACCACGGAGGTCGGGCCGTTGACCGCGGCGATGGAGACCTTGTGCTCCTTCCCCGCGAGCAGCGGCGCCACCTCGTCCTCGGCCGCCTCCACCGCGACCATCGCCCCGGTCGCGGTGAGTTGCTGCATCAGCCGCCCGCGCGCCCGTACCAATGTGCAGGCGTCCGGCAGGGACAGGACCCCGGCCACATGGGCCGCGGCCACTTCGCCGATCGAGTGGCCCAGCACATACGCGGGGCGCACCCCCCACGACTCCACGAGCCGGAACAGTGCCACCTCCAGCGCGAACAGCGCGGGCTGGGTGAACTCGGTCCGGTCCAGCAGCGCTGCCCTCGCCGACCCCTCCTCGGCGAAGACCACCTCGGCGAGCGAGACCTTGTCGTCCCCGTCGCGCAGGTCGCCGAACTGGGCGGACACGGCGTCGAAGGCCCGCGCGAACACCGGGTAGCCGCCGTGCAGTTCGCGGCCCATTCCGGCCCGCTGGCTGCCCTGGCCGGTGAACAGCACCGCCACCTTTCCGGAGGCCACGGACCCGGTGACCGCCGACCGGGCGGACGTGCCCGAGGCCACCGCATCCAGCCCCGCGACGGCCTGCTCGGCATCGGCGCACAGCACGACCGCGCGGTGGTCCAGCCGGGTCCGGGTGGTGGCCAGTGACCAGCCCACGTCCAGCAAGCTGTCGGCGGGCGTCTCCCGCATCTGGGTCAGCAGCCGGGCGGCCTGGGCACGCAGCGCCGCCTGCGTATGGCCCGAGAGCACCCACGGCACCACGTGGCCGGTGGCGACCGGGCCGGGGTCTGCGGACTCCGCCGAGCGGACGGGCGGTTCCTGACCGGCGGTGTTCTCCCCGGTGTCCTCAGGGGCCTGTTCCAGGATGACGTGTGCGTTCGTTCCGCTGACGCCGAAGGAGGAGATCCCGGCGCGGCGGGCGTGTCCGGTCTCCGGCCACGCCCGCGCCTCGGTGAGCAGGGACACCGCGCCCGTGGTCCAGTTCACCTGGGAGGTGGGCTGTTCGGCGTGGAGGGTCTTCGGCAGCCGGCCGTGACGTAAGGCCATGACGGTCTTGATGACACTGGCGATGCCGGCGGCGGCCTGCGCATGGCCGATGTTGGACTTGAGGGAGCCGAGCCACAGCGGCCGGTCCTCCGGGCGCTTTTGGCCGTAGGTGGCGAGAACGGCCTGCGCTTCGATGGGGTCGCCGAGGGCCGTGCCGGTGCCGTGGGCCTCGACCGCGTCCACATCGGCCACCGTCAGCCCGGCGTTGGACAGGGCCTGACGGATCACCCGCTCCTGGGAGGGGCCGTTGGGCGCGGTGAGTCCGTTGGAGGCGCCGTCCTGGTTGACCGCGGTGCCCCGGATCACGGCCAGCACGTCGTGGCCATTGCGGCGGGCGTCGGACAGCCGCTCCAGCAGAACGAGCCCGACACCTTCGGACCAGGTGGTGCCGTCGGCGCCCTCGCCGAAGGACTTGCAGCGCCCGTCGGGCGCCAGGCCACGCTGCCGGGAGAATTCGACGAAGGCGGTGGGCCGGCCCATCACGGCGACACCACCGGCCAGCGCCATGGAGCATTCGCCGGACCGCAGTGCCTGCACGGCGAGATGGGCGGCCACCAGCGAGGACGAACAGGCGGTGTCCACGGTCACGGCGGGCCCGGTCAGCCCGAGCGTGTACGACACGCGCCCGGAGATGACACTGCCGGAAGCGCCGACCCCCAGATAGCCCTCCAGGCCCTTGGGCGCCTCGCCCGGGCCGCTGCCGTACCCCTGGCCGCTGCCCCCGGCGAACACCGCGATGTCCCGGCCCTCCACCGACCGAGGATCCATCCCCGCCCGCTCGAAGGTCTCCCACGCGGTCTCCAGCAGCAGCCGCTGCTGCGGATCCAGCGACAGGGCCTCGCGCGGCGAGATGCCGAAGAACGCGGCGTCGAACCCGCCCGCCCCCTCCAGGAATCCCGCCTCGCGTACGTAGGACTTGCCCACGGCGTCAGGATCGGCGTCGAACAGGGTCTCCAGGTCCCAGCCGCGATCCGTGGGGAACGGCCCGATCGCGTCCCGCCCCTCGTCCACCAGCTCCCACAGCGACTCCGGATCGGTCACCCCGCCCGGCAGCCGGCACGCCATCGCCACGATCGCCACCGGTTCGGTGGACTCGGCGATCAGCCGGTCGTTCTCCCGCCTCAGCCGCTCGGCGTCCATCAGCGAGGTACGCAGCGCCTTGACCAGGTCTTCCCGGGACGCAGCCATGTGTACTCCTCTCCGCAACCGCGGCGTCAGTCGTTTCCGAAGGTCGTGCCGCGCATCGCCCGGCTCACCAGCTCATCGGCATCCAGCTCCGCGAGCGCGGAGGTCTCCGCCTCCGCGGCGGTGCCCAGACCACTGAGGTCGCGCGGACCACTGAGGTCGCCGGCCGTGGAGTGTGCGAGGCGCACCAGCGCGTCCAGTACCCCCAGTTCGTGGAAGCGGCGCAGCGGCACCGAAGCCAGTACCCGCCGGATCTCCCGCTCGCGGCCCTCCGCGTCGGCGGCCCCGCCGTCCGCGGTCCCGTCCGCGTCCCCGTCCACGGTGGGGACCAGCTCCGTGCGCAGCCTCCTCGCCAGCGTGGTCGGCTTCGGATAGTCGAACACCACCGTGGGGGAGAGCTGCAGCCCGGTGGCCGCGTTGATCCGGTTGCGCAGCTCCACCGCGGTCAGCGAGTCGAACCCGGTGTCCTTGAACGCGCGCTCCGGCTCCACCGCGTCCCCGTCCGCATGCCCGAGCACGGCCGCCGCCTCACGCCGCACCAGATCGGTCAGGAACACCTCCTGCTCCGGGCCGGTCAGCTCGGCCAGGCTGCCCAGGAGCACCTCCCGCCGCGATGCGCCCCCGCCCGGCGTGTCCGCCGCCAGGATCTCGGCGACCTCGGGCAACTGCCGCAGCAGCGGCCGCTCCCGGGCCATCGTGTAGCCCGGCACGAACCGTGCCCAGTCGACGTCCGCGACGATCACATTCGGCAGACCACCGCCCACGGCCCGCGCCATCGCACGCAGCGCCGGCGCCGGATCCATCGGCAGGATGCCGATACGGCGCCACTGGTCGCCGCCGTCGGCGTCGATCATGCCGAGCCCGCCGCCCCAGCCGCCCCACGCCACCGACGTGGCCGCCAGCCCGCGCGCCCGCCGCCGGGCCGCCAGTCCGTCCAGGAAGGCATTGCCCGCCGCGTACGGAGCCTGTCCACCACTGCCCCAGACACCGGCACCGGAGGAGAACAGCACGAACGCGTCCAGCTCCCGGCCGCCGACGAGCTCGTCCAGCACCAGCGCGCCGCGCACCTTCGCCCCCGTCACGGCGGCGAACTCCTCGGCGGTCACCTCGGTGACCGGAGCCGAGGGCAGCCCGGCACCGGCGGTGTGCACCACCGCGGTCAGCGGATGGGTCCGCTCCGCCTCCGCCAGCACCGCGGCCACGGCGTCCCGGTCGGTCACATCGCAGGCGGCGACCGTGACCTCCACCCCCGCCAGGTCCGCCACCAGTTCGGCCGCGCCCGGCGCATCACCGCCCTGCCTGCTGAGCAGCACCACATGGTCCGCCCCGCTCGCGGCGAGCCAGCGCGCCACATGCGAACCGAGCCCGCCGGTGCCGCCCGTCACCAGCACGGTGCCGCGCGGCTTCCAGGGGCTGCCGGAACCGTCCCGGTCGCGCACCATCCGGCGTGCGAACAGCCCGTCGGCGCGCACCGCGAGCTGGTCCTCCCCCTCCGGGGACGACAGCGCCGCGAACAGCCCGTCCGGCAACGCCTCGCCGTCACCCTCCCCTTCGGCCGGCAGGTCGATCAGGCCGCCGAAGGTGTCCGGATGGTCGAGCCCGAGCACGGCGGCGAATCCCCACACCGCCGACTGCACCGGGTCGGCCGCCTCACCGGCCACCGCGACCCCGCCCCTGGTGACGCACCACAGCGGAGCGGTGACCCCGTGGTCCCGCAACGCCTGCGCCGCCGCGAGCGTCGCCGCGGTGCCCGTGGACACGGTGCCGTACTCGATGTCGGCGCGGTCGTCCCACGAGAGCAGGGACACCACCCCGGCACAGCCGTCCGCCGACTTGACCTGGTCGCCCAGCGCCTCCCGGCCGGTTTCGGAAACCTCGGCGGCCACCACCTCGGCGCCCCGCGCGGCCAGCCCGTCCAGCACCGCACGGACCCGCGCCGAGCCGGCCCGCACGGCCGGGACCAGCACCAGCCACCGGCCCGACAGCAGCGGGTCGGCCGTGGCCACCCGCGTCCAGTCGATCCGGTACCGCCATGCGTCCGTGAGGGAGTCCTCCCGGCTGCGCCGACGCCAGGAGGCCAGGGCGGGCAGCACCGTGCCGAGGGCCGCCGCGTCCACCTCGAGATCCCGCGCGAGGGACTGCGCGTCTCCGTCCTCGATGGCCGCCCACAGGGAGCCGTCGGCCGTCTCGGCCCGCGTCGGTGTCCTGGCGGGCTCCAACCAGTAGTGCCGGTGCTGGAAGGCGTACGTGGGCAGCGGCACCCGGCGGGCCCCGGTACCGGCGAACAGGGCGCCCCAGTCCACCGGCACCCCGGCCGCGAACAGCCCTCCCAGCCCCGTGAGGACGCGGTCGGGGCCGCCGTCGTGGCGGCGGAGGGTGCCGGTGATGGTGGCCCGGACCTCGGGGAGGGTTTCGGTGGTGTCTTGGATGG
>NZ_JBIADZ010000076.1:0-10913 GCF_042868035.1 Streptomyces sp. NPDC007875 | reverse complement strand
CGCCGACCAGGCAGCGACCGAACCAGTGAACCTGAAACCACGCCAACCCGCTCTGACCAGCTAGTCAGCCACTCCCGCACTGCGGGGGAACCTCACCATCGTGGGTACAGCCAAGGGTGGTAGGCGTCACATTCCTTCACATGACGAAGAAGGCGTTCCAGGGCGCGGACCACCCAAGAACGAATGAGCTACGCCAACATGCACGCTCTCGTCTGGTTGGCCACTCCACAACCCGCCAGCGCAAAGCGCTGGTTGCATGAATGCCGTCGAAGAGGCGCGGCGGGATCATGATTGGTACGTCAACCAGTGCGGCGATCCAACTGATGCCGGTCAGGACTGACACAGTCGCCGGACTGACCGGTGGGATGGACCGCGGGCGTCGCTGGCGGTGGCTCAGTGGCGTGGTGGGAGTTGTCTGCCCGGTGGTTGGGCGGGCTCGGGCAGGGCGGTGGGCGGCTCGACGGGACGGGTCTGCGGCGCTTCCGCTTCCTTGGAGAGGGTGATCACTTCGCCGCAGTGGCTTGATCTGGAAGGGTTCGCCTTCCGCCAGCGCGTAGGTGACGTGTGAGCCGGTGATGTCGATCCGCAGGCAGCCTTGCCGGAACCGCAGGGAGAAGACTAGCCGGCTGTGTCGTCTCCCGCGCAGGACATCGACCGCCCGCGCTCGTGCACCCCGACGGGTGGGTGGGATTCCCCGACGTGCCGGCCGGCCCGCCCTCGGCCTGGGCCGTCTGCCCTTCGAAACCGCCGAATGGGAGCTGTCCGAAGGTAGCCAACTCGTGCTCTGCACAGACGGGCTGCTTAAAAACCACGGCAGGGATATCAACATCGGTCTGGGGCTGCTGCGCAACGCCCTCGACCAGGCCGTCGACAAGCGTCCGGCACGCCCGGAAGAGACATGGGTGGCGGTGCTCGGCACGATGCTTGCGGACCGCCAGAGCGACGACATCGCGCTGCTCGTGGCCCGCACCATGGGCTCCTCCCCAATCAGAGGACGCGACTCAAGCATGTGGCACAACGATCCAGAACATTTCGCGGCTGCCGTCGCAATACCAGGAAACAGGCAAGAATCACGGAAGGGCAGCACCGGGGGAGCCCGGAAAAAATCCGCAAAGAATTGGGAAAATCGCACCAAGTGGGCGACTGAGGAACTCTCCAGCTGCTTCCCGCTGCAGTCGGAAGTTACCTGCCGATTGCTTTGGAATTGTTTTTCCGGGCGAGAGTATAGGGCTTGATGTGATCCAGTGCCACCTGTGCCGCGCCATCAAACTCACCGCCAGCCAGTCGGGGTCGGCATCTGTCTGCAGGGACCCGTTCTCCTTCATGCGCCGCAGACTTGTCGCGATCGCCCCTTCCTGCTCGACAAAGCGGCCTCCGGCATGGCCCGTGCCCCACTGTCGGTTCCGGCGCGGGCGCTGGCGATCGTTCCGAGCGGACAGCCGTAAGGGCTATCCTGGAGTGCGTTGAGATTGATAATAGTGTCTGGGCACCATTGAGTGCACGAAATGAATTCATTCGCTCCAGGCGCTGGGGGTCACGCTTGAGAATGGCTTCGGCCCAAAAAGCGATGACGGCGCGCAGCTCCCGATTCCGCCATAATGGTAACGTTGCTACAGGAAAACCTGGTGTGGCTGGGCGACCGCTCGGCATCGTGCTCCTCCGCAGCAGGCCAGTCGCACCACTTGCTCCGCGGCAGATACCGGCCGATCAGCTTCGGCCGCCGCACTGGTTGACGTTGTCCCGCTCGACGATTCCCGGGGAGCGGCAGATGGACGCATCGGACGAACTCCTTGAGAGGGCTACCCCGTCGGCTCTGGTGACGCTGGATGGCGCCATCCGCCGCCTCAACGCCGCGATGGCCACGGCGCTGGGCAGGCCGTGGGAACAGTGCGTAGGTCGCGCCTTCAGCGATCTCTTGCCCGACAATCAGCGCCTCGCGGCTGAAAGCCTGCTGACGCACGGGGCCACGACGAAGAGGCTTGCGATGCGTGTGCTGGAGTTCCCCGGGACAGGCACAGCATCGGTGGTCTGCCTTGTCGAGGCGCGGCCAGTGAGGGACCCCGCAGACGGCGAGCAGCTTGTGTGGGTGCATTCGTTGGACGCGAAGCACGACCTGGGCGGTTTGCTGATCCCGTTCCAGCTTGCGGCCAGGTCCGCCGGCCTCGGGCTGTGCATGTGTTCGCCCCATGAGCACCAGGTGGAGTGGATGGGCGGCGCACCTGCTCTGGCCGCGCTTTTCCCGCAAGCGTCCATGTCCCTGTCCACGGTGATCCGGCATGCCCACCCTGATGACCGCAAGGGCTTGCGGCAGCTGGTCCGCTCGGACGCCGCCCAGTCCCCCTGGACCAGGTCGCGGTTCCTTACCGAGCACGATGGCTGGCGCGTTCTAGCCAGCCAGACTCGCAGGGTCACCTTGGGGTACGCCGGTCCCGAAAGGGTCTTCGGGGTGATCCGCGACGACACCCAGATGGAGGCGCACCGAGAGGAAATGCTGGCGGCCGTGAGTGCTGAGCGGCAGCGCACCGAGGAGATCGCCGCGTTCTCCTCCGCCCTGTTCACCGCCGCCACCGAGCAGGAACTGCAGCAGGTCGTCCTGACCCGGCTGGCCGCAGCCTTCGGCGGTACCGGCGCCCTCTTCGCGCTCGTCGACGACGGGCGCCTGCGGGTTTCCTCGGATGCCCAGATCCCCACGTGGCAGGCCGACGCCCTGCACGCCCTGTCGCTGGATGAGGACCGCCCACTGGCCAGTGCGATCCGCACCGGCCAGCCACAATTCATCCCCAACCAGGAGGAGCTCGCCCGTCGTTGGCCGCACGAAGACAGCCTGCCCCTCAGGCGGCCCGGCCCCGACCTCGCCATGTCGATCACCCCCCTCAGCCCGGTGGGCGACCGGCCACTGGGGGCTTGGGCGGTGACGTACGACAGCGAGCGCCCCCCGTCCCCGGAGCAGCTCGCCTTCATGACCACTCTGGCCGAGCTGGCAGGCCAGGCACTCAGGCGCATCAGGTTGCAACAAGCCCACATCGAACTGTCAACAGCGCTCCAACAGAGCATGCTCCCCACACTGCCCGAGCACCTCCCGGGCCTGAAGATCGCCGCCCGCTACCAGCCCAGCCGGCGCGGGCTCGATATCGGCGGAGACTGGTACGACGCGTTCGCCCTGCCCGACGGCGCGGTCGCACTGGAGATCGGCGACGCCCAAGGGCACGACGTGGACGCCGCAGCTTTCATGGGACAGGTGCGCTCGTCCATGCGCGCGATCGCCACCCACGAACCGGGGCCGGGAGCCGTGCTGACACGCACCAACGAGCTGCTCGTCACCATGGACGTACCACGCTTCGCCAGCTGCACCATGCTGCGCATCGATCCGCGCGACGGACAGGTCATCGGCACCAGCGCAGGCCACGTGCCGCTGCTCTTGGCACGCGACGACGGCAGCCACGACATCCGCACACTTTCCGGCGGGCCGGTACTGGGAGTCGTACCCGAGACCGACTACCCCGAGGAGACCTTCACGCTGGAAAAGAACACCGCGCTGGTCCTGGTCACCGACGGCGTCGTCGAAGGGCCGGGGCTGACCCTGGAAGCCGGGCTGGAACGAGCGGGAACGCTGGCCGGGCAGGCCCTCCACGACCGCCTCGACGTCGAGGCGACGGCAGACCGAATCCTCGACGCCGCGGTCGCGGTGGATCACCTCGACGACGTGGCCGTACTGGTGATCCGACGCGCTTAGAGGTCGCGCGGATTGGCAGCCAGCATTGACCAATGGGTAGACAGGACAGGCACAGGTTCCGCGATCACGGAGTTGCGACACTCGGTGATCATCGGCGAGACGGGTTGGCGCGGTGCGGGCGCCCTCGCCGGGCAGGAGTACGTCGTCGGCGATCTCCGGGCCGAGCAGCGGTGATCACGTCGGAACGAGCTTGGCCTCCGACGGGGGACCGGCTGGTGATCTCGACGCGGTTGAAAGCGTTCATCACCGTTGCCCGCCGGACGACCGCCGAGACCTGGTCTGCGGTGAGTACGGCCGCGACGTCGTTGTGTCCTCGTCGCTGACGTGCCGGCCCGGCGCACGCGTGACCGCCTCGGTCAGGCGGAGGGCGGCGCGGTCGGTCTCGGAGAAGTAGCGGGTCTCTTCCCACCTGGGCAGCACGGCGATCCGGTCCCGAGTTCTCACCCTTCTTGAGAACGTCGCGGGTGTGCATGCGCAGGCAGAACGCGCAGCCGTTGATCTGGGAGGCGCGGATCTTCAAAAGCTCGATCAGGAGCGGTCAAGGCCTGCCGTGACGGGCGGTCTCTTCCACCTCCGCCGACCGGGCGATGAGGGCTTTGTAGGCGCTCGGGTGCTGCTTGCCGATGTTGACGCGTTGCGTGTTGGTCATGGTTCCTTCGATTCGTTCGGGTCGCCTTGCGCCGCTGTGAGAGACGGGCTACGACCTCGGGTCGTCGACCTTGAGCTTGTCTCCCGTGTTGGAGACGTAGACCACCAGGAGCTTGGCCCGTTCGGTCCGGCTGGTGTTCTCGGTCAGGACGTGGTGAGCGCCCGGCCGCTCGACCCAGTTCTCGCCCTGTCGGTAGGTGTGCACGGGCTTGCCGGCGAGCTTGCTGCGCATGGTGCCTTCGAGGACGTAGGCGTAGACGAACGCCTTGCCGTGCCGGTGCGGCATCGCGTGTGCGTTGGGCGGGAAGTCGACGACCATCGAGGTGAACGTCTTGCCCTTCACATTCGGGAGGGCCTGCTGGAGCAGTGGCTTGAGGGTTTCGGTGGGGTGCTTCGATGTCACGGCCGCGGTGGGCGTCTTGGCGTGGGCGGGCTGGTCCGAGGCGGTGCAGGCCGTGGCCGCGGTCAGCGTGGCGACGGCCAGCAGGCCACCGGCGATCCGCATTCCGGTCACGATGGGTCTCCTCTTCAGTCTTCCGCGACGCGGATGATCGTCTTGCCCCGGGGTGCGGGTGGCGGGGGCGAATGCGGCGGGTGCTTCGGTGAGTGGCCGTACGGTGCCGACGAGGGGCTTGAGCCGGCCGTCCCTCACTCGCGTGGCGAGGTCGGTGAGGCGGGCGCGGTCGGGTTCGACGACGAAGAAGATGGCCCGCCCGTCCTTGGGCCGGACCTTGGGCGGCATGACGATGGTGACCAACGTGCCACCGGCCCGGACCAGGGCGGCCGAGCGGTCGAGGATGTCTCCGCCGATCACGTCGAACACGGCGTCGGCCTCGCCGACGTCCTCCAGCTTTTCAGTCTGCAGGTCCAGGAAGGTGTCGACGCCCAGTGCGAGCGCGGTGTCCTGGTCGGCGGACCGGCCGATGCCGATGACGCGGGCGCCGGCCTCGCGGGCGAGCTGTACCGCGATCGAGCAGACGCCGCCCGTGGCGCCGTGGAAGAGGACGGTCTGGCCCGTGGCCAGGCGGCCGTGGTCGAGCAGGCCCTGCCATGCGGTCAGCCCGGAGATCGGCAGTGCGGCGGCCAGGATGTGGTCGATGTCCGTCGGCAGCGGCGCGAGATTGCGGGCCTCCACCGTGGCGTACTCGGCGAGCGAGCCGTTGCGGGCCCAGTCAGCCAGGCCGAGCACCCTCTGGCCGACACTCAAGCCGGTGGTGCCGAACCCCAGCTCTTCGACGACACCCGACAGCTCGTGCCCGGGCACGCTCGGCGTCCGGTCGCGGCCGGCGCGATCGGTCCACGTGCCCGGCCAGTCCAGCTCTCCAGGGGTAAAGCCCGCGGCGTGCACCCGCACGATGACGTCGTTCTCGGCCGCGTGGGGGTAGGGCATGTCCGTCAGAGACAGCCCGGCGAGACCGGCGTCACGGTCCCGAACAGTGATGGCCCGCATAAAGGTCCTTACTGAGGAAGGGCGCACGAGCGCGCAGCCCCTTCACACAGGGCTCATCGCGGCTCGTCTGCGGAGGAACGCAGCAGGTGGACGCATGCCGTCCGCATGATCGATCTCATCTGTCCGCGAGCGTTCCCTCGTCTGTCCCGATTTGGTTGATTTGGCTCTCGTCAGGGAGACGAGACAGCCCTTCGGGGTGTGACAGCTCAGACGTGAGAAAGCTTTTCCGGGTTGATGACCCTGCGATACGCAGTTATCAGACCGTCTGTGATCTGCAGCGTGTCCACGGAGTAGACACAGCCCTTCCGGTGGAACACCAGGGCGGGCTCGCCGCCGACCTCGACGAGGTCGATGCGGTCTGGACGCCACCGGCGGCCCACACGCACCATCACCTCCGCGACGCGCTCACCACCATGGATGAGCTTGCGCGCCGCGGCAGCCTTGCCGCCGTCGGTGACATAGACAGCGTCCGGATGCAGCAGCCGGTAGGCCACACCGAAGACCGCGGGCCGATGGCTCTCCCAGTCGGCTCCGAGCACGTCCTCCCGCCCAGACGGCCCCGGCGCGTGCCCGTCACCCATACCGACGCAACCTCCTCCAGCTTGCGGATCCAGAGTAGCCATCCGAACTCGTGATCTGCGGTGCGCCGCACCCGGAGGACGGGCAGATAGGCCCGCCAGGAAGCTCCAGAATTCCATGGCTGCCGTCCGGGCTGTGACCAGTCCTGGTTCCCTTCCCGGAGCTGTCGCTGGGGCCCAAGCCTCCTCACACCGGCGCGCACATCTTGCCGTGAGCCATGAGGATGGGTGATAGGGATGCCGGAGCCTTGCAAAGCCGGCCGCAATGAGTCGGCATCCTGCAAACGCAGCTCCCGAGAAGGGAGGGACACCGTGGCGCGCCTCAGAATTCTCGTCGTGGGCGCAGGCTTCGCGGGCGTCGCCTGCGTGAGCCGTCTGGAGCGCCGGCTGGCTCCCGGCGACGCGGACATCGCGCTCGTCACGCCGGTCTCCTACCAGCTGTATCTGCCGCTGCTGCCGCAGGTCGCGGCGGGCGTACTCACTCCGCAGTCGGTGGCGCTCTCACTGCGCCGCGGAAGGTACCGCACCAGGATTATCCCGGGCCTTGCCATCGGCGTGGACGCCCGAGCGAAGGTCTGCGTCGTCCGCCGGATCACCGGGGAACTGACGAACGAGCGCTACGACTACATCGTGCTCGCGCCCGGCAGCGTGACCCGCACCTTCGACATTCCCGGCCTGAAGGAACACGGGCGCGGCATGAAAACGCTCGCCGAGGCCGCGTACCTGAGGGACCACGTCATCGCCCAGCTCGACCTGGCCGATGCCGCTGTCGACGAGCAGGAGAAGATCTCCCGACTGCAGTTCGTCGTCGTCGGAGGCGGCTACGCGGGCACTGAGACGGCGGCTTGCCTGCAGCGGCTCACCACCCACGCGGTGCGGCGCTACCCACGGCTCGATCCAAGCCTGATCAGGTGGCACCTGATTGACATTGCGCCGAAACTCATGCCCGAGCTGGGCGACAAGCTCGGCCGCAGCGCGATGGAGGTGCTCCAGCGACGCGGGGTAGAGATCTCGCTCGGCGTGTCCGTCGCCGAGGCGAGGCCGTACCAGGTCACCTTCACCGACGGCCGGGTCGTCCCCTCCCGGACCTTGATCTGGACCGCGGGAGTGGTCGCCAGCCCGCTGGTGGGAACGCTGGGGGCCGAGATGGTACATGGACGGCTCGCCGCCACCGCGCAGATGACGCTGCCTGGTTTCGACGGTGTCTTCGCGCTGGGCGATGGCGCCGCCGTACCCGACCTGACGGGGGGCGACGGCGCAGTCTGCCCGCCCACTGCACAGCACGCCCACCGGCAGGGCAAGACAGCGGCGGACAACGTCATCGCCGCGCTCCGCGGTGAGCCGCTTCGGTCCTACCGGCACAGGGACCTCGGTCTGGTGGTCGACCTGGGCGGCAGGGACGCGGTCGCCAAGCCGATGGGCGTCGAGCTGCGTGGGATGCCCGCGCAGGCGGTGGCCCGGGGCTACCACGTGGGGGCGATGCGCACCAATGTCGCGAAGGCGCGGGCGCTGACGAACTGGATACTGAACGCGGCTGGGGGCGACGACTTCGTACGGATCGGGTTTCTCGCGGAGGAACAGCCGTCGCTGCGGCACTTCGAACAGACCGATGCCTACATGACACCGCAGCAGGTACGGGAGCACACCGCCTCACTCAACGCCGACCAGGGCTAGGTACTTTCGTTTGGATCACCGTGCGGACCATATGAAGATGCCTGCGATGTGGAGTCCGGCGAGATAGATGGTTTCGGTCTTGTCGTATCGGGTGGCGAGCCCGCGCCAGTGTTTGATGCGGTTGATGCATCGTTCGACGGTGTCGCGCTGCTCGCAGGCCTCGCGGTCGAAGGCGGGTGGTCTGCCGCCCCGGCTGCCGCGCCGCCTGCGGTGGGCGGCCTGGTCGGCTGAGGCCTCACCGGCATCGTCACCAGGACTGACCCGTGTGTGCTCCGAGGAGGCTGGAGAGACGGTGTGGCGGCCGCCGCACCGGCCGTCTTCGCACGTGTGGAGGCGTCTCGTATGCTGGCCCCGTGGAGCGGGGAAAGCTGATCGCGGACCGTTACGAGCTGATCGGCCGTCTGGGCCGGGGTGGCATGGGCGAGGTGTGGGCCGCGCGGGATCGCGTGCTCCACCGTGAGGTCGCGCTCAAGCTGCTGGATCCCGACGGGATTGCACAGGCTGACCTGCCCCGGCGGTTCGAGCGCGAGGCGGTCGCCGCTGCCCAGATCGTCCACCCCAACGTCGCCGCCCTGTACGACCGGGGCATCCACGACGACGTGTTGTTCCTGGTCATGGAGAAGGTGGACGGCCAGACGCTCACAGCGCGTCTCCAGGCTGAGAGTCCTTTCCCCCTGACGCGTGCCGTGGCCATTGCCAGCGGCATCTGCGCCGCGCTGGAGGCCGCCCACCGGGCCCAGGTCATCCACTACGACATCAAGCCCCACAATGTCATCCTCACCGGCGACGGGCTGGTGAAGGTCATCGACTTCGGGATCGCCGGGTTCGTCCAGGCCGCGTTCACCGTGGCGCGCTCCTCACAACTGGCCCCGGCCGGAACGCCGGAGTTCGGCGCGCCGGAGCAGTTCCTCACGGAACGCGGCGACGAACGCTCCGACCTGTACGCACTCGGTGGGATGCTCTTCGCGATGCTCGCCGGTCGGCCGCCCTTCACCGGGCACAACAGCATCGCGGTCGTGCGGCGCAAGCTCGACGAGGAGGCCCCGCCCCTCGACGCGTTCCGCCCCGGCCTGCCGCCGGAGGTGACCGCGCTCGTCGCCGAACTACTGGAGCGCGATCCCGACCGGCGCCCCCAGTCGGCACAGCAGGTCCAGCAGCGGCTTCAGGCACTCCTGGCGTCGTGCGCGGCAGCGGAAGCTCCCACCGCGGCGATGCCCCCGACCCCGCGCACCCGCCTGATGGACGTCACGCGGCGCGCGCCTCGGCCGCCCTCTCCCGACTCCTGGGACCGCGCCTCCACCGACGAGACGCCGTTCACCGCGGACGCCCTGCTGCCGCGGCGGTTCACCAACGACGTGGACATCGAGTTCGCGCGGATCGCCGAGGACACCCGCCTCTCCCGTGAAGCGGGCCCCAGCGACCTGGCCAGGGAACTCGAGCGCCGTGACTGTACCGAAGTGGTCGCCGGCGTCTACGCGGAGCAGCCCGGTCCCCACGCCACGCCCGAGAACCCCGTCTACGTCTCCGTCCAGGTCTTCGCGTTCCCCGACGCGGCGACGGCCCGGGACGCGCACAAGTACCTGGGCGGCGGGGACGTGCGCTGGCGCCTCACCATCTGGAGCGCCCGCGACGGGGGCGGCCTCGCCCCCTGTCCCGACAAGGTCCACCGCAGCCTCCGATGGCGGTACAGCCGGAGAGTCCACCGCTACCTGACCGCGGCGCTGGCCTACCGCGCCGACCTCACCAACGACGGCTCCATCGGGCCCTGGCTCGCCGCAGCCGCCCGCAGGGCCGCGTTCTCCACCGGGCCGCAGAACCACCACGGCGTCTAGTCCGTTTCGTTCGGATCATCCGATCATTAGGCCGTGTGTGCCGTTAACCGATGCGCAGTGGGCGCGGATTGAGCCGTTGTTGCCGGACCGGACGCCGAGGCGGGGTGGCCGCTGGCGGGATCACCGGCAGGTGATCGACGCGATCGCCTTCAAGTTCCGGACCGGGACGCAGTGGGTCCACCTGCCGGAGAAATGCGGCAACTGGAGAGGCGTCTACAACCGGCTGCGGATGTGGGCCCTGGACGGTACCTGGGAACGGGTCTTCACCGCCCTGGTCGCCCGGGCCGACGCCGATGAGGACCCGCAGTGGGCGGTCGCGGTCGACTCCACGATCGTGCGTGCCCACCAGCATGCCACCGGGGCCCGCAATACAGGGGCCCCGGCCGGCGAGCCGGCCGATCACGCCATCGGACGCTCCCGCGGCGGGCTGACCACGAAGATCCACCTGGCGGCCGACGGCAACTGCCGGCCTCTGGCCTTCCGCCTCACCGCCGGACAGGCCGGTGACGCCCCCGCCTTCGAGCCGGTGATGGCCGCCATCCGCGTCCCACGGGCCACCGGGCGTCCCCGCACCCGCCCCGAAATGGTCCTGGCCGACAAGGCCTACTCCTCCCGCGCCATCCGCCACCATCTGCGCAGACGCGGCATCCGGGCCGTGATCCCCGTTCCGGCCGACCAGGCCGCCCACCGCAGGCGGCGCGGCAGCCGGGGCGGCAGACCACCCGCCTTCGACCGCGAGGCCTGCGAGCAGCGCAACACCGTCGAACGATGCACCAACCGCATCAAACACTGGCGCGGAGTCGCCACCCGATATGACGCCACTCTTAGGCCATCGTCCATTGTCCGTGGTGGCTGATGGGAGGAGGCTGGTGGGGCATGCCGGGCAGTGAGTGCTGCTGCCCTGGAAGGTGTGGAAGGCGCGGCTGATCCGGTCGAGGTCGTTGGCGTCGGCGACGGTGGTCACGTTCCAGCCGTAGGCCAGGAAGCGGGCGGCGACG
>NZ_JBIADZ010000075.1:0-11315 GCF_042868035.1 Streptomyces sp. NPDC007875 | reverse complement strand
CGCCGACCAGGCAGCGACCGAACCAGTGAACCTGAAACCACGCCAACCCGCTCTGACCAGCTAGTCAGCCACTCCCGCACTGCGGGGGAACCTCAATCGCCGCATCCACGGTATGGGACATCCTGAACGCTGCGAGCATCGATCCAGCCCCACGCCGCGCCGGCCCGACCTGGCGCGGCCCCTGAAACTGGCCAGCAGTCACAGCAAGCACCGTTGCAGTACTAGGCCGGTGCCCGCAGCAGTCGCTCCCGGGTGGCCGCGGGCAGCGCCCGGCGCAGGACCGGTGCGGTCGAGCTGAGGGAGGCGGCGAAGGCTGCCACGAGGTCGTGCGGGACGCTGGAACCGAAGGAGGCCGCCCACAGGCAGGATGCGCCGAGCGCAGGCTCGGCCCATGCCTGCCATCCAGACGGTCCCGCCTCGTCGGCCGCGGTGGTCAGGGCGCGCGGGTCGGCATCCTGGATGAGGGGCGGTACCTCGCACGGGACTGTAAATCGTCCATCTGACAGGCCCTGTCGCGTGTGCGTCGTTTACCGGTGCATGCGGAGTCCGTCGAGGATGAGCGCGAGCATGTGGGGTGCCCGGTCCTCGGGGCTGGACGTGGCGCGCCACAAGGCGCCGGTGAGTTGGAGGAAGTCGCCTGGGTCGGCGTCCGGGCGGATGCTTTCGTCCTTCTTGCCTGCGTCGAGGAGTTCTGTGATCGCGGCGATGACCGGCCCGTAGCTCTGCTCGCTGATCGCCTGGTGCGCGCCCGGGCTGAGGGCGTCGCCGAGGCCGTGCTTTCTGCGCATGGCCTCGACGAGGTCGGTCGTCCAGTGGCGGAGCGCTTCCAGTGGCGGCATCTGGGCCAGCAGGTCGGGCACGGTGCCGATGATGCGTGCCACCTCGTCCTGGTAGACGGCCAGGACCAGCGACTCGCGTGTGGGGAAGTTGCGGTACAGGGTGCCCGCGCCGACTCCCGCGCGCTGGCCGATCTGGTTCATCGACGTGGTGCCGTCCGCCGCGAGCGCTTCGCGTGCGGCGGCGAGGATGCGTGCCCTGTTCTCGCGGGCGTCTGAGCGGACCACAGGACCTCACCTTGCTAAGTGGAGAACTCTCCATTACGTTATGCGGAGAGCTCTCCACATACTTTAAGGAGCGTCATGCATTACATCAAGCTCGGCATGACCGGCCTCGACGTGTCCCCGATCGCGATCGGCGCGATGACCTACGGCGAGCCCGACCGCGGGCACCCCGTCTGGTCGAAGGGCGAACGGGACGCGCGCCCGCTCATCCGGCACGCGCTGGAGGTGGGGATCAACTTCTTCGACACCGCGAACATGTATTCCAACGGTTCCAGTGAGGAAATCCTCGGCCGAGCGCTCAAGGACTTCGCCGACCGTGATGCCGTGGTGATCGCTACGAAGCTGCGCCATCCGATGCGGCTGGGGCCCAACGGACGGGGACTGTCGCGCAAGGCGATCATGACCGAGGTCGACCATTCGCTGCGCCGCCTCGGCACCGACTACATCGACCTGTATCAGGTGCACCGCAACGACCGCGCGACGCCGCTGGAGGAGACCCTCGAAGCTCTCAGCGACCTCGTCAAGGCCGGCAAGGTGCGCTACCTCGGCGCCTCGTCCATGCATGCGTGGGAGTTCGCGAAGGCGCTGCACCTGCAGAAGCAGAACGGCTGGGCGCGGTTCGTGTCGATGCAGGACCACTACAATCTGCTCGCCCGTGAAGAGGAGCGGGAGATGATCCCGCTGTGCCTGGACGAGGGCGTCGGCACGATCATCTGGTCGCCGTTGGCCCGCGGCCGCCTCACCCGCGCGTGGGACGACGCCCGCTCGACGGTGCGCTCCGAGACGGACGGCGCCTACGCGGACCTGCTCTACTCGCCGGAGCAGGAGGCATCCAACCACGCGATCATCGACGCGGTCGGACAGGTCGCGGACGCCCACGGCGTCAGCCGCGCACAGGTCGCGCTCGCCTGGCTGCGACGCCAGCCGGTCGTCACCGCACCGCTGGTCGGCGCAGGCTCGATCCGGCAGATCGACGAGGCCGTGGCCTCCCTCGACATCGAACTCACCGACGACGAAGTGCGCGCCCTGGAAGCCCCCTACACCCCCCGGTACGACTGGCAGGGCGTCTCGGACGAAGCCGAGATGGAGGCCATCCGCAAGCGCGTCCCCGGAATGACCCTCGCATGAACCCCATCGTCCGCTCCGGCGCCGCTGCCCGCGCCGGGGCCCTCCTCATCCTTCTTGGCCCGCTCGTGTCCTGGGTCGCCGAGTTCATCACCGCCGCCGCATGGCAGGACCCGCCGTACTCCCCCTGCACAACTGGGTCAGCCACCTCGGCCTGACCGGCCCGCCGCAGACCGCGTTCGGACAGGTCGCCGACTCCCCCCTCGGGGCCGTCATGGACACCGGCTGGGTGATCTACGGCACTCTCTTGATCATCGGCGCGTTCCTCGTGTTCGACCCGCGCAAGGGCACCCGCCCGATCATCATCATGATCCTCGCCGGCGTCGGGGGCTCGCTCGTCGGCATCTTCCAGGGCTCCAACTCCAACGTCGACAACGGCCTGATCGCATTCCACACCTTGCGGGTGCTGCGCGCCGCCCGCGACGCCCGCGTGCGCCGGGTCGTCCTGACAAGCGCCTTCGGCGCCATCGGGATCGGGCACCCCCAGCGCTCGACCCCGTTCACCGAGGAGAACTGGTCCAACGTCGACAGCGATATCCCGCCCTACCAGCGCTCCAAGACACTCGCCGAACGCGCCGCCTGGCATTTCATCCAAGACGAAGGCGGTGGACTGGAACTGGCAGCGGTTCATCCCGTGGGGGTGGACCACTGCTCGGCCCCGACGACCCACCTCCCTGCGCCTTGTGCGCAGAATGCTCGAGGGACAGGTTCCTGCGTGCCCTCCCTTCGGGATGGGCTTCGTCGACGTGCGCGACGTCGCGGGTCTGCATCTGCGCGCGATGACCGATCCGGCAGCCGACGGCGAGCGTTTCCTTGCAATCGCCGGACACAGCCTGCGGGTCGTCGAGATCGCGCGTATTCTGCGTGACCGCCTCGGTGAGCGCGCCGCGAAGTCCCCGACCCGTGAACTGCCCGTGTGGCTCGCCCGCGCCCTGGGCATCGTGAACCCGGAACTGCGACTGCTCAAGCACCAGCTCGGCCGGGATCTCGACGCCACAAGCGCCAAAGCGGAGAAGCTTCTCGGGTGGCGAGCGCGTCCCATCGAGGACACCATCGCGGAGACCGCCGAGAGCCTCCTCGCCCACGGCATCGGGACATGACCGGCTCATAACAAGTGGCCGCAACTGGGAAATATCTGATCGGAGTTGCGGTTCCGGTACGTTCGCGATGCGGTCACTGTGACCGTTCGCCGAACATTTCCTCCCGGGCCCTCCAAGCCCTCGTCACGCACCGCCGCCAGCAATAGACCGGAGTTCCCTGCGGCAGGTCTGTCCAGCGCTCCCTGAGGGAGTTCATCCGTGGTATCCGAATGCCGGTGCTGACGACCTTGAGACCGGCATCGGTCATCAGGGCGTCGAAGACGGCTGCGAACTTGGAATCGCGGTCGCGGATGAGGAACTTCGCCTTGCTGCTCGCGTCCTCGAGGTCCATGAAAAGGTTGCGTCCGAGCTGCACGAGCCACTCCGCGGTGGGGTGTGCCGTGGTGCCGAGGACCCGGGTGCGACGGGTGGTGTGCTCGCTGATGGCGAAGACGTACAGCCGGTCTCCCCGGAAGCGCGGATGCGGATGTCAGGGGGCTTCATAGCCTTCGCAGGAGTCGTCCTGCGCGCCGCCGGCTTCGCGTTGCTGCCCTTGGGATAGCGTTTCGGCTAGCGCGAGTCCAACTGACGGACATGGACAGCCTCCCGGTGCACAACCCGTCGACGGCGAGTGCGGCCTGGATCTCGCCGATGACCGTGTGACCTCGCGCGGTCTTGCACCGCGCTTGTGTCTCTGGGCGAGGCGCGATCACACACGGCGGCGTCGGGTTTCCGGGATTGTGCCCAGGCTGTCAATCACCTCGGTGAGGCGGTCCAGGCGCCCGTACAGCGCGCGGCAGAGCCGGGCGCGCCCCGGGTACGTCTTTGGTGCCCCACACGCCGCCCCTGCGCACAGCGAAGTCGTCGACACCGAGCACTCGGGGAACCCTCCAGTCCGGGTCCGGCAACGCCAACACCAGCGCTAACAGCGTCACCCGGCTCACCGCCACGTGCAGGACCTCCAGCACCCTCGCCCCGGCGGAGCCGGCCAATGCCAGCCCCACTGCCTGGAGCAGCCCCAGCAGCAACGGCGTATAGCGTCCGTAACGCACAGACAGCCCGTCGACCTGCTCCACGAACGTCCGCCGCGGACAGCACGGCTCGTCACAGAACAGGCGCCGCACACGGAGATGGATCACGACGGACCGGCCACCGACCGCCACATCGGTCAGACGACGCCGATAGCGGCTGTGCACCCGCACCGACACCCTGCCGCAATCAGGACACGGCAACACGACACCCTCCGGGGTACGCGCCCGGACCTCTACCTTCCCACCCTCAAGGCTCACCCACTCCACCAGCGCCTTCTCCAGGTGCGGGAGCACGATGCCCAGCAGTTCGCCACACACTCCGCACGATGACACCAAGATGACGCGCTGCCACTCATCACGAAAATCTTGCAAGAGCCCCGTTTCCGGTACCCACAGGGCTCCGGAAGCTCCAGGGCGAGATCGCGGGCCTCACCGTCGCTCAGCCGAAGCGCCAGTACCGAGAGTGGCGCGGAGTGAGGTCGGCCGCTTCCTGCCGCGAGAGCTGCGTACGGTCCGCCGCCATCTGGAAGAGCTCCTTTCGTCCATGCGGGCCTCCTTGCCGGAGTCGAGGACGTCACCCTCCGCCTTGCCACGCGGCCACCCGCCACGCGAGGTACCACAAGCCCCGCCGAGCGGGCCACGCTCACATGCTCAGGCCGTACGGCATCATGCAGACGACGACATCGGTGCGCGCCCTGAGGACCGTGGCCAGCAGCAGGCCGCGCTGGTTCTGGAGGATCTTGTAGCGCCGGTGCCGGGGCTCAACCTCGGGGATGAGAACGGCGATCTCCCGGCCGCCCCCGGCCTCGCGCCGCACATACGCGACCATCGGCTGCACCAGGGAGCGGTGCGGGCTGTCGATGATTTCCAGGCGCACCCCCGGATTCCAGCGCTCCCAGGTGTCCTGCAGGGCCCGCGCCTTCGCGGGCTCGGCCTGGACGCTGACCGCCACAACCTCGTCGCCCAGGGCGAGCGCCGCCGTCAGCGCGCGCTGCGCGAGCCTGCTGACCTCGCCGAGCGGGACGATGACCAGGCTCATGGTGCGCACCGGTGGCGGCGGGATCCGCCCGAGCCCGAGTTCCTCGCCGGCCGCCGTGTAATAGCGCTGGACGCGGGTGAACAGCAGCATCAGCAGCGGCACCGCGACGACGGCCACCCAGGCCCCTTCGAGGAACTTGGTGGTCAGCAGGACCAGACCGGCCCCGGTGGTCAGCACGGCCCCCAGACCGTTGATCATCGCCCGGCGCAGCCACCCTTCCGGCTGCTCGGTCGTCCAGTGCCGTACCAGCCCGACCTGGCTGATGGTGAAGCCGGTGAACACCCCGATGGCGAACAGCGGGATCAGCCGATGGGTCTCGCCCCCCACCACGTTGAGCAGCAGGGCCGACAGCAGTGCCAGCGCCACCACGCCGTACCGGTACACCGGCCGCTCCGCGCGCAGCCCGAACAGGTGGGGCAGCCGGTCGTCCCGCGCCAGCAGGCTCATCAGGACCGGGAGGCCGCCGAAGCTGGTGTTGGCGGCGAGCGCGAGAACAAGGGTGACGATGAGGTTGGTCGCGTAGTACTCCCATCCGGTTCCGTACGACCCGGCGGCGAGCTGGGCGAGGACCGTCACACCGCCGCGCGGCGCCACATGGTCGCGGCGGATCAGATACGCCATCCCGAGCAGCATCACGCCGAGGAGCATGCCGAGCATCAGCTCGGTGTGCTGGGCCCGCTTGATGCGCGGCTCGCGGAACATCGGCACGCCGTTGGCGATGGCCTCCACCCCGGTCAGGGCGGAGCAGCCCGAGGAGAACGCTTTCAGGATCAGCAGGACGCCCAGCGCCTCGGTGGTCCGGACGGGGTGGGCGGCGCCGACGACGGCCGCGGGGTGCGAGCGCAGGATCCCCATGACGAGGATGCCGAGCATGCTGACGATGAACAGCACGGTCGGCAGCATCAGCACCCGGGCGCTCTCGGCCACTCCCCAGAGGTTCACGGCTGTGAGCAGGGCGAGCAGCACCAGGCAGACGGCGAGCAGATGCGAGGAGAGGATCGGGAAGGCGGATGCGAGGCTGGCGGCGCCGGCGGCCAGGCTGACGGCGACGGTGAGGACGTAGTCGATGGTCAGGCTCGCCGCGGCGAGCAGGCTCACCCGTTGCCCGAGGCTCTTCTTCGCCACCGCGTAGGCGCCGCCGCCGTCCGGATGGACGGCGATCACCTGGCGGTAGGAGATCACCAGCACGGTGAGCAGGACGGTGATGACGACAGTGATGGGCAGCGTGGCGGTAAGGGCCCCGGTGCCGGCGGCGACCAGGACGACCACGATGGCCTCGGGGCCGTACGCGACCGAGCTCAGCGCGTCCAGGGACAGCGCGGCCAGCCCCTCAAGGCTGGTGAGGTGGTGCTTGTCGCCCTCCCCGTGGCGCAAAGGTACCCGTGGCCGCAATGCGCGGTGTGCCAGTCCGAACGCCATGGGGAACCTCGGGGCGGGGTTGTTGGGGGCCGTTCCGCGACAGTGTGCCCCGCCGTGGCGCCCGGCCACCTGAGGCATGCCCGAACAGCCGCCACGTGTCCGCCGCCTCCGTGAACCCCTGACCTGACCGAGTGCTCCTCACGGCGCTCCCCGAGTGTCGCCGCGGCGGTGGGAGCCGCACCCATAGCATGACCTGGCGCGGTCACCGACCTGCCGGCAGCAGGCCGGTCCGTGCGATTGGTTCCTGGGGGCCCATGCGGTCGCGCATCCGGCGAGCGAGGGTGGCGCTGAACGAGGCGCGCCGGGTTACGCCCAGCGCCGGACGACTGGAGGTTGGTGACCATGACGGTGATGTCCGTGCCCAGGTTCGAGCAGTTCTTCCGGGTGGCGGCGGGACTTGATGTCGACAAGAACGACCTCAAGCGCTATAGCGACTTCGTGGACGCCAAAGTCTACGATCTGCTGCTCATCGCCGAGGCGGTCGCGAAGGCCAACAACCGGGACGTGATCGTGCCGTGGGATCTGCCGATCACCAAGGGGCTACAGGAGAACATCCACCGTTTCCGGGACCTCGACCACGAGATCGAGTTGAAGCCCATCCTCGATCAGCTCGTCAGGCACCCGCCGCTGGACCGCGCACCCGACGACGCGACGGAGGCGAGGTTGCCGGAAATCGTCGGCGGGCTCAGTCTGGCGCTCGCCAAGGCATTCAAGATCATCTACCCGGACCTGAAGAATCCGCAGACCAAGCACTGGGAGACGGTCTGGCCGCTCTTCAATCTCCTGCTGTGACGCCGTTGTGAATGCCGGGAGCGATGCGGTGGCCGCCGGACCGGCTAGGAGGGCATGACCTCGGACATCGAGGCGGGCATACGCGCCTTGAGGTCCTTCCACTCGCCCTCGCTGATGTGGTTCTCGAGGACATGCAGGACCGTGCGCACCAGTTGCTCGGTGTCGCCCTCGATCGCGTACGGAAAGTCGTGCCGGACCCGCCGGAAGAATTCCTCGCTGTTCAATTTCACGGGCGTCTCCGCGGGCTTCCACCCGTCGTAGTAGACGCCGCGCAGCAAGGTCGGAAGCTGCGCTCCGAAGTGCACGGCCTCATCGACCGACAGCCGGTCCCGCAGGTGGTGCAGGACCGCGCGCAGAGCGGCGTACGACTGCTTCCGGCGCTCCTTGGGCCACCCATAGGCGTGCTCGATCTCCTTCAGGACATGGTTGGCCTTGTCGACCATGGTGTCGAACGAGGAAAAGGCTGCCGCAACCATCATGTAGTCCTTCCGATGCCCGCGGCGGCACCCGGCGGGGCGGGGCCGCCGCGGGAGAGAGCCGGATCCCGGCGGTCTCAGCCGCCCTGGCGTTCGCTGCTCTCGGTTATCTCGATGTGACGGGGCTTGGCGGTCGCCGCCTTGGGGACGGTGATCGTGAGCACGCCGCTGGACATGCTCGCCGTGACGTCTTCGGTGTTCACTTCGCTCGGGAGCAGCAACCGGTACTCGAAGCGACCGGTACGGCGACTGCTGTGCCGCATGATGCCTTTGCGCTCCCGTTCCTTGATCTCCCCCGTTACGGCCAGCTCCTGGCCATTGATCTCGATGTCGACGTCCTTGCGGTCCACGCCGGGGAGCTCGAGTTCTATGTGATAGGCGTCGTCGGCTTCGGTCACATCGCCGGACGGCGTCCACGCCGCTATGGCGGGAGCCGCGCTTCCGACCGTGGATTCGAGCAGACCGCCCATCTGGTTGATGAGGTCGTCGAATTCCAGAAGTGGATTGCGCGCCCAGCCTCTGGGACGCTCCACTGTTCCCTGGCCTCGCTGCTGTCGGCGAACCGGCATGTTCATCGTCCGTCACCTCCGGTCGTGTCGGTTAGTGGGCAGGGGATGTGTTGTGACCACCGCCCGGCTCGGTGAACCGGCCGGACGGAGCTTCTGTGTCATCGGGGTGGCGCGCGACGTCGACGGTGGTGTGGCCGAGGTGCTCATGGACGTGATGGATGGCCATCGCCCCTTCACCGGCGGCGGAGGCCACCCGCTTGACCGAGCCGCTGCGCACGTCGCCCGCGGCGAAGACCCCGGGCAGACTGGTCTCCAGCCCCAGACAGGCACGGCCCTGGCCCTCCCAGACCGTGCCACTCGCGCGGGCCTGCGCCGAGGCGCCGGTGAGCACGAAGCCACGGTCGTCCAAGGCGACCACGTCGCCGAGCCACGCCGTACGGGGCCGGGTCCCGATGAAGACGAACATCGCGCGCACGACCAGATTGCGACGCTCCCCCGTACGGTTGTTCTCCACCACGACGGCCCGCAGGACCTCGTCGCCCTCCACCACCCCGCGCACCTCGCTGTTCAGCAGCACATTCACCCGTGGATGGCGTTCGATCTGGTCGACGAGGTAACGGGACATCTTGGCACCGAGATCCGGGCCCCGGACCAACAGATGCACGCGCGGGACGCGCTGCGCGAGGAAGAGGACGGCCTGGCCCGCGGAGTTACCGCCGCCGACCACCGCGACCGGATCCGCGCTGCACTGCTGCGCCTCGTACACGGTCGCCGCATAGTAGACGCTCGTCCCCTCCACCCGTTCGATGCCGGGCACTTCGAGCCTGCGGTACCAGGCGCCCGTTGCCAGCACGACGGTGTGGCTCACCACATCGCCGCCGTCGGCGAAGGTGACGCGGTAGTAGCCGTCGTCCTCGGGCTTGAGCAAAGCCGCTTCCGCGGGAACCCACACCTGGGCCCCGAACTTGCGCGCTTGGAGTTCGCCTCGTTCGGCGAGGTCGGAACCGGAGATCCCGGTCGGAAAGCCGAAGTAGTTCTCGATGAGGGACGACGTGCTCGCCTGGCCGCCCGTGGCGATCGCGTCCAGGAGGGCTGTGGTCAGTCCCTCGGACGCGGCATAGACGGCGGCCGCCAGCCCGGCGGGTCCGGAGCCGACGATGATCAGATCGCTGCGGGTCTCCTCGGCGGACGGAGGGGAGAGACCGATGAGCCGCGCCAGTTCGGCGTTGCTGGGGTTGCGCAGCACCCGCTGATCACGCCAGATGACGATCGGTGTCTCCTCCGGGGGGATGGAGAAGCGGCGCAGCAGTGCCTCGGCCTCCTGGTCCGCCTCCAGGTCGATCCAGCGGTGCGGCAGCCGGTTGCGGGCCGCGAACTCGCGCAGCCGCCGGGTGTCGGGCGAGTAGCGCGAGCCGAGGATACGGAAGCCGGCGCCTGAGCCGACGAGCAGCGCGCGGCGGCTCAGATAGGCACGGAGGATGAGGTCGCCGAGGATCGGATCGCGGGCGACCAGCACCCGCAGCCAGTCGATCGGAAGGGACAGCACTTCTCCGGGCTCTCGGGCCCGGGCGGTGTAGAAGGCCACCTGTCCCTGGAGGAGCCCCAGCTCGCCGAGGAACCGCCCCGGCCCGTGTACCCTCAGGACCCGCTCGTCGGGGGTGCCGTGGGCCTCTACGATCTCGATGGAGCCGCTGAGGATGACCAGGAACTCCGAACACCCCTCCCCCTCCCGGACCAGCACCTGGGCCGGCTCGACCCGGAAGCGCTCCCCGTGCTCGGCGAGGAACGCGATCTGGGTTTGCGACAGCCGGGGGTAGGCGCCGTACAGATCCGGGGTCTCGAACGGCACCGCCTCGTCGGGAGCGGCCTCGGGGGGCCGGTCGTCGCCTGCCATCAGGCCATGGCCTCGTGGGCGTAGCACCAGCGCCAGCTCTCACCCGGCTCCATGGGCTCCACGATGGGATGCTGCTCGGCGTAGGCGTGGGCGCGCGCGTGCTTGAGCGGTGAGGAGTCGCAGCACCCGACGTGTCCGCAGGTCAGGCACAGCCGCAGATGGACCCAGGGGGACCCCAGGCGCAGGCACTCCTCGCACCCCTCGGGGCTGCGCGGGGAGACCGGGCGCACCATCGACAGGTGCGGATCGGGTTCGATGGCCATAAACGTCACCCTCTCTTGCTGTCCCCCCGGCCCGCCATCACTTGCTCGACCCACGAGCGCAAGGTGCCCGCCGGGGCGGCACCCGCGCGGCGGGCGACCAGTTCCCCCTTGTCCAGGATGAGCAGGGTCGGCACGGCCTGCACCTCGAAGCGCTGGGCGATGTTCGGATTGCGGTCGATGTCGACTTTGACGAGTTTGACCTTGCCCGCCAGCTCCGTGGCGACCTGCTCAAGTGCGGGGCTGACCATCCGGCAGGGCCCGCACCAAGTCGCCCACAGGTCCACGACGACGAGGGGCGTCGCCTTCTCGGCGACGTCGGCGAACTCGTTCTCGTCCGCGTCCACGATCCACGGCAGCGGCGACTTGCAGTTGCCGCACCGAGGGGCGCCCTCGGCCGCCACGGGGACCTTGTTCGCGCGTCCGCAGCTGGGGCACTTGATGGTCCGGGCTTTGATCGTTGGGCTTGGCATGGTCGGTCACGCCGCCTCTCCGACTTCCTGCCGGGCTCGCTCCTCGACGTGCTCGCCCGATGGCTGTTCGTAGGTGACCACGAGTTCGCCGTGCTGGGCGTCGACCTTGACGGTGGCGCCCTCCTGGACGTCGCCCTTCAGCAGGGCGCGTCCGATG
>NZ_JBIADZ010000074.1:0-11514 GCF_042868035.1 Streptomyces sp. NPDC007875 | reverse complement strand
CCGCTGAGCCCGGCCGCGTAGTCGTGATACATCACCCCCGCATAGACCCCGGTCGGACTACCCTTCAACGACACCGGGTCGATCCCCGCCCGCTCCAACACCTCCCACGACGCCTCCAACAGCAACCGCTGCTGCGGATCGGTGGCCAGCGCCTCCCGCGGATTGATCCCGAAAAACCCCGCATCGAACGCATCGGCGTCATACAGGAAGGCGCCCTCGTGGGCATAGCTGGTGCCCGGGTGGTCGGGATCCGGATGGAAGAGCCCGTCCAGGTCCCAGCCCCGGCCGGTCGGAAACTCCCCGATCACGTCCTTCCCCGAGGCGACCAGGTCCCACAGCGCTTCGGGGGAGTTCGCGCCTCCCGGGAAACGGCAGGTCATGCCGATGATCGCCACGGGATCGTCCCTATCGGCCCTTGCCGCGACGGGGGTACGGGAACCGGCGGTCTCGCCGGTCAGCCGGGTGCACAGATACTCCGCCAGCACCCGCGGCGTCGGATAGTCGAACACCAACGTCGCCGGCAACCGCAACCCCGTCACCGCCGACAACCGATTACGCAACTCCACCGCCGTCAACGAATCAAAACCCAACTCCTTGAACGCAGCATCCACCCGCACCTCACTGGCAGAACCAAACCCCAACACCACCGCCACACCACCCCGCACCACATCCACCACCACATCCAACCGAGCACCAGCCCCCAACCCCACCAACCGCGCAGCCAACCCGGTGGCCGACGGGCCCCCCTCGGCGATCCGCCGCCTGGTACGACCGGCCACCAATCCCCGCAGCACCGCCGGAAGATCCTCACCGGCCGCCCCGGCCGGATCGAAGTCCACGGCCACCGTCAGCGGGCTCGCGAACCTGCATGCGGCGTCCAGCAGGGCCAGCCCGCGCTCGGACGACAACGGCCTCATCCCGCGCAGTCGCGTCAGGTCCGCCCGGCCCAGATGCCCGGTCATCTCGCTCGACTGGGCCCACAGCCCCCATGCCAGCGAAAGCCCGGGCAGTCCCAGCGCCCGCCGGTGGGCGACCAGGGCATCGACAAACGCGTTCGCCGCCGCGTACCCGGCCTGTCCCGCGTTGCCCACGACTCCGGCGGCCGAGGAGAACATCACGAACATACGGAGCGGAAGATCCGCCGTGGCGGTGTGCAGATGGGCGGCCGCCGCGGCCTTCGCCGCCCACACCCGCGCCACCTGTTCCCGGCTCTGCGAGGTGACCACCGCGTCATCCAGCAGCCCCGCCGCATGAATGACACCGGTCAGCGGATGCGCCGGGTCAATGCCGGCCACAGCGTCGGCGACCGCGTCGCCGTCCGTGACATCCACCGCGGCGATCCGCACCTGCGCGCCCAGGGCGGTCAGCCGGTCGGCCAACTCCGGTGCGCCGGGCGCGTCCGAGCCACGTCGGCTGACCAGGACCAGATGCTTGACCTGCCACGTACGCACCAGATGCTCGGCCACCAGGCCGCCCAGCAGGCCCGTACCACCGGTGATCAGCACCGTACCGTCGGGGTCGAGCCCACCAGGGGCCAGCCCTCCGGAATCCGCCTCGTCAGCGCCGTCGGTGCCGCGTGCGCGCATCAGCCGGGGCACCATCAGCCGCCCGGCGCGCAGCGCCGCCTGAGGTTCATCCGCCCGTACGGCACGGGCCACGGCATCCGCCACATCACCCGCGGTCGGATCGGTGGCCTGGTGGAGGTCGAGGAGGACGAACCGGTCCGGGTGTTCCGCCTGCGCACTCCGCAGCAGGCCCCACAGCCCTGCCGCGGCCACATTCAGCTCTTCCTCGCCAAAATCCCCGTCGTCAGGGCCGCCGGTCGACACCGCACCGCGTGTCACCACCACCAACCGGGTGTCGGCCAACCGCGGTTCGGCCAGCCACCCCTGCACCAGCTCCAGCGCTCGGCCGACGGCGGCCAAGCCATCGGCCGCCCTCGCCACGGCTCCGGCCTCCTGCGGGCCACCGTCGGCAGGCAGGTGGGTCACGGCGAAGGCGGGAGGTGGCGTGCCGTCATCGAGCGCGGCGGCCCACGCTTCGAAACCCGGATGGCACACCACTCCCCCATCACCGAGTCCGGGCTCCTCGGCCAGGTGCAGGGCGTCCTCGCCCAGCACGACCCAGCCCATGGCGTCGGAGGTGTCCACCTCCGACACGTCGGGCATCGGGATCCAGTCCAGCGCGAACAGCCCATCGACGCCACCTCCGCCCCCGGACCTCAGCTGACGGGGGTCGGCGGGGCGCATCGTCAGGGAGTCGATCGTCAGCACCGGGGCGCCCATGGCATCGGCCACGACCACCCGCAACCCGCCCTCCCCCACCGCACCGTCCTGATGGGGAGAGGGCCGGCGGGGCGAGAGCCGAACCCGGACCGTGGTCGCCTCCGTGGCCCACAGGGAGACGCCGTTCCAGGCGAACGGCAGTCTCATCCCCCCGTCGTCGGCCGACTCGATGCCGGCGGCGAGCAGCATCGGATGCAGGGCGGCGTCCAGCAGTGCCGGGTGGATGCCGAAGCCGTCCGCGTCCCCCGCCGCCTCGGGCAGCGCCACCTCGGCCAGCAGATCAGCGCCGTCCCGCCACACGGCACGCAGCCCCTGGAACGACGGCCCATACGCATAGCCCGCCGCCACGGCATGCTCGTAGAACCCCTCGACATCCATCGGCTTCGCGCCCTCGGGAGGCCAGACTCCCCCCAGCTCCTCGGCCGCATTCGGCGCGCCCGGCGGGCTCAGGACACCCTCCGCATGGGTCACCCAGTCCGGATCCGCGCCGGGTTCGGCGTCGCGGTCGGGCCGGGAGTAGACCCGTACATCGCGCCGCCCGTCCTCGGTGGCCTCGCCTACGACGATCTGCACCCGCAGCCCGCCCGACGGCGGCAGCACCAAGGGGAGCCGCAGCGCCAGTTCCTCGATGCCGCCGCAGCCCACCTCGTCGGCGGCCCGTAACGCCCACTCCACCAACGCCGCACCCGGAACCAGCGGCGTTCCGGCGACCACATGGTCACCGAGCCAGCCCTCGCCGCCGCCCGCCGACACCCGTCCGGTCAGCACCAGCCCGCCATCGGCAAGGCCCACCGCCGCCCGCAACAACGGGTGCTCCACCCTCTGCAGCCCCGCGGCACCCACATCGCCGACTCCGCCGGTGGCAGTGGCCCAGTAGCGCTGGCGTTGGAAGGCGTACGTGGGCAGGTCGACGGTACGAGGAGTGGGGTCGGCCGGGAAGGCGGCCGACCAGTCGACATCGACCCCGGCGGTGAACGCCTGGGCGAGCGAATGGAGGAGCTGAGCCTGTCCGCCATGGTCACGGCGCAGGGTGGGCACTGTGACGGCCGTGACCTCGGCTTCCTCGAAGGTCTCCTGCAGGCCCAGGGTCAGCACGGGATGCGTACTGGCCTCGATGAACACCCGATGCCCATCGGACAGCAACGCCTCGACGGCATCGGTGAACCGCACCCGCTCACGGAGATTGGTCACCCAGTAGCCGGTGTCCAAGTCGGTGGTGACGGCACGACCGCCGGTCACGGTCGAGTAGAACGCCGTGCCCGAACCGGACGTATCAAGCGGACGGACGCCGGCCAGGACATCGTTCAACTCAGCGCGGATCTGCTCCACTTGAGGACCGTGCGAGGCATAATCCACCTCGATCAACCGGGCCCGCTCCCCTGCCTCCTGGCATGCGGCTACGACAGCGGCCACCTGCTCCGGCGGACCCGAAACCACCATGGACGAAGGCCCATTGACGGCCGCCACGCCCACACCAGCGGCCTGGTCTCCCAGGTCGGAGAGCAGTTGGCCCGCCCGCTCCTGGCCGACTCCGAGGGAAGCCATCGCCCCACCACCGGCCAACCGCCGCAACGCCTTACTCCGCAAGGCCACCACCTTGGCGCCGTCCTCCAACGACAGCGCTCCGGCCACCACAGCCGCCGCGATCTCACCCTGGCTATGACCCACCACCGCCGCAGGACGCACCCCATACCCCGCCCACACCGCAGCCAGCGACACCATCACCGCCCACAGGACAGGCTGGACCACATCCACCCGCCCCACATCCGCCGCACCCTCCGCGCCGCGCAACACATCCGTGAGCGACCAGTCCACATACGCCGAAAGCGCCCGCTCGCACTCCGCCACCCGTGCCGCGAACACCGGCGACACCTCAAGCAACTCCGCACCCATCCCCACCCACTGCGAACCCTGACCGGGGAAGACCAGCACCGGACCCGGGTCCCCGGCCAACGCCGCCGCCCCCGACTGCACCACACCCGAATGCGACACACCCCCCGCCAACGCCTCCACCGCCGCCACCAACTCGGCCCGATCAGCGCCCACCACCACCGCCCGATGCTCAAACACCGACCGCGTCGTCACCAGCGACCACCCCACATCCACCGGCAAAGACCCGGACGCACCACCCACCCGCTCAACCAGAGCGGCCGCCTGCCCCCGCAACGCCTCCGCACTGCGCCCCGAGACCACCCACGGCACCACCCCTCCTACCTCGGAGGAGGCCGACTCCACATCCCCCTCAGGAGCCTGCTCCACGATCACATGCGCATTGGTGCCGCTGATCCCGAAGGACGACACACCGGCCCGGCGCGGACGCTCACCCTCAGGCCACTCCACCGCCTCGGTCAGCAGCCGCACCCCGCCGCCGTCCCACTCCACATGGGGCGTCAGCTCCTCGGCATGGAGGGTGGCCGGAAGTACGCCATGTCGCAGGGCCATCACCATCTTGATGACACCAGCAACGCCCGCCGCACCCTGCGTATGGCCGATGTTCGACTTGAGCGACCCGAGCCACAGCGGCCGGTCCGCCGGCCGGTCCCGACCGTAGGTGGCGATCAGCGCGTCGGCCTCGATCGGGTCGCCCAGCTTGGTGCCCGTGCCATGCGCCTCCACCGCGTCCACCTCGGACGGGGCCAGCCGGGCGCTGGCGAGGGCCTGGCGGATCACCCGCTGCTGGGAGGGACCGTTCGGCGCGGTGAATCCGTTGCTGGCGCCGTCCTGGTTGATCGCCGAGCCACGGATCAGGGCGAGCACCTCATGACCGTTGCGCCGGGCGTCGGAGAGCCGCTCCAGCAGGACGAGCCCGACGCCTTCGCCCCATCCGGTGCCGTCGGCGTGCACCGAGAAGGCCTTGCACCGTCCGTCCGGGGACAGCCCCCGTTGCCGGGAGAAGCCGGTGAACACCTCGGGGGTGGCCATCACCGTCACACCGCCGGCCAGGGCCAGGATGCACTCCTCCTGCCGCAGTGCCTGGCAGGCCAGATGGATCGCGACCAGGGATGACGAGCACGCCGTCTCCACCGTGACGGCCGGTCCTTCCAGGCCGAAGGTGTAGGAGACCCGGCCCGACAGCAGGCTCGGTGCGTTGCCCGCGTATCCCTCGGATCCCTTCTGCGGAAGGTCACCCGGTGTGGCGCCGCCGGTGGTCGCCGTACCGGCGTAGACGCCCGTCCGGGAGCCCTTGAGGGACACCGGGTCGATTCCCGCCCGTTCGCACGCCTCCCAGGCGGTTTCCAGCAACAGTCGCTGCTGAGGGCTGGTGGCGAGCGCCTCGCGTGGGCTGATGCCGAAGAACTGGGGGTCGAATCGGTCGGCGTCGTAGAGGAATCCGCCCCGCCGGACATACGTGGTGCCGGGGTGGTCCGGGTCCGGGTGGTAGAGCCTGTCGAGATCCCAGCCGCGGTCGGTGGGGAAGTCCCCGATGGCGTCCACACCGCCGGTGACCAGCCGCCACAGGTCCTCGGGCGTGCTCACTCCGCCCGGGAACCGGCACGCGATGCTCACGACCGCGATCGGCTCCTGGTATCGCTCCTCCACCTCGCGCAAACGCAGGCGCGTATCGTGCAGATCCGCGGAGACGCGCTTGAGATACTCGACAAGTTTCTCTTCATTCACGTTCACCATGAGGTTTCACCCGGCCTCAGCGATCGTCGCGCCCGGCACATTCAGGACACACCCAGTTCGTTGTCGATGAAGTCGAGAACCTGGGCCGCGGACGCGGACTCCAGCCTCTCCGCGGCGGTCATTTCTTCCTCCGCCGGCTTTCGTGTCGCCTTCCACTTCGCCAGCAGGCTTTCGAGCCGTGCCGTGACCGCCCCCGAATCGTCGTCTTCCATCTCGAGGCCGACCAGGATGGCTTCGAGCCTGGCCAGTTCGTTGAGGACCGGATCGGCGCCGTCCCGGCCCGGGGCGGCGCCGACCGCCGGGGCGATGCGCTCCAGCAGGTAGTCGGCGAGCACGGCCGCTTCCGGATAGTCGAAGACGAGGGCGGCGGGCAGCCGCAGACCGGTGGCGGCGGCAAGCCGGTTGCGCAGTTCGACGGCGGTCAGCGAGTCGAAGCCCAGCTCCTTGAAGCTGGCCTCGGCCTGCACCGCTTCGGCGTCGGCATGCCCGAGCACGGTGGCCACATGGCCACGGACCAACTGGAGGACCGCGCGGTGCCGTTCCGCGGCGGACAGGCCCGCCAGCCGGCCGGCCCAGTCGTCCGGCCGCGCATCCGCTGCCGCCGCGGTACGCCGCGCCGCCGCGCCACCGGCGCCGGATGCGGCGAGGGCGCGGAGCGTGGCGGGGAGGCCGTCGGCGGGCTGGGCGGCCAGGACACGGGTATTCATGTCCGCCGCGATCAGCTGGTGGCCGCCGTGCTCGGCCGCCGCGTCGAGCAGCCGGAGGGCGTGGGCGGCGGCCATCGCGGTGACGCCCGAGCGGGTCATCCGGGCCAGGTCCGCGTCGGCGAGGCCGCCGGTCATCTCGCTGGATGCGGCCCACAGGCCCCAGGCCACCGAAACCGTCGGCAGGCCCAGTGCCTGACGGTGGGCCGCCAGCGCGTCACAGAAGGCGTTGGCCGCCGCGTAGTTGGCCTGTCCCGGGCTGCCCATCACCCCCGCGGCCGACGAGAACAGCACGAACGCGCCCAGGCGCAGATGTGCCGTCGCGGCGTGCAGATGTGCCGCGGCGGTGGCCTTCGCCGCCCAGACCCGGGCCAGCCGCTCAGGAGTCTGCGCGGTGACGACCGCGTCGTCCAGCACACCCGCGGCATGGATGACTCCGGTCAGCGGATGCCCGGGGTCGACCCCCGCCACCAGGTCGGCCACGGCTGCCGCGTCGGTGACATCGGCGGCGACGATGCGTACTCGCGCGCCGAGAGCGGTCAGCCGGTCGGCGAGGTCCCGGGCGCCCGGCGCTTCCGGGCCCCGGCGGCTCACCAGCAGCAGATGCCCGACCCGCCAGACGCGTACGAGGTGTTCGGCGACCAGCGCGCCCAGGGTGCCGGTGCCACCGGTGATGAGGACGGTGCCGTCCGGGTCCACCGGGGCAGGGATGTCCAGGACCAGCTTGCCGGTGTGCTTGGCCTGGCTGAGATGGCGCAGCGCCTCACGTGCCCGGCCGAGCGGCCACGTCCGCACCGGCAGCGGCCGCAGGGCTCCGGTGGCGAACAGCTCGCCCAGTTCGCCCAGCATCCGGCCGATGTGTTCGGGCCCGGCGTCGGTGATCAGGTCGTACACCTGATACGTCACCCCGGGATGCTCCTCCGCGACGCGCTCGGGGTCACGGAGGTCGGTCTTGCCCATCTCCATCAGCCGGCCGCCCTCGCCCAGCAGCCGCAGGGAAGCGTCGACGAAGGGTCCGGCGAGGCTGTTGAGCACCACATCGACGCCGCGTCCGCCGGTGGCCTCGCGGAACACCTCCTCGAAGTCCAGATCGCGCGACGAGGCCCGGTGTGCCTCGTCGATGCCCATCGCCTCCAGCACCTCATGCTTGCCGGGGCTCGCCGTCGCGTAGACCTCCGCCCCCAGATGCCGGGCGATCCGTACGGCCGCCATGCCCACACCGCCGGTCGCGGCATGGATCAGGACCGTCTCCCCGGCCTGGAGCCGGGCCAGCTGAACGAGCCCGTACCAGGCGGTCAGGAACGCCACCGGCACCGAGGCCGCCTGCGGAGAGGTCCACCCGGTGGGAACGGGCGCCACCATGCGGGCGTCGGTCACCGCCGTCGGACCGAACGCGCGGTCGAAGACTCCCATGACCCGGTCGCCCACCGCGAGCCCGGTCACCTCGGGGCCGACGTCCAGCACCACACCGGAGCCCTCGCCACCGAGCCCGGTCTGGCCCGGGACCATGCCCAAACTGATCAGCGCGTCGCGGAAGTTGATACCGGCCGCGTGCACCGCCACCCGCACCTGACGCGGTCCGAGGGGCTCGAGCACCTCCGGGCACGGCACCGGCTTCACGTTGTCCACCGTGGCCGCGCCGGTCAGCTCCAGCCGCCATGCGGGCTGTCCCACCAGTGCGGCCACACCTCCACTGCTCGCGCCACCGGCACGCATCAGCCGGGGCACCCGGAGCCGCCCCGCCCGCAGCGCGACCTGCGGCTCGTCCAGGTGCGCCGCCCACGCCACGGCGTTGCGCACACCCTCTTCGAGCGGCTCGGAGTCCGGGTCGAGATCGACCAGAAGGAATCGCCCCGGGTTCTCCGCCTGCGCACTGCGCACCAGCCCGCACACGGCGGCCCCGGCCACGTCCAGGCCGCCGTCCCCGGCGCGGTCCGCCTCGGAAGCGCCGTCCGCCTCGGAAGCGCCGTCCGCCTCGGAGGCCCCCTCGGTCTCGGAGGTGTCGATCGCGACCGCTCCCCGCGTGACCACCACCAACCGGGACTCGGCCAGCCGCGGTTCGGCCAGCCAGCCCCGCACCAGTTCCAGCACCCGCTCCGAGGCCGCCAGACCGGCGGCCGCCAGGTCCGTACCCGTGTCATCTCCGGACGAGCCGAGGGCGGGCAGATACGCGATGGCCACCGAGGGGGCGGGGCCGTCACAGTGGAGTGCGGACACCAACGCCTCCAGATGCGGATGGTGTACCGCGCCCGGCACGATCGGCCCGCACCCCTGCGGGCCCAGAGCCACCCACTCGCCGCCGTCCGCCGGATCCGGCCCCTGCTGTCCGGCGCCGGTGTCCGGTGCGGGGACGGGCAGGGGCGTCCACTCCAGGGTGAACAGCCCCTCCACCTCGGGCCCGCCGGAGGCCCGCAGTTGGTCGATGTCGGCCGGTCGCATCACCAGCGAGTCGACGGTCAGCACCGGACCGCCCAGGGCGTCGGCCACCTCGAGCCGCAGACCGCGCTCGCCCTCGGCGCCACCCGCCTCCTGCTCCCGGGGCGAGAGCCGGACCCGTACGGTCGTGGCACCGCCTGCCCATAGCGACACGCCGTTCCAGGCGAACGGCAGCCACACCCGGCCGTCCTCGTGCTCCTGCCCGGGCCGGTCGAGGAGGAACGCCGGATGGAGCGCGGCATCCAGCAGTGCCGGATGAATACCGAATCCCTCCGGGCCTCCGGCGGCCTCGGGCAACGCCACTTCGGCCAGCAGGTCCGCGCCGTCCCGCCATACGGCCCGCAGTCCACGGAACGACGGCCCGTAGCCGTACCCCGACGCCGCGGCGCGCTCGTAGAACCCGTCGAGCTGTACGGGCTCCGCGCTCACCGGGGGCCATGCCCGGCCCGGCTCGTCCACCGGGCCCCGCGCGGGGCTCTGCGGGGACGGCGGACTCAGGACGCCCTCGGCATGGCATACCCAGCCCGGCTCGGCACCGGGCTCGACATCGCGGTCCGGCCGGGAGTACACCCGCACATCACGCCGCCCGTCCTCGGTGGCCACTCCGGCCACCACTTGAACGCGCAGCCCACCGGACGCGGGCAGGACGAGCGGGACCTGGAGCGCCAGCTCGTCCACTCCGCCGCAGCCCGCCTCATCGGCGGCCCGCAGCGCCCATTCCACCAGCGCCGCGCCCGGCGCCAGCACGGCGCCCGCCATCACATGCTCGGCCGGCCAGCCCCCAGCGCCACCGGCCGAGACGCGGCCGGTGAGCACCAGCCCGCCGTCGGCGAGCCCGACGGCCACCGGCAGCTGCGCATGTTCGACCCGCTGCAGCCCGGCGGCCCCCACATCTCCGACGCCACCGCCCTGGGCCAGCCAGTAGCGCTCACGCTGGAAGGCGTACGTGGGCAGGTCGACCGTACGGGGCGCCGGGTCGGCCGGGAACCAGTGGGCCCAGTCGACATCGGTGCCATGGGCGTGCAGTTGGGCGAGTGCGTGGCCGAGCGCGTGCACATCCAGTCGCTTACGGCTCAGGGTGGCTGTGACCAGCGGAGTCGGCCGCCCGGCCCCGGCCCCGGCCCCGCCCTCGTGGGCGTCGGCGTCGGCCGTCGCCTCGTCGGCGGTGAGGTACTGAAGGATGTGCTGCGTCGCGGTGGCCAGGACGGGGTCAGGGCCGAGTTCGAGGAAGACGCCGGTTTCGGGCGCGATATGAGCGACGGCGGGGTGAAAGCGGACGGGTTGGCGGATGTGGCGCACCCAGTAGCCCGGCGTGGCCAACTCCTCGTCGGCCGGCTCACCGGTGAGGTTGCTGAGCACCGGACGGGTGGGCCGCTGAAAGGTCAGACCGTCGATGGCCTGCGCGAACGGCTCCAGGATGGAGTCCATCAGCGGGGAGTGGAAGGCGTGGCTGACGGTCAGGGTCCTGGTCTTGCGGCCCTTGGCCGCCCAGTTGGCGCCGATTTCGGCGACCATCTCGACCGGGCCGGAGACTACGGTGTTGCCGGGGGCGTTCAAGGCGGCGATGCCCACCTGGCCGTCGTATCGGGCCAGATCCTCGGCGAGTTCGTCAGCGGTGGCCGCCATGGTGACCATGCCTCCGCCCTCGGGAAGCCCACCCATCAGGGTGGCGCGGGCGGCGACGAGACGGCAGGCGTCGGGGAGGTCGAAGACTCCGGCAACATGGGCTGCCGCGATCTCACCGATCGAATGCCCGATGACCGCGTCGGGGCGTACGCCGACCGAGTCGAGCAGGCGCGCCAGGGCAACATGCAGAGCGAACAGCCCGGCCTGGGCATAGGTGGTGTGATCCAGCAGCCCTGGCCGCTCGGCCACACCGTGGAAGACCACGTCGCGAAGGGGATGTTCGAGGTGGGGGTCGAGGAGGCCGCAGACCTCGTCGAACGCCGTGGCGAACACCGGGAACCGGTCGTACAGCCCGGCCCCCATCCCCTGGCGCTGGCTGCCCTGACCGCTGAAAAGCCACACCGTCTTGCCCGTCGCCGCCCCACCGCCGGGGAGCACCACACCCGGATGTGGTTCGCCGCTCGCCAGCGCCTCCACGGCGGCCAACAGCTCGGCGCGGTCATCGCCCAATGCCACCGCCCGGTGCTCGAACAGCGATCGCGTGGTGGCAAGTGACCAGCCCACCTCGACCGCCGTCATCTCGGGGGAGTTGGCCATGCGTTCGGCCAGCGCGGCGGCCTGGCCGCGCAGCGCCTCCGCACTCCGTGCGGACAGCGTCCATGGAACCGCCCGCGTATCGGAAAAGATCACGGGTTCGGTCGTGACACGTTCGACCGGCTCGGGGGCCTGCTCCAGCAGGAGATGGGCGTTGGTGCCGGAGGCGCCGAACGAGGACACACCGGCCCGGCGCGGCCGCTCACCGTTCGGCCACTCCACCGCCTCGGTCAGCAGCCGCA
>NZ_JBIADZ010000073.1:0-12601 GCF_042868035.1 Streptomyces sp. NPDC007875 | reverse complement strand
GAGCCGCTTGGGCTCCGAGTACAGCTGCGCGTGGGGGAAGTTCCAGAAGTAGCCCACGGACCGGCTGATCGCGCGCTTGAGGTCGTACGACGTGGGCCAGGCCGCGTTGTGCGAGTGGCTGGCCGAGCCAGTCAAGGAGCACTTCGAACTCCGCGACATCGCGGAGATCAAACTGTTCTTCAACGAACTGGCGGGACCGGAAGACGTGGCACGGCTCGCCCAGGACCAGGTCGAGCAGCACAGGCGACTGCTTGGCGTCGCCGACGCCAGTTCGACCAGTTCATCGCGTGACGTCGGGCTCGGTGTCCGCGCTGGTGCGGGGGTCGGGGACGACAAGCTGCCAGGAGTCGCCGAACCTCCGCCACTGTGAGCTCGATGGCCCCGGCCGTCTCACCGGTTCCGCCCCCGTTTCCCTGGCCCGGTGCGTGGTGGCCGCCAGGAAGGCGTGCGCGAGCATGGCGAGGGTGATGTGCCGGTACGTGGCGCCATGGTCGTAGGAGCTGACCGAGATGCATCGGCCCGCGACGATGACGTTGTCCACGCCCGCCGGCACCAGCGACCGGTACGGGATGTCGAAGGTGCCGTCCCCGCCGATCTGGAAGAACTCGGCCTGCCCGGTGTCCGGGTCGTGGATGTCGACCGGGAAGCACACCTTGCCGACGGTGTCCGGCTGGGAGCGACCCTCGTTGACGTCGTCGTCCGAGATCTCGTACAGGCCCTTAACTTGATCTTTAACCTGTGCGGCGTGGACGTGGGGTCGTTGACTTCTTCGTTCGTCCCTTTGCCGGGCCTGGTTTGCCGACCGTGTACACGTCGTGGCGTGGGGTGGGCCGGGCGTTCTTGCTCCCGGGTGGCCGTCCAGGTCCAGGGCGGGAGGATTTCGGTGCTCCGGCTGGGCAGGCGGCCTTCGGGCGGAGGTGCCGGAAATCGCGGCGGACGCGTGCGGGGGTGAGCCTGTCGGGCGGGGTCGGCTTCTCCCACGGCCGCCGGAGGTCTGCCGCCAGCGGGCGGGCCAGACGCAGCCGGGTGAACACGGCGAGGACCAGCCAGGTCCACCGGTCAGCGCCTCAGGGGTGCGGATTTTCGGGCAGGTCCAGCCCAGGGTCTGCTTGAACAGCCGGAAGGTGTGTTCAATGTCGAAGCGCCGCAGGAACGCCTGCCACAGACGGTCGACGTCGGCGGTGGTGGCGTCGGTGCCCGACCGCCACAGCCAGACTGGCTTCGGTGTCGCGCCGCTGGGCAGATGCTCGACCTGCAGACGGATCACGGTGCCCTCGATCACCGGCAGGGCACCCAGCTGGGCGGTCCAGGCCGAGCGGTGCGCCAGTCTCGGATGGAGCCGGTCCCAGGCCCGGGCGACGACTGTCCCGGTAGAGGCGGGTTGCGGTCACCGTCTGCGCGTCGGGGGTGCCCCAGGTGGCCGGGTCACCGAACACGAACTCGCCGCCGTGGCGGGGCGGGCGGCCCCGGACACCGGGCTCGCGAGGTGGGACCGCGCGGCGCAGGACGCGGTCCGAGCGCATCCGGCCCAGTACCTGCACCGGCAGATCCTTCAGCACGAAGGCCAGGCGGGGCACGTCGTAGCCGGCGTCCACCACGATCAGGATCTCCGGGTCGCCGTCCTTCCACTGCCCGGCGGCGACCAGCCGCTCGACGAGTTCGCGCATCTGCCCGGCGGTCACAGTCGCGGCGTCGTCTCCTGGTGCCAGACGCAGCGCGTCCAGCGGCGCGGTCCAGGAACTGCGGCCCGTCTCCAGCGCGCAGATCACCGAGTACGGCCAGCCGGGAACGGGGATGTGCTGGTCCTTGCCCCGGCCGTAGGTGTGGCACAGGATGCGCTGCGGTGAGGTGTGCGCGTTGGGCCGCAACCAGCAGGTCAGGTCGGCGGCCAGCACCAGCCGGCCATCCGACGCCCGCGGCAGCGGCACCACGGCAAGGGCCCGTCGCGGCCGGGCCACCTCGACCGGGCTGCGGCCAGGGCGTCGTAGAGCCCGCCGTGCCCGCGCCGGTGTTCGCCCACCAGCGACAGTTCCACCAGCGACCGGACCGGGCCGTCCGCACACAATACGGCGGCCGCCAGCTCGAACAACGCGTCCGCACGCCTGGTCAGACACGAGTAGAACTCACCCCGGAAGCGTGACGGTTCCGCAAACGGATTCTGTCGGAAGACGTGATGCAGCAGGCTCGTCCCCACGGCCTTCGTGCTGGGCGTTGTATGTTCCTTGGCCGGATCACATGCTCAGCCGAAGGCCGCCTGCGTGTAGGACAGTTACCACTCCGAGTGATCAAGTACGAGGAGTCGTTCGGACCCCGAGGCTAAAGATCAAGCTTAATGTGCCGGGTTTCGCGTACGCCCGGGAAGATCGCGGGCATCGTGTACGCCGCTTCGAAACCGGGGACGTGCTCGCGCAGGAAATCCCCGATGCGGCCTACATGCCGCGTCAACTGAACGGTCGAGGGGTGCAGGCCAACGCACCCCGGACTCGGCCGCAGGCTGCGGCGTCGAACGTGATCCCTTCCCCGACGATGCGGCCGACCATCTCTGGGGCCATGTCCGGCCCCATGGAGGACGGTTGGCGGACGGCCGACATGGGCCCGACACCGGCAACGAAGGGGACGTCAACACCGGCCCTGGAAGCTGGTCTTCCAGGACGCGAGCCCGAACAAAGGCCACTCCGGACGCCTACAACCGGCGTCCGGCGGCCTATTGATGTGCCGATGCAGCACCGGGTAGGGGCCGGCCCCTGCCGGGGCGTGCCGGATAGCGGCCGTTCGTCCAGGTGCCGCGACGTCAGCCCGTGAAGGGACGGGAACCGGAACCGGCTTTTAGTACTGCGATTGCGTCTGTGGTGACGGGGCCGCAGCTTTAGGGGATGTGGCCTTGGCGACCGAGGGCGGCCACGTGCGCCGACCGGAGAACGCAGACGCGACGTGATCGTCGAGCGGCTCATAGCCCTCGACGACACCGCACGCTCTTACAGCTACGCGGTTCTCGAGGCTCCGTTCCCCGTCACCGGCTACCTGTCCACGCTGAGGGTGCAGGAAGTTCCCGGCCAGGCCGACACCTCACGCGTCGTGTGGTCGGGAACGTTCACCCCCGCCGGCATCAGCGCCGAAGAGGCTGTTGACCTCTTCCAGGGCATCTACGCCGATGGCCTCGCCGCTCTCCGGGACACCCTGGCAGCATGAGCGCTTGACGTGGCCGCTGACCGGGCGCTTTGCGCGCCCCCGGTCAGCGCCGTCCAGGAAACAACGCACGTCCTATGCCCACGACGAGTCAGTAGCCGAAAGCAGACAGAATTGCGGTGCAACCGGTGCCGCGATGCCTCTAGTCACAGGACCGACAGCGCATGACAGCACGGGCGAGGATGAGACCCGCACATCACACGGCCCATGCCCTCGCCTACGGCCGCCCAAGGTGTGAGGCGTGATGCCAAGGCAGAAGCTGACCACGGCATCACCCCCTGGGTTGCCCTGACCAGCCGGCCTTGAGAATCAGATGACCATGCTGGGCACGATTGCGGCGAGCACACGGCGGGTAACCTCCTCGACCGGCCCGGTCGCGTTCACCCGGGTCAGCGACCCAAAGCAGGCCGCGTACCACCTGAGCAGCGGCACGGTTTGCTCGGCATAGACGGACAGGCGGTTACGGACGATCTCGTCCTGGTCGTCGTCGCGTCGTTGGAGTGCGCCTCCGCAGGCCTGGCAGGAGCTCGGCCCGTCGTTGGCGACCGGGTCCCTGCGCTGAACCAGCCCGCAGTCCCCGCAGGTCCGCCGAGCGGCCAGGCGTCGTACGACGTGGTCGTCGGGAACTTCGAAGGCGAGCACGTGGTCCAGCGCGGCGTCCTGGTCCACCAGGGTCTGGTGCAACAGCTCGGCCTGCCGAACCGTGCGGGGGAAGCCGTCGAGGAGGAAACCGGAGGCGGCGTCCTCCTCGGCGAGACGGTCGGCCATCATCGCCGCTGTCATCTCATCGGGTACGAGGGCGCCAGCGTCCATGTACTCCCGGGCCTTGCGGCCCAGCGCGGTTCCCGCCGTGACATGGACGCGGAACAGGTCGCCGGCAGAAATCACCGGAATGGAAAAACGCTCGGCGAGGAACCGGGCCTGGGTGCCCTTGCCCGCTCCGGGCGGGCCGATAAGGACGATGCGCACAGGTTCGTTCTCCCAGCTGTGAAAAACGGGCATGGTCAAGAGGCGGTCGAGCCGCGCTGTTGAACTGGTGGGGGCCGCACTCCGGTCCGGGCGGTCATGGCGCATTACCGCCGGGATTCACGGCGATACATCCGGGCCGGGGCGCGGCGGCTTTCGGGCGGGTCCCGGCCGGGCCAGGCCGGAGGCGTGGGCGAGGGTGGTGGCGTCGCAGGACCGACGCTTCCCGGCGGCGTCACACAGAGGCAACCGGGGTTCGGCCCCGCTCTGCTCGCCTCCGCTCTGGATCTGCCGTTCCGGCGCCACCATCTGCGGGACCGTGCTCCGATGAATGTCCCCCGTCAGTCGACTCAGTGGGAGGCCGACGCCGCCCCAGCGTCGTTGAATGATCTCCGCAGCGATGGAGACTGCCGTCTCCTCTGGAGTGCGAGCGCCCAGGTCGAGGCCGATCGGTGAGGCGAGACGGCCAAGCTGGGCGTCCGTGACGCCCCTCTCCCTCAGCCGCGCGACGCGGTCGGTGTGCGTGCGGCGGCTGCCCATCACCCCTATGTACGCCGCCGGTGTGCGCAGCGCGGCGATCAGGACCGGAACGTCGAACTTCGGGTCGTGAGTGAGCACGCAGATGACCGTGCGCTCGTCGACGTCGGTCCGGGCGAGATAGTCGTGCGGCCACTCGCACACGACCTCGTGGGCCTGCGGGAACCGTCCGGCCGTGGCGAACACCGGGCGGGCATCGCACACGGTCACGCGGTATCCGAGCTGGGCGCCCATGCGGCTCAGTGCCAGGGCGAAGTCGTTGGCGCCGAAGATCAGCATTTTCGGCGGCGGGGCGAAGGACTGGACGAACACCGGGATGTCGTCCATGCGGCGCTGCCCGTGCGGCCCGTAGTGCTCGGTGCCGGTCATCCCCTGGGCGAGCAGGCCGCGGGCGTCGTCGGTCACCGCGGCATCGAGCCCGTCGTCGCCCAGGGAGCCCAGCACACAGTCCTGCCAGATGTAGCGCTGAGCCCCCAGGGGCGCCGGGCCGCCGATCACCGTGGCGACGGCGACCGGCTGCTCCCGCTCGATCGAGCCGAGCACCTGGCTGATCGAAGAGGCGGGAACAACCGGCCGGATCAGGATGTCAATGATTCCCCCGCAGGTCAGGCCGACGGAGAACGCCTCCGCATCACTGATGCCATAGGTCTCCCGTCGAGTCTCCCCGGTCTCCAGCACTTCGATGGCCGCCTCGTACACCGCGCCCTCGACGCAGCCGCCGGACACGCTGCCCACGACCTCGCCGGCCGCGCTGACCGCCATCACCGCGCCGGGGTCGCGCGGCGCGCTGCCGCGTGCTGCGACCACTGTGGCCAGGCCGAAGGCCGTGCCCTCGGCCAGCCATTGGCGCAGCTGTGGCATCACTTCACGCATCGTGGCTCATCCTCCGATCCGCGGGCATCGGGCGCGCGACGATCTACACCGAATTGACATCGAGCGCACCGTCAGGAACCTCTCTGTACTGCTCGACCGGTTGCGGTCGCCGGCCGAAGGACACCGAACCCCGGGTCTCCGGGACGGCGAGGAGCGCGACGACGAACACCAGGCTCGATCCAGCCAGGAAGAACGCGAGCCGCGACGGGACATGGGTGAGATCAGGGCTGAGCAGGGTGACGAACGTCGGCGTGAGGCCGCCGAGCATGAAGCCCAGATTCCAGCTGACCGCCGTTCCCCTGGCCCGCAGCTCCGTCGGATACCGCTCGTTCAGGAAGATCATCAGTGGCGCGTAGGCCGCGTTGGACAGCATCACCATGATCATGCACAGCACGGCGACCACGGCGCCGCGCTCGCCTCCGGCTCCGGCGATGGCCCAGACGACGGTCGGCAGCGCGACGACGTTGCACAGCCCGAAGCCCAGCATGGTCCTGCGGCGGCCGAGTCGTTCACTCAACTCCCCCGCGCCGATCGCCGCGGCGACCACCACGAGGCTGGAGGCCAGGAGGATGAGCCCGCGCAGTCGCTCGGTGACAGGCACGATCTCACTGAGAAGGGTGGGCAGGAAGCCCGACGTCAGGTAGTACTGCGCCCCGCCGCCGGCCGCGACGGCGATGTTCAGCGCGAGGATCTTCTTGCCCTGGCCGCGGAGGAGTTCACGGAACGGCACCGGCTCGGGAGCCTGGCCGGCCTCGTCTCCGTCCCAGGCCGGTGACTCCTCGACCTTCTTGGATACGAACAGGCTCAGCAGCGCACCGACGAGCCCGCAGAAGAACAGCACCCGCCAGCCCCACTCCTCGAAAGCCGGGCCGGGGAACACGGCCGAGACGGCGATGTACGCCACACTGGCCAGCGCCGCGCCGAGGCCCGCACCACCGGCACCGATCAGTCCGCTCATCAGGCCTCGCCAGCGCGGGCCGATGCTCTCCGTGCCCAAGGTGTGGGTGGTCGCGGTGACACCGCCAACGAACAGGCCCTGCACCACACGGAGGATCAGGAAGAGGACCGGAGCGAGCACGCCGACCGTGGCATACGTCGGCACGAGACCCATGGCCGCCGTGGTGAGGCCCACACCGCCCATCACGACCACCATGGCCTTCTTGCGGCCCCTGCGGTCGGCGACCTCACCGAAGACGACGGCGCCGGCAGGGCGCATGAGCACCGTGATGGCGAACGAACCGAACACCGCGGCGATACCGAGTGTCGGACTGGAGGTCGGAAAGATGTTCTTGGTGACCGGTCCTGCGACGTAGAGCAGCAGGAACAAGTCGAACAGGTCGAATGACCATCCTGCGACCGAGGCGAATACCGCGGCTCCAGGCGACTTCGGCTGCTGCTGGGTGCCGGAAGTCAAGGTGTTCCCCTTATGTCGGAGGTTGTAGGGGGTGGGCCCCGCGGTTTCCGCGGGAGCCCGGGAGTGCCGGCGTCAGCGGGGGCGGGTGCTGTTGACACCTCGTCCTAACGCTCCTTCTCGCGGCCGCTGCGCCAGCGCTTCCCGCCTCGGCGCAGCAACTGCTTGATGCGGTCGAGCAGAGGTGCGAAGACCAGGCTCATGGCGCTCGGGGCCTTCACCGGGCCGGACGGCGCCTGGCCGGAGGCTGCCGCTTCGGCGACGGCGTCGGCGAACTGCTCGAACATGCGGCGGCTGACGTCACCGGCAAGGGCGCGGCCGAACTGAGCGATACGGCCGGTGAGATAGACCTTGGCGTCGGCGTGCATCGCGGTGCCGGTCTCCGTGGGCTCCGTGCGGAGCGTGATGTCCGCCTGGGTCTGCGCTCCACCAGTGTCCTGTCCCTGGGCGATCGCCCGCAGCCGGCCGGCCGCGCGGTCGTGCTCGACGATGTGCGCGAGGCCGTTGAACGCCAGCTTGATCGGCCCCACCGACACCCGGGCACGGCCCGCGTAGTGGTTGTCGCCGAGGTCATCGGTGAGCTCGGCACCGGGCAGGCAGCGGGCCAGCAGGTGGATGTCGCCCAGTACGCGCCAGATCTTGTCCTCGGACAAGTCGATCCCGGTCGTGATCTCGACCGCGATGGTGGGGTCACCGCTGGGCAGCACGATGTCCTTGGTCAGGGACGCGGCCGTGTCGGCGTTGTCCTCCTGGCCGTCGGAGGCGTTGCCGCCCTGCCCGGAGCGGCCGACGAGCGCCCGACGCCCGCAGTTGCCCGGGGCGGGAATTCCCTCGGGGTGCGCACGGTGAGCCTCCCCCACCGCGGCGAGGATGTTCCGGTACCCGGTGCACCGACAGATAACGCCCGAAAGTTCCTCCGGCAGCTCCTCCTCGGTGACCTCCGGCTTGTTCGTCAGCAGGTCGTAGGAGCTCATCAGGAAACCTGGGGTACAGAATCCGCACTGCAACGCGTGGTTGCGTCCGAACGCCTCCTGCAGCGGGTGCAGGTCGTCGGGCCGCCCCAGTCCTTCGACGGTGACGACGTCTGCCCCGTCAAGCTGTACGGCGAACAGCAGGCAGGCCCGTGCCGCCTCGCCGTTGACCAGCACGGTGCACATTCCGCAGACACCGTGCTCGCAGCCCACATGCGTGCCAGTGAGACCCAGATGGTCGCGCAGTGCGTCGGAGAGGGTGACCCGCGCGGGCAGCTCGAGAACGGTGGGTGTCCCGTTGACGGTCATGCGCAGTTCGACCGTGTCGTCCGCCCCCGCTTTCACCGGCCGGGGCTTGGCGGGGGGCACCGCCTCGGTACGTGCTGCTGCTTCGTTGATGGTCATGTGCTTACCTCGCAGGAGGCCTTACGGGCCCGCTCGTATGCCTTGGAAAGTTCCCTGGCGGCCAGGGTGCGGAGCAGTCGGCGCCGGTAGTCCCTGGACGCGTGGGCGTCACCGTCGGTGTCGACCATCTCCTCGACGACGGCGGAGACCTGCTCCCCGAGCTGGTCCGCTGGCGCGTCGCCCATGCCCGTGACCGCCGCGGTGAGCTGCTCGGAGACGTCACGAGTGACCGCCCTGTCGGACACGCCGAACGCGGTCATCGTCGCCTCCGGGCGGCCACTGCGCATGCGTACCCGCGTGGCGACGCCCGCAAGGGCGAAGTCGCCATGCCGGCGTGCGATCTCGGCGAATCCGAAGCCCTCGTCCGCGGCGGCGACCGGCAGCCGCACGGAGGTGAGGATCTCGTCGGGGCCCAGCGCGGTGGTCATCGCCCCGCCGTAGAACTTCCGGGCGAGAACCTGCCGGGAGCCGTTGGGCCCGGTCAGCGTCAACTCGGCGTCGAGACAGCAGGCCACGGCCGGGAGCTCGGCCGACGGGTCGGCGTGGGCGAGGCTGCCGCAGACCGTGCCCCGGCTGCGCAGTTCCCGGTGTCCTACCCAGGGCAGGGCCAGGCGCAGCAGCGGAACGCTTCTGCTGAGCGGGTCCCGCTCGACGCGGCGCTGCCGTACGGTGGCGCCGATGTGCAGGTGCTCATCGGAGCGGGCCAGCTCGTCGAGCTCCTCAATGGAGTTGATGTCGACCAGAGTGTCGGGGCGGGCGAGTCGCATGGCCAGCACAGGGGCCAGCGACTGCCCACCCGCGATGACCTTGCCGCCCCCGCTGGTTCCCACCAGTTCGGCGATCGCGTCGGCAAGACTCGACGGACGAACATAGGCGAACGGTGCGGCTTTCATGGCTCAGCTCACCGGCCCTGGAACTTCGGGGCGCGCTTCTCGACGAACGCGGCGACGCCCTCGGCGAAGTCGTGGCTGGAGCGCAGCATGGAGTACGCCTTGCGTTCCAGCTCGATGCCGGAGTACAGCGGCGCGTCGACGCCCTTGTCGAGGACTTCCTTGGCGGTGCGGGCGGCCAGCGGCGAGAAGCCGAGCAGCGCGCTGACGATCCGCTCGACCTCGGCATCGAGCGCCGCACGGTCCTCGACGACGTTCGCGACCAGACCCCAGTCGCCGGCCTGCTGGGCGTTGATGCGGGTCGCTGTCATGACGTGGTACTTGGCGCGGGAGAGGCCGATGAGCCGGGCGAGGCGCTGTGTGCCTCCGGATCCGGGGATCATGCCCAGCCGCATCTCCGGCAGCGCGAACTCGCTGCGCTTGGTGGCGATGCGAATGTCGGTGGACAGTGCGAGTTCGAGGCCGACGCCGAAGCAGTAGCCGTCGACGGCGGTGATGACCGGCTTCGGGCTGCGGGCCGGCGCGGTGATGTTCTGGCCGAGGTCGGTGAAGTCGACTGGCTCCACCTCCATGAAGCCGAGGATGTCGCCGCCCGAGGAGAAGTGCTCGCCGGCGGCCTGGATGACCACCACCTGGATGTCCTTGTCGGCGTCGATCTCGGCGAAGCGGTCGGCCATCACCTGGCGGGTTTCCATGGTGATGATGTTGAACTTGCCGTGGTCGAGGGTCAGGTAGGCGACGCGTCCGTCGTGGCCGCGGTCCAGCCTGATCTCGCCTCCGGTGAGTGCCATGGTCACAGGGCCCTTTCGCTGTCGCTGCCGTTGAGCAGCTCGTTGAGCACGTTGCCGTGCAGGGGGAGCGTGGTGATGTCCACGCCGGCCGGGGCGAGGGCGTCGGCGACCGCGTTGGCGATCGCGACGGGAAGGCTCATGCTGCTGCCTTCACCGCAGCCCTTCGCGCCGAGGCGCGTGAGCGGCGAGGGAGTCTCCAGGTGGTCGCTGTTGAGCTCGTACTGCGTCTCCGCAGTGGTGGGACACAGGTAGTCCATGAACGTCGCGGTGGGCTGCCCGGCGTCGGTGTAGCGCATCTCCTCGAACATCGCGCCGCCGATGGCGTGCGCGAGCGCGCCGTGGATCTGGCCTTCGAGCAGCTGGTGGTTGAGGATCGTGCCCGGGTCGTGGACTGTCACCACCTGCTCGAGCTCGAGCTGCCGGGTCTCGGCGTCGATGCGCACGCTGACCAGTTCGGCGACGAACCCGTAGCACAGGCTCGAGTTGATCTGGTCGGTCCTGCTGGCTGCCTTCGACTGCGGGGGTGTGAAGGCGGCCTCCTCGTACAGGCGCGCGGGAGTACCCTCGGGCAGCGCACCGGGGTCCCAATGGACCAATCCGGCCGCATGCCGGAAGGAGACCGCCCGCTCGGGTTCGCCACGGAGCCGGACCTGGCCCTGGCTGAGTTCAACGTCGGCCGGATCGGCACCGAGCAGGGTGGCGCCGGCGATCTTGATCGTCTCGGCCAGCTTCTCACTGGCCTCGACCAGTGCACTGGTCAGCAGGGGTGCGAACCGGGACGAGTAGCTTCCGGAGGTCACCGTCCACGGTGTGGTGGCGGTGTCCATCTCGACCACCGGCCGCACCTGTTCCAGTGGCAGTCCGAGCTGTTCGGCGACGACGGCCTGGGCGACCGTGGCATGGCCTTGCCCCTGCGGCACGGTGCCCAGCAGCACCGACACGATGCCATTGAGGTCGACGCTGATGCGCACGTGCTCAGTGGAGCCGGACTTGCCGCGCCCCGTCTTGCGTTGCTCGGCCGGGGTGGCCAGGCCCACGTAGCCGATGTTGGTGGCCGACGGGTCAACGATCGTGGCGACGCCGATGCCGAAGTACTCGCCGCGCTCGCGTGCCTCCCGCTGCTTTTCCCGCAGCGCCTGGTAGTCGGCGTTTTTCAGCAGCATGTCCATCACGCGCTGGTAGTCGCCGGAGTCGTAGATACCGCCGGTGGGGGTGGCGTACGGGAAGTCCTCGCGCTGTACGAAGTTGCGCTGCCGCAGCTCGGCCGGGTCAAGACCGCAAACTCCGGCGATCTTGTCCATCAGCCGTTCCAGGCCGAAGTAGAGCTGCTGGCCGCCGAATCCGCGGTTGAGGCCGGTCGGTGTCTTGTTGGTGACCACGGCGCGGGAGCGGATCTGCACGGCGTCGATCTTGTACGCGCCGGTGATGTTGCCGAAGCAGCGATACAGCGTGCTGGGCTCCGGCGGGCGCAGGTAGGCGCCGACGTTGTCCACTAGGTCCGCACGCAGCGCCTGCACTGTGCCGTTGGAGGAGACCGCGGCCTCGAACCACATGACGCGGTCGGAACCGGAGGAGCTGGCAAGCAAGTGCTCGATACGGTCCTCGGTCCAGCGCACTGGCCGGCCGGCGTACTTGCTGGCCAGCGCCATCAGCGCCACGTAGGGGTAGATGCCGGCCTTGATCCCGAAGCTGCCGCCGTTGTCGGCCGGGATCATCAGCCGAACACGCGAGGCGGGCACGCCGAGCGCCCCGGCCAGCACCGGCACCATGGAGAACGGACCGTGGAAGTTCGCCCAGGCCTGGACGGCGGGCCCGTCGACCTCGTCCTGCCACTCGGCGATGACCGAGTAACACTCCATCGGGGTCGAGGAGTACCGCGGGAAGCTGTACTTGCCCTTCACAATGTGGTCGGCGGCGGCGAAGACGGAGTCCACATCACCGAATTCGAAGGTCCGGTCGGTCGCCACATTGCTGTCGGCACCGTCGTGCAGCCGCGGGGCCTCGGGCAGGAGGGTCTTCTCGACGTCGACCACCGGCGGCAGCGGCTCGTAATCGATTTCAACGAGCTCGGCGGCGTCCTCCGCGAGATACCGGTCGGCGGCCACCACGACCGCCACCGGCTCACCGACGAACCGGACCTTGTCGGTGCCCGTCGGGTAATACGGCATGGGCGTCTTGAGCGAGAGCGGGAAGGGTTTCAGCGTGGCGAGGACCTCCTCGGGTCCGATCACGGCGGCGACACCGGGGTGCCGTCGCGCCCGCTCGAGATTGACGCCGCGGATGCGTGCGTGCGGATGCGGGCTGCGCACCACCGCGGCGGTGAGCGTGCCGGGCAGGGGGTCGATGTCGTCGAGGAAGCGGCCACGGCCTGTGAGCAGCGCAGGGTCCTCGATCCGTGCGGTCGGCCGGGCCGGCCGTTCGAAGGTCTTAGTCATGTGCGTCACCTGTCTGCCGCGGCGGCGCTGTCGGCCAGCGGGTGATAGTCACCGGAGCTCAGTCGGCGGCGCTGGATCTTGGCCGCTCCCGACTTGGGGAGCTCGTCCACTGCGATGAGTCGTTTGGGGCGTTTGA
>NZ_JBIADZ010000072.1:0-13003 GCF_042868035.1 Streptomyces sp. NPDC007875 | reverse complement strand
GCCGAGACCCCAGACTCCGGCCTGGTCAGGATCCACCACGTCGCCGTCCACCACGGAGACCGCACCCCGGGTGACACACCACAACGGCGCATCGACCCCGACGGCCACAAGGTCCTGCAGCAGCGACACCGCCGCCTCGACCGACAGCAACGACACCACACCCGCGACCGCCACATCGCCCGGCTCCACCGCCGTCACGACCCGGACATCCGCCCCGGCCGACCGCAGCGCAACGGCCACATCGGCACCGCCAGCACCGTCAGCACCCGGCTCCACCACGACCAGCCAGGTCCCCGTCAGCACCTCCCCGGACGGCACACCCGTGACCCGCGTCCAACCAAGCCGATACCGCCAACCATCGACCACCGACTGTTCCTGCTTCGCCCGCCGCCACGACGCCAAGGCAGGCAACACGGCACTCAACGGCTGTTCCTCGTCAACGCCCAGCGCCTGAGTATCACCACGCTCGACCGCGTCCCAGAACGCGGCATCCACCGCGCTGGTCGCGGGCTGGGCCGAGGACGGCTCCAGCCAGAACCGCTGCCTTTGGAAGGCATAGGTGGGGAGATCGACCGGTCGACCGCCGGGGAACACCGCCGCCCAATCGATCTGGATGCCCCGGACATACAGCCCGCCCACAGCCTCCATGGCAGCGGTCGGCTCCGGACGATCCGGACGGAGTACGGGCAGACCATCGCCATCGGCCAGAACGGACAACGTGCCATCGGGGCCCAGCTCCAGGAAGGTACTGACGCCCAGCCCACGGAGTGTGTCCAGCCCGTCGGCGAACCGGACCGTCTCCCGCACATGGCGCACCCAATACTCCGGCGAGCGCAACTCCTCACCCGCCACCACACCCGACACATTTGACACCACCGGCACACTCGGAGCCCGGAACTCCACCGACCCGAGCACCTCACCGAACTCCGCCAGCATCCCTTCCATATGCGACGAATGAAACGCATGACTCACCCGCAACCACCGCGTCCGCACCCCCCGACCGATGAACACCTCCTCGACGGCACGAACCGCCTCCTCATCACCGGACAACACCACCGACTCAGGGCCATTCACCGCCGCAACCGCCACGCCCTCCACCAGCAGCGGCCGTACCTCATCCTCCGACGCCGCCACAGAAACCATCGCGCCGCCCGACGGCAACGCCTGCATCAGACGACCGCGTGCGGCAACTACACATGCGGCATCCTCCAACGACCACACACCCGCCACACACGCCGCCGCCAACTCACCAACCGAATGACCCAGCAGATAATCCGGCTTCACACCCCACGAGACCATCAGCCGATACAACGACACCTCAAGCGCAAACAAACCCGCCTGCGCATACACCGTCTCCCCGAACAACTCAGCGTCATCACCCCACACCACCTCACCCAAAGGCCGCTCCAGATACCGGTCCAGCTCCCCACACACCTCATCCCACGCCGCGGCAAACACCGGATACGCCTCATACAACCCACGCCCCATCCCCAACCGCTGCGACCCCTGACCCGCAAACACCACACCCAACCCACCGCCGACTGGAATCCCCACAACAACCGGCCCCTCCAAAGCCCCAAGGAGCCCCGCGCGATCCGCACCCACCACCACCGCACGATGCGACAACGCAGAACGAGCAGCCACCAAAGACCACCCCACGTCAGCCGGATCCCACTCGGGGTTGTCCGCCACAGACCGGCGCAACCGCTCCACCTGCGCCCGCACCGCCGCCTCACCCACACCCGACACCACCCACGGCACAGCAGGCAGCCCCACACGCTCGCCCCCAGCCTCCCCCACCACCACAGGCGCCTGCTCCACAATCACATGCGCATTCGTCCCACTCACCCCGAACGCCGACACACCCACCCGACGCGGCCGATCCACATCCGGCCACACCACAGGCTCGGTCAGCAACTCCACCCCACCAGCCGACCAATCCACATGCGGCGACGGCTCATCCACATGCAACGTCCGCGGCAACAGCGCATACCGCAACGCCATCACCATCTTGATCACACCGGCCACACCCGCCGCCGCCTGCGTATGACCAATGTTCGACTTCACCGAACCCAACCACAACGGCCGACCAGGATCCCGATCCTGGCCATACGTGGCCAACAACGCCTGCGCCTCGATCGGATCACCCAACGTCGTCCCCGTACCGTGCGCCTCCACCGCATCGACATCCCGAGCAGCAAGCCCGGCGCTCGCCAGCGCCTGCCGGATCACCCGCTGCTGCGACGGACCATTCGGCGCCGTCAACCCATTCGACGCTCCATCCTGGTTCACCGCGGAGCCGGAAACAACGGCCAGCACCGGGTGCCCGTTCCGCTCGGCGTCCGACAGCCGTTCGACCAGCAGCATGCCGACACCCTCGGACCAGCCGGTCCCGTCCGCGCCAGCGGCGAAGGACTTGCACCGGCCATCGGCGGCCAGCCCGCGCTGACGCGAGAACTCCACGAAGGTGGCGGGTGTCGCCATCACCGTCACCCCGCCTGCCAGGGCGAGGGAACACTCGCCCGACCGCAGCGCCCGCACCGCCCAGTGCAGAGCCACCAGCGAGGAAGAACACGCCGTGTCCACCGTGACCGCTGGGCCCTCCAGCCCGAACGTGTAAGCCACCCGACCGGACACCACACTGCTCGCGTTGCCGGTCAGACGATATCCCTCGGAGCCTTCCGGGGCCTGCCCGTCTCCGCCGCCGTAGCCCTGTGCGGACGCGCCCACGAAGACACCGGTCTGGCTGCCCTTGAGCGTCGACGCCGGGATTCCGGCCCGTTCGAATGCCTCCCACGACGCCTCCAGCAGCAGCCGCTGCTGCGGATCCATCGCCAGCGCCTCACGCGGCGAGATCCCGAAGAACCCGGCGTCGAACTCGGCCGCGTCGTGGAGGAAGCCACCCGAGCGGACGTATGACCGGCCCGAGCGAGTGGCGTCGGCGTCATACACACCGGCCAGATCCCAGCCACGGTCGGAGGGGAAGTGCGATACGGCGTCGTCGCCGGCGCTGACCATCCGCCACAGTGCCTCGGGAGAGTCCACACCACCCGGGAAGCGGCAGCTCATCCCGACGATCACGATCGGATCGTCATCCACGGCACTCGGCGTGTGCGGTATCTGTATCTCTTCGGCCAGCCCGAGCGCCTCCCCGCACACATGCTCGGCGAGCGCCGCCGGGGTCGGGTAGTCGAAGATCACGGAAGCCGGGAAGCTCAGCTGGGTAGCCGTACTGAGCCGGTCCCGCAGTTCCACGGCAGTCAGCGAGTCGAAGCCCAGCTCCTGGAACGTCCGGTCGAACTCGATGGCGGTCGGATTCCGGTGACCCAACACCTCGGCGGCATGCGTCCGTACGAGCTCCGCGACCGCACGATCCCGCTCCTGCCGCGACAACCCCCTGAGCGTGGCGGCGAATTCGCCAGCCGTAGACGCGGTCGGCTCGGACGTGTCGGCTATCAGCTCGCTCAGCAGGGGACTCGGACGCAGCGCCGTGAACCTCGGCCCGAACCGCTGCCAGTCCACATCCGCCACCACGAGCGCCGTCTCGTCGTCACACAACGCCCGCCGCAACGCCACCACAGCCGCCCCCGGAGCCATCCCCGACACACCACGCTCAACCAGAAACTCCTCACCCCCAACAGCCATACCACCACCACCCCACATACCCCACGCCACCGAAGTCGCCACCAACCCAACACCACGACGCCGCCACGCCAACCCATCCAAAAACGCATTCGCCGCCGCATACGCCGACTGACGACCGCTCCCCCACACCCCCGCAACCGACGAGAACAACACAAAAGCATCCAGATCGGTGTCCGCCAGTAGTGCGTCCAGGTGCGCCGCTCCGGCAACCTTCGATCGCACGCTCTCCTCGAACTCGTCGGATGTCAGGCTGTCCACCGCGCCCCAACTTGGCACCCCCGCGGCGTGCACGACGACCCGGAGATCGGGAATGCCGGCCAGCAGTGCCGCGACCGCGTCCCGATCGGCGACATCACACGCGGCCACAGCCACCTGGACTCCGAGTTCCTCCAGCCCGGCCACCAACTCGGTCGCACCGGGGGCGTCGATCCCCCGGCGGCTCGTCAGCACGATGCGCTCCACACCGGTCCCGGCCAGCCAGCGCGCCACATGACCGCCCAGCGCACCCGTACCCCCGGTGATCAAGGCGGCTCCCCGGCCATGCCACCCGGCGGACGTGTCCGCCGCCGGTGTCACCCGGGTCAGCCGGGCGCCCCATGCCTCAGCGGCACGGATCGCGATCTGATCCTCTCCGGTGTGTCCGGCGAGAACCCCGGCCAGCAAGGGGCCCGCATGCGCATCCATCTCCGTGGGCAGGTCGATCAGCCCGCCCCAACGCTCCGGATGCTCCAGGCCGATCACGCGGCCCAGCCCCCAGACCGCCGACGCGTACGGATCCACCACATCCCCGTCCGCCACGGAGACCGCACCCCGGGTGACACACCACAACGGCGCGTCTATCCCCGCGGCCAGGAGGTTCTGCAGCAGGGACACCGTCGCCTCGACCGACAGCAACGACACCACACCCGCGACCGCCACATCGCCCGGCTCCACCGCCGTCACGACCCGGACATCCGCCCCGGCCGACCGCAGCGCAACGGCCACATCGGCACCGCCAGCACCGTCAGCACCCGGCTCCACCACGACCAGCCAGGTCCCCGTCAGCACCTCCCCGGACGGCACACCCGTGACCCGCGTCCAACCAAGCCGATACCGCCAACCATCGACCACCGACTGTTCCTGCTGCGCCCGCCGCCACGACGCCAAGGCAGGCAACACGGCACTCAACGGCTGTTCCTGGTCAACGCCCAGCGCCTGAGTATCACCACGCTCGACCGCGTCCCAGAACGCGGCATCCACCGCGCTGGTCGCGGGCTGGACCGGGGACGGCTCCAGCCAGAACCGCTCACGCTGGAACGCATACGTCGGCAAATCAACCCGCCGAGCACCCGGGAACACCGCCGCCCAATCGATCTGGATGCCCCGGACATACAGCCCGCCCACAGCCTCCATGGCAGCGGTCGGCTCCGGACGATCCGGACGCAGCACGGGCAGACCATCACCATCAGCCAGAGCGCTCAACGTGCCATCGGGGCCCAGCTCCAGGAAGGTACTGACGCCCAGCCCACGAAGCGTCTCCAGCCCGTCGGCGAACCGGACCGTCTCCCGCACATGACGCACCCAATACTCCGGCAAACACAACTCCTCACCCGCCACCACACCGGATACGTTCGACACCACCGGCACACTCGGAGCCCGGAACTCCACCGACCCGAGCACCTCACCGAACTCCGCCAGCATCCCGTCCATACGCGACGAATGAAACGCATGACTCACCCGCAACCACCGCGTCCGCACCCCCCGACCAGCCAACACACCCGCGACCTCAGCCACCTCATCCGCACCACCGGACAAGACCACCGACTCAGGGCCATTCACCGCCGCGACAGCCACGCCCTCGGTCAGCAGCGGCCGTACCTCATCCTCCGACGCCGCCACAGAAACCATCGTGCCGCCCGACGGCAATGCCTGCATCAGACGACCCCGAGCAGCCACCACCCGCGCCGCATCCTCCAACGACCACACACCCGCCACACACGCCGCCGCCAACTCACCAACCGAATGACCCAGCAAATAGTCCGGCTGCACACCCCACGAGACCATCAGCCGATACAACGACACCTCAAGCGCAAACAAACCCGCCTGCGCATACACCGTCTCCCCGATCAGGCCCGCGTCATCACCCCACACCACCTCACCCAAAGGCCGCTCCACATACCGATCCAGCTCCCCACACACCTCATCCCACGCCGCGGCAAACACCGGATACGCCTCATACAACCCACGCCCCATCCCCAACCGCTGCGACCCCTGACCCGCAAACACCACACCCAACCCACCACCCACTGGAACCCCCACAACAACCGAACCCAACCCACCCAACAACTCATCACGATCCGCACCCACCACCACCGCACGATGCGACAACGCAGAACGAGCAGCCACCAACGACCACCCCACATCCACCACATCCAACCCAGCATCCCCCGCCACAAAGCCACACAGCCGCTCCGCCTGCGCCCGCACCGCCGCCTCACCCACACCCGACACCACCCACGGCACAGCAGGCAGCCCCACACGCTCGCCCCCAGCCTCCCCCACCACCACAGGCGCCTGCTCCACAATCACATGCGCATTCGTCCCACTCACCCCGAACGCCGACACACCCACCCGACGCGGCCGATCCACATCCGGCCACACCACAGGCTCGGTCAGCAACTCCACCCCACCAGCCGACCAATCCACATGCGGCGACGGCTCATCGACGTGCAGGGTCCGGGGCAGCACACCGTTGTGCAAGGCCAGAACCATCTTGATGAGTCCAGCGACACCCGCGGCCGCCTGGGTATGTCCGATGTTGGACTTCACCGAGCCCAGCAACAGCGGCCGCTCCGGGTTCCGATCCTGACCGTACGTGGCCAACAGCGCCTGCGCCTCGATCGGGTCACCCAGGGTCGTCCCCGTACCGTGCGCCTCCACCGCATCCACATCCCGAGCAGCAAGCCCGGCGCTCGCCAGCGCCTGCCGGATCACCCGCTGCTGCGACGGACCATTCGGCGCCGTCAACCCATTCGACGCACCATCCTGATTCACCGCCGAACCCCGCACCACCGCCAACACCCGATGCCCAAGACGCTCAGCATCGGACAACCGCTCCACCACCAGCATCCCCACACCCTCGGAGAAGCCGGTGCCGTCCGCCGCCCCAGCGAATGCCTTGCACCGACCGTCCGCGGCGAGGCCGCGCTGGCGGGAGAACTCCACGAACAGACTCGGTGTCGCCATCACCGTGACACCGCCCGCAAGCGCCAGCGAACACTCACCGTTCCGCAGCGCCTGCACCGCCAAATGCAACGCCACCAGCGACGACGAACACGCCGTATCCACCGTCAGTGCCGGTCCCTCGAGGCCCAGGACATAGGCGATCCGGCCGGACATCACCGACGCCGAATTGCCCGTTCCGACATGGCCCTCGTAATCCTGCGGCTGATCTCCGCCCAAAAGGCTGACGTAGTCCTGGCCGTTGGTACCGGCGAACACTCCCGTCCTGCTGCCCCGCAGCGACCGAGGATCGATCCCCGCCCGCTCGAACGCCTCCCACGACGCCTCCAGCAGCAGCCGCTGCTGCGGATCCATCGCGGTCGCCTCACGCGGGGAGATACCGAAGAACCCCGCGTCGAACGCGGTCGCGTCATGTACGAAGCCACCTGTCCGCGTGTACGAGGTCCCCGAGTGGCCAGGGTCGCTGTGGAAGAGCCCGGCCAGGTCCCAGCCACGGTCCGCGGGGAAGGCCGACATCGCGTCCCCGCCCTCGGCGAGAAGGCGCCACAGGTCCTCCGGCGAGCTCACTCCGCCGGGGAAGCGGCAGCTCATTCCTACGATCACGATCGGATCGTCGTCCACGAGGGTCCCGCTCGGCTCGGCGCGCAGGGGCTCGGCGCCCAGAGGCTCCCCGACCGTCCCCAGCAGTTCGGAGCACGCGTATTCCGCCAGGGCGAGCGGGGTCGGGTAGTCGAATACGGCAGTGGCCGGCAGCCGCAGACCGGTCGCGGCACCCAGCCGGTTGCGGAATTCGACCGCTGTCACGGAGTCGAAGCCGAGCTCCTTGAAGGCGCGATGAGACGGCACGCTCTCCGGGTCAGTATGCCCGAGCACCAAGGCGACGCTGCGGCGCACCATGTCGAGCAGCAGTCGCCGCTGCTCGGCCCCGTCAAGCCCGGCCAAACGCTCGCCGAGTCCGGATCGGTCAACGCCCGTCTCCTCGACGACGGAAGCGGCCCCCGCGTCGACGAGTCGCCGTACTTCCGGAAGGTCGGCGAGCAGGGGGCTGGGCCTGGTCGCGGTGAAGGCAGCGTAATGGCGTTCCCACTCGATGTCGGCGACGGTGACCACCGTGTCGCCCTGCTCGATGGCCATACGCAGAGCGGCCACCGCCAGTTCGGGGGACAGTGCCGGAACGCCATGCCGCCGGGCCACCTCACCGGCTTCGCTCTCCCCCATACCGCCACCGGCCCACAGGCCCCAGGCCACGGAGGTCGCCACCAGGCCCTCGGCCCTGCGGCACTCGGCCAGTGCATCGAGGAAGGCGTTGCCCGGTGCGTAGTTGCCCTGCCCTGGTGTACCGACGGTCCCGGACAAGGAGGAGAAGAGCACGAACGCGGACAGCTCCATGTCGCGGGTCAGCTCGTGCAGATGCATCGCACCGTCGGCCTTGACGCGCAGTACCCGGTGCAGTTGCTCGGTGGTCAGGGACTCGACCGTCGCATCGTCCAGCAGGGCGGCCGTGTGCACCACGGCCGTCAGCGGGCCCACCTCGGCTATCAGCGCGGCCAGTTGGGCGCGCTCGGCCACATCGCACTCGGCCACCGTCACCGCCGCTCCGGCCACCTCCAGGTCCGCGACGAGCTCGGACGCCCCGGGCGCGGCCATGCCGCGCCGGCTGGTCAGCACGAGGTGCTCCGCGCCCTGCTGCGCCAGCCACCGCGCGATATGGCCGCCCAGTGCTCCGGTGCCTCCGGTGACCAGTACGGTCCCGCTCGGATTCCAGGACGGCAGGTCGGTCCGCAACGCGGGGGCATGGACGAGCCTGCGCCCGAAGGTTCCCACCGCCCGGATCGCGACCTGGTCCTCGCCCGAAGCACCTGCCAGGACCCTCGCCAGCTGTGCGCATGCCCTCGCGTTCACCCCGGTCGGCAGGTCGATCAGACCACCCCAGCGCAGTGGCTGCTCGAGCGCGATCACTCGGCCGACGCCCCACACCAGTGCCGATGCCGGTGCGGGCTCGACGAGGGTGTCCCCGGGCCCGGTCGACACGGCTCGTTGGGTCAGGCTCCACAGCGGGGCCTCCACACCGGCGTCGCTCAAAGCCTGAGTCAACAGCACCGTCATCGCGAAGCCGACGGGAACGGAGGCGAAGTCCGGGTGCGGCCGCTGGTCCAAGGCGACCAGCGACACCACGCCCCGGACATTCGTCGCGCTGCTCGCGCTGCTCGCGCTGCTCGCGCCGGTCGCGCTGCTCGCGCCGGTCGCGCTGGTCGGGCCGGTCGTGCTGCTTGTGCCGGTCGTGCTGGTCGGGCCGGTCGTGCTAGTCGAAGCGGTCATGCTCGTCAGCTGGGCGGACAGCACAGCACGATCCAGGTGCCGCTCGTCCACCGAACACACCACTGGCTCGGCCCCGTGCTGAGCGAGTGCCTCGCAGACGCCGGAGACCCACTCATGCTCGGCATCGGCCTGGGAAACCACAACCAGCCAAGAGCCCGACAGCATCGCGGCCCAGTCCTCGGCGAGCGGCTTCCAGTTGACCTGGTACCGAACCGCCTCGAGCGCGGACCTCTCCTGCCGCCGGCGGCGCCAGGCCGACAAGGCGGGCAGCAGGTCACCGAGCGACGCGTCATCGACCTGCAGAACGGTCGCCAGCGATGCGGCGTCTTCGCGCTCGATGGCTGCCCAGAACTCGCTGTCCGCGGTGGTGTCCCCGTCTCGGACCACGCCCGGGGCGGTGGGCTCGACCCAGAAGCGCTCCCGCTGGAATGGGTAGGTCGGCAAGTCGACATGCCGGGCGCCGGGCCCTCCGAACGCCTGCCGCCAGTCCGCCGTCACCCCTCGTACGGACAGTTCGGCCAGCGCGGTCAGGAAGCGGGCGGGTCCGCCGTCGTCGCGGCGCAGTGATCCGGTCGTGATGATCGGGGTATCGGTGGCGTCTGCGGTGTCCTGGATGCCGATGGTCAGCACCGGATGCGGACTGGCCTCGACGAACACCGTGTGCCCAAGCTCCAGCAGGCCCTCGATCGTGCCCTGGAACTCCACGGTCTCGCGCAGATTCCGGAACCAGTACCCGGCATCCAGCCCCGCGGTATCCAGCAGCCGCCCGGTCACCGTCGAATAGAACGGAACCCGCCCACTACGCGGCTCCACACTCGCCAGAGCCTCCGCCAGCTCTTCCCGTATCTCCTCCACCTGTGGGGAGTGCGAGGCATAGTCCACCGGAATCCGCTTGGCCTCCGGAAACTCCACCAGCACCGCATCCAGCACCTCAACCGCACCCGACACCACCGTCGACGCCGGACCATTCACCGCCGCCACCGACAACCCCGGACGATCCCGCAGCCGATCGGCAGACACCGGGACGGACACCATCCCACCCCGACCCGACAGAGCCGCCAGCGCCTTGCTCCGCAAGGCCACCACCCGCGCCCCATCCGCCAACGACAGACCACCCGCCACACACGCCGCCGCGATCTCACCCTGCGAATGACCCACCACCGCCGACGGCACCACACCGTACGAACGCCACAACTCCGCCAACGACACCATCACCGCCCACAACACCGGCTGCACCACATCCACCCGGCCCAGCGCCACCTCATCACCCAGCACATCGAACAGCGACCACTCCACCAACGGAGCCAACACATCCGCACATTCACGCATCCGCCCCGCGAACACCGGCGAGGACTCCATCAACTCCAACGCCATCCCGGCCCACTGCGACCCCTGACCCGGGAAGACGAACACCACTCCGGTGAGCGATCCGGCCTCACCGGTCACCGCTCCTTGGCCGGGAGTTCCGTTCGCCACCGCCTCCAGGCCACGCAACAGCTCAGCGCGGTCGACCCCCACGACCACCGCACGGTGAGACAACATCGCTCGGGTCGATGCCAGCGACCAGCCGACATCCACCGGATGTACGCCACCATCGGCGCTCACGAAGGACCGGAGCCTGGCGGCGTGGGCCCGCAACCCCGCCTCGCTCCGTGCCGACAGCACCCATGGAACGGCTGAGGGTTCGGTCGTTCGCACCGTCTCGGGTTCGGCCGCCACGGATGCCTGCTCGAGGATGACATGCGCATTGGTGCCACTTACGCCGAACGAGGAGACCCCGGCCCGTCGCGGCACTCCCCTCTGAGGCCAGAGGGACGGTTCCGTAAGCAGTGCGATCCGTCCGGCCGTCCAGTCCACGTGGGGAGTGGGCTCGTCGATGTGCAGGCTCTGCGGCAACACACCGTGGCGCATCGCCATCACCATCTTGATCACACCGGCCACACCCGCCGCCGCCTGCGTATGACCAATGTTCGACTTCACAGAGCCCAGCAACAGCGGCCGCTCCGGATCCCGGTCCTGACCATAGGTGGCCAACAGCGCCTGAGCCTCGATCGGATCGCCCAGCGTCGTCCCCGTACCGTGCGCCTCCACCGCGTCCACATCCGCCGCCGACAAACGGGCATTCGCCAACGCCTGCCGAATCACCCGCTGCTGCGACGGACCATTCGGAGCCGTCAGCCCATTCGACGCACCATCCTGGTTGACGGCGGAGCCACGCATGACGGCCAGCACCCGGTGGCCGTTCCGCTCGGCGTCGGACAGCCGCTCCAGCAGGAGGATGCCCACACCTTCGCCCCAGCCGGTGCCGTCCGCCGCCGCCGCGAACGCCTTGCACCGGCCATCGGAAGCCAACGCCCCCTGGCGGGAGAACTCAGCGAATGCGGTGGACGTGGCCATCACCGTCGCGCCGCCCGCGAGCGCCATACCGCATTCGCCTGCACGCAGCGCCTGCGCGGCCAGGTGCATGGCGACCAACGACGACGAACACGCGGTGTCCACGGTGACGGCCGGGCCCTCGAGCCCGAAGGTGTAGGACAGCCGGCCGGACGCCACGCTCGCCGCGCTGCCGGTGGCCAGATGGCCGTCCGTACGCTGTGGCGCGTTACCGACGAGGGCGGCGTAATCCTGACCGTTGGTGCCGACGAACACTCCGGTGGAGCTCCCCCGCAAGGCGTCCACGGCGATCCCGGCCCGCTCGAAGACCTCCCACGAGACCTCCAGCAACAGCCGCTGCTGCGGATCCATCGCGACGGCCTCACGCGGCGAGATCCCGAAGAAGGCGGGATCGAAGTCGGCAGCCGTGTAGAGGAAACCACCCGCCCCGACCGAGACGCCGTCGGCTCCGCCGACGAGATCCCAGCCCCGATCCAGCGGAAAGGCGGATATGGCGTCCGTTCCCGATTCCAGGAGCCGCCACAGTTCTTCGGGCGAGTCGACCCCACCGGGGAACCGACAGCTCATGCCAATGATCGCAATCGGGTCGTCATCCACCAAAGTCGTGGCGACCGTCGCCGAGAGAGCTGCCGATCCCATCCCTAGCAGCTGCTCCCGCAGGTGGCCGGCGAGGAGTTCCGGCGTGGGGTAGTCGAACACGACCGAGGCAGGTGTCTGTACGCCGGTGGCCGCCATGAGTCGATTGCGGAGTTCGATCGCGGTCAGAGAGTCGAAGCCGGCTGACTGGAATGTGGCCACGGGGTCGATCGCCGCCGGGGTGGCATGCCCCAGAACGGCGGCCACCTGGCCACGTACGAGCTCAAGGACCGCCCGTTCCCGCTCGACCGGAGGGAGGCCCCGCAGTCGGTCGACGAACTCGTCCGCCATGGGCGCGCGGCGAGCGACGCCACCCAGCAATTCGCCAAGCAGCGGGTTCGGCCGCGCCCCGACGAACCGCGAGCCGAAGTGCTCCCAATCGATGTCCGCGATCACCAATGCGGTCTCGTCGTCGTCCAAAGCTCCCTGAAGGGCGGCCAGCGCCAGCGGTGGCGCCATGGCCCGTGCGTGCCCGGCCCCCATGCCGCTGTCGGCCCAGGCGCCCCAGGCCACCGATGTGGCTACCAGCCCCTCCGCCCGACGCCGCCAAGCCAACCCGTCCAACACCGCATTGGCCGCCGCATAACTTCCCTGACCCGCATTGCCCACGGTCCCCGCAGCCGACGAGAACAACACAAAAGCATCCAGATCCCGACCCCGCGTCAACTCATCCAGATACCGCGCCCCCGCAACCTTGACCCGCATCACCTCCCGGATCCGCTCCGGGGTCAGCGATTCGAGCACACCGTCGTCGAGGACACCCGCCGCATGCACCACGGTACGCAGA
>NZ_JBIADZ010000071.1:0-13894 GCF_042868035.1 Streptomyces sp. NPDC007875 | reverse complement strand
CCCCCCCCCCCCCCCCCCCCCCCCCCCCCCCCCCCCCCCACCCCCCCCCCCCCCCACCCCCCCCCCCCCCCCCCCCCCCCCCGCCACACCGGACCCCGGCCGCCGGGACCCTCAGGAATAGTCCTGGCCCATGAGCCGCCCAAAGTCTTCGGGATCCGTGTCGAATCCACGAATGGCGCTCTGCATTCCCCATTCCCCCGAGTCGTCCCGGGTGAATACCGCGACCGTGGCGGCAGTGGCTTCTGAGACACCGGTGAAGTCGCTCTTAATGAGCTCGGTGTATCCGTTGAGAATCCGGACGCTGGTGTTCGGAACATCTCCGAACGCCTTCCGTCCCGAGTTCGGCTGGATGACTATCCCGACGACCACCCGCGAGTATTCGGACGACAGCCGTTCGAGTTCGAGGGTCATGGACTCGTCGGTGCCGAGACCCTGACCGGTGCGGCTGTCCCTGTTGAGGTTGATGGTGCCGTCCGGTGAGCGGCTGTCGAAGTGGACGAGATACGCGGGCTCACCGTACGGATCGGCGGCGCGGTACGTCCCCGCCACGATGTCGAGATCATGGGGCGGCTCACCGGTGGGGCTCGGATCCCACTTGAGCGCCACCTCGATTTTCCGAAGCCCCTTGTTGAGACCAGTCACCCGGACTTCCCTTCCCTCGAACCGTGCGGATGTTGAATGCGCGTGGCGTCAAGCGTATCGCGGGCAGGGCGAGTTGAGGATTTCCCGACGGCCGCGTGCGGGGCCTCCCCGAGGGGTCTCTACTATGGGCCTCCGTACTAACGGCGGAAGGAAGCGTCCATGCGACGGTTGGGGGAGCTCGAGGCGGAGATCATGGACCGCCTCTGGGCTTGGCAGCGTCCCACCACAGTGCGGGAGATCGTGGACGACATCAATGAGCACCGCCCGGTCGCCTATACCACGGTGATGACCGTCGCTTCCATCCTCTACAACAAGGGCTGGCTGCTGCGCGCCAAGGAGGGCCGGGCGTGGGTGTACTCACCGGTCCGCAGCCGCGAGGAGTACACCGCCGCCCTGATGGAGGACGCGCTCGGCACCAGCGAGGACCGCCCCGCCGCCCTCGCCCACTTCGTCGAGCAGATGGGCCCGGAGGAGGTCAGCGCGCTGCGCAAGGCATTGCGGGCCGCGGGGCGGCGGACCCAGGCGTGACCGCCGCCCTCGCCCTGGGCTGCTACGCCGCCGTGGTCGGCTCGATGGCCCCGAAGGCACTGGCGCGCAGCGCCTGGCCGTATCGCGCACCCGGCTTGGCGGTTGCCGTTTGGCATGGATTGGTCCTGTCGTTCACCATCGCGCTGGCTCTGACCACTTATCACCTCGTCACCCCAACTTGGTATTTTCATAATGGAATGTCCGGCTTGCTCCGGTTCTGTGGGTTGGCGTTCGACGCCCGCATCCCGGGCACGGGCCCGGTCGGCGTTCCGGCCATCGCCGCACCGGCCTTGGTGGCACTGCTTCCGCTCGTCTGCTTCGGCCATGAGCTGCTGCGGGCCCGGCGCGTGCGGGCCCGCCACCGGGGCGTACTGGACCTGGTCGGCCGGCGCTCGGCGCGATGGCGCGCCACCGTGCTGGACCATGACACGCCCGCGGCGTACTGTCTGCCCGGCCGCAGGCCGCGGATCGTCGTGAGCGCGGGTGCACTGAGACTGCTCTCCCCCGCGCAGCTGGAGTCCGTACTGGAGCATGAGCGCGCGCATATCGCGGGGCGCCACCACCTGGCGCTGGCGGCCACCGAGGCGTTCGCCCGGGTGTTCCGGTGGCTGCCGCTGGCGCGCGAGGCCAGGGCGCAGACGGCACTTCTGCTGGAGATGGCCGCAGACGACCGGGCCCTGCGCCGCCATCCGCGCGAAGCGCTCGTCTCCGCCTTGTACGCGATGGCGGCGGGCCACGCCCCCGGCGAGGCCTTCAGCGTCGGCGGACCGGACGTCGTGGTCCGGCTGCGGCGGATGCTGGAGGCCCGGCGGCGTCCGCATCCGGCGCTGTGCGGCGTGGCAGTGGCGGCCGCGGTGGCCGTACCGCTGCTGCCTCCTCTGCTCGGCTGCGCCCCCGGAATGGGGTAGCGCCCCTGCGCGCCCCGGTGGCCGCCCCGGGCCACGCGGAGGGACCACGGGGCCCGGGGCGGCGGAGCGGGATGCGGATCAGAGCCGGTCGAGGAGGGTTCGCAGGGTGGCGACCTCGGTGGACTGGTTCTTGACGACGTCGTCGGCGAGCTTCTTGGCCTTGGCGTCACGGCCGTTCTTCTTCTCGTCCTTCGCCATGGCGATCGCGCCCTGGTGATGGTCGATCATCATGTTCGCGAAGACGCGGTCGAAGGTGGGTCCTTGAGCGGCCTCGAGCTTCCCCATGTCCTTCTTGGACATCATTCCGCCCATATCACCCTTACTGCCTGAACCATGCTCCATGCCATCCATGCCGCCCATACCGCCCGAGGACGCCTTCTCCGGCTTGCCCCAACCCTTGAGCCAGGACCTCAGGGTGGCGATCTCCGGGCCCTGCGCCTTCTCGATCCGCCCCGCCAGGCTCGTGATCCGCGCGTCCGAGGCCCGGTCATCGGCCAGTGCGGCCATTGCCAGGGCTTGCTCATGATGCGGGATCATCATCTGCGCGAAGCGGACGTCCGCGTCGTTGAACGTGCCCGCCGCGGAGCCCGTGGTCGCCTCGGAGGCGGCGGACTCCTTCGTGCCCGCGTGGTCCATGCCCTTCATGTCGTCGCTCCCGCCGCACCCGGCGAGCAGCAGCCCTCCGGCGGCGACGGCGCCCACGAGTGCGAGACGGCGATGGAGCGGCCGACGCGGGACATGCGTGAATGCGGTCATGTCGATATACCTCTTTTTGCCAAGTATTGACTGTTCCATGGGGCGTACCGGCGCTTTGCGCGCGGTTCGGCCTAAATCCGCAGAACAGACAGGGCAGTGAGGTCGGGTCCGCGTGACGGAGGGTCGGGCCGTGCGACGACGGCCGACGCCACGGGGAGCCTCAGCGGGGGACCGCCGCGGCGGCTGAGCACCCCACTCAGGAGCGCTCCGAGCACCCAGACGCCGAGCACCGCGACACACAGCGAGGCCATGTCCATCCCGGTCATGGGTGCGCGTGGCTTTGTGTATGGCTTTGTCTCGGGCGCGGCCGGCGCATGCCCGGCCTCGGCGGACGAAGCAGGCGCCGCCCGATGCGATCCGGAGCCGGTGACGGCCGTACCGTCGTCGCGGTCGCCGCCGTACGGCGCGGGGCGCAGCTCACCGGAGGCATGGTGTGCCGAGGGGCTTCCACCCGGACCGGATCCGCCGTCGGGATGGCCCAGGGTGTGCATGACGAAAACACCGAGCGCGAGCACGACGACGAGCAGGAGCCGCGGAAGGACTCCGTCCGCGCGCACACTCCTGCCGGTGTTCACCCTCGCTCCTCGGGGGTCGGTGTGATCTCTCGGAGCCACACCTTACTCCTAATACCGTTAGTATGTGCACGGACCCCCGGAAGACCCTCGGAAGCCGCTCAGCTCTCCTGCATCGCGAGCCTGGCCAGCATGTTCTTCGCCTCATCGGCGACCTCGGCGTCCGCGACCACGTCATAGCGCGCGGCCACGATCTGGCTGCGGGACGAGAAATCGCGCTGCCCCCGGGTCATGGCATGCCCGACGAAACCGAAGATCGCGCCGAACACCGCGCCATAGACGAGACCGCTCACCAGCAGCACGATCACGTTGTTGGCCCCGGCGGCGAATACGGTCAGCAGCAGCCCGACCAGCAGTCCGAACCAGGCCCCCGTACCGGCCCCCGCCAGCGCCGCACGGCCCCTGGTCATCCTCCCGAGCACGGTCTCGACCATCCGGAGGTCCGAGCCGATGATCGCCGTGTGTTCCACCGGGAACTTGTTGTCGGAGAGGAAGTCGACCGCGCGCTGGGCGCCGGCGTAGGTCGGAAACGAGCCGACGACCGGGCGGTCGACCACCTCCGACGGCGGTTGCTGTGTCATCGCCGCCTCCCTCCTTCAAGGAGAGCGTGCGCCCGCACCTGCCCCCTCGCAACGGGAGAGGCGGCGGGAGCCGCGAGGGGGGGCAGGTGCGGAACCTCCGAGGATGGTCCGCGCCGCCGGATATCCGGAACGCCGGCGCGGCTATCCGCGGAACATTTCCCCGGCCCTCTTCGCCCTTCTCCCTTCCACTCTCCGCCCTTCCTTTCCCACCAGGGAACGAGACCGCGCCATTCCTGGAAGGGGCCGCTTCCTTTCGCGCTGTCGGTGCATGCGGCCTGCTGGGGCCTGCTCCCGCTCTCGGGAAACCGTTAGCCGTTTTCGGTTAACCGTTGACAGCAAACGCAGCCATGGGTACGGCTGACGCTGACGCGGTGACCGCGCGCCGCCGGGCCGGGCCCGCCGCGCTCCGAGAAGGCGCGGCGGGCCGGCGGTTTCAACTGCGGGCGGGGCGGTCGGTGTGATCGGTACGGATGAGGGAACGCACCATCCGGCAGGTGATGTCGGAGGGCGGATGCACCCCGATCCGGGCGGCCGTGGAGCGTATCTTGCGGTTGGGCGCCTGCTCGGGGCGGTAGACACCGGAGTTGAGCAGCGCGACGGCCAGGCGCATGGCCTTCAGACGGCGGTTGTGGGACTCGTACCACTCACGCGGACGCCCGGCGGGCATCCGCTTCTTCGGCAGGGTCGGAAAGCTCGGCAGCTCCTGAAGAGGGGGTGCGGCAACGGCCATCGGCAGCCTCCTGAGATGGTCGGGAAACCTTCCCTTCAACTGCCTCCATTCTACGGCCGGGCACCGACAAAGGCCCCTGGTCAGGCGCCATTTACGAAGCGGGCTCGCGATACCGTGTACGGCATGGAGATCTGGATCAATCCGGCATGCTCGAAGTGCCGTGGCGCGCTCACCCTGCTCGACGCGGAGGGGGCCGGGTACACCGTCCGCCGCTACCTCGAAGACGTGCCGAGCCAGGACGAGATCCGCGAGGTGCTCGGCCGACTCGGCCTGGAGCCATGGGACATCACCCGCACCCAGGAGGCGGCCGCGAAGGAGCTGGGGCTGAAGGACTGGCCGCGTGAGGAGAGGGCTCGGGACCGCTGGATCGCGACGCTCGCCGAGCACCCCAAGCTCATCCAGCGGCCCATCATCACGGCGGACGACGGTACGGCGGTGGTGGGGCGCACGGAGGAGGCGGTGCGGGAGGCGCTCTCCCGGTCCCGCGAGTGACCTCACGGACATCGGCACGCCCCGGGCGCCCCGTGTCGCGGCACGGGGCTCCGGGGCGTACGCGGTACGGCACCGGGTCATGCGCGGAGGCGGCCTCGGCGCGGGAGGCCGCTCAGCGGCGCCGGGGCGAGGGCTGCTGCGGACGCAGCAGGAACCGCTGCGTCTTACCGCTGGAGGTCTTCGGCAGCTCGGCCACGAAGTGGACGTTCCGCGGATAGGCGTGCTTGGCGTACCGCTCCCTGACCAGCTGCTGCAGCTCGGCCGCGAGCGCGTCGCCCGCCTCCGTCCCGGGACGCGGCACGACGAACGCCTCCACGACCTCGCCGTACTCCTCGTCCGGTACGCCGACCACGGCGGCCTCCGCCACCGCGGCGTGCTCCAGCAGCACGGTCTCCACCTCGAAGGGGCCGATGCGGTAGCCCGCCATCAGGATGATGTCGTCGCCACGCCCGGAGAAGAACAGATGGCCCTTCTCATCGCGGGAGGCGGTGTCCCCGGTGTAGAACCAGCGCCCGTCGGGGCTGAACTTCTCGGCGGTCTGCTCGGGGGCGTCGCGGTATCCCTTGAACCACATCAGCGGGCTGTTCTCGATGTCCACCACGATCCGGCCGGGGATGTCCACACGGGCCATCGCGGAGTTGGTGTCCTCGCGCAGCACCTTCACCCCCCAGCCGGGCAGCGGACGGCCCATGGAGCCTCGCTTGATGTCGTCGCGCAGGGCCGGGTGCCAGGCGTGGGCGATCACCATGCCCAGCTCGGTCGAGCCGTAATGGTCGCGCACGGGGACCCCGAGCGTCTCGAGCGCCCAGTCGACGACGTCCGGAGGCAGCGGCTCGCCCGCGGCGGAGCAGCAGCGCAGCCGCAGATCGCCGGGGGCGGGGATGCCGGAGGCGCGCAGCTTGCGGTAGACGGTGGGCCCGGCGGCGAAGTTGGTGACCCCGAAGCGGGAGAGCACCTCCCAGGTGGACTCCGCGGAGAAGAGGCCGTTCAGCAGCAGTGCGCGCTGCCCGAGGGCGAGCGGCCCGATGAGCGCGTAGTACAGGCCGTACGCCCAGCCCGGGTCGGCGGCGTTCCAGAAGACGTCCGTGGGCCGGTGGTCCAGGCCGAACTGCTGGTACATCGCGAAGCCCGCGGCGGCCCGCAGCGGGATCGGGACGGCCTTGGGGGTGCCCGCGGTACCCGAGGTGAACAGCTCCACGATGAGGCCGTCGCCGCCCACGGCCACCGGCTCGGGCAGCATGGCGTCTCCCTCGGCCAGTTCCGCGAAGGACAGGTCGGCTCCGGTGACGGGTCCGGTGGTGACGATCCGCCAAGGGCGCTCGCCGGGGAAGCCCGACTCCGGGTCCAGCTTGGGGCGTTGGTCGGCGTCGCTGATCACGACCTTGGTGTCGTTGCCCGCGATCCGCAGCGCGATGGCCGGCGGGGCGAACGCGGTGAACAGCGGCACCTGGACGGCCCCGAGCCGCCAGATCGCAAGGCTCGCGACCAGCAGGTCGGCGGATTTGCCCATCAAGGTCGCGACGCGGTCGCCCACGCCGACTCCCAGGGCGGCCAGGGCACCGGCCATACGCGACGAACGGTCACGCAGCTCCCCGTACGTCATGTCGTGGCCGGTCAGGTCCTTGCCCACCACAGTGAACGCGACGGCGTCGTCCGGGTGCCTGTCGCACAGCAGGTACGCGGTGTTCGCCGCAGGCTCACCGAAGGTCTTGAGCAGGTCAGCCATGCGCTGTTCTGGGCTGGTCAAGAGGGCTCCTAGTGCTGGTATCCACGAATCGCGCCGGACGGGAGACAGGGCCGGTGCCCGGCTTCGGGCGAGCGCGGACTCACCTCGGGGGCGCGGGCGCATCTCGCCTTCCGGGGTGGGCTGTTCCCGGGTTGCGCTGAGCCGAAGTCCCAGGCGGCAGCTCCCGTTGGCCTGTACACGCTATCGCGCTTTCCCGCCGGTCCGGCAGCCGTCCTCCGGTACCGGGACCGGGACGACCTCCGCGACCCGGAGCGGAGCCGATGGGAGCCGGGAGCGGAACCGGCGGACGATGGCCCCGTCCGTCACCGACGCACTCTGGCGCCCCCTCTTTCCCCGCCTTACCTTTGGGCAACGGTAGGCATACCGCTGGTACGGCTTGTCATGTCTGAGCTCCAAGACGCCCGACACGAGGTGAGCCTTGTTACTCCCCCGAAGACCCGTCGGCCGGATGACCGTCGTCGCCACGGTCCTCGCCACCGCGGCGGCCATCGCCGCCGGACCCGCGCGGGCCACCCCCGATGACACACCGTCGGCCGGCTCCGCCCGGACGCCGCTGGTGCGGCCGATCGACCCGCAGCAGTGGCGCAACCCCGACGACATGACCTGGGCCGACTACCGTGCGGTCCCCGGAACGCGCTGGGCGGACCCCGACGTCAAACCCACTCAGCGCACCTTCAAGGGCGCGCTGGTGCTCCTGGACTATCCGGACGAGGAGTTCACGGTCAGCCGCCCGGCCGGATCCACCCTCTTCGGCAATCCCCAGGCCAGCGCCTCCGATATCCCCCGCGCTCGCCTCCCGCGCTTCTACCAGGACTTCCTCAACACACCGGGGCCGCTGAACAACGGTCACACCATCAACGAGTACTGGATGGAGGACTCCGGCGGCCGCATCGGTGTCGATCTGACCGCCTTCGGTGTCTACCGCATGCCGGCCAAGTCCTATCAGTACGGCGTCGAGGACTCGATGAACCCGGGCGCCTGCCCGGCCGGGGACACCTGCGACAAGGACATCCGGGCCGACGGCAAGGCCGCCTGGGTGGCCGATGTCGGCGCCGACGAGGCGGACTCGTTCGACTTCGTCTTCTACCTCACGGCCGGACAGGACGAGTCGTCCACCTGGCAGGAGTTCGGCCAGATGAAGTTCCCGAGCGCGGCGGACATACCCGCCGGCTGGGGACCACCGGCCACCGCGGGCGACAACTCCGCCCGGACCCGCTATGTGCCGTGGACATCCTGGCAGTCCGCCGCCCGTATCTGGCCCAACGCCGCCGACGGGTCGTCGGTGCAGGCCGAGAGCTCCGGCATGGCCGTGTACGCCCATGAACTCAGCCACATCCTGGGCATCGGGGACAACTACAACAACCCGTACGGCACCCCCCTCAGCCGTTCGTACACCGGTATCTGGGGCATGCTCTCCCGCGGTTCGTTCAACGGCCCCGGCGGGCCGCACACCCGCTGGCAGATCCCCGCCACCGCCGGTGGCTCGATGGGCTCCCAGCATGTGCTGCGCGACAAGCTGAAGCTCGGCATCGTCGACGAGAAGAACGTCCTGCGGCTGGACCGCGACGCCCTGAAGAGCTCCGGCCTCGTCGTCGCCCGGGTCACCGCACGCTCGGCGCCACCGGGTGCGAAGGGGCTCTCCGGGGTCAACATCGCCCTGGGCCGCGATCTCTCGCCGTCCTGCGACAACGCCACCGACCCGCTGTGCGACGGCGGTGGCTACGACAACTACACCGTCGAGATCGTCGACCGCATGGGCATGGACTCGTTCACCCCGGATCACGGGGTGCTGCTCACCAAGACGAAGAACAAGGACCGGGCCCCGTTCGCCTGGGTGGTCGACGCACATCCCGAGGACATCGACCTGGTGGACTTCCGGCGCCCCGACGGCACCACCCAGAAGATCACCATGGGCGACTACCGGCAGCTCAGCGATGCGCTCTTCCACGCCGGAGCCGACTCCGGCAGCCAGTACGAGTACATCGACCGGGCCAACCGGCTGCACTTCTATGTGCTCGACCTCAAGCGCGACCGGTCCGGAGTGCTTTCGTACACCATCGCGGTGAAGTCCCTCGACGGCACCGGACCACAGCGCCGCGGACTGGCCCTCCACCGCGGTGAGGCCAAGGGGGACGCCTCCCGCTCCCGGGCCGTGTGCACCTTCGGCCTCGACAACACCGGACGTGCTACGGGCAACCGGGCCGAATCGGCCGCCACTTCGGTCGACTCGGATGTCTACCGGCTGTCGGCGAGGGCCGTGGGCCGGGGCTGGTCCGCGTGGCTGCCCAACCGTCTCGCCACCGCCAGGGCCGGTGGATCGGTGGATGTCGAGGTGGCCGTGGCCGCGAAGAAGGGCGCCACGCGGCAGGGGGCGGTCATGCTCACCGCCCGCTCCGAAAGCGATCCGCACCGCACCGCCAAGGCGCTGTGCCGGCTGTCGAGCCGCCGGTAGGGCGATGGGTGACAGGTGACGTGTGAAACGGGTGGCGGCCCGCCGGCATACGGCGGGCCGTCCCTGCTACCTGCTCCGCGGGCGGTCGGGGCTCGGTGGCCCTACTCCGTCTCGTCCCCCGCGGTCTGGATCGGCACCCGGAGGGTGTCGGGCTCGCACCCGGCCGTACCGGCGATGATCCGCGCCGCCCCCTTGGTGAGCGGCACCAGGCTCTGCTCGTCCACCTTGTCCGGGGTGTCCCGCGGATCGAAGATGTACATGGGCGTGGTGATCAGCTGCACCAGTGGCACACCCGTGTAGTAGAAGTAGGCGCCGTCGGTGGCCGGGTTCGGTGCGAAGGCGGTCGGCGACAGGATCCATGAGCGGCGCAGGTCCTCCGCCGCGAGGGACTCGGCCACCAGCTGCTCCAGCTGGGGCGCCTGGGTGGTGAACCACCAGCGCACCTCGGGGTCGTCGGTGGGCACGACCTCCCCGTCGACCACCACCGCCTGGCGTGCCGCGTGTTCCAGATGCATTTCGAGGACGACCTGCGGAAACAGCTCGGGGTGTGCCGCGATGAACGCCTGTGTGCCCGCGGCGCCGGCCATATGGCCGGACGTCAGCACGAACAGCATGTTGTGCGGTCGCAGCTCCTGGGGCACCGACGCCCAGAACTTGGCCTGTGCCAGGACGAGCGCGACCCCGGAGGCGTCCTCCACGGCCGACGCCCAGGGGCCGTCGTGGTGTGAGCCGATGATCAACCAGTGGTCGGAGGCGCCGGGCAGGGTGCCCACCACATTGTGGGTGGTCTCCTCGGTGATGGTGGCGTCGGAGACGATCCGGCCCTCGCACTCCCCGGACGCCATCAGCTCGCGGACCCGCTGCCCGTCCTCGCCACTCAGCCAGATGCCGGGGATGGGGCGCCGTTCGGCGTCATAGGGCCAGTAGAAGTCGCTGGTCTCCCAGGGCAGTCCGGTGAGCAGGCCGACGTAGGCCGTGGCACCGTCCTTGATGGCGATGTCGAAGTCCAGCACATGGGGAAGGTCGAACGGCACGGTCTGGACGAGGTCGGGGAACACGCCCTCGGGGTCGTAGGAGCCGGTGGCCCGGGCCTGCACCTCGGTCTGCGGCAGCCGCGTGAAGCCGATCTCCTGGACCGCGATGGAGCCCCGTACCTCCCCGTCCTCCATCCGCGCCAGCCGGCCTTCGGTGCCCCCGGTCGGCGTGGTGTACGGCAGGGCGAGTCCCTCGAAGCGGATGGCCTCATCGGGGCGGCCGGTGGGCCAGATCTCGAAGGCGGCGGACCGCGGCCGCCAGATGGGCGTGTCCAGCGGCTCCAGCCGCACGTCCGCCAGCCCGGTCTCCCGGAACTGTTCCGCGGCCCACTCCTCGGTCCAGCCGTCGGCCGGATAGCCCGCCCGGCGAATGCCCTGGCTGACGATCAGTTCGATCCAGGCCATCATCTCCTTCGACGTGGGTGCCCGATCGAGGTACTTCTCCAGCGCCGGCCAGCCGCTCATCGTCATCCTCCTCATCGCCACGGTCCGGATTCATGCTCGACGGGCGGGCTAAAGCTGGACTAACGCGAAGCCAGTGCGCCTCCTTTCGCGGGCCCCTTTCCGTATCGGTTCGTATCAATCGGCTCGTATCAGGGAGGAGGCCAAGCCGGGCATTAGACCCACTTTGGTGACGGCGCAAATGATGGTCGCCGTATCCGGACTGGTCGCCTGGCAGGTGGCTCAGCCGCAGGTCAGCGCCCGATTGACGGTTGGGAGTCGAGTGTGCGCACCGAGAAGTCAGAGGAACGGGAACCGGATGGCACGGCCCGGCGGGGGAAGTGGACCCGGCGGGTTCCGGCCGGTGTCGTGGGCGTGGCCGCCGTGAGCCTGATCGCGCTCACCGTCTCCCCGGTGAACGCCGAGCCCGATACCAGAGCCAAACCGCCGCGCGGCAGGAATCCGCTTCCCGCTCCCCCGCAGATCCGCGATCTCGACTTTCTGCTCGGCTCCTACACCTGCGAGTACACCCCGCCGCCGGGTGGCACGGCGGCGGTGCTGAAGCTGACCACCAAGCGGGCGATGGGCGGGCATTACTTCTACACGGACGCCACCCTCGAACCCGGAAACGTGGTCGGCCGTTCGACCTTCGGCTGGAATCCCGTCGACGGGAAATTCATCAACCAGTACCACGACAACTGGGGTTCCTCCGGAAATTACACCTCGTCCGGCTGGCAGGACGGCCACCTGATATTCAAGGGTCCCCTCACCCAGGTGATCACACCGAATGCCACGGGGCAGACATCGGGCGTGAAGCTGGACCTCATGGATGACTACCAGGTGCTCGGTCGAGCGCATTTCAAGAACTCCACGAGCTTCACCTTCCCCGACGGAAGTACCTTGCACGGCAGTTACGACTGCCGCCGCCAATAGCGTTCAGCGTTCCGGACCGAGGGAAGTGGGGGTGGCCGACCATGGCGAGCAATGAAGAGAAGCTGCTCGACTATCTGAAGCGGGTGACGGCGGATCTCCGGCAGACGCAACGCCGTCTCAAGGATGTCGAGTCCGCGGGGCATGAACCGGTCGCGATCGTGGGAATGTCCTGCCGCTTTCCCGGAGGCGTACGGTCCCCCGAAGAGCTGTGGGAACTGGTGGCCACCGAGCGGGACGCCATCTCGGAACTCCCCACCGACCGCAATTGGGACCTGGAGAATCTCTTCCATCCCGACCCGGACCACCCGGGGACGAGTTATACGCGCGAGGGCGGCTTCATCGACGACCCCGCGGGATTCGACGCCACGTTCTTCGGCATCAGCCCCCGCGAGGCTCTCGGCATGGCCCCGCAGCAGCGGCTGGCCCTGGAGGCGTCCTGGGAGGCCATCGAGCACGCCGGTGTCGACCCGGAGTCGCTGCGGGGCAGCCGGACCGGCACCTTCATCGGCTGCGATCACCTCGACTACTGCTCCGACGCCTCCCAGGTGCCCGAGGGCTCGGCCGGCTACTTCACCATCGGCAACTCCGCCAGTGTGGTGTCCGGCCGGGTGGCGTACACCCTCGGTCTGGAGGGCGCCGCGGTGACGGTCGACACCGCGTGCTCCTCCTCCCTGGTCGCCATGCATCTGGCCTGCCAGGCGATCCGGCAGGGCGAATGCGATATGGCGCTGGCCGGGGGCGTGGCCGTGATGTCCTCCACGGCACCGTTCATCGGCTTCAGCGAGCTGCGAGGGCTCGCCCCGGACGGCAGGTCCAAGGCGTTCTCGGCGAACAGCGACGGCATGACCCTGGCCGAAGGCGTGGGCGTCCTGCTGCTGGAGCGGCTGTCGGACGCGCGCCGCAACGGCCACCAGGTGCTGGCCGTGGTCCGGGGCACGGCGGTCAACCAGGACGGCGCCAGCAACGGCCTGACCGCGCCGAACGGGCCGTCGCAGCAGCGCGTGATCCGGCAGGCGCTCGCCAACGCCCGGCTGTCGCCGTCCGAGGTGGACGCGGTGGAGGCGCATGGCACGGGGACCACTCTGGGTGACCCGATCGAGGCGCAGGCGCTGCTGGCCACGTACGGCCAGGAGCGGGACGAGGGACGTCCGCTGTGGCTGGGGTCCATCAAGTCCAACATCGGGCATGCGCAGATGGCGGCGGGTGCGGCCGGGGTCATCAAGATGGTGATGGCGATGCGGCATGGGATGCTGCCCGCCTCGCTGCACATCGACGAGCCGACACCCCATGTGGACTGGAACGCGGGCGATGTCCATCTGCTGACCGAGGCGCAGGAGTGGCCGCGGGGCGAGCATCCACGCCGGGCGGGGGTCTCCTCGTTCGGTATCAGCGGGACGAACGCCCATCTGATCCTGGAGCAGGCCCCCGAGGAGGCCGCGACGGAGCTCGGGGACTTCGGAGCGGGTCCGGTGACACCGGTTGCGGTGGACCCGGGGGCGGTGGAGCCTGTTGCGGTCTCGGTGGAGCCGGTGGGTGGGCCGGTGCCGTGGGTGGTGTCGGCGCGCGGGGCGGAGGCGCTACGGAGCCAGGCCCGGGCGTTGGCCGCACGGGTGAACGCCGATGCGGGAGTGAGCGCTGCGGAGGTGGGCTGGTCCCTGCTGCGGACCAGGACGCTCTTCGACCACCGGGCCGTGCTCATCGGCCAGGACCGTGAGGAGCTGGTGGCGGGACTGGAGGCACTGGCCGCCGGGGAACCGCATCCGGGCCTGGTGGGGCCCGGAGAGACGACTGGTGATGCGACCGGGCAGACCGTGTTTCTGTTCAGCGGGCAGGGCAGCCAGCGCCCCGGCATGGGCGCCGACCTCTACGACCGCTTCCCCGTCTTCGCCGAAGCCTTCGACGAGGTCTGCACCCTCCTCGATCCGCATCTCGAACACCCGCTGCGGCAGGTGGTCTTCAACACCGACCCGGAGCATGCCGCGCTGCTGGATCACACCACCTACGCCCAAGCCGGACTGTTCGCCCTGCACATCGCCCTGGCACGACTCCTCGACTCAGTCGGCGTACGCCCCGACGCC
>NZ_JBIADZ010000070.1:0-14476 GCF_042868035.1 Streptomyces sp. NPDC007875 | reverse complement strand
TCACGCATCCGCCCCGCGAACACCGGCGAGGACTCCATCAACTCCAACGCCATCCCCACCCACTGCGACCCCTGACCCGGGAAGACGAACACCACCTCGCGACCGGGCTGGGCGGCGCCGCCGGTCTCGATGACCTCCAGCTCGCGCAGCAGTTCCGCGCGGTCCGCGCCCACGACGGCCGCCCGGTGCGACAGTGCCGCGCGGGTCGCGACCAGGGACCATCCCACATCCAAGGGATCGAGCTCGGGGTTCTGCCGCACGAAGGATGCCAACCGCTGGGCCTGCGCCCGTAGCCCGGCCTCCCCAGCACCCGACAGCACCCATGGCACCGCGGGCAGCCCCACCCGGCCGGTGTCCGGCTCACCGCTCTCATCCAACTCCGGTGCCTGTTCGAGGATTACGTGGGCGTTGGTGCCGCTCACTCCGAACGCGGACACCCCGGCGCGGCGTGGGCGGTCCTGGTGGTCGGGCCACAGGGTCTGCTCGGTCAGCAGCTCCATGGAACCGGCGTTCCAGTCGATATGCGGGGAGGGCTCATCGACGTGCAGGGTTCGTGGCAACACACCGTTGCGCAGGGCCAGAACCATCTTGATGAGTCCGGCGGCACCCGCGGCCGCCTGGGTGTGTCCGATGTTGGACTTCACCGAGCCCAGCAACAGCGGCCGCTCCGGATTTCGGTCCTGACCGTACGTGGCCAACAGGGCCTGCGCCTCGATCGGATCGCCCAGCGTCGTCCCCGTACCGTGCGCCTCCACCGCGTCCACATCCGCCGCCGACAAACGGGCATTCGCCAGCGCCTGACGGATCACCCGCTGCTGCGACGGACCATTCGGCGCCGTCAGCCCATTCGACGCACCATCCTGATTCACCGCCGAACCCCGCACCACCGCCAACACCCGATGGCCGTTCCGCTCGGCGTCGGACAGCCGTTCCAGGACGAGCACCCCGGCGCCTTCGGCGAACCCGGTGCCGTCGGCGGCGGCGGCGAATGCCTTGCACCGCCCGTCCGGTGCGAGTCCGCGCTGACGGGAGAACTCGACCAGCAGGTCCGGTGTCGTCATCACGGCCACGCCACCCGCCAGCGCCAGTGTGCTTTCGCCACGGCGCAGGGACTCGCAGGCCCAGTGCACGCTGACCAGCGAGGAGGAACACGCGGTGTCCACGGTGACGGCGGGGCCCTCGAGTCCGAGGGTGTAGGCCACGCGGCCGGAGATCACGGAGGTGGAGTTCCCGGTGAGCAGGTACCCCTCGGAACCGTCCGGAGTGGCGGCCTGGCCCGCGCCGTACGTCGTCGAAGCGGCACCCGCGAAGACCCCGGTGCGGGTGCCCTTCAAGGCGAGGGGATCGATACCGGCGCGTTCGAAGGCTTCCCAGCACGCCTCGAGCCACAGACGTTGCTGGGGATCGGCGGCCAGCGCCTCTCGGGGGGAGATGGTGAAGAATCCCGCGTCGAAGTCCGCCGCGTTCTCAAGGAAGCCACCGGTCCTGGCGTAGGTCGTGCCGGGCCGGCTCCGATCCTGGTCGTACAGCGTGTCAAGGTCCCAGCCGCGGTCGGTCGGGAGCTCCGATATCGCGTCCGCGCCGCTCTCCAGCAGCCGCCACAGCGACTCCGGGGAGTCCGCACCGCCCGGGAACCGACAGCTCATGCCGACGATGGCGATCGGTTCGTCGGCCGGGTGCGCAACGGTAGGTGCCGGTACGGACACCGCCCCATCAGTGGAGCCGAACAGCTCGGCGTCGAGATGGCGGGCGAGCGCGGCGGGAGTGGGATGGTCGAAGATCAAGGTGGCCTGCAACCGTCGTCCAGTCGCCGTGCGCAGCCTGTTGCGCAGTTCCACGGCGGAGAGCGAGTCGAAGCCGAGTTCCTTGAACGGCCGCTGCGGGGCCACCGATTCCGGACCGCCGTGGCCGAGCACAGTCGCCGCCTCACGGCGGACCAGGTCGAGCAGAGCGTCGAGGCGTTCGTCCTCCGCCAGCCCCGCGAGACCGTCGTACCCACCGTGGTTCACCGCCTCGGCGGGGCCCGGAAGGGCGCGGGCGAGCGGGGCGCGTACGAGGCCGCGCAGCAGGGCGGGCACCGGCTCGGCGGCCGGTGAGGACGGTTCGTACCGCATCGGCACCAGCAGGGTCTCGCCGGTCGCCAGGGCGGCGTCGAAGAGGGCCAGCCCCTCATCGGTGGACAGCGGGCGGACGCCGGACCGGGCGAGCCGGTCGGTGGTCAGGTGTTCGGTCAGTCCGCTGCGCTGCTCCCAGAAGCCCCAGGCCAGTGAGGTCGCGGGCAGTCCCTGTGCCCGGCGGTGTGCGGCCAGCGCGTCCAGGAAGGAGTTGGCTGCCGCGTAATTGCCCTGTCCCGGGCCGCCGAGCACCCCGGCCGCCGAGGAGAACACCACGAACTCGGCCAGGTCCCGGTCCCGGGTCAGTTCATGCAGATGCCATGCGGCGTCCGCCTTGGGGCGCAGCACCGTCCGCAGCCGCTCCGGGGTGAGCGACCCGATCACGGCGTCGTCGAGGACACCGGCCGTGTGCACCACGCCCCGCAGATTCGGTAGCGAGTCGACCAATGCGGCCGTGGCGTCCCGGTCCGACACATCGCATGCGGCCACGCGTACGCGCGCCCCGGCGGCCTCCAGCTCGGCGACCAGCTCCGTCACGTCCGGAGCGGTGTTGCCGCGACGGCCGGCCAGCACCAGCTCCATCACTCCGTGCTCGCGCACCAAGTGGCGAGCCACCAGCCCGCCCAGAGTCCCGGTGCCGCCGGTGATCAGTACGGTTCCGCCGGAGAGCGGTCGCGGGATGGTGAGGGCCAGCTTGCCGATGTGCCGCGCCTGAGAGAGCCGGCGGAAGGCGTCATCCGCCTGACGTATGTCCTGGATCCGCAGCGGCAGCGAGGTGAACACGCCCTGTTGGAACAGGGAGAGCAGTTCGGTGAGTAGTCGGTGGATCCGGTCGGGGCCGGCGTCGAGCAGTTCAAAGGCCTCGTACGACACGCCGTGGCGCGCCAGCACCTCCTGGGCGTCCCGGAGATCGGTCCTGCCTATCTCGATCAGCCGCCCGCCGGGGCGCAGCAGTCCGAGTGAGGAGTCGAGGAGTTCGCCGGTCAGTGAGTTGAGTACGACATCCACCCCGTCCGGTGCGCCCGAGCGGAAGTGTTCCGCGAACTCCGTCGAGCGGGAGGACGCGATCCGCTGCGGGGCGACACCGTATGCGCGCACCGCATCCCATTTGGCCGGGCTCGCGGTGGCGAACACCTCGGCGCCCAACCAGTGGGCCACCTGCACTGCCGCCATCCCGACGCCACCGGCTGCCGCGTGCACCAGCACCGACTCGCCGCTGCGCACATCGGCCAGGTCCACCAACGCGTACATCGCGGTGAGGAAGGCGATCGGAGTGGCGGCGGCCCGCGGGAAGGACCAGCCGACCGGGATCGCGGCCACCAGCCGGTGATCGGTGATCGCCACCGGCCCGAAGGCCCCGGAGAACAGACCCATCACCCGGTCTCCGGGAGCCATGCCGACTACTCCGGAGCCGATCTCCAGCACCGTTCCGGCGCCTTCGCTGCCCAGCAGACCGGCCTTGTCCGGGTACATCCCCAAGGCCAGGAGGACGTCACGGAAGTTGACCCCGGCCGCGTGCACGGCCACCCGGACCTCGCCCGCGGCCAGTGGCCTGGACACCTCCGCGCAGGGCGCGAGGACCAGATGCTCCAAAGTGCCCTCGTCGTCGGCTTCCAGCCGCCAGGTGTCCGTTGCCGCCGGGAGCGGCAACGCCGGCGAGGTGGCCCGTACCAGCCTGGGTACCAGCGCCTTCCCGGCCCGGATGGCCACCTGCGGTTCGTCGGTGGCGAGCAATGCCGGGAGCGCGAACCCTGCGGACGGATCCTCGGCCGACGTGTCCACGAGCACGAAGCGGCCGGGGTTCTCGGTCTGCGCGGTGCGTATGAGTCCCCAGACCGCGGCGGCGGCAAGGCTCTCCGGATTCTCACCGGCCATGGTCGCCACCGCGCCCCGCGTCACCACGACGAGGCGGGCGTCCGCGAACCGGTCGTCCGCCAGCCACACCTGCGCGACTTCGAGAACCCGGCTGCTGAGCGCGTGCACACCCTCCGGGCCCTCCTCAGTGGCGGAAAGCCTGAACACCACCGCCCCGGCTTGGGGCTGGACCGCCGCCGCCTCGGCCAGTTGGGCCGCGGACTCGATGGCGCGGAAGTCCTCCTCATCCGGGCCGTCGGGCGAGCCGGGCAGGGCGAGCTCGGTCCAGTCCACCCGGAACAACGAATCATCGTGGGCATCGCCCTGCCCGCCCTCGGACACCGGGCGCAGGACCAAAGAGTCCGCCGACAGCACCGGTGCCCCCGTGCCGTCCATGGCCAGGAGCGAGATGGCGTTCGGGCCGGCCGGTGACAGCGCGACCCGCAAGGTGGTGGCACCGACTGCGTGCAGGGTGACACCGGTCCAGGCGAACGGAAGGTGCGGTCGGCCTGGTTCGGTCAGGAACGCGCCCAGTCCGGCGCCGTGCAGGGCGGCGTCCAGCAGGGCGGGATGGACACCGAAGCGGCCCGCGTCGCTCGCGGCCGTCTCGCCCAAGGTCACCTCGGCGAACACCTCGTCGCCGCGCCGCCATGCCGTGTGCAGCCCCTGGAAGACGGGCCCGTACGCGTAACCGCGAGTGCTCATCTCGGCGTACACATCGGTGAGGTCGACCCGTGTGGCGCCCTCGGGCGGCCACACCGTCCGGTCCACGGTGGCCGTGCCGCCACCGGGGCTGATGCTGCCGGTGGCGTGCCGTGTCCAGGCCCGTTCCCGGCCCGGCCTGGAGTACACCGTGACCGACCGGCGACCGCTCTCGTCCGGTCCGCCGACCGCCACCTGGATCTGTACGTCACCGTGTGCGGGCAGCACGAGCGGCGCCTGCAGGGTCAGCTCGTCCAGCGTGCGGCAGTCCACGTGCAGCCCCGCTTGCACGGCCAGTTCCACGAATGCGGTGCCCGGCAGCAACACCTTGTCCAGCACGGCGTGATCGCGCAGCCAGGGGTGGGTGGCCATGGAGAGCGAGCCGGTCAGCACACAACCGCCGGATTCGGGCAGGGGCACCACCGCGCTCACCAAGGGGTGACCGAGACCGACAAGGCCCGCGCCTCCGACCTCGGTCGCGCCGCGCACCGGATCCAGCCAGAACCACTCATGCTGGAACGCATAGGTCGGGAGATCGACCCTCCGTGCCCCGGCCTCGGCGAACAGCGGCTGCCAGTCCACCGGCACACCCTCGGTGAACAGCCGGCCGACAGTGCTGAGGAAGCGGGCGGGTCCGCCGTCGTCGCGGCGCAGTGATCCGGTGGTGATGATCGGGGTGTCGGTGGCGTCTGCGGTGTCCTGGATGCCGATGGTCAGCACCGGATGCGGACTGGCCTCGACGAACACCGTGTGCCCAAGCTCCAGCAGGCCCTCGATCGTGCCCTGGAACTCCACGGTCTCGCGCAGATTCCGGAACCAGTACCCGGCATCCAGCCCCGCGGTATCCAGCAGCCGCCCGGTCACCGTCGAATAGAACGGAACCCGCCCACTACGCGGCTCCACGCCCGCCAGAGCCTCCGCCAGCTCTTCCCGGATCTCCTCCACCTGTGGGGAGTGCGAGGCATAGTCCACCGGAATCCGCTTGGCCTCCGGAAACTCCACCAGCACCGCATCCAGCACCTCAACCGCACCCGACACCACCGTCGACGCCGGACCATTCACCGCCGCCACCGACAACCCCGGACGATCCCGCAGCCGATCGGCAGACACCGGGACGGACACCATCCCACCCCGACCCGACAGAGCCGCCAGCGCCTTGCTCCGCAAGGCCACCACCCGCGCCCCATCCGCCAACGACAGACCACCCGCCACACACGCCGCCGCGATCTCACCCTGCGAATGACCCACCACCGCCGACGGCACCACACCGTACAAACGCCACAACTCCGCCAACGACACCATCACCGCCCACAACACCGGCTGCACCACATCCACCCGGCCCAGCGCCACCTCATCACCCAACACATCGAACAGCGACCACTCCACCAACGGAGCCAACACATCCGCACATTCACGCATCCGCCCCGCGAACACCGGCGAGGACTCCATCAACTCCAACGCCATCCCCACCCACTGCGACCCCTGACCCGGGAAGACGAACACCACTCCGGAGTGCGTTCGGGCCTCGCCGATCGTGGCGCTGCCAGTAGTCACGGCCGCCAGCTCACGGAGGAGGTCATCGCGGTCGGCACCGACGACCACGGCACGGTGTGGCAGGGCCGCGCGGGTCGACGCCAGCGACCAGCCGACATCCACGGGCCTCAGGTCCGGCCGGTCGCCGACAAAGGCCATGAGGCGCTCGGCTTGTGCGCGGACACCGGAATCGCTCGTACCCGACACCACCCACGGCACGACCCCAGAGTCGTCGCGTTCCGGCGAGAGCTCCGGCTCGGCGACCGGTTCGGGGGCCTGCTCCAAGATCACATGCGCATTTGTGCCACTCACTCCGAAGGCGGACACTCCCGCGCGGCGGGGCCGTCCGGCCTCCGGCCATGCCGTCCGTGCGCTCAGGAGTGCCACCGCGCCGGTGGACCAGTCCACATGGGGTGTCGGCTCATCGATGTGGAGGCTCTGCGGCAGCACACCGTGGCGCATCGCCATCACCATCTTGATCACACCGGCCACACCCGCCGCCGCCTGCGTATGACCGATATTCGACTTGATCGAACCCAGCAGCAACGGCCGCTCCGGATCCCGGTCCTGACCATAGGTGGCCAACAGCGCCTGAGCCTCGATCGGATCACCCAGCGTCGTCCCCGTACCGTGCGCCTCCACCGCGTCCACATCCAGAGTGGACAAACGGGCATTCGCCAGCGCCTGACGGATCACCCGCTGCTGCGACGGACCATTCGGCGCCGTCAACCCATTCGACGCACCATCCTGATTCACCGCCGAACCCCGCACCACCGCAAGGATCGGATGCCCATGACGCTCGGCATCGGACAGCCGCTCCACCACCAGCATCCCGGCACCCTCGCCCCAGCCGGTGCCGTCCGCCGCCGCCGCGAAGGCCTTGCAGCGTCCATCGGCCGCCAGTGCGCGCTGGCGGGAGAACTCCACGAAGATTCCGGCGGTCGTCATGACGCTCGCGCCTCCCGCCAAGGCCAGCGAGCACTCGCCGGACCGCAGGGCCCGTACCGCCAAGTGCAAGGCCACCAGCGACGACGAACACGCCGTGTCCACGGTCAGTGCGGGGCCTTCGAGACCGAGGACGTAGGAGACCCGGCCGGACATGACCGATGCCGAGTTGCCCGTGCCCACCCGGCCCTCGAAGTCGCCCGTCTCGTCCGCCTTCAGCAGGGCCGCGTAGTCCTGGCCGTTCGTCCCCGTGAACACGCCGGTCTCGCTGCCCCGCAGCGTCGTGGGGTCGATGCCGGCCCTCTCCAGCGCCTCCCACGACACCTCGAGCAGCAGCCGCTGCTGCGGGTCCATCGCCACCGCTTCACGCGGGGAGATCCCGAAGAATCCGGCGTCGAACTCACCGGCTCCGGTAACGAACGCGGCCGCTCGGGTGGAGGAGGTGCCCCGGTGGTCGGGGTCCGGGTGGAACAGGTTCGCGGTGTCCCAGCCCCGGTTCTCGGGGAATGGGCCGATGGCGTCGGAGCCGTCTGCGAGCAGCCGCCACAGATCCTCGGGAGACATGACGTCCCCAGGGAAGCGGCAGCTCATCCCCACGATCGCGATGGGCTCGTCGTCCACCGCGCCGATTGCCTGGACCGGGAGGGTCGGGGCCGAGCGGTCCTGGCCACCGTGCAGCAGTTCGCCGCGGAGGTACTGCGCCATCGCCAGCGGGGTGGGCTGGTCGTACGTCAGGGTGGCCGGCAACCGTAGGCCGGTGGCCCGGTTGAGCCGGTTGCGCAGTTCGACCGCGGTGACCGAGTCGAAGCCGCTCTCCTGGAAGGCCCGGCCGGGGTCGATCGCGTCCGGGCCGGTGTGCCCAAGGACGACCGCGACATGGCGCCGGACCAGATCCAGCACCGCGCGATCCCGGTCGGCGTCGGCCATCCCGGCGATCCGCTCCGCGAATTTAGAGCGCTCGTGGCCGGGCTCGGTGCTCTCCTGACCGACTCCGGCGTCGATCAGCGCCCGCACCTCGGGGAGTTCGGACAGCAGCGGGCTGGGGCGGGTCGCGGTGAAGGCGACATAGTGCCGGTCCCAGTCGATCTCGGCGACCGTGACGACGGTGTCGTCCTGCTCGACGGCGCGTGCCATGGCCGCGACCGCCATCTCCGGCGCCATCTCCGGTACGCCGTGGCGGCGGGCCACCTCGCCCACCCCGCCCTCGCCCATGCCGTCGCCGGCCCACAGTCCCCAGGCGATGGAGGTGGCGACCAGGCCCTCGGCCCGGCGCTGCTCGGCCAGCGTGTCCACGAAGACGTGGCCGGGCGCGTAGTTGCCCTGGCCGGGTGCGCCCAGCGTGCCCGACAGTGAGGAGAAGAGGACGAAGGCGGACAAGTCCATGTCCCGGGTCAGTTCGTGCAGATGCACCGCGCCGTCGGTCTTGACGCGCAGCACTCGTTGCAGTTGCTCGGTGGTGAGCGAGTTCAGGGTGCCGTCATCGAGCACCGCCGCGGTGTGCACCACCGCGGTCAGCGGTCCGGCCTCGGTCAGCAGCTCGGCCAGGGCGTCCCGGTCCCCGACGTCACACGCCGCCACCGTCACCCGGGCACCGAGCGCCTCCAGTTCTCCGACCAGCCGCTCGGCGCCCGGCGCGGCCATGCCGCGGCGGCTGGTCAGCACCACATGCTCGGCGCCCCGGCCGGCCAGCCACCGGGCGACATGGCCACCCAACGCTCCGGTGCCGCCGGTGACCAGCACCGTGCCGCGAGGTTGCCAGGCCCCGCCGCGCTCGCGGGCCGGCGCGTGCGCCAGCCTCCGGCCGAAGAGCCCACTCGGGCGGATCGCCACCTGATCCTCGCCCGAGGTGCCGGCCAGCACACCGGCCAGGTAGTCCTGGGTACGCGGGTCCACGCCCTCCGGCAGGTCGATCAAACCGCCCCAGCGCAGCGGCTGTTCCAGGGCGACCACCTTGCCGAGGCCCCAGGCCAGGGCCTGCTTTCGGCGGACGGCCAGGTCACCTTCGCCCCTGCCTTCGCCACCGGTTTTGGCTTCGTTATCGGCATCGCTCTTGGCACCGCTTTGGGCATCGCCACCGACGCCGTCGGCGTGGCCGAGCGAGACGCCACGCTGGGTGAGGCACCACATCGGCGCTTCCAGACCGGCGTCTCCGAGCGCCTGCGAAAGCAACAGCGTCATCGCGTATCCCTGGGGGACCGAGGGGTACGCGGGGTGCGGGCTTTCGTCCAACGCGGTCAGCGACACCACACCGCTGATCCGGGGGGTGCCGGCCAGGACGGCACCCAGCCGGTCGGCCAGCGTGGCACGGTCCAGGTCGGGCTCGCCGAGAACGACCATGAGGGGCTCGGCACCGTGCCGGATCAGCGCACCGGTCACCCCGGCGACCCATTCGTGCTCGGCCTCCGCATGGGAGACCACGACCAGCCAGGTGCCGGCCGGCGACGTGGCGGGTGCGGTGAGCGGCTTCCAGCGGACCTTGTACCGCCATGAGTCGATGGTGGAGACGTCACGGCGTTCGCGCCGCCACTGGGACAGGGCTGGCACTACCTCGCGCAGCGACTGCCCGTCGACGCGCAGCGCCCCGGCGAGCGACTCGAGGTCCTCACGCTCGACGGTGTCCCAGAAGTCCGTGTCGACCGCGCCGGTGGAGATCTCGGGCGGCGTGGCGTCCAGCCAGTAGCGCTCCCGCTGGAAGGCGTACGTCGGCAGGTCCACCCGGCGGGCGCCGGGGAACAGCGGCAGCCAGTCGACCTCGACGCCATATGCGTACGCCTCGGCCAACGCGCTGAGGAAGCGGACGAGGCCACCGTCGTCCCGGCGCAGTGAGGCAAGTACGAGTCCGCCGTCCGCGCCCGCGTCGTCGAGCGTTTCGCGCAGGCCCGTGGTCAGGACCGGGTGGGGGCTGATTTCGATGAAGGTGTGGTGGCCGCCCTCCAGCGCCGCACGGGTGACCTGCTCGAGCTCTACGGTCTCGCGCAGATTGCGATACCAGTAGTCCGCGTCCAGTTGCGCGGTGTCGATGGGCCGTCCGGTCACCGTGGAGTGGAAGGGGGTCGTTCCGGTGCGCGGCTCGATGGACGCCAGGACCTTCAGCAGTTCATCACGGATCCCGTCGATCTGGGGCGAGTGGGAGGCGTAGTCCACCGGAATCCGCTTGGCCTCCGGAAACTCCACCAGCACCGCGTCCAGCACCTCAACCGCACCCGACACCACCGTCGTCGCCGGACCGTTCACCGCCGCCACCGACAGCCCGGGGCGCTCCCGCAGCCGGTCGGCGGGCACCGGGACGGACACCATTCCGCCCTGGCCCGACAAGGCGAGCAGCGCCTTGCTCCGCAGCACCACCACCCGCGCTCCGTCCGCCAAGGTCAGACCGCCCGCTACACACGCCGCCGCGATCTCGCCTTGGGAGTGCCCCACCACCGCCGACGGCACCACACCGTACGAACGCCACAGCTCGGCCAGGGACACCATCACCGCCCACAACACCGGCTGCACCACATCGACACGAGCCAGCGCCGCCTCATCACCCAGCACATCGAACAGCGACCACTCCACCAGCGGAGCCAGTGCATCGGCGCACTCGCCCATCCGCCCCGCGAACACCGGCGAGGACTCCATCAACTCCAACGCCATCCCGGCCCACTGCGACCCCTGCCCCGGGAAGACGAACACCACCGAGCGTCCCGGCTCGGCCGGGTCCGCTGCCTCCACCACGCCCGGTGCCGGTTCGTCCTGTGCCAGGGCCGTCAGCCCGGCCAGCAGTGCGGTGTGATCGCCACCGAGCACCACCGCCCGATGTTCCAGCATCGCGCGGCTGGTGAGCAGCGAGAAGCCGATGTCCGCCACGCTCCCGTCAGGATGGCTCATCAGGTGTGCGCGCAGTCGTTCCGCCTGTGCGCGAACGGTGCGCCGGTCCCGGCCTGAGATGATCCACGGGACCGCCGCGCCTGGTTCGGCGGGGTCGGGCGCCTCCGCGGCCGTCGACATCGGCGCCTGCTCGATAATCAGGTGTGCGTTCGTTCCGCTGATGCCGAACGACGACACTCCGGCGCGGCGGGGCCGTCCGGTCTCCGGCCATGCCGTCTGCTCGCCCAGGAGCCGCACCGCGCCGGTGGACCAGTCCACATGGGGAGTGGGCTCATCGATGTGGAGGCTCTGCGGCAGCACACCGTGGCGCATCGCCATCACCATCTTGATCACACCGGCCACACCCGCCGCCGCCTGCGTATGACCGATATTCGACTTGATCGAACCCAGCAGCAACGGCCGCTCCGGATCCCGGTCCTGACCATAGGTGGCCAACAGGGCCTGCGCCTCGATCGGGTCGCCCAGCGTCGTCCCCGTACCGTGCGCCTCCACCGCATCGACGTCCTGGGTGGCGAGTCCGGCGCTGGCCAGCGCCTGACGGATCACCCGCTGCTGCGACGGACCATTCGGCGCCGTCAACCCATTCGACGCACCATCCTGATTCACCGCCGAACCCCGCACCACCGCAAGGATCGGGTGTCCATTGCGCCGCGCGTCCGACAGCCGCTCCACCAGCAGCATGCCGATGCCTTCTGCGAAGCCGGTGCCGTCCGCCGCTCCCGCGAACGCCTTGCATGTGCCGTCCGGTGCGAGCCCACGCTGACGGGAGAATTCCACGAAGACGGTGGGGGTGGACATCACCGTCACACCACCTGCCAGCGCGAGCGAGCACTCACCGAGGCGCAGCGCCTGTATGGCGAGGTGCAGTGCCACCAGCGACGATGAACAGGCCGTGTCCACGGTGACCGCCGGGCCCTCGAGTCCAAAGGTGTAGGCCACGCGGCCCGAGGCGACGCCGGCCGCCGCGCCCGTGCCCAGATATCCCTCGACGCCGTCCGGAGTGGTCGACAGGCGGGTGAGGTAGTCGTGGTGCATCACCCCGGTGAACACACCGATCCGCTCGCCCTTGACGGAGGTGGCGGGGATACCCGCGCGCTCGAACACCTCCCATGATGTCTCCAGGAGCAGCCGCTGCTGCGGGTCCATGGCCGCGGCCTCGCGCGGCGAGATCCCGAAGAACCCCGCGTCGAACTCGGCCGCGTCGTAGACGAATCCACCGCTGCGGGCATACGACGTACCGGGGCGATCCGGATCCGGATCGTAGAGACCGTCCAGGTCCCAGCCGCGGTCGGTCGGCAGGACCGATATCGCGTCGCCGCCGGAGCGCACCAGGTTCCACAGCGCCTCCGGTGAGGTGATCCCGCCGGGGTAGCGGCAGCTCATTCCGACGATGACGATGGGATCGTCGGCGACGAGGGCGGCTCCGGTCGGTGTCGCGGCGACGGCGCCGCTGCCCTTCCCGAGGACTTCGGCGAGCAGGTACTCGGCGAGCGCTTGTGGTGTCGGATAGTCGAACACGGCGGTGGCGGGCAGCCGTACGCCGGTGGCGGCGCTGATCCGGTTGCGCAGCTCCACCGCGGTCAGCGAGTCGAAGCCGATCTCCTGGAAGGTCCGCGAGGTGTCGACAGACTCCGCGGAAGCATGGCGCAGCACGGCCGCAATGTGATTGCGTACAAGTTCGCGTACGACCTGGTCCCACTCGGAGCGGTCCACGGCGGCCAGCCGGTGCCCGAGCGCGGAGGCCGATTCAGGGGCGTCGACTGCCTCGGCCGCGCGCCGGATCCGCGGCCGGACCAGGTCACGCAAGACGGAGGGCAGGTTGCCGGCGTCCGACCATGCCTGGGGATCCAGCGGTGCGGCCAGCACCATTGCCTCGTCGGCGGTGAGCGCCGCGTCGAACAGATCCAGCGCCTGGGAGGTGGGCATCGGCACCGCGTGGGCACGCGCCAGATCGTCGGCCGACAGGTGCTTGGTCAGTGCGCTGCGTTCTTCCCAGAAGCCCCACGCGATCGACACCGCAGGCAGCCCCCGCGCCCGCCGATGAGCCGCCAGCGCGTCCAGGAACCCGTTCGCCGCCGCATAACTGCTCTGGCCCGCGTTACCCAAAACACCCGCCGCCGAGGAGAACAACACAAATGCCGACAGGTCCATCCCGGCCGTCAGCTCATGCAGATTCCACGCCGCGTCCACCTTCGCCCGCAACACCGGCTCAACCCGCTCACGCGTCAACGACGTCAGCAACCCGTCATCCAGCACACCCGCCGCATGCACCACACCACTCAAGGCAAAGTCCACCGACAGCCCCGACAACACCCCGGCCAAAGCCTCACCATCCGCAGCGTCACACGCCGCGATCACCACCTCAGCGCCCGCCCCCTCCAACTCCGCCCGCAACTCCGCCGCACCCTCAGCCTCCGCACCACGACGCGACAACAACACCAGCCTGCTCACCCCATACCGCGCCACCAGATGCCGCGACACCAAACCACCCAGAACACCCGTGCCACCCGTCACCAACACCGCACCCGACCCAAACCCACCCGACACCTCACCCGACACCGGCACCCGACCCAGACGCGGCACCCGCACCACACCCGACCGCACCAGCACCTGCTCCTCACCCAGAGCCAGCACCCCGGGCAGAACGCCACTCACACCCTCCACGTCATCGGTGTCCACCAGCACCAGACGCCCCGGGTTCTCCGACTGCGCGGACCGCACCAGACCCCACACCGCAGCCCCGGCCACATCCTCCACACCATCACCCGCGTCGACAGCACCCCGCGTCACCACCACCAACCGCTCACCCACCAGATCCTCATCCGCCACCCACACCTGCACTCGCTCCAACACCTCAAGCACATGCCCATACACCTCACCAGCCACATCCGGACCCGGACCATCGGAGACAACCCGCACCACCTCAGTCCGCGACGCCACCTCACCCCCCACCGCCACAGCCCCAGGCGCGTCCACCCACTCCACCCGGTGGAGGGCGTCAGTCCTGCTCCCCCGCGTGTCGTTCAGCTGCTGGACGGAGACCGGCCGCAGAGCCAGTGAGCGTGCCGACAGGACGGGCGCACCGGTGACGTCGGTGGCCCGGAGGGCGATCGCGTCGCGGCCGGCCGGGGTCAGGGTGACGCGCAGGACCGTCGCGCCGACCGCGTGCAGCGTGACGCCGCTCCAGGAGAACGGCACATAAGCCTGGCCGTCGTCGGTTACGAAGTCGCCGAATCGCACCCCGTGGAGCGCGGCATCGAGCAGCGCGGGATGGACCGCGCACCGGGCCGCGTCCCCCCGGGCCTCCTGGGCCACCGCCACCTCTACGAAGACCTCGTCTCCCCGGCGCCAGGCATCCCGCAACCCCTGGAACACCGGCCCATACGCATACCCCCGCTCCGCCAACGCCCCGTAAACCCCCTCCACCCCAACCCGCTCCGCACCCACCGGCGGCCACA
>NZ_JBIADZ010000069.1:0-14998 GCF_042868035.1 Streptomyces sp. NPDC007875 | reverse complement strand
CGGCACCTTTCCCGGTCGTCTGTCCATGACGTCGGCAGATACAAGCGGCGGTCGATCAGCGTGCGTCCGCGGTCGGTGGCGTACGCGAGGAACACTTAACGGAGTCCTACTAGAACCGCCTCGATCCCCTCCGGTCTCCCCGTACCACAACAACGATCCCCGGAGCCGAGTCACGAGGGCGTTGCGAGGAATGGCCACCGTTGACCGTACAGTCCCAAGTCCGGCCTCGTCGCTAACACGCCGGGGCCAGAGGTCAAGATCTTCAGGACTCTCCCCGTCGCAAGTAGTCGATGAGCCCTTGGACGTTCATCGTGTCGACCTGCTCCTCGGACAGGTGCTGCCGTTCGCTCGACCGGCTGGGGGCGACGATGGGGCTTTCATCCGGTGCGACGAGCCGACTGAGATACTCAACCAACTGGAGAGGGCTCGGATAGTCGAAGATCACTGTGCTGGACAGGCGTCTGCCGAGCGCCGCACCGAGTCTGTTGCGCAACTCGACGCTTTCCAGTGATTCCATTCCCACGTCCTTGAACGACCCGGTGTCAGTGAGCGCGGCCGCTGAATGGTTTCCGAGTACCGCGGCCACGTTGGTGGTGATCAGATCCAGGAGTGCGACACGTCGTTCCTGCTGGTTCATCTGCCGCAAGCGCTCGGGCAAGGTGTCTTCGGTGGTTGTGGTTCGGTGCCGCGTCGAGGCGCGCAGGATCGGGATGTCGTTGGTGGTGTTCTCTACCCGGACGAGCAGAGTAGACGCCTCCTCGGCATTCCAGAACTCATCAAGCAGCGTCAAACCCTCGTCCTCGGTCAATTCTGCCAGGGTGACACCGGGCGTGAGCCGGGCGAAGGACTCAGCGTCCGGCACACCTGCCGTCATCTCGCCGCGTTCCGCCCACAGTCCCCAGGCCAGTGCAGTACCGGGCAACCCGTGTGCTCGCCGATGTTGTGCCAGTCCTTCGAGATAGGCATTCGCCGCTGCGTAGTTGCCCTGTCCGATGTTGCCGAACGTGGCAGCGGATGAGGAGAACATGACAAAGGCATCAAGACCCTCGGTAAGCTCGTGCAGATACCGTGCGGAACAAGCTTTTGCCTGCATGACCTGGGCGACGTCGGACGGTGTGAGGTCCTCTATCAGTCGGTCCGCCAAAGTGCCGGCTGCGTGCACGATGGCCGTCAAGCCCCCTATACCGCGCAGCAGTTCGGCGACACTCTCTCGACGTGCGATGTCGCAACTGACGACGTCGACCGTCGCACCCAGCGCGGTCAGGTCGTCCACCAACTGCTGGGCTTGGGGCACACGCATACCACGTCGGCTGGTGAGCACGAGATGTCGGACGTCGTGGTGCGCAACCAGATGGCGGGCGACCTTACCGCCCAACATCCCGGTTCCCCCGGTGATGAGCACTGTTCCGTGCAGTCTTCCCGACTCGGCTGCCGGTGGTGTCGGCACGAGGCGTGGGGCGCTCACAGTTCCCCCCCGAACGGCCAGTTGTGGCTCGTCGGTGAGGCCCGCGGCAGCCATCAGCGACGGACTTTCCCGCCCGTCCCAATCGATCAGAGTGAACCGGCCGGGGTTCTCGGTCTGCGCCGAACGTACGAGTCCCCAGACAGCGGCCAGCGATGGATCCACGTCTTCGTCAGGCCGCGTGTTGACGGCGCCAGTGGTGAGCATGATCAACCTGCTCTCGGCGCACGCTTCCTCGGCAAGCCAGCTCTGGAGTTCCCGCAACACTTCGCTCAGCCAGATGTCAGGTTCAGCGTCCTTGCTGGAAAGCTGCCACAGCACGGCCTTGGGCACCACGGCGCCGACCGCGACCGACGTATGGAAAGCGGCCAGATCCGTGACCACCGGTGCAACCGGGTTGGTTTTCGCGACCGGTACAGCACGCCATACCTGGCGGAACGACGACTGGGCACGGGCAGGGACACGCAGCCCAGCGACCGCTCGCATCTCCAGCGCGTCGACGGTGAGCAGACTTCTTCCGTCCAGGCTGGTCATGCGCAACGAGTAACGCCCATCGGGCAATTTCCTGACGTGTACCCTGACCGAGTCCGTCGGAATGCCTCGCAGGGACACCCCTGTCCACGTGAAGGGCAGCATCTGCTTGTCCTGCCGTTCGCCCGGCGCTGACAGTCCGATGACGTGCAGCGCGGCGTCCAGCAAGACGGGATGTACCCCGAAAGCCTCAGACCGCACGGTCAGCGCCGCTTCGGCGAACAACTCGTGGCCACGCCGCCAGGCTGTCTTGACAGCCTGGAAGGCGGGTCCATAGTGGATCCCGGTCTTCGCGAAAGCGCTGTAGACGGTCGCAGGGTCAATGGCTACGGCATCGGCAGGCGGCCAAGCGGCGGCATGGACAGTTTCAGGCGCGAGGTGGGGCATCAGCACTCCATCGGCATGGCACACCCACGGTTCGTCCATCCGGGCTCGCGAGAAGAGGCTCACCGTGCGTGAGCCGTCGCTCTCCGGTCCACCGACCACAACCTGGAGATCCAACTCCTCCAGCACAACCAGGGGCTTATGCTGGACGAGCTCCGAGACCACACCGTTGCCGACTTCACGGGCAGCCGTGACGATCAGGTCGACGACGGCGGCTCCCGGCACCACCACACGCTCCTGGACCTGATGGTCCGCCAACCATGGATGTATCCGTAGCGAAATGCTGCCGGTGAGAACGCAGCCTCCACAGTCGGCCAGCGGTGTCGCCTTGCTCAGCCATGGGTGGCCCACCGTCCCTTCACCTGAGGGCTCGCGGTCAGGCTCGACCCACAGCCGCCGTGTCTGGAACGGATAGGTCGGCAGTTCCACGCGCCGCGGATGCCACTTCCCGAACACGCTGTCCGCGTCGAATTCGACACCTCGCACATGTGCTTCGGCCAGAGAGCGCAGGAAACGATGCTGCCCGCCGTCCGCACGTCGGAGGGAGCCCACTACGGCGACATCGTTCGTCTCCACGGACTCGGCGACGCTCTCGATGGCGGCAAGCAGGACAGGATGAGGACTGGCCTCCACGAAACCGCGGAACCCGTCCTCTAGCATCTGCTTGGTCGCCAGATCAAAGCGCACGGGTTCGCGCAGATTGCGGTACCAGTACTCGGCTGTGAGCTCTTGCCCGTCCACGCGTTGCCCGGTGACCGACGAGTAGATCGGGATGCGCCCGGCCTGCGGCTCGATGTCAGCCAGAGCGTCGAGGATTCTCTCCCGTGCCGCCTCGACCTGTGAAGAGTGGCTGGCGTAATCGACGGGCAGCATGCGCGCCCGCTCACCCCGGGACTCGATGTCCGCGACTGCGCACAGCAGTTCCTCTCGCGGGCCCGCGAGCACTGTGCTCCGAGGGCCGTTCACCACGGCGATGGACGATTGTCGGCGTGCCACGTAGTCCCTGACGTCGTCCTGGCCGAGGGACACGGCGGCCATTCCGTAGTCGCCGGCGAGTGTGGCGAGCGCCCGGCTCCGCAACGCGACAACACGTGCCGCGTTCGGCAAGGACAAAGCTCCCGCGACACAGGCGGCGGCGATCTCTCCCTGCGAGTGACCCACTACAGCGGTCGGCCGCACCCCGTACGCCTCCCACTGAGTGGCGAGCGCGACCATGACGGCAAACAGCGTCGGCTGCACCACATCCACCCGGTCCAGTGCGGAACTCCGGTGCAGGACATCGGTCAGCGACCAGTCGCAGTACGGAGCGAGCACGTCGGCACACTCGGACAACCGTTGCCGAAAAACGGGTGAGGAGGCCGCCAGTTCCACGGCCATCCCAGCCCATTGTGTTCCCTGGCCAGGAAACACGAATGCCACGTCCCGCGCGGGAACGGCATCGCCCACGACGACGTCTTTGGTGGACTGTCCGCTGGCGAGCGCGTCGAGCCCACGCCGGAAGTCCTCCGGGTTTCGGCCCAGCACGACAGCCCGCCGGACGAAGCGGGTACGCCCCGTGGCGAGCGAGAAGCCGACGTCGGCGGAGTGCGCACCGGCCTCCGGAGCCATCTTGCGGGCGAGGTCTCGCAGAGCCTTGTTCGTGCGGGCGGACAAGACCCAAGGCACGACGTCGCCATGCGGTCTGGCCCGCTCGTCGTGTGGTGTGGGCCGAGCCTCCTCCACGATGACGTGAGCGTTGGTGCCGCTGACCCCGAACGACGAGACAGCGGCGCGGCGGGGCCGGTCCACCGCAGGCCAGTGGCTGGTGTGTGTGGCGAGCCGGACCGTCCCAGTGGACCAGTCGATCAGCGGGTTCGGCTTGTCGGTGTGCAAGGTCATCGGCACCAGACCGTGCCGGAGCGCCTGGACCATCTTGATCAGGCCACCCGCTCCCGCGGCCGCCAGAGTGTGCCCGATGTTGGGTTTCGCGGAACCGAGGAGCAGTGGCCGTCTGGGGGAACGCTGCCCGTAGGTGGCGAGGATCGCCCTGGCCTCAATGGGGTCGCCCAGCCGGGTGCCGGTCCCGTGGGCTTCCATGACGTCGATGTCAGCCGTGTCCAACCCGGCTTGGGCTAGGGCCTTGCGGATGAGCCGTTCCTGCGCCTCCTGGCTGGGCGCGGTCAGCGTGCGGCTCGCTCCATCGTGGTTGACCGCGCTGCCTCGGATCACCGCGTGGACGCGGTAGCCGAGCCGCTGAGCGTCGGACAGGCGTGCCAGCAGGAGCATGCCCGCACCCTCTCCCCATCCGGTACCGTCCGCGGAATCGGCGAAGGACTTGGACCGTCCGTCCGGAGCGAGTGCGCCCTGCTTGCTGAATTCGGTGAACACCCCCGGCAGCCCGTGGAACGTGGCGCCGCCGGCGAGCGCGAGATCGGCTTCACCCGTGCACAGCGACTGGCAGGCGAGGTGCACACCGACAAGGGAACCCGAACATGCGGTGTCCAGGGTCGCCGAAGGGCCGTGGAATCCGAAGAAGTACGACAGACGCCCTGCCAGCAGACTGGGCGAGGAGCCGGTCACCACCCGGCCCCTGAGTTCCTGAGGCGCGTTGTGCCATCGAGGTCCGTAGTCCTCCGGGCCGAAGAAACCGACGTATACGGCGACGTCCTGGCCCCGATAGCCAGCTGGTGGGATTCCCGCGTCCTCGAAGGTCTCCCAGGAGGTGAGCATGACCAGCCGCTGCGCGGGATGCATGGCCATGGCCTCTCGCTCGGAGATGCCGAAGAACTCCGGATCGAAGTCGGCGCCGTCGTCCAGGAAGGAGCCGAACCGGGTGGCGCTGGAGCCCGGGCTATTCTGCTCCCATTGTCCCAGTCGTACGAAGTCCCATCCTCGGTCGCGGGGCATCTCGGAGACCGTCTCGCGGCCGTTCGACACCAGCTCCCAGAGATCTTGGGGCGAGTTGACGCCGCCGGGGAAGCGGCATCCCATTCCGACGATCGCGATCGGTTCTCTGGCGATGTCAGACATCCGTCTCACTCTTACCTGTTCGGCCCGTGGGCGGCGGCGGAAAGAACCCGGTGGTCACGAAGAAATCGACGTACGTGCGCATCAGCCGCTCGTCGAGCTTCGGTAGCTCGATTCCGTGGCCGGCGAGCGACACCCGCGTACTGGTCGTGTCGATCGGCGCGTACGAGGAATCCGTGTCCAGGAACAGCGCCTCAAAGGCGTGCAGGAGTGGGTTCATGGAGTTCCTGCTGTCCGACTGAATCAGTTCGCGCCAGCTCTCCCGGGGCATCTCGGCCAGGTCATAGCCGAAGCGCCCGAAGTACTCGACACAGTCGGTCAAACTGAGCGAATCGTGGTTGAAGATGTGGAAGGTCTGGCCTCCGGCCTCGGCCTGCCGGGACAGCGCAGTGATCACCGAGCTGACGTAGTCGACCGGCAGGAACGGGATCCGGCCCGTGCTGTGCGGGTAGTACCCAGCCTGCAGAATCCCCTTGAAACTTGACCAGATGAAGTCACGTGACTGGCACGCACCGTTGACCTGGTCACCGGAGACCACGTCGACCCGGTACACCGACACCGGCAGACCGCGCTCCCGGGCGATACCGATCAGCTGCTCGGCCACCCATTTGCTGCGCAGGTACCCGTTCGCCAAGGCTTCGGGCGGTCCAGTGGGGTCGTCGACCCCGACCGGGGTCCGTCGTCGCGCCCGGTCGGTGAACAGGCCGACGGTGGACGCATAGTGCACCGCCACGGTCCGATGTGCGGCAGCCATCCGCATGACCTCCTGCGTCCCCAGGACATTGGCGTCTCGCAGTGCCGCGTACGGATGCAGCCAGTGGACAGTGGCCCCGAGATGGTAGATGACGTCCATCTGCCGGGACAACGCGTCGAATCGCTCAGCGGTCAGTCCCAGTCGCGGCTGAGCCAGATCGCCCGCGACCACGGAAATCCGCGTGGGGTCGATGTCCTGTGCGATCCGGTAGAACTCGAGGTTCTGCCGGATCCGCTCGTGTGCTTCGGCCTCGTCGGCGGCTCGGACCAGGCAATGAACGGTCGCCGCGGTCTGGCGCATGAGGTCACGCAGGACGAACGCTCCCAGGAAGCCTGTGGCGCCCGTGAGGAACACGTGCTGCGGATCCTCGGCGACCGGTTCGATGTGAGCCGCCGGCCGGATGTCGTCGGCAAGCCGCACATCGCCCCGGATGTCGACGCTCTCATGCTGTCCGGCGGTGTCCGGCCCGCCGAACTGAAGGAACAGGCGCGATGCCAGCTCAGCGGGTGTCGGGTGGTCGAAGATGAGGGTCGCGGGCAGGCGTGTCGTAGTGTGTTTGGCAATACGATTGCGCAGCTCCACCGAGGTGAGTGAGTCGAGACCCAGGTTCTTGAACGGTTCGTCAGGGTCGATGCTGTCCGGCGTGGTGTGTCCGAGGACCGCGGCGAGTTCGGTCCGGACAGTGCGCAGGACGAGTGCGTGCTGCTGATCCGCGTCCAGTCCGTGGAGCCGGTCGCGGAGGGTGCGCGATGGCTTATTGCGGGCAGTGGCGGCCGGGGTGAGGAGGCTGTGCAGCAGCTTGGGGATGTCGGCCCGGTGCGCGTGCATGGTCGGAATGTCCAGGGGGACAAGGACGAGGTTGGCGGCGTCGATCGCCAGGGCGTGATCGAACATGGCCATACCGTCCGCCGCGGTAATGGTTCGGACACCGATCCGGGCGAGCCGGGATCTTCCCGCGTCGCCGAGTTGTCCCGTCATGCGGGTGTCGTCTTCCCAGAGCCCCCAGGCGAGAGCTGTCGCGGACAACCCTTGCTCCCGGCGATGGCGTGCGAGAGCGTCGAGAAACGCGTTGCCGGCGGAGTAGTTGCCTTGGCCACCGTTGCCGAAGACACCGGCAGCCGAGGCGTACAGCACGAACAGCGGAAGGTCCAGGTCCTGGGTCAGTTCGTGCAGATTCCAGGCAGCGTCCACTTTGGGCCTCAGGACGGCGTCAACCTGCTCCGGTGAGAGCGCGGTGACGACACTGTCGTCCAGGACACCCGCCGCGTGCACAACACCGGTGAGTGGGGGATCGAGACTGTTGATCAGCTTGCTGAGTTGGTCACGGTCGGCGACATCACACGCGGCGATCGTGACCCTGGCGCCCAACGCGACGAGATCGCTCTCCAGTTCGCGCATTCCGTCGGCGTCACGGCCGCGACGACCGGCCACCACAACGTGCGGCGTGCCACGAGAGGCGAGATGGCGGGCGAGCGTGCCGCCCAGCACACCGGTTCCCCCTGTCACGAGGACCGAACCCTGGAGGCCTCGCTCCGGGGCGATCCCGGCGGACACCGCGGAGCGCACACGGGCAAGGCGAGGCACCAGCACCCGGCCGTCGCGGATCGCGATCTGGTCTTCGCCGCAACCGACCGCGTCCTGAAGGGTGCTCGCCGGAACTGGTCCGTCCACTTCGGCCAGCACGATCCGGCCGGGGTGCTCCATCTGAGCGGTACGGACCAGTCCGGCCACCGCGGCCGAGGCCATGTCCGGGCCGACCACCACGACCAGACGGGACGAAATCCACTGTTCGTCTCCGAGCCATTGCTGAAGAACGCCCAACACGTGATGCGTGCGGTCGTACACGGCCGCCACCACGTCGCCCGTATCAGCGGCAACAGAAACCACCAGCACATCAGGCGTCCCGTGGGCCTGCTCGAGGCCGAGGCCGAATGGATCGTCCCCCAGCATCGCCCATCGTTCCGTACCACGTTCGCCGGCTGCCGCCGGAACCCAGTCGATCCAGTACACCTCGTTCGCGCGCGTGGCCGTCAGCTGTCGCGGATCGACGGGCCGGACGAGCAGTGACTCGAAGGACACCACGGGCTGTTCCCGCTCGTCGACGGCGACCAGCGCTGTGCCTCCGTCGCGACTGGGTGTCAGCCGTACTCGAAGGAAGGAGACGCCCACGGAATGCGCCCGGAGACCGTTCCAGGCGAACGGCAGGAAGACCCCTGCGCCGGGCGTCGGCGCGTGGTGCAGAGCAGAATCCAGCAGAGCGGGGTGCACGACGAAGTCATTGGCGATGTGGTCGTCCGGCAGGGCCACATCGGCGAAGATCTCCGTGCCACGCGTCCACACGGATGTGGCTGCCTGGAAGAGTGGCCCGTAGACGTAGCCGCGCTCGACAAGCTTCGAGTAGAAGAACTGGGTATCGACGGCCACGCTGCCCGGTGGCGGCCACTGCGTGGCCCAGTCCGCCCCACCGGGGTCCGGAGACCGCATGGTCAAGACGCCGCTGGCGTGACGGGTCCAGTCGGCGTCGTGCGTGTGCCGGGAGTGAATGGTGAGGTAGTGGTTCTCGTCCGCGTCCTTGACGGTGACCTGAAGGTGAACAGCGGCTTCGTCGGGGAGGGTGAGCGGGGCCTCGATGACGAGCTCGTCGATGGTGTCGGCGCCGACATGGGCTCCGGCGAACAAGGCCATGTCCACGAAGGCGGTTCCGGGCAGCAGGACGTTGCCCATGACGGCGTGGTCGGCCAACCAGGGATGGGTTGCCAGGGACAGCCGACCGGTGAGTAGGTGGGTGCCATCGGCCGCCAGTCGCGTGCTCACGTTGAGGAACGGGTGGTTGATGGGCTCGAAGCCGAAGCCCGTCGGCTCGGCAGGGGTTTCCGAGAGCCAGTAGTGCTGGTGCTGGAAGGGGTACGTGGGGAGATCCGCCCCCGCACCGGCGTCAGGCTGGTGGTCAGGCAACAGCTCGGTCCAGTGGATGGGGAGGCCATGGGTGAACAGCTCGGCGGCCTGACCGATGAGCGCCTGGTGAGCCGGCTGATCTCGTCGCAGTGTCCCCGCCACGATCGGGTTGTGGTCACCGCTGCTGTCCTGGATGTGGGAAACCAGCGCGGGGTGGGCGCTGACTTCCACGAAGGTTCCGTATCCGCTGTCGGCCAGCGTTGCGATGGCATGGCAGAAATGGACTGGTTCGCGGAGGTTGCGGTACCAGTACTCGCTGTCGAGGGCCGCGCTGCCGATCCAATCCCGATGCACGGTGGAGTAGAAGGGAATGACAGGGGCGGCGCCTTGTATGTGACCGAGGGCGCTGACGAGCCTTTCGCGCAGGCTCTCCACCTGCGTGCTGTGGGACGCGTAGTCGACCGGGAGTACGCGAGCCTGAATGCCGTCGGCTTCGGCGGCGGCGACAAAGTCGTGTATCGCCGCGGTTTCTCCTGAGATCACCGCACTGTTCGGGCTGTTCACTACGGCCAGGCTGATGCGGCCATGCCAAGGTAGGAGTCGATTCTCGATTCCTTGTACGGGCAGGCCGATGGAGGCCATGGCGCCGCGGCCGGAGAGGCTGGCGAGGATCTGGCTCCGGATGGCGACGATGCGCGCGGCGTCGTCGAGACCGAGTGCTCCGGCGACGTAGGCGGCTGCTATCTCGCCTTGGGAGTGTCCGACCACGGCGTCAGGCGTGAGGCCAAGTTCGCGCCACACTTCGGCCAGGGAAACCATGACGGCGAAGAGTGTCGGCTGGACCACGTCCACGCGTTGGAGCAGGGTCTGGTCGTGGAGGGTGTCTTCCAGGTTCCAGTCCCTGTAGGGAGCGAGCGCCTTGGCGCAGGCATCCATGCTCTTGGCGAAGGTGCTGGAGGTGGTGAGGAGATCGGTGGCCATTCCGGTCCATTGCCATCCTTGGCCGGGAAAGACCATCACCACCTTGCCCGGTTCCCTGCGCTCGTTGTCGGCGACCGCCCGGAGCCCCGTCACCACCTCGTGCTGGTTGGCGCCGATGATGACGGTGCGGAGGTCAAACAGGGAACGCGACGTGTGGAGACCGTGTGCCAGGGTCACCAGGTTCGGTGCTCTATGGTCAATGTGGTCGGCGAGCCGGGAGGCCTGGTCGCGCAGCGCCGTCGCGGTCTTCGCGCTGAGCACGAGGGGAACCACGCTGGTCGTCGGCTCTTGCGAGGGTTGCTGTGTCGGCGCCTGTTCGAGGATTACGTGCGCGTTGGTTCCGCTGACGCCGAAGGCGGAGACGGCGGCCCGTCGCGGGGCACCGGTTCCGGGCCAGTCGCGGTTCTCGGTGATGAGCTCGACCTTGCCGCTGGTCCAGTCGACATGGCTGGACGGCTGATCGGCGTGCAGGGTTTTCGGCACAATCCCGTGCCGCATGCCCATCACCATCTTGATCACACCACCGACACCTGCCGCGGCCTGGGTGTGCCCGAGGTTCGACTTCAATGATCCCAGGAGCAGTGGTGCTGTGTCGGTTTCACGTTGGCCGTAGGTGGCCAGCAGCGCTTGGGCTTCGATGGGGTCGCCGAGGCGTGTCCCGGTACCGTGTGCTTCCACCACATCGACATTCGCCGTGGACAACCTGGCATCAGCCAGCGCTTGGCGGATCAGACGTTGCTGCGACGGACTATTGGGCGCAGAGAGGCCGTTCGACGCGCCGTCCTGGTTGACCGCCGAACCGCGGACGACCGCGAGGACGCGATGTCCGAGGCGTTGCGCGTCGAACAAACGCTCCAGCACGAGGACGCCAATGCCTTCGGCCCAGCCAGTTCCGTCTGCCGAGTCCGAAAAGGACTTGCATCGGCCGTCCGGCGACAGCCCTCGTTGCCGGGAGAACTCCACGAATGCCTGTGGGGACGACAGCACGGTCACGCCGCCTGCCAGGGCCATGCTGCACTCGCCGGCCCGTAGGGCCCGGGCTGCCAGGTGGAGTGCCACCAATGAAGACGAACACGCGGTGTCTACCGAGATCGCCGGCCCCTCCAGGCCCAGCACGTACGACACCCGACCAGAGGCAACACTTCCCGCGCTTCCGCTACCGAGGTACCCCTCCAGTTCGGCCGGAACGGTCCGCACCCGTGCCCCGTAGTCGTGGTACATCAATCCGGTGAACACGCCGGTGGGGCTTCCCCGCAGTGACAGGGGATCGATGCCCGCGCGTTCCACTGCCTCCCACGTGACTTCCAGAAGCAGCCGGTGTTGTGGATCCATCGCGAGTGCTTCGCGTGGCGAGATGCCGAAGAAGTCGGCATCGAACCCGGCGACATCCTTGAGGAAACCACCTTGCCTCACATAGGTCTTGCCAGGCTGGTCGGGGTCCGGGTCGAACAGTGCCTCGACGTCCCAACCCCGGTCTGTGGGGAACTCGCCAACCGCGTCCACGCCTTGGCTGACGACGGACCACAGGTCCTCCGGGGACTTCACGCCTCCCGGGAAGCGACACGCCATGCCCACGATTACCACAGGATCACGTTCCTGTGCTTCCAGCTCCCGGACGCGCTGACGTGCCTCGTGCAGGTCAGCGGTCGCCTTCCGGAGATACGAGACCAGTTTGTCTTCGCCACTCACAGTCCTGCTTCCCTTTCTTCACATCTCGCGGCCGCCTGATCAGGACTGCGTGCCGTCGAGGAACTTGAAGAGATCATCAGCGCTGGCCGATTCGAAATCGGGAACTGCCCCGTGCGGTGCGACGCCGTCGAGTCGCGACGTCAGCGACCGCAGGCGGCCGACGACCTGCTTACGTACCGCTCCGTCCGCTGAGACAGCAGGCAGGAGCGTCTCCATCCGGTCCAGCTCGGCCAGCACCGATTCCACACTCGGCGCGGAGGCAATCGGCGACTCGGTCAAGTGTTCGGTTATGAGGTACTCGCTCAACCGGTTCGGTGTCGGGTGGTCAAAGATGAGTGTGGCGGGTAGCCGGGACCCGGTGTGTTCGGCGAGCTTGTTGCGTAGTTCAACCGAGGTCAATGAGTCGAGCCCGAGGTACTTGAAGGGCTGGTCAGGGCCGATGGCTTCCTGCGTGGCGTGTCCGAGCACCGCGGCCACTTCGGTTTGGACAGTGCGCAGGACGAGTGCGTGCTGTTGGCCGGCGGTCAATCCGCGTAGCCGGTCACGAAGAGTGCCTGATGGACCGCTGCGGGGAGGGGGCAGGAGACTGCGCAGCAGCGGCGGGATGTCGGCCTGGTGCCTCTGGAGGGTCGGAATGTGCAGCGGGATCGCCACAACGTCCGGGACTTCGACGATCAGGGCGTCGTCGAACATCGCCATACCACCCGCGTTGGTGATCGTCTGGATCCCGACGCGCGCCAGCCGGGATCGTCCTGCGTCGCCGAGGTGTCCGGTCATACGGGTGTCCTCCTCCCACAGGCCCCAGGCGAGGGCAGTTGCGGACAAGCCCTGCCCTCGCCGGTGCCGGGCGAGGGCGTCGAGGAACGCGCTAGCCGCGGAGTAGTTGCCTTGCCCCGCGTTGCCGAAGAGACCGGCGGCGGAGGAGTACATGATGAACAGGGGAAGATCGCGGTGCTTGGTCAATTCGTGGAGGTTCCAGGCAGCGTCCACTTTGGGTCTCAGGACGGTGTCGACCTGTTGCGGTGTGAGCGCGGTGATGACTCCGTCGTCCAGAACTCCTGCCGCGTGCACGACGCCGCTCAGGGGCGGCTCCAGGCTGTCGATCAGCTCGGCGAGTCGATCACGGTCGGCGGCGTCACAGACCGCGACGGTCACCCGAGCACCCAAGCCGACGAGTTCGGCTTCCAGTTCGACGATGCCCTCGGCGTCTCGACCCCGGCGGCCGGCGAGAACGATGTGTGGCACCCCGCGGGAGGCGAGGTGGCGGGCGAGAGTCCCACCGAGTACGCCGGTTCCGCCGGTGATGAGAACGGAGCCCGCCAGGCCTCGCTCTGCCTCTGTCGCCGTGGTGGAGCGCACCCGAACGAGACGAGGCACGAGAACCTCGCCCTCGCGTAGCAGCACATGAGGCTTGTCACAGGCCAACGCTCTGCGGAAGGAGTCGGCGGATACGGGGCCGTCTATCTCGACGAGCGTGACCCGGCCCGGATTCTCCGACTGAGCCGATCGCACCATTCCGGCCACGGTCTGCGCAGCCAGACTGCGATCCGTCGCCACCACGAGCTTCGCTGCGGCCCTCCCTTCGTCTCCAAGCCAGTCCCGCAATATGTTCAACACCCGATGGGTCTGCCGATACACATCCGCGACCACAACGCCGTCATCGTCGGCGGCCACGGACACCACCTGCACGTCAGGCTCGTCGGCCGGCCCGAAGCCCAGGCCGAAGGGGTCGTCGTCCAGGACAGCCACGCGGCGCGCCAGTGGCTCACCGGGAACTGTCGGCACCCAATCCGGCTGGAAAAGATCGTCCGGTCTCGACGCCTTGAGCCGCCCGGGCTCCACTGCCCGCACCACAAAGGACGCCACCGACAACACCGGTACTCCCGCGAGGTCGGTCGCGCGTAGGGTGAACGAGTCGTCCCCCAAGGGCGTCAGCTGAACGCGCAGGGCGTGGGCTCCCGACGTGTGCAGACGGACCCGGTTGAAGGTGAACGGCAAACCCGAGCCCATTCCGGTAGCGCTGACGTGCAGAGCCGCGTCGAACAACGCCGGGTGCAGGTCGAACCTTCCCGCCTCTTCCGGCAACTCGACCTCGGCGAATACCTCTGCTCCGCGGCGCCACGCGACGGTCGTCCCACGGAACATCGGGCCGTACGCGAAACCGGCCTCGGACAGACTGTCGTAGAGAGCGCTCGGATCGATCTCTTCGGCCTCGGCGGGCGGCCAGTCCAAGGTGACGGGGTCCTGAAGGCCCCGCGCAAGCAGTGCCGTCGCGTGTTGGGTCCATGGCTCGTCGCTCTGCTCAGGCCGGGAGTAGAGGCGAGCCGGACAGGAGCCGGCCTCATCCTCAGGATCCACTTCGATCCTGAGGAGAACCGCTGTCCCGCGCTGCAGGACCAGTGGAGTCCCGATCACGGCTTCCTCGACAAGGTCGCGTTCGGCGAGGCGGGCAGCCGTCAGGAACATCTCCACGAAGGCGGTGCCGGGCAACAGGACGTTGCCCATGACGACATGGTGGGCCAGCCAGGGGTGGGCCTCCAGGGACAGTCGGCCGGTGAGCAGGTGGGTGTCGGTGGTGGCCAGTTGGGTGCCCGCGGTGAGGAAGGGGTGTGCGATCGAGTCGAAGCCGAGGGCAACTGGGTCGGTGGGTGTGTCGGTGAGCCAGTAACGCTGGTGTTGGAAGGCGTACGTCGGTAGTTCGGCAGCTGTGCTAATGCCGTGTTCGCGGGTCGGCATGAACGCGGTCCAGCGGATGGCAAGTCCGCCGGTGAACAGTTGTGCGGCGTGGGTGAGGAGCGTGTCGTGGGCCGACTCGCCACGTCGCAGCGTTCCGGCCACGGTCGGGTTGTGACCCCGACTGCTGTCCTGGATGTGGGGGACCAGTGTGGGGTGTGCGCTGACTTCGACGAAGGTTCCGTGTCCGCTGTCTATCAATGCCTCGACGGCATCCCGGAAGAACACTGGCTCGCGGAGGTTTCGGTACCAGTATTCGGTGTCGAGGATTTCGCTGTCGATCCATCCACGGTTCACCGTGGAGTAGAAGGGGATGACGGGAGTGGTGCTGTGTATTCGGCCGAGCGCGTCGACAAGCTGTTCCCTGAGGGTTTCCATCTGCACGCTGTGCGAGGCGTAGTCGACAGGGAGGAGGCGGGCGTGGATTCCGTCTGATGCGCACGCCGCCACGAATTGTTCGGTAGCGGGGCTGTTTCCGGAGATCACTGTGCTGGTGGGGCTGTTCACCACGGCGATGCTGATGTGATCGCGCCATGGCGATGTTTCGAGTCGTTTCTCGACGT
>NZ_JBIADZ010000068.1:0-16839 GCF_042868035.1 Streptomyces sp. NPDC007875 | reverse complement strand
TCACCGGGTTCTGCGCACCCGAATACTCGGCGGCGTGATCAACGAGTACAGATACGCCGCCTGACCGGGAACGACGAGTTTCCGAACGGCACAGGCACCTCCTCCACGCCCTGCACGAGTTCGAGCAGTTCTACAACGGACATCGACCACACCAAGGCATCGCCAACGCCAGACCGGTCCACCCCTTGCCCCCGCCGATCGACGAGCCGGACACGTTAGCCCGCCTCAACATACGTCGGCACGATCGCCTCGGAGGCATCCTCCACGAATACCGACATGCAGCGTGACCTGCACGGATGAGATTTCTGGCAAGGGCAATGTCACCGTGGTCAGCGAGGGCATGGCCGTGCACAGTGCCGCAGGCGCCACACGGGCACAACTGCACGCCGCCGTGGACATCGCGCTGCAAGCCGTCATCGCCTACGCGCCCCGCGAAACTTCTGGTGCGCCGACGTAGTCGCCCTTCCGGCGCTTCCGCTGACGCTGCCCGACAGCCAACTCCGGGAACGAGGTAGCCCAGGCCAATGGGGCCAGTCCGCGAGACTCAGGCCCGCCAGCGGCGGTGCAACATAGCCGACGATCGCCGGTTAAGGAAACCGGCCTTTGTCGCGATCATTGATGCATCCCCTTCACCACTCGAAGGGGGCATCACGCTGCCTGCACCCCAACTGCGGTAGACCGCACTACGCAGGGTGACAGCCGCACACCCCAGACACCCTCGAATACTCATGATCACAGCACGGGGGCGGTGCCCACGACGCACGGAACCCGTCACCGACCAGGCGACATCAGGTGCGGGAAAGCTTCGGGCCCGCTCAGCCACTCACCACGCCGAGAAGGACCCGGACCGTCTCCGCCATCGTCTCCCGGCCCTGGGCGACGTAGGGGCGGGGGTCGGTCAGGCCGGGCCGGGCCCCCAGCGCTTCGCGGACCGCGCCGGTGAACGCGACGTTGAGAGCGGTACCGATGTTGATCTTCACGATGCCCGCCTGGACGGCTTGTCGCAGATCGTCGTCGCCGACGCCCGACGAACCGTGCAGCACCAGAGGTACGGGCACGGCCTCCCGCAGGCGTTCGATGAGCGCGTGGTCCAGGGTCGCGGAGCGTTCGGTCATCGCGTGGCTGCTGCCGACGGCGACGGCCAGGGCGTCCACGCCGGTGTCCGCGACATAGCGCGCCGCCTCCTGCGGGTCGGTGCGCACCCCGGCCGCGTGGGCGCTCGCGGGGGCGTCGGGCTTGCCGCCCACATAGCCGAGTTCGGCCTCCAGCCACAGGCCCGCGCCGTGGGCCCACTGGGCCGCGGCGCGGGTGGCGGCGAGGTTCTCGGCGTACGGCTGCGCCCCGGCGTCGAACATCGCGGAGGAGAACCCCGCGTCGGCCGCCGTGCGCAGCAGCCGCATGTCCGTCACGTGGTCCATGTGCAGTGCGACGTCGACGTCACAGGCCTTGCCGACCTCGGCCGCGGCCCGCGCGATCGGCTCGACCCGGCCGCCGTGGAACCGTACGGCGTTCTCGCTGATCTGCAGGATCACCCCCGGGGCGCCCGCGGCGGCTGCGCCGGCGGTGATCGCCTCGGCGTGCTCCAGCGTGATCACGTTGAACGCCGCGACGGCCCGGCCTGCGGCGGCGGCCTTCGAGACGAGTTCGCGCGTGGGAACCAGGGGCATAAAGGTGTCCCCTCGCTTTCATGTCGGTTCGGTGAGTACGGGCCGGTGTCGGCCCGTATTGCTACGTGGTTCGGCCGGTACGGATATGTGGGCGATCAGGACTTCTGCGGGGCCGGACTCACGTCCGCGCCGTCGTCCGCCGCGCCCGGGGCCACGGAGTTCTCGCCGCTCTTCTCGTCGCTGTAGACCATCAGGGTCGAGCCTGCGAGGGCCAGCACGATACCGAGGGCGCCCCATACGTTGGGGAGCGTTTGGTAGACGGCCAGGGACAGCACGATGGTCAGCACCGGTGCCAGTGCGTTGGTGATGGGGGCGACGACCGTGGCCTTGCCCCGGCTGAACGCCATGACCAGGAACAGCGCGCCGACCGCGTTGAGGACCTGCGTCACCGCGGTGAGCGCGGGCGCCTGCCACGGAGCGTCGGACGGGAATTCGCCCATCATCACGAACGCCACCGGAACCAGCAGCAGTCCGCTGATGGTCATCCAGCCGAAGGTCGTCGCGTCGTTGACCCCGACCACCGCGGCCTTGCGCATGCAGAACGCCTGCACGCCCCAGGCGACGCAGATCAGGATGGCCATCAGCAGCCACGGGCCGTGCGAGTTCGAGTCGTCCTTGCCGCTGGGAATGCTGAGCAGCACGATCGCCGCCAGTGCCGCGACGACACCCACGAGGGCGAGCCGGTTGATCCGCTCCCGCAGCAGCGCCATCGCCATGAGGACGGTGACCACCGGGGAGAGCGACACCAGGGGGAAGATGAGGTACGCCGGGCCGTTGGCGAGCGCGTGGAACAGCAGGAGTTGGCCGCCTGCACCGGTCAGTCCCGCGATCAGTCCGTACACGGCGGCGATCGGCCGGCGGTCGAACGTGTTGCCGCGCATCGCGAAGTACGCGGGTATGAGCATCGTGAAGGCCCAGATGATGTAGATCATCTCGTTGGGGTAGCCGTACCTGCTGTTCGGCTCGCTGGAGAAGGCGCCCCACACACCCCAGAACAGGACCAGCAGCGACGCGTACACGATCCAGCTCTTTGAGCCTCTGTTCATCGGTCGTCCTCTCCTGAGGCAGGGGTCCCGGGGGCCATGCGCAGCGCGTCGAGCGCGGGCTGGTCGAGCGGGGTTCCGGCGAGTTTTGCCGCGTACAGGGCGGCGCCTACGACAGGCTCGTAGAGAGCGCGTCGCAGCTCATAGTTGGTAAAACGATTCTTCAGTCCGGTGGCGAACGCCTCCAGAACCGTGTGCGCGCCGAAGGTGCCGCCGGAGTAGGAGACCGGTACGGTCTCGTCCGGGCCGAACTCCAGCCGCTCGCACGTGACTTCGACGAGCAGGGCGAGTTCCCGGCCGGCGTCGGTGAGGATCTCCGTGGCGGCCTCGTCGCCCAGAGCGGCCGCCTCGGCCACCGAGCGGCTGAGCGCGGCGATCCGGCTCCGGTCGCCCTGCCACTGGTTGTGGACGACGTCGATCACGTCGAGGTCGGACGCGAGATCCAGGTGGCGCCGGAACACCTCGGCCAGGGGGCCCTCGGGGAGCCGTCCGTCGCCCATCCGTGAGAAGGCGTTGAGGCCCCGGACCGCGATCCAGTGCGCCGATCCCTCGTCGCCGAACATCTCGCTCCAGCCACCGACGCGCACGCCCCGGCCCAGCCGCTCGCCGTAGGTCATCGAACCGGTGCCGCTGATGACGTTGATGCCGTCGACCGCGCCCAGTGAACCGGCCCAGCCGCAGACCATGTCGTTGTCGCAGGCGTAGCGGTCGTGCCCGAGCACCGCTCGCGGGGTCGCGTTCAGGACGGGCAGATCGCGGGCCGCCTCCCCGTAACCGGGCAGCCCGAAAAAGGCGTACTCGATGTCGGCAGGGGTCAGCCCGGCCGCCGCGCAGACAGCTTCGACGCCTTCCTTCAGCACACGCTCGACAAGCTCGATGCCGTGGGAGAAGTAGTACGAACTTGCCGCCTGCGCTCGCGCCACGACTTGTCCGGACCGGTCGACCATGCAGAATGCGGTTTTCGTACCGCCACCGTCGACACCTAGGAACATCGTTGTACCTCCGTCCGGCGCCCTCGAACCGCGCCGTCGATGCCTTTGATCAGTTATGCAAGGAGTGCAAGGTCACGCCCTGCACCACGCGGTTGACCTCACCCGAGGGGAACGGGTTGTCGGGCCGCAGGCCCCGGGCCAGAGAGGCACGCAGGGCGATGAGCTGGGCGTACACCACGGCGGACAGCGCCAGGGCGACATCCTCGACGCCAGCGAGGCCCGGAAGCGGCCAGGCGTCGGTGCCTGTGCCCTCCGTTCCCGCGCCGGAGTCCGCGGAGACCGTGACGACGCTGCCGGCGGGCAGATTTCCGCGCAGCTCCGCATAGATGTCCTGGTCGTACTTGCGGGTGTACGGGTCGTTCGACATGTACACCACCGCGACCGAACGGTCGTGGAGCACCGCCTTGGGACCGTGCCGGAATCCCAGCGAGGATTCCGCGACGGCCATGAGCGTCCCACCGGTGAGCTCGAGCACCTTCAGCGCCGACTCCTCGGCGAGGCCCTTCAGCGGGCCGCTGCCGAGGAAGACGATCCGCTCGGGCGCGCTCTCCAGGAGGGCGCCGACGGTGCGGTCGACAGCGCTGCTGTCGGTGATCGACTCGGCTGCCCGGGCCAGGCGTTCGGCGACGCCGTCGTAGGCGCTGCCGCCCAGGGCGAGCAGTGCCGCGAGTGTCATGCACGTGAAGCTCGACGTCATGGCGAAGCCGCGGTCGTTGGACCCGGGCGGCATCAACAGCACGTGGGACTTCGGCAGCTCCGCGTGTTCGCGCGCCAGGCGGCCCTGCTCGTTGCAAGTGATCACGAGGTGGTGCACCTCGGAGAGAACCTGGTCGGCCAGCGCGGTGGCGGCCACGGACTCCGGGCTGTCGCCCGACCGTGCGAAGGAGACCAGCAGCGTGGGAACGTCCTCGGCGAGACAGCCGCGGGGGTCGGCGACGAGGTCCGTGGTGGCAACCGCGTCGACGCGCCGTCCCAGACGCCGGGCCAGGGCGGGCTGGAGCACCTGGCCGGCGAAGGCGGAGGTGCCGGCGCCGGTGAGCACCACGCGCAGGTCGCCGCGGGCGACGAGCGGACGCAGGAAGGCGTCCAGCGAGTCCCGGGAGGCCGAGACGATCCGGTCGACCTCGCGCCACAGCGCGGGCTGCTGGGCGATCTCGCGGACGGTGTGGGCAGCGCCGTCGTCCAAGGACAGCGTGCCGGAGGGCGTGGTCACACGTGCTCCTTCTGGTTCGGGCGGGAGGCGCGGTCGTAGTCGCGCAGAACATCGCGGACGTGGTCCACGGCCAGGTCGCGCGGCCGGGCGGCGAGCTCGCCGTGGCGGACACGGGCGTACTGGAGCGGAAGATGTGCGCTGAGCAGCGGCAGGGGGATGTCCACGGCCGAGAGGTTGTCCAGGAGCCGGGCCTGGGCCTTTTCGATCTCGGGGTCGGGCCAGTAGTAGCGCATCCGGTCGCTGTAGCTGTAGCGGCGTGCGAGGCGCTGCTCGGCGGCGCCGCCCGGGTAGTAGCCCTCCCATGTGGCCGGCTCCGCGAGCATCCGCCGCTCGACGACCTCGGCAAGCCGTGACCGCTCGGCGGCCGGCACCAGTTCGTCCTCGATCGCGGCGAGGGCGAACAGCGCCTCGCGCAGGGCGAAGGTCAGCCCGGGGCCCACCTTGAGGACCGCCCAGTGGTCCTCGACCAGCGCGGTGAGCGCCTCGGCGGTCTGATAGTCGGTCGAGTGGGCCTCGTAGACCATGGTGGGCTCGTCGTCGAGGACCTTGCGCAGTTCCTCGGTCAGCTCCCGCCGGTAGTCGACGACCTGAAGGTGGTCGAACTCGACGGCCGGCTGGACGACGAGGGCCATGACGCGCTTCCAGACCTCGTCGATGCCGTGCCGGGCGAAGGCCTTGCGGTGCTGCTCCAGAGTGGTGCGCGCCGCCTCGGGCGTGGTCGGGACGAGAGCGCCGAGCGTCTCGTGCGCGCCGCCGGGTGTGGGCACCTCGGTACCGATCACGTACCGGATCCGCTCGGCCCGCTCGGGGCCGGCCGTCTCCTCGGCCACGCGGATCAGCCGCGCGGCGCGTTCGGCGACCACGTCGTCGGTCAGCGGTACGGGGTCACCGGCGCAGGCGAAGCTGCAGTCCAGGTGGATTTTGGTGAAGTCCGCCGCCACGTAGGCGGCGACCAGGGCGTCGGCCCGCTCCATCGCCTCGTCGGGCGTCAGGGACTGCCACCGGTTCGGTCCCAGGTGGTCGCCGCCGAGAATCACGCGGTCCAGTGGCAGACCACTTTCGGCGGCGATGCGGTACACGAGGTCGCGGAAGTCCGCGGGCCGCATGCCCGTGTAACCGCCGTACTGGTCAACCTGGTTCGAGGTCGCCTCCACCAGTACATGACCGCCGCTCTCCCGTGCTTGCACCACGGCTGCCTCGATGACCAGTGGATGAGCCGAACACACCGAGGTGATGCCCTGTGGCTGTCCGGCCTTCTGGCGCCGGACCACCTCGCTCAATGGGCTCTGCATTGCCAACCCCTTACTCAACGTGCATTTTGAGCCCTTCCGCCACGTTGGCCCGGAGCCCAGAGGGGACGGTACTGGTCTCATTGCTGGCCGTCAATAGTCTTATTTTGGTATGCATCTGGTATTCGATACCGCGCATCACGTCCGCCCCGCAGCTGGTACGTGGTGCAGGAGGAGAGTCTCCGTGACCTGCGGTGATCAATCAGCCCTGATTGGTGATGGAGGCCCGGAACCGGTAGCGGTCCCCCCGGTAGACCTGGACGGTCAGTTCGATCGGGCGTGATTCCTGGTTCGACGTCAGCTGGGTCGCGACGAGCATCGGCATGGTCTCCCCGATCTCGAACAGCTCGATCTCCCGTGGCGTCGGGTGGCGGGCCTCGACCGAATAGTCGGCGACGCGGGGCAGCTGCGGCGGGTCGGCGGCGCGCAGGGTGGCGTAGAGCGAGGCCGTGTTGAAGTCGGTTTCGGCCAAGGCCGGGCAGGCCGCCAAAGGAAGCCGGTTGTGCTCGAGCACGACCAGCAGACCGTCGAGGAAGCGCAGTCGGTGGAGGTCGAAGAGGTCGGCGCCCGGAGCGATCCGGAGCTGCTCGGCCTCGGACACCGTGGCCGGGCGGACGGTGGCGGAGAGCACCTTGCCGGCCGTCGTCAAGCCGTTGGCCTGGGCATAGTCGGCGAACCCCTGGACCTGCGGGGCCGCCGAGCCGGACGTCATCGTCGCCTCGGGGAGCAGACCGAGCTCGGCGACGAACCACCCGCGCGACGACGACGGCCGCACGATGCCCCGTGACTCCAATTGCGCGAGGGCCGCTCGCAGCGTCACGCGCGACACGGCGTACCGCTCGACCAGAGCCCGCTCGGAGGGCAGCCGGTCACCGGGGCGGGCGGCAGCGGCGCGCAGGTCCTCGAGCAACTGCGTGGCCGTGCGCTCGTACAACGGGAGGGCATCGTCCCCGAACAGACCTCTGGGCATCGGCGTTCTCGCATCCGTCATACCAGAAACATACCAATTCGATCGACGGCGCGAACCCTCGTCCGGGCGGCCCACCCGTTGACATGCCACTCGAATACCACTTACGTTCTCGCAGCAGGCCACCCGGTGATGAAGAAGTCGCCCGTGAGCGACCTTCCGTTTCGCCGTGCCCCGGGCACTCTCCGGTGATGGAGGCAGCGTTGTCGCAGCTCACCGAGGATGGCCGCGCACTGCCGCCGGAGGCGACCTCGCACCGGGGCGCCCGTTCGGACGCCACGCCGTCCCCCGACCCCACCCGACCCACTGCGAAAACCAGTAGCAGACCAGGCATCGGCCAGCCTTACGGACGGTCGCCTCGTCGCGAGCACGCGGCTCGACCTGAACGATCCACCACGACGGACAGAAGGCAGCTGCCCCAGTCGGGCACGCACGACCGAAAGAGAGTTCGACATGACGGACATGAACCGGCGAAGCGTACTGAAGGTCGCGCTGGGGGGTGCCGGCCTGGCCGCCATCCCCGCCGTGGCCATGGGCGCCTCACCCGCGGCCGCCGCACCGAACTCGGATCCTGACCTCGTCGGAGTCGGCGACACCTCCATCACCCTGGAGTTCGACGACCAACTGCGAAGCCGGGTCGCGTTTAAGGGCGTCGACCTCACCCGCTTCGACGCCGGCGAAGCCCTGCTGGTGGGCGACAAGGCCATCGAGGCGTTCGCCTACCGCGGACACCGGACCCGCGCCACCCGGCACCCCCGCCACGGCGCGGGCGTCCGGGTGACGATCGAGGGCACGTCCAAGGAAGGCGTGCACAAGACGGTCGAGCTGACCTCCTTCGAGCGTCTTACCGGCATGATCGTGATGAAGGTGACCTACACCAACAGGTCCTCCACCGCACTGAAGGTCACCGGGTGGCGCAACGGAGCCCACGAACTCCTGGAGACCCCCGGCGGCTTCTACACCTTCTCCGGCACCACGTACACGGACCGCCGCGACTGGGTGATGCCGGTGAAGGACGGCTACGTCCAGGAGAACTCGCTGGGGATGGACTCCTCCGACTACGGCGGCGGCACGCCGCTGGCGACCGTCTGGCGCCGGGGCGCGGGCCTTTCCGTCGGACACGTCGAGCCCGTGGCGACGATCCTGCGCATGCCGGTCCGCAAGACGGACGCCGGAGCGAGCATCGCCATCCAGGACTACACCGCCCGCACCCTGAAGCCGGGCCGTCGGCTCAGCACCGACACCACGTTCCTGACCGCCCTCCCGGGCGACCACTTCGTGCCGCTCCAGCGGTACCGCGACTACATGAGCGACATCGGCCAGCGCGCTCCCAAGGTCCCCGCCTCGGCCTTCGAGCCCATCTGGTGTGCCTGGGGCTACGAGCGCGACTTCACCGTCGAGCAGGTCACCGGAACGCTGCCGAAGGCGCACGAGGTCGGCCTGCGCTGGGTCGTGCTCGATGACGGCTGGCAGACCAACGAGGGCGACTGGGACATCAACACGACGAAGTTCCCGCGCGGCGAAGCGGACATGCGGGCCTTCACCAAGGAGATACGGGACGCCGGCCTGCGACCGCGCCTGTGGTGGGCCCCGCTGGCGGCGGACCCCGACAGCAACCTGATCCGGGACCGCTCCGACATGCTGTTGCTGGACCGCGACGGCAACAAGCAGGACGTCACCTGGTGGGACGCCTACACGCTCTGCCCGGCCTACCAGCCGACCGTGGACTACTTCGTCGAGCAGGCGAAGAGGTTCATCGGCGACTGGGGCTACGAGGGGCTCAAGATCGACGGCCAGCACCTCAACAGCGTCGCACCCTGCTACAACCCGAAGCACCGGCACGCCCGCCCCGAGGAATCCACCGAGGGCGTGGCGCGGTTCTGGAAGGCGATCCACGAAGCCGCGCACGCGGCGAACCCCGACGCCCTCGTCGAACTCTGCCCCTGCGGTACCGCCTTCGCCTTCCACAACCTGCCCTACGTCGACCAGTACCCCAGCTCGGACCCGGAGTCCTCCTACCAGGTCCGGAGCAAGGGCAAGTCGATGAAGGCGCTGATGGGCGCGGGCAGCAGCTACGCCGGCGACCACGTCGAACTGAGCGACAGCGGCGACGACTTCGCGTCCTCCTACGGGGTCGGAGCCGTCCTGTCGACCAAGTTCACCCTCCCCGGCACCGGAGCCCCGGACAAGGCGACCGACCTCACCCCGGAGAAGGAGGTCCTCTGGCGCAAGTGGGTGTCCCTGTACGAGAAGAACATGCTGCCCACCGGCGAGTACCGCGGTGAGCTGTACGACATCGGCTTCGACAAGCCCGAGGCGCATGTCGTGGCCACGAAGCGGACCCTCCACTACGCCTTCTACGCCGACCAGTGGGACGGGACGGTCGAGCTGCGCGGTCTGGGCCGCACGCGGTACCGCCTGACCGACCCGTTCACCGGCAAGTCACTCGGAACTGCCACTGCTCAGCACAACACCGTGAAGCTGTCCTTCGAGCGGTTCCAGCTCATCGTGGCCGAGCCCATCGGCTGATCGGCGGACGGCCGTGGCGACGCTCTTTGATCATGCGAGTGGCGTGCCACAGGCTTGCCGGCGTAGCGCTCCAAAATGCCTTCACCGGGGTTGATCTGAGGCAACGCACCTGACCAGCAGGTACCAGGCATGATCAGTCCTCGTGCTGGTTCGACTTGTCTACCTCATCGGCACGCGAATCTTCGCGTGGCTGTTCTTGATGTCTCGATCTTCTGCGGCCAAGAATGCGGAGATATTGATCCTTCGGCACGAGCTCGCGGTTCTGCGTCGACGGGTCACCGCGCCCAAGCCCGGCTGGCCGGACCGCGCGCTGCTCACCGTTCTGACCCGGCTGATCCCCCAAGCCCTGCGCGAACGCCGGATCGTCTCCCCACGCACCCTGCTGGCGTGGCACCGGCGTCTGGTGAAGCAGAAGTGGACGCAGCCGCCGTCTACCGGGCGACCGCCCCTGCCGGAGGAAATCCGCAACCTGATCATCCGGCTCGGCACCGAGAATCCTCGATGGGGATTCCGACGCGTGCACGGCGAACCGCGCCGCCTCGGGCACAAGGTCAGCCCCGCCGCCGTCCGGCGTGTGCTGCGTGCCGCCGGTCTCGGTCCCGCGCCGCGTCGCCAGCCGGCGCGCGGTGAGTGGGCCGCGTTCCTTAAAGCCCAGGCCAGCGGCCTGCTCGCCACCGATCTCTTCCATGTCGACACCATCGGCCTGCAGCGGCTCTACGTGCTATTCATCATGGAGGTGCGCACCCGCACCGTTCATATCCTCGGCGTCACCGCCCACCCCAGCGCCGCATGGGCCACTCAGCGGGCCCGGCAGTTTCTGTGGCAACTCGGCGATCAGGCCGCCGAATTCACTCACATCATCCGCGACCGGGATGCGAAGTTCACCGCCGCCTTTGACGCCGTGTTCGCCAGTGAGGACATCACCGTGGCCAAGGCCCCTCCACGCAGCCCCAACTGCAACCCACACGCAGAACGCTTCATCCGCTCAGCACGGGAAGAGTGCACTGACCGTGTCCTGCTCTTCGACCGTGGCCACGCCGAGAAGATCCTCCACGACTACGCACACCACTTCAACAGCCACCGACCCCACCAAGGCCGTGACCAACTCGCGCCCAGCGACAATCCGAACGTCATCCCCCTGCCTGCAGCCCGGATCAAACGCCGACAAGCCGTCGCAGGCCTCATCAACGAGTACCACCGAGCCAGCTGACCATAGGAAAAATCCCAGCTCACAACCAGTGAAGCCATTCTGAGGCGCTACAGGGTCGGGAGCCGACAAGGGGCCTTATGCCTCTCGATGCACAGAGCATCCGAAATCAATAGGGTGACGCCAGGGGCCTACGGTTGACGACGGCGCACAGGAGCGCGGTACGGCGCTGTAGGTGTACCGGATCGGGTGACGGACGAATCGGGCACCGTTGACACGTCTGCGAGTTGGGAGCACGAGGGCTCCCAGAGGGCTACCCATTGCTCCCAGCCGGGAAACGGTTAAGGCCGCTTCCGCTACCCACGGAAACGGCCTCCGACCTGCGAAAACGCTGGTCGGGACGACAGGATTTGAACCTGCGACCCCTTGACCCCCAGCCGCGCGGCAACTCTCCGCGACAATCCGTACCGCACCGTAGCGCTCGGTTCAGAACCGTACCCCGCCCTTGCGCGCCTACGGAGAACGCGGCAATCAGCCACTCCCCCATAGCAACAGCCACGCCATGCGACGGCATGCGGAGCGGACAAGGGTCTCCCACGGCTACCGCGCCCGCACGGTAGGGTACGACGAGCAACCCTGCACAGGAGGTCATCGTGAGTGCGCAGCCAGACGGCCCGTATGGACCCCTGATCCCCATGCCCGACCTCACCCCTGACGCACTGCGCACGGCTGTCGCCCGGATCGCTCCCAGCAGAGTCCCTGCGCTCACTCAGCACCTGTTCGAGGCGACCACAAACGCACAGCAGACACAGAGCCTCGCGCCCCTGCGGGCTTTCGTCCACTCATGGGCCGTGTTCGTCGCCATCGAGCGGCACCCGGAACGCGCCGCCCGCCTCCGTGAACTCGAGCAGATCGTCGATATGGCCGAACAGGACCCGACGGCGGCCATCCACGAAATTCAGCAGATCCGTAAGGCCGCGGAGGCCGAGGCGGGGCTGTGACCGACTGGACCTGGGAGTACAACCCGAGTGAGGAGTACGTCGCCGACGGACTTGCGCCAGGTATCGTAGCAGAGGTCGAGCGACTGGCGACCGAACTCGCCGCGCTTGGAGTCGACGCGGTAAAGGTGGGTCGGCCCTTCGACCGAGAAGGCGGACTCCGAGAATTCGACATTCTCGGCGGACGCGGCTTCATCAGCTTCCTCTCAGTACCACGCCATCACTGCATCTATATCTGCAACATCACCTGGTACGGATGACGTTGCTCTCGTTCCAGCGCCATTGTTGAGGCCGCCGCGGATCCAGGTGGGCTCGATGCCTCGGGTGCGCAGTTCATGCGACTGTGCTTGCCGAGAATGCCATCAGCCCGGATCGGAGCGGGTGCACCGAGTCCCGACGGTCGTCGGCCACAGTCGGTCGTGCAGACGCTCTCGCGTGGCCGGTGGTCCACGCGAGATGAAAATCGATCGTGCTACTGCGACTGACAATGTGCTATTCGAACCCTGCGGCAGCACTGGTGCCCTGGGTGCGGCGAAAGATGTCGAGATCTTGATGCTCCGGCACCAGCTCGGTGTCGCGCAACGCACTGCCCTTGCCGGAAACTTCATCCGTGCAGGTCACGCTGCGTGTCGGTACTCGTGGAGGATGCCCGTAGCGTTCCAGAATGGCTTCACCGGACCTGACCTGGGGCAACATACGTGGCCACCTGGTGTCCAGCATGATCAGTCCTCATGCTGGTACGGCTTACCTACCTGATCGCCACGCGGATCTTCGCGTGGCTGTTCCTGATGACTCGATCCGCTGCGACCAAGAATGTAGAGATACTGATCCTGCGGCACGAGCTCGCGGTTCTGCGTCGGCAGGTCACCTCGCCCAAGCCCGGATGGCCGGACCGTGCACTGCTCGCCGCCCTGTCCCGACTGCTCCCCCGCCCCCTGCGCGAACACCGGATCGCCTCACCGCGCACCCTGCCGGCCTGGCACCAGCGTCTGGTGAAGCAGAAGTGGACGCAGTCGCCGTCTACCGGGCGGCCTCCGCTGCCCGAGGAGATCCGCGACTCATCCGGCTCGGCGCCGAGAACTCCCGATGGGGTTTCCGGCGCGTGCACGGCGAACCGCGCCGCCTCGGGTACAAAGTTAGCCCCACCACCGTCCGTCGGGTGCTGCGTGCTGCCGGTCTCGGCCCCGCGCCGCGCCGCCAGCCGGCGCGCGGTGAGTGGGCTGCCTTCCTCAAGGCCCAGGCCAACGGCCTGCTCGCCACCGATCTCTTCCATGTCGACACCATCAGCCTGCAGCGCCTCTACGCACTGTTCGTCATGGAGGTGCATACCCGCACCGTCCATATCCTCGGCGTCACCGCTCACCCCACCGCCGCATGGGTCACTCAGCAGGCCCGGCAGTTCCTGTGGCAACTTGGTGAGCACGCAGCAGAATTCACTCACCTCATCCGCGACCGGGACGCGAAATTCACGGCCGCTTTCGACGCCGTGTTCGCCAGCGAGGACATCACTGTGACCAAGATCCCTCCACGCAGCCCCAACTGCAACCCACACGCAGAACGCTTCATCCGCTCGGTGAGGGAAGAGTGCACCGACCGTGTCCTGCTCTTCGGCCGTGGTCACGCCGAGAAGATCCTCCACGACTACGCACGCCACTTCAACAGCCACCGACCCCTGAAGGGTGTCAATATTCCGATCAGGCTGCTGAGCCGTGCGTTTCCTGTGGATGATGAGGGGGACTGTAAAACGCTCGGCTGGGAAACCCCAGCCGAGCGCCTCGCTAAGCTACTGACAACAGCCGCATGACCAGCGGTGTTGCCACGACCGCTTGAATTCGCCCCAGGCCCGTGGGGGCTCAGCTCGCCAGGCCGCGACGGAACGCGTAGACGACCGCCTGGACGCGGTCGCGCAGGTTCAGCTTGGTGAGTATGCGGGAGACGAACGTCTTCACCGTCTCCTGGCTGATAACGAGGGCGGCGGCGATCTCGCTGTTGGACAGGCCGTCCGCGATCAGCCGCAGCACCTCCAGCTCGCGGGGGGTGAGCGGAATGTCCTCGGGGGCGCTGTCGGTGGGGCGGATGCGGGTCGCGTACCGGCCGACGAGCTGGCGGGTGACCTCGGGGTCGAGGAGCGCCGCGCCCATGGCGACCGTGCGGATGCCGTGCAGCAGGTGGTCGGGCGGGGCGTCCTTGAGGAGGAAGCCGCTCGCTCCGGCGCGCAGCGCCTCGTAGACGTATTCGTCGAGGTTGAACGTGGTGACCACGAGGACCTTGACGGGGTGGGCGACCCCGGCCCCCGCCAGCAGGCGGGTGGCTTCGAGGCCGTCGAGGACCGGCATGCGGATGTCCATGACCACGACGTCCGGGTCGAGCTCGCGGGCGAGGTCGACTCCTTTCCGGCCGTCACCGCACTCGCCCACCACCTCCATGTCGGGCTGGGCGTCGATGATGGTGACCAGGCCCATGCGGATCAGCGCCTGGTCGTCGCAGACGAGCACCCGGGTCGGCGCGGACCCGGACGGCGGAGGTGTATTCACGAGCGGCCCCCGGCCGGTATCCGCGCCCGGACGACGAAGCCGCCGCCCGCGACGGCGCCCGCGCTGAAGTCCCCGCCGAGCACGTCGACCCGCTCGCGCAGACCGGCCAGCCCCCGTCCGCTGCCACCGACGGCGGCGGCCCGTGAGCCGGTGCCGTCCGTGCTGACCTCCACGGTGGTCTCCCTCTCGCCGTGCCGCACGGTGACCGAAGTGCGGCTGCCGTGAGCGTACTTGAGGGCGTTGGTGAGTGCTTCCTGCACCACCCGGTAGGCCACGAGGTCGGAACTGCCGGTGGACTCCGGCGGGGCGCCCTCCTCGGTGAACTCCACCGGCTGGCCCGCCCGGCGGGTCTGCTCCACGAGGGTCAGGACGCGGCCGACGGCCGGTGTCCTCGGCTCGGCCGCGGCATCGCCGCCATTCCCGGTGCCGTGATCGGGATTGAGCAGGTCCAGCAGATGCCGCAGATCGGTGATCGCCCGGCGCCCGGTATCGGAGACGGCGCTCAGGGACTGCTCCAGCCGCTCGGGCGCGGCGGTCAGATAGCGGGCAGCCTCCGCCTGCACCACCATCGCCGTCACGTGGTGGGTCACGACGTCGTGCAACTCCCTCGCTATCCGGGTGCGTTCGGCGTTCCGTGTCTCCACCGCGACCCGCTTGCGACGTTCGGCCTCCGCCTGCCGGGTGGTGCGGAGCCAGCTTCCGGCGCCCCAGGCCAGGCCCAGCGCCATGTAGAAGGTCGTGAACTCCGTGGCGGTCTCGCCCGTGCCGAGGTGGGAGAGGCCCACCGACAGCGCCACGTACGCCACGGTGAGGCCGGCCACGAAGCTCCGGCGGTGCCGTTCCAGGTGCGAGCCGGTGCTCACCAGCACGACGCCCATCGCGGTGGCCGCGAAGGTGTGGTAGCCGAGGAGCTGGTCGACGGCGAACCCGCCGGACACCAGGGTCAGGGAGAGGGCCGGCCACCGCCGGCGCACCGCCAGGGGCAGGGTCTCGAGGAGGATCACCACGACGGCCACCGCGTCGTGCGGGCGATCGGGGACACCCCCGATGACCGTTCCGTTGCTGCGGAGCGCCGGGAGGAAGGAACCGATCAGGAGGAGGAGTGCGAAGGGAAGGTCCCGGACGACGACGTCCAGCCGGTACCAGACTCCACCGAGCCGCTTCCGGGTGCTGTCCAGACGGTGTCGGATGCCGTCCAGGCGGGCCCGGTTCACCAACGGCCGTAGCCGGAGCCCGGTCGGCCGGTGCCCGGCACCGCTCTCGCGGTGTCCGGCTCCGTCCGTCCAGTGCTCCGGCGAACCGGCGGATCGCTGTTCCGTCATCGGGCGAGCGCCGCGAGGGTGTCGACGCGCTCGGCGCGGCGCCGGGGGACGATGTTGCCTCGGCGGTGGGCCACGACCAGGAAGCAGACCGCCAGCAGCGTGCCGAAGACCACCGAGTAGATGCTCGCCTCGGGACCGAACTCGCCGCCCGTGATCAGATGGCTGCCCGACAGGGTGGCGTCCAGCAGACCGTGGGTGTCGCCGTTGCCCGAGACCTGGGTGCTGAAGACGCCGGACTCCATGAAGTTCCAGGCGAAGTGCACGCCCATCGGCAGCCACAAGTTGCGGGTGGCGGTGTAACCAGCGGCGAGCATGACGCCGGCCTCTACGGCGATGGCCAGGGCGCCGGCGACGGTGGCGTCGTCGTTGAGGAGGTGCATGGCGCCGAACACGAGGCCGGACAGTACCAGGGCGATGTACGTGCCCGTGCCGCGTTCCAGCAGCCGGAACAGCAGTCCGCGGAAGATGATCTCCTCCGTCGAGGCGGCGGCCGCCATGAAGCCGATCAGCCCGATGGCCCCGCTCACCGAGTCGATGCCGTGGACCTTGTAGTCACCGAGGAAGTAAATGTTGCCGATGACGCAGAGGAACATCAGCGTGCCGAAGACCAGGCCCCAGAAGGTCGCGCTCGTCGCTTCCTTCCCCCGCAGTTCGGTCACCTCGCGGTTCTCGGTGCGCCGCACGGCCCACCGGTAGACGAAGGTCATCACGGCCACGGTGAGGGCGCCCACCAGGAGCGAGAGCCAGGGGTTGTCCTTCACCCCGTTGGTGAGACCGCCGCACACCGCGTAGACCCCGAAGACGACGACTACCTGCAGGACTACCTTCCAGGCTTTCATGACGTGGACTCCCTTTGCCGGTTCCGACTCCGGTTCCTTCTCCGGTCCGCGGCCCGGCGTTCCGCGGCGATTCGAACACTACGGATTCGATGTTGGGGAATCGTCACCTTGCGGTGGACACTCGCTTGTCGCTCTCACGGGGGACAGAGGGGCGGGACGTCACCCAGAAGAGGCCCCAACCAATCGCTGAGGGGCTCCAGTTGGGTGTGCCGTTCGGAAACTCATCCCTCCTGCTCGCGGGTGGTCTGGCGCGCCATCACCGTCTGCTGGAACCCTCTCCGGGTGATCGTTTCGCTCGT
>NZ_JBIADZ010000067.1:0-17742 GCF_042868035.1 Streptomyces sp. NPDC007875 | reverse complement strand
ACGAGAACTCGGTCGCGCCACCCACCCGCCCAGCCAACGCCGCCGCCTGCCCCCGCAACGCCTCCGCACTCCGGGCCGAGAGCACCCACGGAACCACCCCACCCACACCAGAGGAATCCACCCCGGGCACAACCCCCTCAGGAGCTTGCTCCACGATCACATGCGCATTGGTGCCGCTGATCCCGAACGCGGAGACCCCGGCCCGGCGCGGCCGTTCGTTGTTCTGCCACCGCACCGGCTCCGTGAGCAGCCGCACCGCGCCGCCGGACCAGTCCGCGTGCGGGGTCGGCTCATCGACGTACAACGTGGCGGGCAGTAGTTCATGGCGCAGCGCCATCACCATCTTGATCACACCGGCCACACCCGCCGCACCCTGCGTATGGCCGATGTTGGACTTCAACGAGCCGAGCCAGAGCGGCTGTTCGGGCGAGCGGTCCTGGCCGTAGGCGGCGAGCAGCGCCTCGGCTTCGATCGGGTCGCCGAGTGTGGTGCCCGTGCCATGTGCCTCCACCGCGTCCACCTCGGCGGAGGACAGCTGGGCGTTGATCAGCGCCTGGCGGATCACCCGCTGCTGGGAGGGGCCGTTGGGCGCGGTCAGCCCGTTGGACGCGCCGTCCTGGTTGATGGCGGAGCCACGGATCACCGCGAGCACCTGATGGCCGTTGCGTTGTGCGTCGGAGAGCCGCTCCAGCAGCAGGAGCCCGACGCCCTCCGAGAAGCCCGTGCCGTCGGCGGCGGCCGCGAAGGGCTTGCAGCGGCCGTCGGGGGCCAGTCCGCGCTGGCGGGAGAACTCCACAAAGGTGTTCGGGGTGGTCATCACGGTCACGCCGCCGGCCAGGGCCAGGGTGCATTCGCCCTGCCGCAGCGCCTGGCAGGCGAGATGCATGGCGACCAGCGATGACGAGCAGGCGGTGTCCACCGTCACCGCCGGCCCCTCCAGGCCGAGGGTGAAGGCCACCCGGCCGGAGACGACGCTCAGGGTGTTTCCGGTGAGCAGATATCCTTCCGCGCTCTTCTCGATCTGCGGGGTGCCGAAGCCGAGAATTCCGGCGCCTGCGTAGACCCCGGTGGGGGTGCCCTTGAGCGAGGTGGGGTCGATTCCGGCGCGTTCGAGCAACTCCCATGAGACTTCTAGCAGTTGCCGCTGCTGGGGTTCGGCCGCCAGGGCCTCGCGCGGGCTGATGCCGAAGAAGGCGGCGTCGAAGCCGTCGGCCCGGTCCAGGAATCCGCCGTGGCGGACGTAGCTGGTGCCGGAGTGGTCGGGGTCCGGGTGGTAGAGGGCCTCGAGGCGCCAGCCGCGGTTGGTCGGGAACTCCCCGATCGCGTCCCCGCGCGAGGCGACCAGTTCCCACAGGCCCTCGGGCGAGGCGATCCCGCCGGGGAACCGGCAGGCCATGCTCACGATGGCCACCGGCTCCTGTGACCGCTCCTCCATCTCGCGAAGCCGCCGACGCGTCTGCCCCAGATCGGCCGTGACCTTCTTGAGGTACTGGCGGAGCTTCTCTTCGGTACCCGACATCAGTTCCGCGCCTCCATCAGGGCAGTTCACGGTCAATGAGCTCGAACATCTCGTCGTCCGAGGCGGCTTCGAGGGCGTCGAAGTCGGTCGCGTCGGCCGGGACGCCCGACCCGCCGCCGTTCCATGTCGCCAGCAAGGCGCCCAGCCGTTTGGCGATCCGCTGCCGGCCTTCGTCGTCCGTGACGAGGGTGGCCAAGGTGGTGTCCAGCCTGGCCAGCTCGCCCAGGACCGGGTCGACGGCGTCCCGGCCCGGCGCGGCTCCGTCGCCGGGTGCGAGCCGTTCCAGCAGGTAGTCGGCGAGCACTGCCGCTTCCGGGTAGTCGAAGACGAGGGCGGCGGGCAGCCGCAGACCGGTGGCGGCGGCAAGCCGGTTGCGCAGTTCGACGGCGGTCAGCGAGTCGAAGCCCAGCTCCTTGAAGCTGGCCTCGGCCTGTACCGCGTCCACATCGGCGTGGCCGAGGACCGTGGCGGCGTGGCCACGGACCAGGTTGAGCACGAGTCGGTGCCGTTCGGCCGTGGACAGGCCCGCGAGCCGGGTGCCCCAGTCGACCTGCCGGCCTTCCCCGGCGGCCGCCGCGGTGCGCCGCCCGGTGCCGCCACCGCCGCCCGTGGCGGCCAGGGCGCGCAGCGTGGCGGGCAGGCTGTCGGCGGGCAGTCCGGCGAGGGTGCGGGTGTCCACGTGTGCGGCGACCAGATGGTCACCGCCGTGCTGAACGGCGGCGTCGAGCAGGGCCAGACCGTGCCGGGTGCTCAGTGCGGCGACGCCGGTACGGGACATCCGGGCCAGATCCGCCTCGGCCAGGTGTCCGGTCATCCCGCTGGCGTCGGCCCACAGGCCCCAGGCGACCGATACGCCTGGCAGCCCGACGGCCCGCCGCTGGGCGGCGAGTGCATCGCAAAAGGCGTTGGCGGCAGCGTAGTTGGCCTGCCCGGGGCTGCCGAGTGTGCCCGCGGCAGAAGAGAAGAGGACAAACATGCCGAGCCGCAGATGGGCCGTGGCCGTGTGCAGATGGGCCGCGGCCGTGGCCTTGGCCGTCCAGACCCGTGCCAGCCGTTCGGGGGTCTGTGCGGTCACCACCGCGTCGTCCAGCACACCGGTGGCGTGGATGACTCCGGTCAGCGGATGCTCGGGGTCGATGCCCGCCACCAGATCCGCCACCGCCGGGGCGTCGGTGACATCCGCCGCCGCGAGGCGCACCCGCGCGCCCAGCTCCTCCAGCCGGGCGGCCAGGTCGCGGGCGCCCGGAGCGTCCGGCCCCCGCCTGCTCACCAGCAGCAGATGGCCAATCCCCCAGGTGCGGACGAGATGTTCGGCGATGTAGGCGCCCAGGGTGCCGGTGCCGCCCGTGATCAGCACCGTGCCATGCGGGTCGACCGCGGCGGGTACGTCGAGCACCAGCTTGCCGGTGTGCCGGGCCTGGCTCAGCTGTCGTAGCGCGTCCCGCGCCCGGCTGAGCGGCCAGGGCCGTACGGGTGCGGGCCGCAGCGCTCCGGTCGCGAACAGCTCGCTCACTTCGCGCAGCATCTCCCCGATGCGGTCCGGCCCGGCGTCGGGGACCAGGTCGAAGGCGCGGTAGCGGACGCCCGGATGCGTGGCCGCGAGATGCTCGGGATCGCGGATGTCGGTCTTGCCCATCTCGGAGAGCCGTCCACCGTCGGCCAGCAGCCGCAGGGAGGCATCGACGAAGGGCCCGGCGAGGCTGTTGAGCACCACATCGACGCCACGCCCGCCGGTGGCCTCGCGGAACCTCTCCTCGAAGTCCAGGTCGCGCGAGGAGGCGCGATGCGCCTGGTCGATGCCCATCTCCTCGAGCACCCCGTGCTTGCCGGGGCCGGCCGTGGCATAGACCTCGGCGCCCAAGTGGCGGGCGATCTGCACGGCCGCCATGCCGACACCGCCGGTCGCGGCGTGGATCAGCACCGTTTCGCCGTCCCGCAGCCCGGCCAGGTCCACCAGCCCGTACCAGGCGGTGAGGAACACCACCGGTACGGCGGCCGCCTGCCGGAAGCTCCAGCCGTCGGGGATCGGCACGACCATGCGCGCGTCCGCCACCACCCAGGGACCGAACGCACCCTCGAACAGGCCCATGACCCGGTCGCCCACCGCGAGCCCGGTCACCTCCGGGCCGATGTCCACGACGATGCCCGCGCCCTCGCTGCCGCGGAACACCCCGCCTCCGGGGTACATCCCGACGACGATCAGCGCATCGCGGAAGTTCATGCCCGCCGCGTGCACCGCGATCCGGACCTCTCCCGGCCCCAGTGCCTCCAGCGCCTCGGGGCACGGCACGGGTGTCACATTGTCCACGGTGGACGCGCCCCGCACGGCGAGTCGCCACGCGGGCTCCCCCACCGGGCCCACCAGGCCGCCGCTGCCGGGGCCGCCCGCGCGGATCAGACGGGGCGCCCACACTCGGCCGGAGCCCACCGCCACCTGCGGTTCGTCGAGGGCGACGGCCCTCAGCACACCGTCCAGCACCGCCGCGCCGATCTCATCGGCGTCGGGAGCGCCATGCGGATCGCGATCGAGCAGGATGAACCGCTCCGGGTTCTCCGCCTGTGCGCTGCGCAGCAGCCCCCACACCGCGGCACCGGCCGCGTCCACGGCTCCGGCGTCGGAGCCCTCCGCCACCGGGCCGCCGGCCGCGACGGCGCCGTGTGTCACCACCATCAGGCGGCTTTCGGCCAGCCGGGGCTCGGCCAGCCAGCCCCGCAGCAGGTCCAGGGTCCGCCGCACGGCCGCCAGGGCATCGGCCTCGGTGGCCCCCATGTCCACGGCCACCGTCGAGGCCGGTACGGCGGTCAGCGCCACCGAGGGCGCGGGTGTTCCGGCGTCGAGCGCCGCGACCAGCGACTCCAGGTCCGAATGGCGGACCACGCCCGGCAGGCCCAACTCCGCGGCCTCTGCGCCCAGGGCCACCCAGCCGCCGCCCCCGGCCACCGGCTCGGGCAGCCCCGTGCCGGCCCCGGGCGCCGTCTCGGGGAGCGGGATCCAGTCGAGGGTGAACAGTCCGTCCACGGCGCCTCGGCCGGCGGTTCGCAGCTGATCCGTACGGGCGGGGCGCAGCACCAGCGAGTCGACCGTCAGGACCGGGCCGCCGACGGCGTCGGCCACGGTCAGCCGCAGCGCCCGCTCGCCGTCCGCGCCCTGCTCACGCGGGGACAGCCGGACGCGTACGGTGGTCGCTCCGGCCGCCCACAGCGATACCCCGTTCCAGGTGAACGGCAGCCACACCTGGCCGGTGTCGCGCTCCTGCTCGGTCCCGGCGGTGAGCATGCCCGCCGGGTGCAGCGCTGCGTCCAGCAGCGCCGGGTGGATGCCGAATCCGGCCCGGTCGCCCGCCGCTTCGGGGAGCGCCACCTCGGCCAGCACATCAGCCCCGTCGCGCCACAGGCTCCGGACGCCCTGGAACGCCGGCCCGTATCCGTATCCGGCGGCCGCCGCGCGCTCGTAGAAGCCGTCCGTGTCCACCGGCTCCGCGCCCGCCGGGGGCCAGGCTCCGTCGGGCCGGGGTGCCGGTTCACCGTGGGGACCGAGTACGCCGGCCGCATGGCACACCCAGACCGGGTCCGCGGTGGTATCGGCGTCGCGGTCGGGCCGGGAGTACACCCGTACGTCGCGGCGGCCGTCGTCGGCGGCCTCGCCCACCACCACCTGGACGCGCAGCCCGCCGGTGTCGGGGAGGACGAGCGGGACCTGCAGCGCGAGTTCCTCGACCGCGCCGCAGCCCGCCTCGTCGGCGGCCCGCAGCGCCCATTCGACCTGGGCCGCGCCCGGCACCAGCCGGGCGCCCGCCACCACATGTTCGCCGAGCCAGCCCTCGCCGCCATCGGCCGTCAGCCGTCCGGTGAGCAGATGGGTGCTGCCGTCGGCGAGCTCCACTGCCGCGCCGAGCAGCGGGTGATCGGCGGAGACCAGGCCGAGGTCGGCGGGGTCGCCGCCCCGGCCTGCGGCGCCTTCGAGCCAGTAGCGCTCACGCTGGAAGGCGTAGGTGGGCAGCGGCACCGTGCGGGGCGCGGGGTCGGTGGGGAACAGGGTGGTCCAGTCGACTTGGGCTCCCGCGGTGAACGCCTGGGCCAGCGACCGCACCAGCTGGGCGAGGTCGCCGTGGTCCCGGCGCAGGGTCGGTACGGTGGCGGCGGGAACGCCCGCCTCCTCGAAGCTCTCCTGCATGCCGACCGTGAGGACGGGGTGGGTGCTGGCCTCGATGAACACCCGGTGGCCATCGGCCAGCAACGCCTGAACCGCCTCGGCGAACCGCACCCGCTCCCGCAGATTCCGCACCCAGTAGCCCGTGTCCAGCACGGAGGAATCGGCCCGGCCACCGGTCACCGTGGAGTAGAACACCACCCCGGCCCCCGACGCCCCGACCGGCTCAACTCCCCGCAGCAGTTCGGTGAGTTCCTCGGCGATCTCGTCGACCTGGGGACTGTGCGAGGCGTAGTCCACCTCGATCGTCCGGGCACGTTCCCCGATGTCACGGCAGGCGGCCACGGCGGTGGCCACCTGCTCCGGCGGCCCTGACACCACAGTGGAGGCGGGGCCGTTCACGGCGGCCACGACCACGGCGGCGGCGCGGTCGCCGAGCCCGGACAGCAGATCGGTGGCCTGTTCCTCACCTACGCCGAGGGAGGCCATGGCCCCGCCGCCGGCCAGTTGGCGCAGCGCGCGGCTGCGAAGGGCCACGATCCGGGCGCCGTCCTCCACGCTGAGCGCCCCGGCCACGCAGGCGGCGGCGATCTCGCCCTGGCTGTGGCCCACGACGGCGGCGGGCCGCACCCCGTGGCCCGCCCATACGGCGGCCAGGGACACCATCACCGCCCACAGGACGGGCTGCACCACATCCACTCGGCTGAGATCGCCCGCGCCGTCCACGCCGCGCAGCACATCGGTGAGCGACCAGTTCACGTGGGGTGCGAGCGCTCGTTCGCACTCCGCCACCCGGGCGGCGAACACCGGGGAGGCGTCCAGCAGTCCGGCGCCCATCCCGATCCACTGGGAGCCCTGGCCGGGGAAGACCAGTACCGGGCCCGCACCGCCCGTGGTGGCGGCCGTGCCCGTGTGCACCACGCCCGGGTGGGTCTCGTCGGCAGCCAACGCCTGGACAGCCGCCATCAGTTCGGCGCGGCTCTCGCCGACCACCACGGCGCGGTGGTCGAAGAGGGTGCGGGAGCGGATGAGGGACCAGCCCACCGCGACGGGCGAGGCCGTGGGGCCGGTGGCCAGCCGCGCGGCCAGCGTCCGCGCCTGGTCCCGCAGCGCCTCGGCGCCCCGCGCGGACAGCACCCAGGGCACCACCCGGGGGCCGACGGGCTCGGGCTCGCGCTCGGTGTGCTGGGCCTGGTCGGGGGTCTGTTCGAGGATCACATGGGCGTTGGTGCCGCTGATGCCGAAGGAGGAGACGCCCGCGCGCCGGGGACGCTCGGTCCGTGGCCACTCGACCGCCTCGGTCAGCAGCCGCACTCCGTCGTCGTCCCATTCCACATGCGGGCTGGGTGCGTTGATGTGGAGGGAGGCGGGCAGCAGGCCGTGGCGCATCGCCATGACCATCTTGATCACACCGGCCACGCCCGCGGCAGCCTGGGTGTGCCCGATGTTGGACTTGATGGAGCCGAGCCACAGCGGGCGTCCCTCGGGCCGCTCCTGCCCGTACGTGGCCAGCAGCGCCTGGGCCTCGATGGGGTCGCCGAGCGTGGTGCCCGTGCCATGGGCCTCCACCACGTCGACGTCCGCCGGGGAGAGGCGTGCGGTGGCCAGGGCCTGGCGGATCACCCGCTGCTGGGAGGGCCCGTTCGGGGCGGTCAGGCCGTTGGAGGCGCCGTCCTGGTTGATGGCCGACCCACGGATCACCGCCAGCACCTCACGGCCGTTGCGGCGCGCGTCCGACAGCCGCTCCAGGACGAGCAGGCCGATGCCCTCGCCCCAGCCGGTGCCGTCGGCCGCCGCGGCGAACGGCTTGCAGCGGCCGTCCGGGGCCAGTCCGCGCTGCCGCGAGAACTCCACGAAGGTGTTCGGTGTGGCCATCACCGTCACCCCGCCGGCCAGGGCCAGGGTGCACTCCCCCTGCCGCAGGGCCTGTGCCGCGAAATGCATCGCCACCAGCGATGAGGAACACGCCGTGTCCACCGTCACCGCGGGCCCCTCCAGGCCGAGGGTGAACGCCACCCGGCCGGAGGCGATGCTCGGTGTGCTGCCGGTCATCAGACGGCCCTCGACGCCCTCCGGGGTGCGGCCCAGAAAGCGGCTGCCGTAGTCGTCGTACATGACCCCGGTGATCACCGCGCTCCGGCTGCCCCGCAGGCTCACCGGGTCGATGCCCGCGCTCTCGAACGCCTGCCACGCGGTCTCCAGCAGCAGCCGCTGCTGGGGGTCGGTGGCCAGCGCCTCGCGCGGGGAGATCCCGAAGAACTCGGCGTCGAACCGCGGGGCCTCGTAGAGGAATCCGCCCTCGCGGGCGTAGCTGGTGCCGGTGTGGTCCGGGTCGGGGTCGAAGAGGCCCGCGAGGTCCCAGCCGCGGTCCGCGGGGAACTCCCCGATCGCGTCCACGCCCTCGGCCACCAGCCGCCACAGCTCCTCGGGGGAGCCGACGCCGCCCGGATAGCGGCAGGCCATGCCGACGATGGCGATCGGGTCGTCGTCGGCAGCCACGAGGGTGGCCGTCGGCGGGAGCGGTGTCTCGGCCGCGCTCCCGACCAGCCGCTCGCGCAGGAAGCGCACCAGGGCGTCGGGGGTCGGATAGTCGAAGATGACGGTGGCCGGGATCCGGGCGCCGGTGGCCGCGTTGAGCCGGTTGCGCAGATCCAGCGCCGTCAGCGAGTCGAAGCCGAGGTCCTGGAACGCCCTGCCCGGTTCGATGGCCTCCGGCGCGGGGTGGGCCAGCACGGTGGCGACCTGGTCGCGTACCAGCTCTCCGATGAGCCGGTCCTGGTCCTCGGTGGGCAGCCCGGCGAGCCGCCCGGACAAGGAGCTCGTCCCGGTGTTCCGCGCGGCCTTCGTGGGGGCGTGCACCAGCCGCCGCAGCACGGGTGGAAGTGGTCCGGCGGCGGCCCGGGTGCGCAGCGCCGCGAGGTCGAAGCGCGCAGGGACGAGCGTGGGGTGGTGGTCGGTGGTGAGCGCCGTGTCGAGCAGCATGAGGGCCTGCTCGTTGGAGACGGGGGCGATCCCGGAGCGGGCCATCCGGGCGAGGTCCGCGTCGTCCAGGTGGCCGGTCATGCCACCGGCGGACGCGAGCAGCCCCCAGGCCAGCGTATGGGCCGTCCGCCCCTCGGCGCGGCGGTGTTCGGCGAGGGCGTTGAGGAACATGTTGGCCGCGGCGTAGTTGGCCTGGCCGCCGTTGCCCATGATGGAGGCGGCGGAGGAGAACATCACGAACACGGCCGGGTCCATGTCCCGGGTCAGCCGGTGCAGATGCCATGCCGCGTCCAGCTTCGGCGCCAGTACGGTGTCGAGTTGCCCGGGGGTCATGGCGGTGACCACACCGTCGTCGAGCACCCCCGCGGCGTGGACGACGGCCGTCAGCGGATGCGCCGCGGGGAGGGTGGCGAGCAGCGCGGCCAGCGCATCGGGGTCGGCGGCGTCACACGCGGTGATGCGTACGTCCGCCGCGCCCAGCGCGGTCAGTTCGTCCGCGAAGGCGTCGATGTCCTCCGTGATGCCCCCGCGCCGGCTGACCAGCAGCAGATGGCGGACACCGTGTGCGGTGACCAGATGCCGGGCGACCAGCCGGCCCAGCGCTCCGGTGCCACCGGTGATCAGGGCCGTGCCGTCCGGGTCGAGGGCGCGGGGCGGGGTGTCCTGATCGGGGCGGACCTTGACCAGACGGGGCACATGGGCCGTTCCCGCCCGTACCGCCACCTCGGATTCGGCACCGGCGACGGCGGCCGGAAGGGCGGTGCGCAGGACATCGCGCGACGCGGTGTCGTCGTCCAGGTCGAGCAGCAGGATGCGCTCCGGGTGTTCGGCCTGGGCGGCGCGGACCAGGCCCCATACGGGCGCGGTGGCCAGGTCGGCGGGGCCGTCCCCGGGGCCGGTGGCGACCGCGCCACGGGTGGCGATGACCAGCCGGGCCCCGCTGAACCGCTCGTCCGTCAGCCAGGTGCGCAGCGCGCCGAGGACGTGGTGGACTGCCGCGCGGACGCGGGCGGGCGTCTCGTCCGGGGGTGTTGTGGTGTCCGGTGCGCCGGGGCATGCGAGGACGACGATGTCGGGGGCGGGCTGTCCGTCGTCGAGGGCGGCCCGCAGGGCCGCCAGGTCCGGATAGGCCGGGAGGTCCGGGTCCGGATGTGGGGATCCGACGGTCGCCCAACTCGCCGTGGGCGGGGCCGTGTCGGCGGAGACCGGATACGTCTGCCAGTCCAGGCGGTACAGCGGGGCGTCGGCCGTGGCGTCGCGGGCGGAGCGCCAGCGGTCGGCGGAGACCTCGCGCAGCCCGAGGGCATCGATGGTGGCCACGGACGCGCCGTCGTCGTCGGTCAGCCGCAGCGTGATGGTGTCCGGGGCGGTGGGGGTGATGTGCACGCGCAGCCGGGTGGCGCCGGAGGCGAAGAGCCGCACCCCGCTGAAGGAGAAGGGCAGTCTGACGGTCTCCTCGGCGCCGTCCGGCGCGTGGTCGCCGCCGAAGAGCTCTTCCACCGGATGCAGGGCGCTGTCGAGGAGGGCGGGGTGCAGTCCGTAGCCATCGGCCTCGCCGCGCTGTTCCGGGGCCAGGCGTACCTCGGCGAACATCTCCTCGCCGAGCCGCCATGCGGTGTGCAGTCCGCGGAAGGCGGGCCCGTAGGTGTAGCCCTGCGCGGTCAGCCGGTCGTACAGGTCCGCCACGTCGACCGGGGTGGCCCCGGCGGGTGGCCAGGCGGTGGCCCGCGGTTCGTCGTCGGGCGGTGGCGTGACCTGGTCGGCCAGTACGCCGGTGGCGTGGTGGCGCCAGGCGGCCGGGGCGTCCAGGGCGTCGCCGCCCTCGTCGGCGGGGCGGGAGGCGATGGTGACGGTCCGTCGTCCGGTCTCGTCGGGCGCGGTGACGGCGAGCTGGATCCGTACCGCGCCGGAGGCGGGCAGGATCAGCGGCGTCTCCAGGGTGAGGTCGTCGAGCAGCCGGCAGCCGGTGTGCGCGGCGGCGAGGAGGGCCAGCTCCAGCAGGGCCGTACCGGGCAGGGGCACGCTGCCCCCGATGGTGTGGTCGGCGAGCCAGGCGTGGGTGTGCGGGGACAGCCGGCCGGTGAGCAGCAACCCGCCGTCGGGTGTCTCCACCGCGGCCTGGAGCAGGGGATGCCCGGTCGGGCCGAGGCCCACGGCGCGCACGTCGGCGGTGGCGTTCGGGACGGGCCGCCAGTACCGCTGCCGCTGGAACCGGTAGGTGGGCAGGTCGACACGGCCCGCGTCCTTGGGGAGGGCGGAGGCGAAGTCGACCGTGCCGCCGTCGATGTGCGTCAGGGCGAGCGCGGTCAGCAGCGTACGGGGCTCGTCGCGGCCCGGGCGCAGGGCGGTGGCGAACACGGGCGCGGGGTGGGGGGTGTCGGGCACGTCGGAGGCATCGGCGGGGGATGTCGCGGCGGTCAGGGCGTCCTGGGCCATGGTGGTGAGGACGGCGTCCGGACCGAGTTCGAGGTAGCGCGTCACGCCTTCGCCGTGCAGGGTGCGCAGACCGTCGTGGAACCGTACGGGCTCGCTGACGTGGCGCACCCAGTACTCGGGGTCGCGGAGCTGCTCCGGGTCGGCCGGCCGTCCCGTGACGTTGGAGATCACCGGAATGCGCGGTGCGTGGTAGGTGAGCCGCCGCGCCACGTCGCGGAAGTCGTCGAGCATGGGATGGAGCAGGGGCGAGTGGAAGGCGTGGCTGACGCGGAGCCGCTTGGTGCGGTGCCCTCGCTCCTTCAGGGTGCGGGCGATCTCGTCGACGTCTTCCGTGGCTCCGGATACGACCACCGAGGTGGGGCCGTTGACCGCGGCGAGCGCCACGCGGTCCGCACGGCCGGTGAGCAGGGGGAGGACCTGTTCCTCGGTGGCTTCGACGGCCGTCATGGCGCCGCCGGACGGCAGGGCCTGCATCAGCCGGCCGCGGGCGGCCACCAGCTCGCAGGCGTCGGGAAGGGACAGCACGCCCGCCACATGCGCGGCCACCAGCTCGCCGACGGAGTGGCCGGTCAGGAACGACGGGGTGAGGCTGAACGACTCGACGAGCCGGAAGAGCGCGGTCTCCAGGGCGAAGAGGGCCGCCTGGGTCACGCCGGTGCCGTGCAGGGCCCGCGCCTGGTCGGTGTCCTCGGCCGCGAAGAGGGTGTCGCGCAGCGGGCGGCCGAGCAGCGGGTCCAGATGGGCGCAGGCGTCGTCGAGGGCGGTGGCGAACACATCGAAGGTCCGGTACAGCTCACGGCCCATACCGGGCCGCTGGCTGCCCTGCCCGGTGAACATGAAGGCGGTGCCGCCGGAGCGGGCCGCCGCCGTGGCCCGGGTCAGCCCGGGGTGGCCCCCGCCCTCGGCCAGGGCGCGCACGGCGGCGAGCAGTTCGTCGCGGTCCTCGCCGATGGCCACGGCCCGGTGTTCGAGGGCCGAGCGGGTCCGGGCGAGCGACCAGCCCACATCGGCCACGGGCAGCCCGGGGTGGGCGGTGAGATGCGCGGCGAGTGCCTCGGCCTGGTCCCGTAACGCCTGGCCGGTTCGGGCGGACACCACCCAGGGCACCACGCGCCCGACCTGTGGTGCGATGTCCACGGCGGTCGGGCCGGGGGTCCGGTCCGGGGCCGAGGGCTCGTCGACGGGGGCCTGTTCGAGCAGCAGATGGGCGTTGGTCCCGGAGATGCCGAAGGAGGACACCGCCGCCCGGCGGGGCCGCTCGCCGCGCGGCCAGTCGACGGCTTCGGTGAGCAGGCGCACGGCGCCGGTGTCCCATGCCACATGCGGCGTGGGCTGATCGACGTGCAACGTGGCGGGCAGTGTCTCCTGCCGCATCGCCATGATCATCTTGATGACGCCGGCCACGCCCGCGGCGCCCTGGGTGTGCCCGATGTTGGACTTGACCGACCCCAGCCACAGCGGCCGGTCCTCGGACCGGTCCCGGCCGTAGGTGGTGAGCAGCGCATGGGCTTCGATGGGATCGCCGAGGCGGGTTCCGGTGCCATGTGCCTCCACCACGTCCACTTCGGCCGGGGACAGCCGTGCGTTCGCCAACGCCTGGAGGATGACGCGCTGTTGGGAGGGGCCGTTGGGCGCGGTCAGGCCGTTGGAGGCGCCGTCCTGGTTGATGGCCGAGCCCCGGATCACGGCGAGCACCTGATGGCCGTTGCGGCGCGCGTCGGACAGCCGTTCCAGCAGCACCAGGCCGACGCCCTCGGAGAAGGCGGTGCCGTCGGCGTCGGCGGAGAACGCCTTGCACCGGCCGTCGGGAGCCAGCCCGCGCTGCCGGGAGAACTCGGTGAAGACGTTCGGGACGGCCATCACCGTCACCCCGCCGGCCAGGGCCAGGGTGCACTCGCCCTGCCGCAGCGCCTGACCGGCCAGATGCATCGACACCAGCGAGGACGAGCAGGCGGTGTCCACCGTGACCGCCGGTCCCTCCAGACCGAGGGTGTACGCCACCCGGCCAGAGAGCACACTGGGCGCGTTGCCCGTGACCAGATAGCCCTCAGCGCTCTTCTCGATGTGCGGGGTGCCGAAGCCGGGAAGCGCGGTCCCGGCGTACACGCCCGTCGAGGTGCCCTTCAGCGAGAGCGGGTCGATTCCGGCGCGTTCGAGCAGTTCCCAGGCCACCTCCAGCAGCAGCCGCTGCTGCGGGTCGATGGCCAGCGCCTCGCGCGGGCTGATCCCGAAGAACTCGGGGTCGAACCGGTCGGCGTCGTAGAGGAAACCGCCCTCGCGGGCATGGCTGGTGCCAGGGTGGTCCGGGTCCGGGTGGAAGAGTCCCTCCAGGTCCCAGCCGCGGTCGGCCGGAAACTCCCCCATGGCGTGCGCGCCGGAGGCGAGGAGCCGCCACAGCTTCTCGGGCGAGTCGGCCCCACCCGGGTAGCGGCAGGCCATGCCGACCACGGCCACCGGCTCCTGGGAGCGGTCCTCCAACTCGCGCAGCCGCTGACGCGTTTCGTGCAGATCGCCTGCCACTCGCCTCAGATAGTCGACCAGCTTCTCTTCATTAGCGTGCGTCATAGAGGGTCACCCGGCCTTCAGCGAAGGGCGCGCCACGTTGTTCATGACAGGCCAAGTTCGTTGTCGATGAATTCCAGAACCTGATCGGCGGTCGCCACCTGCAACCGCTCCACGGCCTTGCCGTCGTCCGCCTCCGCCGGCGAGCACATCGCCTTCCACTTGCACAGCAAGGTCTCCAGCCGGGCGGTGACCGCGCCGGAGTCCACGTCCTCGACGACGACGGCCGACAGGCTGTTCTCCAGCCTGACCAGCTCGTTGAGGACGGGGTGGGGCTGGGGAACGCCGGGGCCCGCGGCGCCCGGCTCACCGTCCGGCGAAAGCTCCTGGCGCAGATGCTCGGCCAGCACCGCCGCCTCCGGATGGTCGAAGACGAGGGCCGCGGGCAGCCGCAGTCCGGTGGCCGCGGCCAGCCGGTTGCGCAGCTCCACGGCGGTCAGCGAGTCGAAGCCGAGGTCCTTGAACGACGCGTCCGGCTGCACCACACCCGGATCGGCGTGGCCGAGCACCGTGGCCGCCTGGGTACGCACCAGGTTGAGCAGCAGCCGATGCTGTTCGGTGGACGGCACCCCTCGGAGTCGGCCGGCCCAGTCGGTGGTCTGGCCAGCTGCGGCCGCCGTGGGCCGGGCCCGCCCGCCGCCGCCGACGGCAGCGGCGAGTGCCCGCAGGGGGGCGGGGAGGGCACCGGGTGGCTGTGCGGCGAGGGAGCCGGTGTCCAGGTGGAGCGCCAGCAGATGCGGATGGCCGTGGTGGCAGGCCGCGTCCAGCAGCGCCAGCCCCTCCTCGGTGCTGTTGGCCTTGATGCCCAGACGGCCGATCCGGGCCAGATCGGCGTCGGCCAGCCGCGCGGTGAGACCGCTGGTGGCCGCCCAGAGCCCCCATGCCACCGACAGCCCGGGGAGCCCGGCCGCCTGGCGGCGCGTGGCCAGGGCGTCGCAGAAGGCGTTGGCGGCGGCGTAGTTGGCCTGGCCGGGGGTGCCGAGATCGGAGGCAAAGGAGGAGAACAGGACGAACATGCCCATCCGCAGATGCGCGGTGGCGGTGTGCAGATGGGCCGCCGCCGCGGCCTTTGCCGCCCAGGCCCGCGCCAGCCGCTTCGGGTCCTGCGAGGGCAGCATGGCGTCGTCCAGCGCCCCCGCCGCGTGCACGACACCGGTCAGGGGGTGCGCCGGGTCGACGCCTGCGAGGGCCTCGGCCACTTGGGCGGCATCGCCGATGTCGCAGGCGGCGATTCGTACATCGGCCCCCAGGTCGGTGAGGTGGGCCAGCAGCTCCGGTGCGCCGGGGGCGTCGGGGCCGCTGCGGCTCACCAGCAGCAGGTGGCGGATGTTCCAGGCGCGGACGAGGTGTTCGGCGACGTGTCGGCCGAGGGTGCCGGTGCCACCGGTGATGAGCACGGTGCCCTCGGGGTCCACCGGGGCGGGGACGTCCAGGACCAGCTTGCCAGTGTGCTTGGCCTGGCTGAGATACCGCAGCGCCTCACGCGCCCGGCTGAGCGGCCACGCCCGTACGGGAGGCGGCTCCAGCACACCGGAGGCGAACAACTCGCCCAGCGCATGCAGCATCCCGCCGATACGCTCCGGACCGGCATCGGCGATCAGGTCATACGCGTGATAGCGGACCCCGGGATACTCCGCAGCGATGCGCTCCGGGTCGCGGACATCGGTCTTGCCCATCTCCAGCAACCGGCCGCCTTCGCGGAGGAGACGGAGCGAGGCGTCCACGAACGGCCCGGCGAGACTGTTGAGCACCACATCCACACCCCGGTCGCCGGTGGCGTCCCAGAGTGTCTCCGCAAAGTCCAGATCGCGTGAGGAGGCCCGGTGCGCCTCATCGATGCCCATCGCCTCCAGCACCGCATGCTTCCCCGGGCTCGCCGTGGCGTAGACCTCCGCGCCCAGGTGGCGCGCGATCCGCACCGCGGCCGTCCCCACACCACCGGTCGCGGCATGGATCAGCACCCGCTCCCCCGCCTGGAGCCCGCCCAGCTCCACGAGGCCGTACCAGGCCGTGAGGAACACGACGGGGGCCGCGGCCGCCTGCCGGAAGGTCCAGCCCTCGGGGATGGGCACGACCGTACGGGCGTCCGCCACGGCCTGCGGGCCGAACGCGCCCTCGAACAGGCCCATCACCCGGTCGCCCACCGACACATGGGTCACCTCGGGGCCGATCTCCCGCACCACACCGGCGCCCTCGCTGCCCCCGAACACCGCGTCCCCGGGGTACATCCCCAACACGATCAGCGCATCGCGGAAGTTGACGCCCGCCGCGTGGACATCGATCCGCACCTGGCCCGCCCGCACAGGTTCCAGTACCTCCTGGCAGGCCACCGGCCGCACGCCGTCCACCGTCCCTGCGCCCTCAAGCCCGAGCCGCCACGCGGACCGCCCCACCGGGGCAGCCAGGCCCCCGCTGCGCGCGGCACGCACCAGCCGGGGCATCAGCGCCCGCCCCGCGCGCAGCGCCAGCTGCGACTCGTCCGTCTCCACGGCGCGTGCCACGGCGTCGGTCACGAGGCGGGCGGACGCCTCGGCGTGAGGGTCGAGATCGAGCAGCAGGAAACGTGCCGGGTTCTCGGCCTGCGCGCTACGCACCAGACCCCATACCGCGGCACCCGCCGCATCCACGCCCTCGGCCATGGGATCAACGCCATCCGGGTCACCGGTCGCGACGGCGCCACGCGTCGTCACCACCAACCGGGCCTCGGCCAGACGTGGCTCGGCCAGCCAGTCCTGCAGCAGCGCCAGGACCCGCTCCGCCGAGGCCAGACCGTCGGCCGCGCTCCCGCCACCCCACGCGTCCACCGGCTTGGCGGGCTCAAGGACCAGTACGACCGCGGGGGCGGGCGTGCCCGTGTCGAGCGCGCTGATCAACGCCTGCGGATCCGGATGGCATACGGCGGCGGACCCGGCCGGGGCCCTGTCCCCGGGCCCCAGGATCGCCCAGCCGGCGTCATCGGCCATGTGGTCCGTGGACTGCCCGCCGCCGTTGGGCGACGCGGGAACCGGCAAGGGAACCCACTCCATGACGAACAGCCCATCCGCGCACGGGCGTTGGACCGTACGCAGCTGATCGGCGCCGGCCGATCGCAGCACCACCGCGTCGGCGCTCAGCACCGGGGCACCCAGGGTGTCCGCCACGGTCACCCGCAGCGTGCGCTCCCCCTCCGCGCTCGGCTCGTACGGAGAGATCCGCACCCGTACCGTGGTCGCCCCGGCCGCCCACAGCGACACCCCGTTCCAGGTGAACGGCAGCCACACCCGGCCATCGGCCGACTCGGCCTCGTCGCTCGTGGACCCCTCGGTCAGCAGAACGGGATGCAGCGCGGCGTCGAGCAGCGCCGGGTGGATGCCGAATCCCGTCCCATGCCCCGCCGCTTCGGGCAGCGCCACCTCGGCCAGCAGATCCGCACCCTCCCGCCACACGGCGCGCAGCCCCTGGAAGGCCGGGCCGTACGCATACCCCGACGCCGCGATGTGCTCGTAGAGGTCCACGGAGTCCATCGGCTTCGCACCCGCCGGTGGCCACACCCCGCCCAGCTCCTCCACCGGCCCGGAGCCCTCGGAAGGCGGGCTCAGTACGCCCTCGGCATGGCACAGCCATCCGGCCGCCGTGTCGCCACCATCGTCGGGACGCGAGTACATCCGCACATCGCGTCGGCCATCGGCGCCCGGCCCGCCGACGACCACTTGCAGGCGGACCCCGCCGTGGGGCGGCAGCACGAGCGGCACCTGGAGCGCCAGCTCCTCCACACCCCCGCAGCCGACCTCGTCGGCGGCCCGCAACGCCCACTCCACCAGGGCCGTCCCGGGCACCAGTGCCGCGCCCGCCACCACATGGTCGGCGAGCCAGCCATGGGACTGTGCCGAGAGCCGTCCCGTCAGCAGATGGCCCTGGCCGTCGGCGAGTTCCACGGCGGCGCCCAGCAACGGATGCCCCGCGGCGACGAGGCCGAGGTCGGTGGGATCGGCTCCCCGGCCGCCGCTGAGCCCGTCGAGCCAGTAGCGCTGGTGCTGGAAGGCGTACGTGGGCAGATCGACCGTACGAGGCGTGGGGTCGGCCGGGAACGCGGCCCGCCAGTCCACCCCGACCC
>NZ_JBIADZ010000066.1:0-17806 GCF_042868035.1 Streptomyces sp. NPDC007875 | reverse complement strand
GGTCGCCGTCAACGAGGGCGACACCGTGGCCGAGGGCGACCTCATCGTCGTCCTGGAGGCCATGAAGATGGAACAGCCCCTCAACGCCCACCGCGGCGGCATCGTCAAGAGCCTGAACGCGAACGTCGGCGCTTCGGTCAGCGCGGGCGCCGTGATCTGCGAACTCAAGGACTGACCCGCCGCCATGGCACCCTTACGGCGGGCTCCGGCCGGGGCCCGCCGTCAAGGCCAGTCCTTGAGGCGGGTCATCGAGGTCAGCCCTTGAGCTCAGTCCTTGAGCGTCCGCTCCAGGAAGCCCAGGACGGTCTCCGCGTACGTCTCCGGCTGGGTCTTGATCCCCTGCAGATGCTCGGTGTCCGGCAGGGTGTGCACCTCGGCCAGCGGATAGCGCTCGGCCAGCGCCTGCACCCCGGACGCGGGGATCATGGTGTCCCGCTCACCGGTCAGGAAGAGCATCGGGGTGCGCTCGTACGCGCCGCCGAGCGGCGGGGGCCACTGCACCCGCAGCATCGCCACGGCCGCCGACGAGGCGACCGTCTCCACGACCGCGCGGGAGGGGCCGGTGCCCAGCGGGCCGGGGATGGGCACTCCGCCGGCCGCGACGAAGTTCCGGAACAGCGGGGCCAGCTCCAGCGCCGGACCGCTGTCGAAGATCACCGCGTCGACCGGGCAGTCCTCCCTCTTGAGCATGTAGAAGGAGGGGAAGGTCGAGATGGAGAAGCCGTAGATCGCGATGCGCGCCGTGGTGTACTCGTCCATCGACCGCATATGCCGCACCACGGCGACCACATCGTCGGTGTGACGGTCGCTCATGCCCCAGCCCGCTCGGTCCGCGACGCTCTTACCGTGGTTGCGGTGGTCGAACATCGCGACCGTATAGCCGGCCTCGCTGAGCAGCCGGGCCTGCGCCAGGCTCGCGGACTTGCTCAGCCCCAGGCCGTGTCCGAGGACCACGACCCGCTCGGTGTCGCCGGGGATGAGCCAGACATGCAGTCCGCGCCCCTGCTGACCGTTCAGCGGAACGTTGATATCCGTGCTGGTCAGCCCCAGGTCGGCGGGCTTCTTGTGATGTGGCCTGCGGGGCGGGTGGTAGATCATGTACGAGAGGAAGGCGCCGTACAACGGGGCCACCGGGAGGGTCACCGCCGAGGCCGCCTTGGCCAGGAATCCTGTCGCCATGGTCGTCAAACCCCCATCACCGCTCGTGCCCGGACGTGCGCGATCGTAGTGCGAACGGGCAGGTGACCGCGTCGGCCGGGAGGTGAACGTGGCCGAAGTCACCGGGTGTCCGTGATCGGCAACGCCGCCGCGCGGCAAGGGCGTTGGGGGCGCGGGAACGGGTCGTGGCGGCGCGTTCGGACGGCGGGGTGCCCACGGCGCGCCGCGCGCGCCGCTGTACCGTCAGTACGTCCACAGCGAGCGCATCATCGGCCGATAGCACGGGGGAAGCGGAACAGTGTCCTTCACCAGCCCGGTTCAGCCCGCACCAGAGCCCCGGCGATGGGCCCCGGTCGGCGCCCTGCCCCGCCCCGGAGACCGTCCCGGCCCCGGTGAGGTGGCCGTGTGGCTGCTGCGGATACCGCCAAATGCCGCCGCTGCCGCCGCCGTCGCGGAGGGCGTGCTGGACGAGCGGGAGCGTGAGCGCGCGGCGAGGCTGCGGACCGACCTGCTGCGCGAGCGCTATGTGACCTCCCATGTGGGGCTGCGGACGCTGCTCGGCGGCTATCTCGGCATCGCCCCGGCGGAGGTCGCGTTCGTCCGGGAGACCTGCGGAATGCCGGACTGCGACAAGCCGCACGGCCGCCCGGCCCTCGCGGGCGAGGACTCGCTGCACTTCTCCCTCTCCCACTCCGGGGACGCCGCCCTGTGCGCCGTCGCCGGGGTGCCCGTCGGCGCCGATGTCGAGCAGCGGGACCCCGAGCGCACCGGGACCCGGCTGACGGGGCTGATCGGGCAACTGCACCCGGAGGAGCGGGCGGCGATCGACGCGCTTCCGGAGGATCTGCGGGCGGAGGCGTTCCTGGGCTGCTGGGTCCGTAAGGAGGCGTACCTCAAGGGCATCGGCACCGGGCTGCCGGGCGGGATCAGCGCTCACCATGTGGGTCTCGCCGAGGGGCTGGCCCCCGCCGACGCGCCGTCCGGCCCCCGTGGCTGGGCCTTCGCCGACCTCGACGCACCGCCCGGCTACCACGCCGCGGTCGCCGTACGGGACGAGGCCGCGCCCGGCGGCCCGGCGCGGCCGGTGGTGACCGTGGCCGGTCTGCCCCTGGGCTGAGCGGCCCGGGTACAGTCGGCGCCATGCCGCATCTCGAGGTGGAACTCTCGGCAGGCACCGTCGAGTACGAGGACACGGGAGGCGAGGGGCCCGTCGCGGTCCTGCTGCACGGGGTCGCCATGAACGGCTCCCTGTGGCGCGATGTGGTCGCCGCGCTGGGCCCCGACATCCGCTGTGTCGTCCCCACCCTCCCGCTGGGCGGGCACCGCCGTGCGATGCGGCCCGACGCGGATCTGTCGGTGCTCGGGGTGGCCCGGCTGGTCGCCGAGTTCCTGGAACGGCTCGACCTTACGGACGTCACGCTGGCCATGAACGACTGGGGCGGTGCGCAGGCGCTGATCGCCGACGGGCGCGCCCAGCGCATCGGCCGACTGGTGATCACCTCCTGCGAGGCGTTCGAGAACTTCCCGCCGGGGCTGCCCGGCCGGAATCTGCGGATGGCCGCGAAACTGCCGGGCGGACTCAGCGTCGCCTTCAAGCTGCTGAAGATGGAGCCCCTGAGGCGGCTTCCGATCACCTGGGGGTGGATGACCAAGCGCCCGGTGGACCGGAAGGTGATGGACGCCTGGTTCCAGCCGCTGTGGACCTCCCCGGAGATCCGCCGTGACCTGCGGAAGTACGTTCTCGGGGTGCCACCGGTGGACGAGCTGCTCCGCTGGGCCGACGCGCTGCGCACCTTTGACCGCCCCGCCCTGGTGGCCTGGGCCTCCGAGGACCGCGTCATGCCCCCCGAGCACGGCCTGCGTCTGGCCGGTCTGCTTCCCCACGGCAGCCTGGCGGAGATCCCCGACAGCTACACCCTGATCCCCGAGGACCAGCCGGGGCCGCTGGCCGAGCTGATCCGCGCGTTCATCCTGGGCGGCGCGGCCACGGCCTAGGGACTGTCGGACCCCCGGCGTACCGTCGTCAGTATGTGCAGATCCATCAAGACACTCCGCCCGCCGTACGCCGAAGCGGTCACCGAGGACGATATGCGCGCCGCGGCGCTGCAGTACGTCCGCAAGATCTCCGGCTTCCGCCAACCGGCCGCCCACAACGCGGAGGCGTTCGACAAGGCCGTCGAGGCGATCGCCGCCGCCACGGGCGAGCTGCTGGACTCGCTCGAGGTGCGGGGCGGGGCAGCACGCTGAATGGCCCGAGGCTTTTGAGCACCCGGGCCATTCGCTTGATCAGTTGTGCGCCGCCAGGGACTCGAACCCCGGACCCGCTGATTAAGAGTCAGCTGCTCTAACCAACTGAGCTAGCGGCGCCTGCTGACGACATAAATACTACCTGGTCCGGGAGGGTGGTTTTGACCATCGCTCTCCGGGGCATGGCGGAGCCCTCCGAGCGGCGGGGGCTCCCTCCGGGGCGGCTGGGGCCGGGGCTCAGATGGAGAGGGACAGCAGCATCGGGGCCGCCTCACGGTTGAGGGCGTCGGCGGCCTGGCGCAGCCGGTGGGCGTGGGCCAGGGGGAGGGAGAGGGCCAGACAGCCCACCGAGCGGCCGGCGCTGACCGGAACCGCCGCACAGACCGTGCCGATCGCGTATTCCTGCAGGTCAAGGACGGGGACGGTGGAGGGCTGGCTGTCCAGCTTGCGGAACAGCACCTTTTCGTTGGTGGTGGTCCGGGAGGTGAGCCGCACCGTCTTGTGGCGGGAGAGGTGATCGCGGCGGCTGTCGTGGTCGAGCTGGGTGAGCAGGCATTTGCCGAGCGCCATCGCATGGGCGGCGGAGCGGAAGTCCACCCACTCGTTGACCTTGGGCGTCCGCGGCCCGTCCGCATACTGCGTGATCTTGATTTCGCCGTCCACATAGCGGCTGAGATAGACCGCCGCGCCCACCGAGTCGCGCAGTGCGGTGAGGGAGCGCTGGAGCTTGTCGTGGACGGCGTGGCCGCGGCCGGGGTCGGCGGAGCCCAGCAGGGCCAGGGAGACACCGCTGACATAGGCGCCGTCGGCGATCTGCTCCACATAGCCCTCGCGGCGCAGCATCAGCAGCAGATCGGCGAGCTGGTGGGCCGGCAGCCGGGTCTCCCGGGCGATCATGATGTCGCTGACGCCGGACGAGTGTTTGGCGACGACCTCCAGGATCCGGAGGGCGTGCTGCACCGAGTGGAACGGTGCGGTCGGCTCGGGCCTGAGCGCCACGATTTCCCCCCTCGCAGGTTGGCGTGGCTTTGTATCACGATAACCGCCAAGGGCCTTATCCGGATCGGCTGTTGAGGATATTGCCGAGGCGCCGCACCCCGGCCAGCAGGGGCGTATATCCACGGCATATGACATAGGCATGCCCCCGCGGAGGGGTCGCGGGGGCGGTGCCGACAGGGGCCGGGTGATCTACCTGGCAGGGGGCGGATGATCTAGAGAACCGCGCTCAGGAACTCCCTCGTCCGCTCGTGCTCCGGCTCGGTGAAGATCTTCTCCGGCGGCCCGGACTCGATCACCCGGCCCGCGTCGAACATCAGCACATCGTCGGAGATGTCCCGGGCGAAGTTCATCTCATGCGTGACGCACAGCATGGTGATGTCCGTCGTATGAGCGATGTCGCGCAGCACATCCAGCACCCCGGCCACCAGCTCCGGGTCCAGCGCCGAGGTCACCTCGTCCAGCAGCATCACCTGGGGCCGCATCGCCAGCGCCCGGGCGATCGCCACCCGCTGCTGCTGCCCGCCGGACAGCTGCGTCGGGTAGGCGTCGCACTTGTCGCCGAGCCCGACCAGGTCGAGCAGCTCCCGGGCACGGGTCTCGGCCTCGTCCTTGCTCAGGCCGAGCACATGCACCGGGGCCTCGGTGATGTTCCGCAGCACCCGCATATTGGGGAAGAGGTTGAACTGCTGGAAGACCATCCCGATCTTCTTGCGCACCTCACGGGTGTGCTTCTCGCCCGCCGGGACCAGCGAGCCGCCTCTGTCCTCATGGGTGAGGTAGTCGCCGTCGACCTTGATGGTGCCCTCGTCCGGCTTGATCAGCGTCATCAGCAGCCGCAGGATCGTGGTCTTGCCCGATCCCGAGGGGCCGATCAGGGTGACGTGCTTGCCGGAGGAGACCGAGAAGTCGAGGTTGTCCAGGACCGTATTGCTGCCGAAGCGCTTGGTCACCTGGTCGAAGCGGATCAGTTCACTGCCGTCCACGGCAGGATTCGTGTGGTCGGTTTCAGTGGCCAAGACGACGCTCCAGGGCTCGCATCAGAAGGGAAGCCGGATAGGCGATGACGATGAAGGCGATGCCGACCATCGTGTAGGGCTCGATGTACTGGAAGGACGACGCGCCTTCGGCGCGCGCCTTCTGCAGCATGTCGACGACGCCGATCAGCGCGAGCATCGGGGAGTCCTTCAGCATCGCGATGACGTAGTTGCCCAGGGCGGGCACCACCCGGCGGATGGCCTGCGGCAGGATCACCGCGGTCCAGGTACGGCTGCGGGAGAGGCTGAGCGCGGTCGCCGCCTCCCACTGCCCCTTGGGCACACCGTCGATACCGGCCCGGTAGACCTCGGCGGTGTAGGTCGAGTAGTGCAGACCGAGCGCGATCACTCCGGTGGTGAGCGCCGAGAACTTGATGTCCCAGGTCGGCAGCACGTAGTAGAAGAAGAAGAGCTGCACCAGCAGCGGGGTGTTGCGGACGAACTCCACGACCGCCGCGACCGGCCAGCGGACGAAGCGGGTCGGCGAGCGGAAGGCCATCGCCCACACCAGACCGAGCGCGAACGCCAGGACCGAGCCCAGCGCGGTCGCCTCCAGGGTGATCAGCAGTCCGCGGCCCAGCTCCGGGAGGAAGTCCTTGGCCACATCCCAGTTCCAGGTCACTGGGCACCTCCCGTGATGATGTTGGACGACTGCTCGGACTCCTGGCGCGCGGACAGCTTCCGGGTGACCAGCGGGCCCTTGTCCGACTGCACCGGAGCCTGGCCGATGCCCGCCTTGGCGCGCCGTTCCAGCAGCCGCATCAGCCGGGTGAGGACGAAGGCCAACACGAAGTAGAGGACCAGGATGATCGCGTAGATCTCCAGGCTGTCGCCGGTCGCCAGCCGCGAGAGCTGGGCGGCGAAGGTGATGTCGGCGACGCTCACCGCGGAGACCAGGGCGGTCGCCTTCAACAGCTCGATCAGCAGATTGTTGAAGGGCGGGATCATCTCCGGGATCGCCTGCGGCAGGATCACCCGGCGCATCCGCTGCGCGGGCGTGAAGCTGAGCGCGATGGCCGCCTCACGCTGCGCCGGGGCCACCGAGGCGATCGCGCCGCGCACGATCTCCGAGCCGTACGCCCCGTAGGTGAGGCCCAGTGCCAGCACCGCCGCCCACATCGACACCAGTTGGTACCCGAAGGCCAGTGGCATCACGAAGAACAGCCAGAACATCAGCACCAGGGCCGAGGTGCCGCGGAAGATCTCCACATAGAAGCCGGTCAGAAAGCGGACGATCCACAGCCGGGAGGTGCGGGCGATCCCGATGCCGAACGCCACGGCGGCCGCGAAGACCGCGCTGAACAGGGTCAGCTGGATGGTGATCCAGATGCCCGGAAGAAGCCAGTTTTCCCACAGTCCGGCCGTCATGAGCACAGCTCCTTGGCGGTCAGATCGGTCATCTCTTCCTTGGTGAAGCCAAAGGGCCGCACGATGCGCAACAGCTCGCCGCTCTTCTTCATCTTGTGCAGCTCGACATTGAAGGCGTCCCGGAGTTTGGTCTCCTCCGGCCGGAAGGCGAAGCCGCCGGCGCCGATGTCCGGTTTGCCGTCGACGTACGCCTGGAACGGCTCGGTGGCCTCGGCCCGTCGGCTGTTCCGCTGCTTCACCACGTTGTGGACGGTCACGGTCGTGCCCGCGAAGACATCGGCCCGGCCCTGTTCCACGGCCAGCAGCCCGGCGAGCTGGTCGGGGAGGATCAGCATGTCGCTCTGCTTGATCCCGACGGCCTCCGCATAGCCGATCTCGGCATATGCGGTGCCGGTGGCCATTTTGGCCTTCTGCTTGACGATGTCCTCGTAGTTGTGGAGGTTCTTTGGGTTCCCCTTGCGCACGATGAACGCGTCACGCATGCGGTAGTCGGGGTCGGAGAAGATCACCTGGGCGCAGCGGTCGGGGTTGATGTACATCCCCGCCGAGACCACGTCGAACTGCTGCGAGCGAAGGCCCGGGATCAGCGAGCCGAACTCGGTCGGCACCGGCTGGACCTTGGCCACTCCCAGCCGCTTGAAGATGATCTTCGCGATCTCCGGCGCCTCGCCGGTGAACTCGCCGTTTTTGTCGATATAGCCGAATGGGATCTCCCCCGCTATTCCCAGTCGGACCGTGCCTTGCGACCGCAGTCGCTCCAGCAGATTGCCCCCGTCCTTGGCGCCGGAGCCGGACACCCGGCTGCAGCCGGCCGCGCCCAGCAGACCCAGGGCCGCGCCGCCGGCGAGAAGGGAGCGGCGGCTGGGTCCCATTTTCGCTATTTCTCTGCTATCGGTGTCTTTCTCACGTGGTGGAGCCATGGGCGCGCGGCTACCCGACTCCGGCAAATGTATGCAGGCTGTTTCCGGCCCTTGATACAGCCGATGCCTGGGTAGGCCCCCTACGGCAGGACTGGTTCCGAAGCGACCTGGAGGAAAGTCGATGGTTGACCGAGCCGACCGGTTCATCGAGGTCTCGCTCGAGAAGCGCGGGGTGAGCTGCACGGCCAAGCTCCTTGACGAGCGTGCGCCGATCACCTGTGAGGCGGTGTGGAACGCACTGCCGTTGGGGGGTGACGTATATCACGCGAAGTACGCGCGCAATGAGATCTATGCGCTGCTGCCCCCCTTCGCGCCCGAGGAGCCGCCCCTGGAGAACCCGACAATCACCCCGATCCCCGGTGACCTGTGTTACTTCACCTTCACCGACACCCAGCTCGGGACGAAGTCATACGGATACGAGACCGACGCCAAGCACCAGGGGCGGCGGCAGGTCGTCGACCTGGCGCTCTTCTACGAGCGGAACAACCTGCTGATCAACGGCGACGCGGGCTGGGTGCCCGGGATCGTCTGGGGCACGGTGGTCGACGGCCTCGACCGGATGGCCGACGCCTGTCAGGACCTGTGGCGCGCCGGAGCGCTGGGGGAGACCCTCAGCTTCCGCCGGGCGTAGCTCTCGGCTCTCGCCGGGCGGCGGCCCTCGGCTTCCGCCGGGCGGAGAGCTTCAGCTTTCGCCGGGCGGCGGCCCTCGGCTTCCGTCCGGCGTAGCACACGGACCCGGCCCGGGGGCGATTCCGCCCCGGGCCCGGCCGCGCGTGTCAGGCGTCTCAGGCAGCCGCGGGGCGCACCCCGTCCGCCAGCCCCGCCTCGAACAGCGCGTGCGCCGCCCGCAGCACCAGCGCGTCCGCGTGGCGCGCGCCCACCAGCTGTACCCCGATCGGCAGCCCCGCGCCGCTGAGACCGCACGGCACCGACGCCGCGGGCTGCTGGGTCAGGTTGAACGGGTAGGTGAACGGCGTCCAGCCGGTCCACCGGGTGTGCTCCGAGCCCTTGGGCACCTCGACCCCCGCCTCGAACGCGGTGATCGGCAGCGTCGGGGTGACCAGCAGGTCGTACGCGGAGTGGAACCGTCCCATCGCATGGCCGAGGGCCATCCGCACATCCACGGCCGCCAGATAGTCCAGCGCGCTGTACGACGCTCCTTGGGCGCAGATCTCGCGCAGCCCCGGATCCAGCAGCTCCCAGTCCTCCGCCCCCAGCGGCTGCACCACCCGGGCCGCGCCGCTGAACCACAGCGTGTGGAACGCCTCCACCGGATCCTCGAAACCCGGGTCGACCTCCTCGACCACCGCGCCCAGCTCCGCCAGCAGATCCACCGCCCGCCGCACCGCCGCGGCCACCTCCGGGTCGATCACGGCAGTACCGCCGAGCGAGGGGCTGTAGGCCACCCGCAGCCCGTCCACCCCGCCCCCGCCGGGGGCGAGCGCCTCTTGGAAGCCGCTCCCGGAGGGCGCCAACTGGGACCAGTCGCGCCAGTCCGGACCGGAGATCACATCCATCAGCAGCGCCGCGTCCGCCGCGTCCCGGGTCATCGGCCCCACATGGGCCAGCGTGCCGAAGGCGCTCGCGGGATAGAGCGGAACCCGCCCATAGGTGGGTTTCAACGCGAAGATGCCGCAGAAGGACGCCGGGATACGGACCGAGCCCCCGCCGTCCGTCCCCAGGCTCAGCGGACCCGCGCCCAGCGCGACCGCGGCCGCGCTGCCGCCACTGGAGCCGCCCGCGGTCCGCTGAGGGTCGTACGGATTGCCGGTGACCCCGTAGACCGGGCTGTCGGTGACGCCCTTCCAACCGAACTCCGGGGTCGTCGTCTTCCCCACGAACACCGCGCCGTGCTCGCGCAGCCGCGCCACCGAGGGCGCGTCCTCGTCCCACGCCCGGCCCTCGGGCCGTACGGTCCGCGAACCGCGCAGCGTGGGCGCGCCACGCAGCAGCAGGATGTCCTTCACCGACACCGGAACGCCGTCCACCAGGCCCGCGGGGGCCCCGCGCCGCCACCGCTCGGCGGACTCCTCCGCCTGCCGCAGCGCACCCTCGGCGTTCACCTGGCTGAAGGCGTTCACCTCCGGCTGTATCTGCTCGATCCGGTGGAGGACGGCACGGGTCGCCTCGACCGGGGAGAGCTCGCCGGAGGCATAGCGCTCGATGAGTTGAACGGCTGTCAGGTTGTGAATGTCCGTCATCCGGATCTCCGTTCAGGTCGTGCGATCAGTCCACCGGTACGTACCCGAGGCGTTTGTCGACGATGTTGAGCAGTGGCTCGCCCGCGCACCAGCGCTCGTAGTTGTCCTGGAACTGCTCGGCCAGATGGTCGCGCCACCCGACCGTGTCGCCGCTCATATGGGGCGAGATGAACAGCCCCGGCACGTCCCACAGGGGATCGTTCGAGGCCAGCGGCTCGTGTTCGAAGACATCCAGGGCCGCGCCGCCGATCCGCCGGGCCACCAGGGCCGCCGTAAGGTCCTTCTCGACGACCAGGGGGCCGCGGCCGACGTTGATGAACCGGGCGGTGGACTTCATCCGGTCGAAGATCGTCCGGTCGAACATGCCGCGGGTGGCGTCGGTGAGCGGCGCCGCGCACACCACCCAGTCGGCCGAGGGAAGCAGCTCGGGCAGCTCGTCGCCGCCGCGCACGCCCGGCCGCGCGGTGCGGCCGACCAGGTCGACCACCACGCCGAGCGAGGCCAGGGTGGAGTCGATCGCCCGGCCGATGGGGCCCGCGCCCACGACCACGGCGCGCGTCCCGGCCAGCCGCATCGTCTCCCGGTGCTGCCAGCGGCGCTGCCGCTGCAGCTCCCAGGTTCCGCGGAAGTCCTTGGCCATGGAGATCACCAGGCCGGCCACATACTCGGCGATCGGCTGCTCGAAGACCCCTCGGGCGTTGGTCAACACCGTTTCGGACGTGACGAGTTCGGGGCAGAGCAGCCGGTCGACCCCCGCGCTCGCGGTATGGACCCAGGCCGGCCGGGGGCCCTCGCCGGGCCACGCGTCGCGGACCGCGTCGGAGGTGAAGTCCCAGACCAGGAGCACATCCGCGGCAGGGAGTGCCTGGGGGAGCGAATTCTCGTCGCAGACGAGCACCTTCGCCCGGTCGGCCACCCGGTCCAGGCGGACCGGCGGCTGGTCGCCGAAGACGACAACTGTGCTTTCGGACATAGGCGGGAAACCGTTTCGAAACGTGGATGGGTTTGCCTGAAGAAGGAGGGGGCAGGCGCCTCAGTTTGAGGATTGACCACGCTAGGCAGCGGAAACTACCGTCGTCAACAACGGCATCTGTCCCGGCGTCCCCGGCAGTAGGCCGGTCTCTCTCCATCGCAACCTCTGGCCAATGGTCCAGTCCCTCCGTTCCGTATTGGGGCTCGCTTTGGACGTCTCTTTTCTGGGTGGCCCACAGCCGCAGCGCGGCGTGGGTGTGGTGGCACCGTTCGACTTCGCACTCGATCGTGAACTATGGCGCTGGGTACCCGATGAGGTCTCCTTGCACCTCACACGTACCCCGTTCGTACCCGTCGAGGTCAGCCTCGACCTGGCCCGGCTCGTGAGCGAACACGAGACCTTGCACGACGCGGTGCAGGCGCTGGCGGCCGTCGCACCGGAAGTGGTGGCCTACGCCTGCACCTCGGGCAGCTTCGTCGGCGGTGTGGCCGGTGAGCGCGCGATGTGCGCGGCCATGTCCCAGGCGGGTGAGATCCCGTCGCTGACCACCTCGGGCGCGCTGCTGGAGGCGCTGCGGGAGATCGGCGCCCGGCGGATCGCGGTGGTGACGCCGTACACCCGGTCGGTCACCGACTCGCTCGAGGAGTATCTCGCCGAGGGCGGGATGACCGTCACCGGACGGGCGTACCTCGGCCTGACCCGGCACATCTGGAAGGTGCCGTACCGCGACGTGGTCGACATGGCCCGGCAGGCAGTGGTCGGGGCGACCGACGCGCTCTTCATCAGCTGCACCAATCTGCCGACCTACGACGTGATTCCGCAGCTGGAGGCGGAGCTGCGGATGCCCGTGCTGTCCGCGAACCAGGTCACGATGTGGGCGGCGCTGCGGGCGATCGGCGCCGAGGCCGTCGGGCCGTACCAGGCGCTGATGGACCCGGTCGCCCGGTCCGGTCCGGCGGGGATGTCGGTGTCGCCGATGAGCCGCCCGCTCCCGGTGACGGACCCCGTCGTCGAATCGGTGATCGAGGCCGTGGAGTCGGTCGAGGCCGTGGTGGACGAGCCGGAGGCGGCGCTGGCCGGGGCGGCGTCGCCCGGGCTGGACGGCGATCCGGCCGACGGCCTCGACCCGGGCTTTGGAACCGGCCTCGGCGAGGGCCCCTACCTCGACGATTCGGGTGGCCCGTCGCCGGTGTGAGGGCCGATCCGTCGCAGGCGTGAGGGGCAGGCCCGGCGCCGGGCCGAGAGGCGGACCCGTCGTCGGTGTGACGGGCAGGTCTGTCGCCGGTGCGGAGGGCAGGCCCGTCACCAAGCGCGCGAGGGGAGTTGTCCGGCGGGTGGGAACCCGCCGGGCCTCCGCGGTGTAGGAGAAGTGACAGCAGTGCAGGGGGCGGCGCTCACGGGGGCCGCCAGTAAGGAGGCAGTCATGGTGGACTCGACGCGCCCGGCCCCGGACACGGTCGGCTTTCTCTACCCCGGATACTCCGCCGAGGACGAATACCCCCGCCTGGAAGGCATGCTCGGCGGCGACAGCGGCGATGTCCGGCTTCCCCTCGTCCATACCGACATCGGGGAGGACGCCCATCGGGTGGACGCCCTGCTGGAGATGGGTTCCGCGGCCCGCCTCGCGGCCGGGGTCGCCGAACTCGCCGAGCGCGGGGCCCGGGCCGTGGTCTGGGCCTGCACCAGCGCCAGCTTCGTCTTCGGCTGGGAGGGCGCCCATGAGCAGGTGCGCGAGCTGGGCGAGACGGCCGGATTGCCCGCCTCCAGCACCTCCTTCGCCTTCGCCCACGCGGTGCAGGCGCTCGGCGCCGAGCGGGTGGCCATCGCCGCCACCTATCCGGAGGATGTCGCCGACTACTTCAGGGCATTTTTGAAGGCGGCGGGCGCCGAGGTGGTCTCGATGCGCGGCAGCGGAATCATCACGGCCGCGGAGGTCGGCACCTGGGGCCGGGAAGAGGTGCTGCGGCTGGCCCGCGCCGGGGACCACCCCGAGGCCCAGGCGGTGCTCCTTCCGGACACCGCCCTGCACACCGCCGCCTGGATTCCGGATCTGGAGGCGGAGCTGGGCAAGCCGGTGCTCACGGCCAACCAGGTCACGGTCTGGGAGGGGCTGCGGCTGCTGGGCCGCGATCCGGTCCATGACCGGCTGGGCACGCTCTTCGCCCGGAGCGGCGGATAGCGGCGGCTGGTCCGGCCGCGCAGGGACGCGGCACGGTCGCCGAGGGGCCGGCGACGGGGAGCTGAATCCCGGCGGAATTCCATGTCGCTCTTTCGCCATCACGGCATTCCGCTTATCGGACTGCGCCTAACATGCAGCCGTGCGTCGCCAACATCTCTCCCCGGTCCCGCCGGCACGTCATCTGCTGGTCGCCGGTGCGGTGACCGTGGCCGCGGCCGTCGGAATCGGCGTGCTGGCGGTCGGCAAAGACTCCTCGGACGGCCCTCGTGCGAACCACTCCGCGAGCGGAAGCGCGCCCGCGAAGGCATCGGACGGGCTTCGGCACACCTCCGTCGAGGTGTCCGAGGGTGGCTGCGGCCGTGGCTGGACCGATGCCACCCGTGGCAAGCAGGTCTTCGATCTGCGGAACACCTCCAGCAGACCGGCCGAGGTCTATCTCACCGATCCGGCGAACGGCGCCGTCTACGGAGAGGTGGAGGGCCTGGGCCCCGGCACCAGCAGACCGCTGAGCGTCACGCTCGGCGGCGGCTCCTACGCCTTCGTCTGCCTGCCCGATGACGTGGACGCGGTCACCGGACCCACCGTCACCGTCCCCGGACCGGCGCGGGGCGGTGGACCGGCCGCGGTTCCAGTCGGCCAGCAGGATCTGATCCCGCCCACCATCGCCTACCAGAAGTGGGTGACGGGCCGGATGGAGGAGCTGGTGCGGCGCACGGACGCGCTGCGCTCGGCCATCCGCTGCGGTGACCTGGCCACGGCCCGCGCGGCCTGGTTGCCCGCCCATCTGGTGTACGAGCGGATGGGCGCCGCCTATGGTGCCTTCGGCGACGCCGACGGGGCCATCAACGGCACCACGGCGGGGCTGTCCGGCGGGGTCCATGACCCGGACTTCACCGGATTCCACCGCCTCGAGTACGGCCTGTGGCACGGCCAGTCCGCGAGCTCCCTGCGCCCGGTCGCCGACCGGCTCGTCAAGGACGTCCGAGGGCTGCGGGACGACTGGCCGCAGGAGCGGATGGACCCCGCCGACCTGGGCCTGCGGGCGCACGAAATCATGGAGAACACCGTGCAGTTCGAGCTGACCGGCCGCACCGACTACGGCAGCGGCACCAACCTGGCCACCGCGCGGGCCAACCTCGACGGCACCCGGGCCGTGCTGACCCGGCTGGAGCCGCTGCTGAAGCCCCGTGCCCCCTGGCTGCCCGAGCTGAAGAGCGACCTGGACCGCACCGAGCGGACCCTGGAGGGCTCGCACCACGGGGACCGCTGGACCCCGCTGGACCGGCTGAGCCGCACCGACCGCCAGCGGCTCAACGCGGACGCGGGCGCGCTGGTCGAGCGGCTGGCGCAGGTGGCGGCGCTGATGGATGTGCGGAGGACCCGGTGAGCGAGGTGCTGCGCAGGGGCTTTCTGCTGGGCGCGGCCGCGGGCACGGTCGGCGCGATGGCGGTCGTGGCCGGGGGCACGGCGGCCGCGAAGGAAGAGGAGAGGGAGAAGCAGCCCACCCGCCTCCCCTTCCACGGCGCCCATCAGGCCGGCATCCTCACCCCGCCCCAGCGGGCCACCGCGCTCATCGCCTTCGACACCATGGCGGAGGGGCGCGAGGAACTGGCCGACGCCTTCCGTACGCTCACCGAGCGGTGCCGTTTTCTCACCACCGGAGGCACTCCCGACCCGGTCGGGATCACCGCGCCGCCCGCCGACTCCGGCACCCTGGGCTCCCAGGTGGCCGCCGACCGGCTGACCGCGACGGTCGGCGTGGGCGCCTCGCTCTTCGACGAGCGGTACGGACTGCGGGACCGCAAGCCCCGGCGGCTGACCGCGATGCGGTCCTTCCCCGACGACGATCTCGACCCCGACTGGTGCCATGGCGATCTGAGCCTTCAGCTGTGCGCCGACAGCACGGACGCGGTGCTGCACGCACTGCGCGATATCGCCCGGCACACCCGGGGCGCATTGCAGATCCGCTGGCGCGTCGACGGCTTCGTCAGCCCGCCGCGCCCGTCCGGCACCCCGCGCAACCACATGGGGTTCAAGGACGGCACCGCCAATCCGGACACCGATGACGCCCGTGCGATGGACCGTCTGGTGTGGGTGGGCGCCCACTCCGGGGAGCCGGCCTGGACGACCGGCGGCAGCTATCAGGTGATCCGGCTGATCCGGATGCTGGTGGAGTTCTGGGACCGGGTGTCGATCAGCGAGCAGGAGCGCATGTTCGGCCGCAACCGGGACTCGGGCGCCCCGCTGGACGGCCAGCACGAGTTCGACACCCCGCGCTACGCGCAGGACCCCAAGGGCGACATCATTCCGCTGGACAGCCATATACGGCTGGCCAATCCGCGCACCGCCCGGACCGAGGACCAGCGCATCCTCCGCCGTGCCTACAACTACGACCGGGGCATGGACGGCAATGGCAACTTGGACATGGGGCTGCTGTTCTGCTGCTACCAGCAGGACATCGAGCGCCAGTTCGAGACCGTGCAGAAGCGGCTGGCGGGGGAGCCGCTGGTGGACTACATCACGCCCTTCGGCGGCGGCTACTTCTTCGCGCTCCCCGGGGTGAGGGACCGCTCCGACTGGCTGGGACGGACCCTTCTGTCCTGATCGTCGCCCCACCATCCGGTCAAGAACACCTCAAGAGTTCCTTGGATTCTTCTGACCCTCTATTCACTCGGCCGCCTCCATGGATTCCATCGGAGAGTCCTGGCCGCGGCACAGGATCAGGCGCAGGTGTGAAACGTGAATCATGTGGAGGCATGGCATGGGTGGCACGGCAGGATCCGAAGGCGGCCGACGGCGTGGCCGGGTCGCGCGCTGGGGTGCCCTGGCCGGCGCCGCGGCCCTGGCGAGCGTGAGCGGGGTGGCCCCCGCATGGGCCGCGCCCGCGAAGGGCGGCCACACCGCGACCCCGGTGAAGCATGTGGTGGTGATCTTCGACGAGAACATCTCGTTCGACCACTACTTCGGCACCTACCCCAAGGCGGCGAACACGGACGGCACCAGGTTCACGCCGGCCAAGGACACCCCCGAGAACATCGACACCCTGGCGCACGCCGGGCTGTTGGAGAAGAACCCCAATCTCTACAAGCCCAAGCGGCTGCGCAGCGACCAGGCCATGACCTGCGACCAGAACCACTCCTACGGCCCCGAGCAGTACGCCGCCAATGGCGGCAAGGCCGATAAGTTCGTGGAGAACACCGAGGTCAGCAAGTGCACCGGGCTGTTCGGCGAGCCCGGTCTGGTGATGGACTACTTCGACGGGAACACCGTCACCGGCCTGTGGAACTACGCCCAGCACTATGCGATGAGCGACCGCTCCTTCAGCTCGGCCTACGGTCCCTCCACCCCCGGAGCGCTGGAGCTGGTCTCGGGCCAGACCCATGGGGTGATCTCCACCGACCCCAAGTCCTCCACCGAGAACCCGAAGCAGACCGACAAGCCGGACGCGTACGCGGTGGCCTCGCCGGACGCCAAGGGTGTCGGCACGATGATCAACGACCCGGACCCGGCCTTCGACGACTGCTCCAACAAGGACCACACCAGTGGCAACGCCCTGGCCCTGATGAAGGGCCGGAACGTCGGCGATCTGCTCAACGCCAAGGGGGTGAGCTGGGGCTGGTTCCAGGGCGGCTTCCGCCCCAGCACCGCCTGGGACGGTGAGCAGGACCACTACGCCAAGTGCTCCGGCACCACCCACAAGAACGTCGGCGGCGCGGCCTCGGTGGACTACAGCCCGCACCATGCGCCGTTCCAGTACTACAAGTCCACGGCCAACCCGCATCACCTCCCGCCGAAGAACGTCCAGGAGATCGGGCACAGCGGCCGGGCCAACCACAACTACGACCTCACCGACTTCGACGCGGCGCTCAAGACGGGTCATCTGCCGTCCGTCAGCTTCCTGAAGGCCGCCCAGTACCAGGACGGCCACGCCGGCTACTCGGACCCGGTCGACGAGCAGCACTTCCTGGTCAAGCAGATCAACGCGATCCAGAAGTCGCCGCAGTGGAAGGACACCGCGATCGTCGTCGCGTACGACGACAGCGACGGCTGGTACGACCACGCCTACGTCAAGCCGCTCAACGGGTCGACCGACAAGACCACGGGTTCGGGCGGCAAGGCCACCGACAGCCCCGCCTGTCAGTCCGCTCCGAAGCCCGCGGGCGGCTACCAGGACCGGTGTGGCCCCGGCCCCCGGCAGCCGCTGCTGGTGATCTCGCCCTTCAGCAAGTCCAACAAGGTCGACCACACCCAGACCGAGCAGACCTCGATCACCCGCTTCATCGAGGACAACTGGCACACCGGCCGGATCGGTGACGCCTCCTTCGACCGCCGGGCGAACACCCTCTCCGGGCTCTTCGACTTCCGTCACCCCAACAACACCCAGGTGCTGCTGAAGTCCGACGGCTCGGTCGCGTCGGTCCACAAGTCCGGTCACTACACGACCTCCGCCCTGGCAGCCCACGCCCCGATCGTGAACGCCGCGGGCGCCGACGCCCTGACCACTCGGCGTCTCGCCGACGACAAGGGCATCTCCGCCGCCCTGCCCATCGGCCTCACGGCGGGTGTGCTGGTGCTCGGCGGCGCCGGTACGGCACTGGCCATCCACCGTCGCCGCACCGTGCGGACCGCGGGCTAGTACTGCAACGGTGTTTGCCGTGACTGCTGACCAGCTCGGTCGTTGGTCCGGTTATGGGTGGGGACCTTGCTGATGTCAGGTTGTGGGCCGG
>NZ_JBIADZ010000065.1:0-17829 GCF_042868035.1 Streptomyces sp. NPDC007875 | reverse complement strand
CCCCGCACACCCCGCGACTCACCATTCCACCCGACCAGCACCCGCTCCCGCTCCACCGCGGACAGCAACTCCACATCACCGATGCGGCGGTCGGGGTCCTCAGCGAGCGCGCTCAGAACACGGACGAAACGCTCCGTGATGCTCTGCGCCGTGGCCCGGTCGAACAGATCCGTGCTGAAGTCCAACGCCCCCTCCAGCACCACACCCCCGTCCGCCTCACCACGACGCTCCGCAAGCCGGAACGACAGATCGAACTTCGCCGCACCCACCGCCACCGGCTCACCCGCCACCGACAAACCCGGCAACGAAGCAACAGCCGACGCCCCGCCCTGCTCCGTGTTGTTCAACGTCAACATCGTCTGGAACAGGGGATGCCGCGACAGCGACCGCTCAGGATTGACCACCTCCACCAACCGCTCGAACGGCAGATCCTGATAGGCATACGTCTCAAGGTCCTTACCGCGGACGCGGTCGAGCAGTTCGGCGAATGTGGGATCGCCCGAGGTGTCCGTTCGGAGCACCAGGGTGTTCACGAAGAAGCCGACCAGGTCGTCCAGCGCGTCATCCGTGCGTCCGGCGATGGCTGTGCCCAGCGGGATGTCCGTGCCCGCGCCCAGCCGCGTCAGCAGCGTCGACAGCGCCGTCTGCACCACCATGAAGAGGCTGGCCCGACGCTCGCGGGCGACCCGCGTCAGCCCTTCGTAAAGGCCGGACGGTATCTCGAAGGTGATCCGGTCGCCCTCGTACGAGGAAGTCGCCGGCCGCGGCCGGTCGAAGGGCAGCGACAGCTCCTCCGGGAGGTCCGCCAACGCCTCCTTCCAGTAGGCCAGCTGCCGGTTGATCTCGCTGTCGGCGTCGTCCTCCGCACCCAGCATCTCGCGCTGCCAGATGCTGTAGTCCGCGTACTGCACCGGCAGCGGCTCCCACCCAGGAGCGTCACCGGTGGTGACACGGGTCGCGTACGCCGCCGTCAGATCACGGGCCAGCGGGCCCATCGACCAGGCGTCACTCGCGATGTGGTGCGCCACGAGCAGCAGCACCTGCTCGTCATCGCCGAGCTGGAACAGCCAGGCGCGCAACGGCAGGTCGTTCGTGAGGTCGAAGGCAGTCCGTATCGCGTGGCTCAGTGTTTCGTGGATCGCTTCGCTGTGGGTCGCGGCCACCGTCAGTTCTACTTCCGCGGTGTCCAGGACCGTTTGGTACGGGCCGTCGGCGTCCTCGGCGAACAGGGTGCGCAGGCTCTCATGCCGAGCCACCACATCATCCAGCGCCGACCGCAACGCACCCTCATCCAGAACGCCCTTCAGCCGCAACGCCACCGGAATGTTGTACGTCGCGCTGGGACCCTCGAACTGGTGCAGGAACCACAGGCGCTGCTGCGCCAGCGACAACGGCAACCGCGCCGGACGCGGCACCACCGCCCGCACCGCAGACCGCACCACCGCCGACGCATCCAAGACAGCCGCAAGCTCGGCAACGGTCGGCGCCTCGAAGACGCGGCGGACGGCCAGTTCGGTGTCCAGAACGGTACGAATCCGGCTGACCAGCTTGGTCGCGAGCAGGGAGTGGCCGCCGAGGTGGAAGAAGTCGTCATCGATCGTGACGGTCTCCACGCCCAGGACCTCGGCGAACAGACCGCACAGGATCTCCTCGCGCGGCGAGCGCGCAGCACGGCCTCCTGTGCCCTCCGGGCCGTAGTCGGGCGCGGGCAGGGCACGGCGGTTCAGCTTGCCGTTCGCCGTCAGCGGGAAGGCATCAAGGGTGACGAACGCGGACGGCACCATATAGCCAGGCAACTGGGCCGCGACGTGTTCGCGCACGTCAGCGCTGATCACGCCAGTGTCCGCCGTCTCCGGGACGACATAGGCCACAAGGCGCTTGTCACCGGGCCGGTCCTCACGCACCAGGACAGCGGCCTGCCCGACCTGGTCGTGCCCGGCCAGCACCGCCTCGATCTCGCCCAGCTCGATCCGGAAACCGCGCAGCTTGACCTGGTCATCGACCCGCGACAGATACTCCAGCTCACCATCGGCGGTCCACCGCGCCACATCACCGGTGCGATACATCCGCCCACCCGCCGAACCACCGAACGGGTCGGCGACGAAGCGTTCCGAGGTCAGGGCGGAACGCCCGTGATAGCCCCGCACCACACCCGCTCCGGCGATGTACAGCTCACCCGGCACGCCGACCGGCACCGGTCGCAACCCCGCGTCCAGCACATACACCCGGGTATTGGCGATCGGCCGCCCGATGCGCGGCGCACCCGCCGCCTCCGATGTGACCGGCCACGCCGTCGACCAGATCGTGGTCTCCGTCGGACCGTACAGATTGGTCACCGACTCAGCCCGACCGGCCAGCGCCACCGCCAGGTCAGCGGGCAACGCCTCGCCACCCACCAGCACCCGCACACCGCTCAACACGGCCGGGTCCTCGGCCAGCACCGCCCGCCACAGACTCGGCGTCGCCTGCATCACCGACACCCGCTCGGCCGACACCAGCGCGCACAACGCCGCGGGGTCGCGCACCACATCCCGCTCGACCACCACCACCGCAGCGCCGGACAGCAGGGGCACGAACAACTCCAGCCCCGCGATGTCGAAGCCCACCGTGGTCACCGCCAGCAAACGGTCCTCGCCCGCGAGCTGGAACCGCCCGGCCATCGACACCAGGAAATTCACCAACGGCCCCTGCGGCACCACCACACCCTTAGGCCGCCCGGTCGACCCCGACGTATAGATCACATACGCGGAAGTGCCAGGAGCCGTGGCCGACCGCTCCGCAGTCCCTACCCGGGCAAGCTGCTCCACGACCGGAGGCGCATCCAGCAGCACACAGGGCACATCCACATCCGGCAGCACACCGGTCAGCTCACCCGTGGTGAGGACGAGGGCCGGTGCGGCGTCCTGCAGCATGTACGCCAGCCGGTCGGCCGGGTACTCGGTGTCCAGCGGAAGATACGCCGCCCCCGCCTTCCACACCGCCAGCAACGCCACCACGAGATCCACCGACCTCGGCAACGCCACCGCAACAAAACACTCCGGACCCACCCCACGATCGACCAGCAACCGCGCCAAACGCCCAGCACGAGCATCCAACTCGCGATACGACAGCGACCCACCCCCCGCGACCACCGCCACCGCATCCGGCGTCCGCGCCACCCGCTCCTCGAACAACTCCACCACCGAACGACCCGGCACCTCACACGCCGTGTCATTCCAATCCCACAGCACCGACCGCGCCTCGGCCTCGTCCAGCACATCGACACGGGACACAGGGGCGGTCGGCTCGGCCACGGCCTCGGTCAGGAGCCGGAGGAGTCGCTCGGTGAGCGTATGGGCCGTCATGCGGTCGAACAGGTCGGTGCTGAACTCCAGGACACCGTTGAGCGCACGCACCTGCCCGTCCGCGCCATGGCTCTCGGTGAAGCCGAAGGCGAGGTCGAACTTGGCCACTGACGTCTCGACCTGCTGTCGGTCGGCGGTGAGCCCCGGAAGGCCGTCCAGCGAGTCCAATGCCCCCTGGTAGTCCGTGTTGTTGAGGGTCAGCATCACCTGGAAGAGCGGGTGGCGGGCGAGCGAACGCTCCGGGTTGAGCACCTCGACCAGCCGCTCGAAGGGCAGGTCCTGATGGGCGTAGGCACTGAGGTTCGTCTCACGGACACGGTGGAGGAGTGCGGTGAAGCTCGGATTCCCCGAGGTGTCCGTGCGCAGCACCAGTGTGTTCAGGAAGACGCCGACCAGGTCGTCGAGCGAGGTGTCGGTACGGCCGGCGATCGGTGTGCCGATGGCGATATCCGTGCCCGCGCCCAGCCGCGTGAGGAGGGCGGCCAGGGCTGCCTGAAGCACCATGAAGGGGCTGGCCTGCGCCTCCCCGGCCACCTCGCTGATCCGCGCGTACAGCTCCGGGGAGACCTGGAAGGGGACGCGGTCTCCGCGGTAGGTGGCGACGGACGGCCGCGGACGGTCGTACGGCAGCTCCATCTGATCGGGAAGGCCCGCCAGCGCGGAGGTCCAGTAGCCGAGCTGCCGCGAGATCTCACTGTCCGGGTCGGACTCGTCGCCGAGGACATCGCGCTGCCAGAGGCTGTAGTCGGCGTACTGGACCGGCAGTGGCTCACGCACGGGAGCCTCGCCGGTGGTGACACGGGCCGCGTACGCCGCCGCCACGTCACGCGCCAGCGGGGCGCGCGACCACGCGTCGCTGACAATGTGGTGGGTCAGGGCGAGCAGCACATATTCGTCCTCCGCGACCGCGAACAGAACGGCCCGGAACGGGGTTTCGGCCGCGAGGTCGAAGGGACGGGCCGCCGCGGCGGCCAGGTCCTCGTCCAGCCGCCACTCGTCGGTCTCCACCACCGGAAGCTCCGTACGGACCTCGTCGGCGGGCAGGACGATCTGCCGGGAACCGTCGGCGTCCTCGGTGAAGACGGTGCGCAGGCTCTCGTGGCGGGCGACCACATCGCCCAGGGCCAGCCGCAACGCCTCCCGGTCCAGGTGACCGGTCAGCCGCAGCGCGACCGGGGCGTTGTACGTGGCGCTGGGGCCCTCGAACTGGTTGAGGAACCACAGCCGCTGCTGGGCATACGACAACGGGATCCGCTCCGGGCGCGGATCGGCCACGGTCACGCGGCGGCGCACACCATCCGTGGCGAGAGCGGTGGAGATACCCGCGACCGTGGGCGTCTCGAAGAGCTGCCGGATGGGCAGCTCCGCGTCCATGACGCTACGGATCCGGCTGACCAGCCGCGTGGCCAGCAGGGAGTGGCCGCCGAGACGGAAGAAGTCGTCATCGATGGTGACCGACTCCACGCCCAGCACCTCGGCGAACAGACCACACAGGATCTCCTCGCGCGGCGAACGCGGCACCCGGCCGGTGGCGGTCTGCGAACCGTAGTCGGGCGCGGGCAGCGCACGCCGGTCCAGCTTCCCGTTCGGCGTCAGCGGTAGCGCGGAGAGGGTGACAAACGCCGAAGGCACCATGTAGTCCGGCAGCAACCCGGCGGCGTGCTCCCGCAGGGCCGCATCGGAAACGTGGGAATCCGCCACCACATAGGCGACCAGCCGCTGGTCGCCGGCCCGGTCCTCCCGCACGATCACCGCGGCCTGAGCCACCTCGGGATGACCACGCAGCACGGCCTGGATCTCCCCCAGCTCAATGCGGAAGCCCCGCACCTTGACCTGGTCATCCACCCGGCCCACGTACACCAGCTGGCCATCGGCGTTCCAGCGCGCCACATCACCCGTGCGATACATCCGCGCGCCCACAGGGCCGTAAGGATCGGCGGTAAAGCGCTCGGCGGTCAGATCCGCACGCCCCAAGTAGCCGCGCGCCAACACCACTCCCGCGATGTACAGCTCACCCGCCACTCCCGGTGGCACCGGACGCAGCCCCGCGTCCAGCACATACGCCCGCGTGTTCCAGAACGGCCGCCCGATCGGCACCGCACCACCGGCAACCACCTGCCCCGGTTCGATCCGGAAGTCGGTGCAGTTGACCGTCGCCTCCGTCGGACCATACGCATTGACCACCGCCACACCCGGATGCACGGCCCGCCACGACGCCAGCGCCTCCCCGACCAGCGCCTCACCACCGGTGATCAACGTCCCCGACGGCGACACCTCCTCGGGCAGCTCTTCCAACAGCCCCAGGTGGGAGGGGGTGACCTTCATAAACGACGGCTGACCGAGACCGGCCACCCGCTCATCGAGATCCGCCAGCACCACCCGGCCACCACTCACCAGCGGGGTGTACAACGCCGTCACCGTCAGGTCGAACGCCACCGACGAATGCAGCAACGCCGCACCCGACGCATCCGGATACATCTCCCGCGCCCGCTCCAGATACGCGCCCACCGAACGATGCTCGACCACCACACCCTTAGGACGCCCCGTCGAACCCGACGTATAGATCACATACGCCGGATGCGACAGCTCCCGCACCTCTTCCACCGGGTCATCCGCGTAGGCATCGGCCGCCGCGAGATCCGTGGCCTCATCGATCACCAGCACTGGCCGCGCATCGCCCAGGATGTGGGCCTTGCGCTCCGCCGGATACTCCGGATCCACCGGCACATACGCGCCACCCGCCTTCACCACCCCCAGCAGCGCCACCACCAACTCCACCGACCGCGGCAACACCACACCCACAAACCGCCCGGCCCCGACCCCTTGCCCCGCCAACCACCGAGCCACCCGGTTCGACCACGCGTCCAACTCCGCGTACGACAGCTCACGTCCGTCACACACCACCGCCACCGCATCCGGCGTCCGCGCCACCTGCTCCGCGAACAGCACGGGCAACGAAACACCCCGCACATCCCGCGACTCGCCATTCCACTCGACCAGCACCCGGTCCCGCTCCGCCGCGGACAGCAGCTCCACCTCGCCGATCCGGCGGTCGGGGTCCTCGGCGAGCTCGGTCAGGACACGCACGAAACGCTCCGCGATGCGCTCAGCCGTGGCCCGGTCGAACATGTCGGTGCTGAAGTCCAGAGCCCCCTCCAGCACCACACCCCCGTCCCCACCATCACCCCGCCGCTCACCCAGCCGGAAGGACAGGTCGACCTTGGCCCCGCCCACGGCCACCGGCTCGTTCGCCACGGTCAGACCCGGCAGCGAGGCCACCGCGGTCTCCGCGCCCTGCTCGGTGTTGTTCAGTGTGAGCATCGTCTGGAAGAGCGGATGCCGAGACAGCGAACGCTCAGGATTGACCACCTCGACCAGCCGCTCGAAGGGCAGGTCCTGGTACGCGTACGCCTCCAGATCCCGCGCCCGCACCCGTTCGATCAGCTCCGTGAACGTCGGGTCACCGGAGGTGTCCGTCCGCAGCACCAGCGTGTTCACGAAGAAGCCGACCAGGTCGTCCAGCGCGTCATCGGTGCGGCCGGCCACGGGGGTGCCGAGGGGGATGTCCGTCCCCGCGCCCAGGCGCGTGAGCAGCGTGGACAGCGCCGCCTGCACCACCATGAACAGGCTGGCCCGGCGCTCACGGGCGATCCGCGTCAGCTTCTCGCGCAGTTCCGGAGCGAGGTCGAGGGTGACGGAGTCGCCCTGGTAGGTGGCGGCCGCCGGACGGGGGCGGTCGAACGGCAGCGGCAGCTCTTCCGGAAGGTCGGCCAACGCGGCCTTCCAATAGGACAGTTGGCGGGTGATCTCACTGTCGGGGTCGTCCTCGGCGCCGAGCACCTCGCGCTGCCATATGCTGTAGTCCGCGTACTGGACCGGCAGCGGCTCCCAGCCGGGAGCCCCGCCGGAGCCGACCCGCGCCGCGTACGCACCGGTCAGATCGCGAGCCAGCGGGCCCATCGACCATGCGTCGCTCGCGATGTGATGCGCGACGACCAGCAGTACGTACGCGTCGTCGCCCAGCTCGAACAGCCAAACCCGCAGCGGTCCTTCCGAGCGAAGGTCGAAGGCGTGGCGGGCCGCGCCGAGGAGTTCGGTGCGCAGCCGGGTCTCGTCGGTCCGTACCACGGTGAGCCCGACCGGTTCAGCGTCCCGGACCACCTGGTACGGGCCGTCGGCGTCCTCGGCGAACAGCGTGCGCACGCTCTCGTGCCGTGCCACCACATCGCCCAGGGCCAGCCGCAACGCGCGCTCGTCCAGCTCACCGCTGAGCCGCAGCGCCACCGGAATGTTGTACGTGGCACTCGGCCCCTCGAACTGATGGAGGAACCACAACCGCTGCTGGGCCAGCGACAGCGGCAGCCGCGCCGGGCGCGGCTCCACCGCCCGGAGCGGCGAGCGCACCGCGGCGGACGCGTCCAGCACGGTCGCGAGCTCGGCGACGGTGGGGGCCTCGAAGACCCGCCGCACCGCCAGTTCGACGTCCAGGACCGAGCGGATCCGGCTGACCAGCTTCGTGGCCAGCAGCGAATGGCCGCCGAGGCCGAAGAAGTCGTCGTCGATGGTGACCGACTCCAGGCCCAGCACCTCGGCGAAGAGACCGCACAGGATCTCCTCGCGCGGCGAGCGCGGGGCCCGGCCGCCCGTCGAGCCCGGTCCGTAGTCGGGCGCGGGCAGGGCGCGCCGGTCCAGCTTGCCGTTCGGCGTCAGCGGGAAGGCGTCCAGCGTCGTGAACGCGGAGGGCACCATGTAGTCGGGGAGCCGCGCGGCCATATGCCGGCGCAGATCGGCGCCGCTCGGCACGCCACCATCCGCCGCCGGGACGAGATAGGCGACCAGCCGCTTGTCGCCGGGCCGGTCCTCGCGCACGAGGACGGCGGCCTGGGCCACGCCGTCATGCCCGGCCAGCACCGTCTCGATCTCGCCCAGCTCGATCCGGAAGCCACGCAGCTTGACCTGGTCGTCGACCCGGGACAGATACTCCAGCTCGCCCTCGGCCGTCCACCGCACCAGGTCACCCGTGCGATACATCCGGCCACCGCCGGTGCGGTCGAACGGATCGGCGACGAACCGCTCGGACGTCAGCCCCGATCGCCCGTGATATCCACGGACCACACCCTGACCCGCGATATACAGCTCACCCGGCACCCCGGCCGGCACCGGTCGCAACCCCGCGTCCAGCACATACACCCGGGTATTGGCGATCGGCCGCCCGATGCGCGGCGCACCCGCCGCCTCCGATGTGACCGGCCACGCCGTCGACCAGATCGTGGTCTCCGTCGGGCCATACATGTTCGTCACCGACTCGGCCCGCTCGGCCAACGCCACCGCCAGATCGGCGGGCAACGCCTCGCCGCCCACCAACACCCGCACACCCGTCAGCACCGATGCGTCCTCGGCCAGCACCGCCCGCCACAGACTCGGCGTCGCCTGCATCACCGACACCCGCTCGGCCGACACCAGCGCGCACAACGCCGCGGGGTCGCGCACCACATCCCGCTCGACCACCACCACCGCAGCGCCGGACAGCAGGGGCACGAACAACTCCAGCCCCGCGATGTCGAAGCCCACCGTGGTCACCGCCAGCAAACGGTCCCCGCCGGAAAGCCCGAACCGCCCGGCCATCGACACCGCAAAGTTCGCCAACGGCCCCTGCGGCACCACCACACCCTTAGGCCGCCCCGTCGACCCCGACGTATAGATCACATACGCCGCATGCGACAGCGTCCGAGAAGCGATCCGCCCCTCCCCCGCCGTCCGGGAAAGCTCCTCGGCGGTCTCGGGCGCATCCAGCAGCACACGCGGAACACCCACATCCGGCAGCACACCGGTCAGCTCACCCGTGGTGAGGACGAGAGCCGGTGCGGCGTCCTGCAGCATGTACGCCAGCCGGTCGGCCGGGTACTCGGTGTCCAGCGGAAGATACGCCGCCCCCGCCTTCCACACCGCCAGCAACGCCACCACGAGATCCACCGACCTCGGCAACGCCACCGCAACAAAACACTCCGGACCCACCCCACGATCGACCAGCAACCGCGCCAAACGCCCAGCACGAGCATCCAACTCGCGATACGACAGCGACCCACCCCCCGCGACCACCGCCACCGCATCCGGCGTCCGCGCCACCCGCTCCTCGAACAACTCCACCACCGAACGACCCGGCACCTCACACGCCGTGTCATTCCAATCCCACAGCACCGACCGCGCCTCGGCCTCGTCCAGCACATCGATGCGGCCGACAGGCAGCTCGGGCTCGGCGACGAGGGCGTGCAGGATCCGCACAAAGCGGTCCAGGATGCGCTGGGCGACGGTTTCGTCGAAGATATCGGGCCGGTAGTTGAGCCTGAACAGCATGGTGTCGCGTGCGGACCCGACCAGCATCAGCGGGTAGTGGGTGGCTTCGCGGTCCTTGGCGGGGACGAGTCGGACGGCAGCGGCGATGCCCTCGTCGGCGGTGGTGGCGCGGTCGACGGGATAGTTCTGGAACACCATGGAGGTGTCGAAGAGCTCGCCATGGCCCACCACGCGCTGGATCTCGGCGAGTTCGAGGTGCTGGTGCGGGGTGAGGCGGGTCTGCTCGCCCTGGACACGGGTGAGGAGTTCGGCGAACGGTTCGGCGGCTCGCAGCCGGATCCGGGTGGGCAGGGTGTTGATGAAGAGGCCCACCATCCGTTCGACGCCGTCGATCTGCGGCGGGCGCCCGGAGACGGTGGTGCCGAAGACGATGTCGTCGCGTCCGGTGTGCCGGCCGAGGGTGATCGCCCAGGCGGTCTGTACGACGGTGTTGAGGGTGACGCCGCGGCTGCGGGCGATCTCGGTGAGGGCGGCGGTGTCGGACCGGGAGAAGGAGGCGAGGACCTCGGCGGACGCGACCGTGGTGCGGGCGATTCCGGGCGCCATCGGGCTGGGTTCGGCGAGGTCGGCGAATGCCTCGTGCCAGGCGGTGCGGGCCGCCTCGCGGTCCTGTGCCGCCAGCCAGCCGAGGTAGTCGCGGTAGGGGCGTACGCGGGGCATGGCGCCGTCGTCGCCGTGGGCGTCGTAGAGCGCACACAGTTCGCCCATGAGGACGGGCAGCGACCAGCCGTCCAGCACCAGGTGGTGGTTGGTCAGCACCAGGCGGTGGAGCGAGGCGCCGAGCCGCAGGAGCGTGAAGCGCAGCAGCGGGGGCCGGGTCACGTCGATCCGGGTACTCCGGTCGGCGGCCATCGCCTCGGCCGCGGCCGCGGTCCGCTCGTCCTCGGGCAGCGCGGTCAGGTCGGTCTCGGTCCAGGGCAGCGGCACGGTGCGCATCACCACTTGCGCCCAGTCGCCGTTCTTGCGCTGGCGGAAGGCGGCGCGCAGGGTGGCGTGGCGGGCCAGAAGGGCCTCGGCGGCGGTGCGCAGGGTGGCGGTGTCCAGCGGGCCCTCGATGTCGAAGGCCGCCTGGACGACGTAGGGGTCGAGTTCGCCCTGGTCGTAAACGCTGTGGAAGAGCAGGCCCTCGTGGAGCGGGGCCAGCGGCAGGATGTCCTCGATCTTCCGCGGGGTGCGACTCACTTTCGGGCCTCTTCTTCGTCTTCAGGAGCGTGTACGTCGTCGTATGCGGCCGGCTCTTCGTCGTCCGGCATGTCGTCGAAAAGGTCGCCGAGGTCGTCCTCGAACGCCTCGATCTCGTCCTGGGTGATCGAGGACAGGGAGACGTCGGAGGGGGTGAGCCCGCCCGCTTCGGGATTCTCGGCGTGGGCCACGAGAGCTTGGAGTGCCCGGAACCACAGGTCGGCCAGTTCACGGACCTCGTCCTCGTCGAGGATCCCCCCGGCCCAGCTCCAGTACGCGACGAGCTGCGATCCCTGGGGTCCGTCGTGGGTACGGGCGTTGAGTTCCAGGGCGTGGGCGAGTGGCAGGTGCGGCGGGTCGCCGGCGACGCCGTCGATGCCGATGAGCGGGGTCCAGTCGGCGTTCTGGCCGGCGGCCGCGGTGGAGAAGCGCCCCAGGTAGTTGAAGGCGACCTGAGGATCCCGCAGCCCGGCGAACTCCTCGGCCGTGGCGGGGTTGAGGTGGCGGACGAGGCCGTAGCCCATGCCCTTGTCCGGCACCGCCCTGAGCTGTTCCTTGATGCGTTTGAGGATGTCTCCGGCGCTGCGCCCGCCCGCGAACGCCTCGGCGAGGTCGGCGGCGCCCGTCTCCAGGCGCACGGGGTAGAGGTTGGTGAACCAACCGACCGTGCGGGACAGGTCGGCGCCGCGCACGAGGTGTTCCTCGCGGCCGTGACCCTCCAGGTCGAGGAGGAGGCCGGTGTCCCCGCGCCACTGTTCCCACGCCAGGGTGAACGCGGTCAGCAGAACGTCATTGGCCTCGGCGTTGAACGCGGCGGGCACTCGGGTCAGCACGGCTTCGGTGACGTTCACCGGCAGGGTGACGCTGATCCGGCAGGCGGCCGCGGTCGTGTCCCGGGCGGGGTCCAGCGCCCGGCGGCCGAGCCCGCGGTCCTCCTTGCGGAGCGTTTCCTGCCACCAGGCCGCATCGGCGACCCAGGTCGGTGCCGCCGCTTCCTCGGTCAGCCGCTGGGCCCAGCGGCGCAGCGAGGTGCCCACGGGCTGGAGTTCGGGGGTGCGGCCGGCGGCGACGGCCTCGTGGGCCTCGGCGAGGTCGGGCACCAGGATGCGCCAGGACACGCCGTCGACGACCAGGTGGTGGACGAGGAGGAGCAGGAGGCCCGGCGTGTCCGCGCCACGGTCGAACCACACGGCCTGTACGACCGTGCCCCGGTCCAGGTCGAGCCGGTCCCTGGCGCTCTCGCCCTCCGCCCGTACCAGTGCGCCGAGTGCGGGCTCGTCGAGCTGCCGGCCGTTCTGCCCGTCGACCGTCACCCGGCGCACCAGGGGCGCGGCGTCGACCGTGCCGGGTTCCCGTATCTCCATGCGGCGTTCGGGGCCGGCGGTGAGCCGGGCCCGCAGGACGTCGTGGTGGTCGAGGAGCGCCTGGAGGGCCTGGGTGAGGGTGTCGAGGCGCAGCGTCGCGGGGGTCTGGAGGACGACGGACATGTTGAACCCGTCCAGGTCCTCGCCGCGCCGCAGCAGCCAGTGCGCGATCGGGGTGAGGGGCACCTCGCCGATGCCGGCGCCCGGCTCCTCCGCGACGGCTCCCTCCACCTCCGTGACGACGTCGGCGAGCGCGGCCACGGTGCGGTGCTCGAAGATGTCGCGGACCGACAGTTCGAGTCCGGCGCGCCGCGCCCGGCCGACCATCTGGATGGACATGATGCTGTCGCCGCCGAGGTCGAAGAAGCCCTCGTCGATACCGACCCCGTCCAGCCCCAGCACCTCGGCGAACAGCCCGCACAGCGTCTTCTCCCGCTCGGTGCGCGGGCCCCGGCCCGTGCCGTCGCGGTCGGTGGCGGGGGCGGGGAGCGCGCGCCGGTCGAGCTTTCCGTTGGCGGTGAGGGGCAGTTCGGACAGGACCGTCACGGCCGACGGGACCATGTAGTGCGGCAGGTGCTGTTCGAGGTGGGTGCGGAGGGTGGGTACGAGGTCGGCTTCGTCGTGGGCGCCTTCCGGTACGACGTAGGCGACCAGCCGGGTCGTCCCGGGGGTGTCCTCGCGGGTGACGACGACCGCCGTGTCGACGCTCGGATGGTCGCCGAGCACGGCCTCGACCTCGCCGGGTTCGACGCGGAAACCGCCGATCTTCACCTGGTCGTCGACGCGGCCCAGGAACTCCAGTTGCCCCAGGCGGTTCCAGCACACGATGTCACCGGTCCGGTACATACGGGAGCCGGGGGCGCCGAACGGAGTGGCGACGAAGCGTTCCGCGGTGCGGCCGGGCCGGTTCAGGTAGCCACGGGCGATCTGGGCGCCGCCGATGTAGAGCTCCCCGCGCACACCGGGCGGCACCGGCCGCAGGTGTGCGTCGAGCACGTGGACCTGGGCGTTCCACAGTGGCTGGCCGATGGACGCGGACGAGGGCCACTCGTCGGTGTCCTCGGGGAGCGTGGTGGAGGTGGCCGCGTGGGTCTCGGCCGGGCCGTAGATGTTGTGCGCCATGTGGCGCCAGTCGCCGGCGCAGAACCGGCGGAGCTCGCCGCTGAGCCGGAACTGCTCGCCGCCTTGGAAGATGTCGGTGAGCGAGTCCAGTGGTTCGCCGCGGTCCTCGGCGGCCGCGAGCACCGCGTCGATCATCAATGTGGGCGCGAACAGTTCATTGACACCGTGGCGGGCGATCCAGTCGACCAGTTCGTAGGCGTCGCGCCGGACGTGTTCCTCGGGCAGGACGAGTGTTTTGCCCGCCACCAGTGCCTGGAGGATCTCCTGTACCGCGAAGTCGAAGGCGACGGCGAGGAACTGGGCGGTGCGGGTGCCGACGCCGCCGCTGTAGGTGTCGGTGTGCCAGGCGAGGAGGTTCATCAGCGATGCCATCGGCATCACCACACCCTTGGGGGCCCCGGTGGAGCCCGAGGTGTAGACGATGTACGCCGGATGGCGCGGGTCGAGCGGGCGTGCGCGGTCGTCGTCCGTGAGATCGGTGTCCGGGGCATCGGCGAGCGCCCGTACGGTCGCCGGGTCGTCCAGGACGAGGCAGCGGGCCGGTCCGGTGCCCAGGAGGGGGCGGGTGGCGACGTCGGTGATCAGGGCGCGGGGCGCGCAGTCGTCGGCAATGGCGCGCAGCCGCTGCTCGGGGGCCGAGGTGTCGAGGGTGAGGTAGGCGGCGCCCGTCTTGAGGACGGCGACCAGGGAGACGATCATCTCCGCCGACCGGGGCAGGGCGATGGCCACGATGTCCTCGCCGCCGATGCCCTCGGCGGCCATGAGCCGGGCCAGCCGGTTGGCCCGGGCGTTGAGCTCCTCGTAGGACAGGGTGGTGTCCTCGGAGATCAGCGCGGTGGCATGAGGCACCTGGGCGGTCTGCCGCTCGAACAGTACGGGCACGGTGTGCGGCGGCACCTCGTGCGGGGTTCCGTTCCACTCATGCAGGATGTCCCGGGTTTCGGCGCGCGTCAGAATGTCGAGCCGCCCGATGGGGCGGTCCGGGTCGGCCACGGCACCTTCGAGTACCCGCAGCAGTCGCGCGGCGAGGCCGTCGGCGGTCTCCCGGTCGAAGAGGTCGGCGTTGTACTCGACTGACGCGTGCATGCCGGTCGGCTCGCCGGTGGGCCCGTAGGTCTGGTCGAAGAAGAACGCGAGGTCGAACTTGGCGCGTCCGGTCTCCGGGGCCCGTACGTCCATGGTCAGGCCCGGCAGCCTCAGCACTTCGAGGGCGTCCTGGTTGTTGTCGAAGCCGAGCAGCACCTGGAACAGGGGGTGGCGGGCGAGCGAGCGAACGGGGCTCAGTACCTCGACGAGCCGTTCGAACGGCAGGTCCTGATGTGCGTAGGCGCCGAGGTTCGTCTCGCGGACCCGGCCGACGAGTTGAGTGAAGGCGGGGTTGCCGGAGGTGTCGGTACGCAGCACCAGCGTGTTGACGAAGAATCCGACCAGGTCCTCCACGGCGGCGTCGGTGCGCCCCGCGATGGGGCTGCCGATCGGCACGTCGGTGCCGGCCCCGAGCCGGGTCAGCAGCGTCGCCAGGGCGGCCTGCACCACCATGAACAGGCTCGACCGGGTGTCGCGCGCCAGGTTCGCGAGACCCGCGTGAAGCTCCGCGGGGACCTCGAAGCCGACCCGCCCGCCCTGGTGGGACTGGCGCGGCGGCCGGGGCCGGTCGGTGGGCAGCTCCAGTTCCGCGGGGAGATCCGCGAGCGCCTGCTTCCAGTGGGCGAGTTGGCGTGAGATCTCGCTGTCGGGGTCGTCCTCGGCACCGAGCACCTGTCGCTGCCACAGGGTGTAGTCGGCGTACTGCACCGGCAGCGGCTCCCACCGCGGGGCCTCGCCCGTTTCGACGCGCGCCGTGTACGCGGAGGACAGATCGCGGGCCAGCGGGCCGAGCGACCAGCCGTCGCCCGCGATGTGGTGGAGCGCCAGGACGAGGACGCGCTCCCCGGCGTGCGTGGTGAACAGCCAGCCGCGGACCGGCAGTTCACGGGTGAGGTCGAACGGGTGGGAGGCCGCGGCCCGCACCCTGTCGTCCAGTTCCTCGGGGGTGACCGTCTCCTCGATCAGCTCCGGTCGCGCCTGCGGGGCGGGCAGGATGACCTGCCGCGCACCGGTCCCTTCCTCGGTCTCCTGCGCGAACAGCGTGCGCAGGCTCTCATGGCGCGCGACGACGTCACCCAGGGCCAGGCGCAGCGCGGTGCGGTCCAGGGTGCCGACGAGCCGCAGGGTGACCGGGATGTTGTAGGTGGCGCTGGGGCCCTCCAGGTTGTGCAGGAACCACAGCCGCTGCTGCGCGTACGACAGCGGAAGGCGAGGCGGGCGCGGGGCGGGGGTCACGGGAGGCCGGGCGCCGGACGCCTCGTCGAGCACCGCGGACAGGCCGGCGACGGTCGGGTTCTCGAAAAGCCGGCGAATCGAGATCTCCACGCCGAGCACCGAGCGTACGCGGCTGAGCATCCGTACGGCGGACAGGGAATGGCCGCCGCGGGCGAAGAAGTCGTCGTCGATGCCCACGGCGGGGACGCCCAGCAGCTCGGCGAAGAGAGTGCACAGGATCTGTTCCCGCGGGCTGCGCGGCGCACGGGACGGCTCGGTGCGCCGGTCGGGTACGGCGGCCTCATCCGGCCGCTCGGCGGGGGTCTCGACCAGCCGCAGCTCCCCGTCGTGGGACCAGCGGGCCACCCGGCCGGTGCGGTGCATCGCGCTGCCGTGGTCGAAGGGGCACGGGAGCGGCCGGTCGGCGTCGGCGGTATCGGTGCCGTCCCCGCCGCCCGGGGCCGGGCTCCGGTGCGCCACGTACAGCTGTCCGGGGACACCGGGAGCCACCGGGCGGAGAGTCTCGTCCAGTACGTAGGCCCGGGTGCCGCTCACCTCGTCGGGCAGTTCCACCTTTGACAGCACGGCGGCCACCCCCGGGCGCCGGATGTCGTTCCACTCCTCGAGGACGGCCGTCCGCTCGGCCGCGTCGAGTATCTCCGCCTCGAAGACCCGCCGGTCCGGTTCCCCCACCATGGCGGCCAGCAGCCGCAGGTAGCGCTCCCGGAGGGAGCGGGCCGTGCCCGGCTCGAAGAGTTCGGCGCTGAACTCCAGGTCGGCGGCGATTCCCGCGGGCCTGCCCGCGTCGTCGAACCGCTCGGTCAGCTCGAAGTTGAGGTCGAACTTGGTGTCCTCGATCGGCAGCCGCTCCAGCTCCACGGCGAGCCGCGGCAGCCGGGCGACCTCGGCGACCGTGGCCCGGGGGTCGGTGTGGTGGAGCGAGAGCGACACCTGGAAGAGGGGGTGCCGGGAGAGCGAGCGCTCCGGGTTGAGCACCTCGACCAGCCGCTCGAACGGCAGGTCCTGGTGTGCGTACGCCGCCAGGCTCCGCTCCCGGACCCGGTCGATCAGCTCGTTGAACGTCGGATCGCCCGAGGTGTCCGTGCGCAGCACCAGCGTATTGGCGAAGAACCCGACCAGTTCCTCGACCGCCGTGTCGGTACGCCCGGCGATCGGTGTGCCGATGGGGATGTCGGTGCCCGCGCCGAGCCGGGTCAGCAGCGCCGCGAGCCCCGCCTGCAACACCATGAACAGGCTGGAGCGGGTCTCACGGGCCAGCCCGTACAGCGCCTGATGGAGTTCGGCCGGGATGCGGAAGGAGTCCTGGCCACCGCGCTGCGTCAGCTCGTCGGTGCGCGCCCGGTCGGCGGGCAGCGCGAGCTCGTCCGGAATGCCGGCCAGCGCGGTGGTCCAGTAGGCGAGCTGGCGGGAGAGCTCGCTGCCGGGATCGTCCTCCCGTCCCAGGACCGCCCGCTGCCAGAGGCTGTAGTCGGCGTACTGCACCGGCAGCGGCTCCCACCGCGGGGCCTCGCCCGTTTCGACGCGCGCCGTGTACGCCGTCGCCACATCACGCGCCAGTGGCCGCATCGACCAGCCGTCGCCCGCGATGTGGTGCAGGAGCAGCAGCAGTACATGCTCGTCCGGCCCCAGCTCGAACAGGGTGACCCGCAGCGGTGGTTCATGGGCCAGATCGAAGACGTACCGGGCCTCGGCCATGAGCTCGGCCGCGAGCCGGGCCTCGTCCACCGTCCGCACGCCGGGATCGACCGCGGCGTGCGACGGTTCCAGGACGATCTGGGTGAAGCCCTCTTCATCCTCGGCGAAGACGGTGCGCAGGCTCTCGTGGCGGGCGACCACATCCTCCAGGGCCAGCCGCAGCGCCTCCCGGTCCAGTGGTCCGGTCAGCCTGAGCGCGCCGGGCGCGTTGTAGGCGGTGCTTCCGTCACCCAGCAGGTCCAGGAAGCGGAGGCGGGCTTGCGCGTACGAGACGGGGACGCGGGACGGGCGTGCGGTCGCGGTCAGGGCGGGGCGGGCGGCGGAGATGCCGAGGGACGTCCGGTCCAAGGTGGTGGAGATGCCGGCGACGGTGGGGGTCTCGAAGAGCTGCCGGATGGGCAGTTCGGCGTCCATGACGCTACGGATCCGGCTGACGAGCTTCGTCG
>NZ_JBIADZ010000064.1:0-18024 GCF_042868035.1 Streptomyces sp. NPDC007875 | reverse complement strand
GCTGTAGTCCCACTTCCGGGCGATCAGCCTGCGGTGCCACGCCAACAGCATCGCGGGCGTCACCGGGAACACCTGCGCCCACCGGCGCCGGGGGACCAGCGAGGACAGCGCTGCGAACCACAGCCGGTCCGCATGCTCGTAGCGCACTGGCCTCGTGAGCTGCCTGCGCAGCACCGCATTCTCGTGCCGGAGCACGAGCAATTCCGCGTTCTTGGCTGTGTCCCGGCGTAGCAGCACCGCCGGGACCCTGAGCAGCTTCCGAGTCATCTGGTATACGAGCGAAACGATCACCCGGAGAGGGTTCCAGCAGACGGTGATGGCGCGCCAGACCACCCGCGAGCAGGAGGGATGAGTTTCCGAACGGCACACGGCGAGGATGGCACGGTCGCTGTCGGTGAAGGTCGGCTTACCGACCCGGCGTTGCAGGACCAGCAGTTGGTGCCGGAGCACGAGGATCTCGACGTCCTTCTCCCTGTCGCTCATCAGCAGGAGCCATAGGAACGCCAGGGCGTTGGTTGCGGCGAGGTAGGCCAGACGCAGCAGCACGACAGATCATGATGCCGCCGGGGCCCTGCGTAGGTGAAGACCCCGGGGTGAACGTCAAGGAGCGCCGAAGAGCCGTGATCAGGCTCTCGACCTGCGTGGATGATTTATCGGTACCCGCAATGCTCAGGTCGGCGGTGAGATCCGCGCCTGCTGGACCGTCCAGTCCCGTGTCGGGCGGGCGGTGACCCCGGTGATGTGCGGTCGCCGGGTGCCATCGTTGCGGTTGCCGGGCAACGGCTGGCCTACGACGACGAACCGGGTGTCGGCGTCAATGACGACCTGGTGGTTGGTGGAGTACCACTGGCGGACCAATCTCACTCTGCGCCAACTCGCCCCGCTGTTCGGGGTGTCGAAGTCGGCGGCCGACCGCATCATCGACCACCTCGGGCCGTGCCTCGCGCTCCAGCAGCGCAAGCGGTTCCGCAAGGACACCGTACTCATCGTGGACGGCACCCTGGTCCCTCACGCCGAAGCGCGGTGATCAGCTTGCCGAACTGACGCGGACTCAGCCCGGTGAACGGGGCTATCCAGGAGGGCTCTGACGCCGTGATCACACCAGCCACGCCAAGATCGTCTTGAGGTAGCCGACCATATGTCAATGAAGTTGATCCGCCTCTGGTCAGACGGAAACAAGGCCTCAGCGGCAGTCAGAGACGCACCGAGCACCGTTGCGGATGGCCGGCACGGTCAAGCCTGTTCCGGCCATCCGCTATACGGGTCCAGACGCCGGCGCGGCGGCCTCGCGGGCGTAGTCGGTGAGGTCTTTTGGTTGGCGGCCCGGGGCCTCCTGGACGTGGATCTTTACCTCGCCGTCGACCGGCGGCCTCTCGACAACCAGTGTGCCGGTGTCGGCCTCGGGCACGCCCCGGGAGCTTCGTGACTACTTCAACCGTTGGCGGATGCGTTGCCGTGCCCAGAGCGCCGAGACCGTGGGCACGATCGCGGGGCGTTCATCGCGGCCGGAGGCTCAGGAACCAGCCACGTTTGTGGGCGCGGTCCAGCCGGTAGCTCGGATCCACTCGACCAGGTCCAGGGTGGCCGGCTCGATCGAGCGCACCACCGCGAGGTCCGAAGGGTATTCCGCCGCCTTCGCGAACTGGCGGAACATCGCCTTGTCGAGGTCGTTGGGAAGCACGCTCAACGGGAGGGCCTCGTACCGTGCCGGGAGCCCGGCGCGCGCGCCGAACGCCGCGGCGATCTGGGGGCCCGTCAGCTCGTCGCCGACGAGCTCGACGGCTCCGCCGGGCGCCTCCGCGGTGTCGAGCAGGAGCGCGGCGGCGACCCGGCCGATGTCCCTGACCGAGATCATCTTCAGGGCGACGTCCTCCGGCAGCGGCAGCCTCAGCACGATCTCCCCATGCTCCAGGCTCGGTGCCATCACGCTCGCGAAGTTCTCCATGAAGGCGGTCGCGCGAACCATCGCGGCCCTCAGGCCGGACTTCCTCAGGTGCTCCTCGATCCAGTGCTTCGAGTCGTGGTGCGGCACACCCGACTCCCGGTCCGCTCCGAAGACCGAGTTGAACACGACGTGCGGGACGCCCGCCTCGACCGCCGCGTCGACGAGCGCGGTACCGATGCGGATCTCCGCCTCGACCTCTTCGAGGCTGTTCGCCTCCGGGGTCATGAAGTAGAACCCCTCGACCGTCGCCAGCGCGGCGGCCAGCGACGCCGGGTCGTCGGCCCGGATGGCCGCCAGCTCGACGCCGCGGGCGGCCAGCGCCTGAGCCCGGTCGGACTGCGGGGTGCGGACTAAAGCCCGCACCCGCGCCTTGTGGTCCAGCAGCGCGTCGACCACCGCCCCGCCCTGTTGCCCCGTCGCGCCGAAGACTGCGATCGTGCCGGTCGTCTGTGTGCTCATCGCTGCCACCCTTCACTAGTTCATGCCATGAACCAAACTAGTTCATGGCATGAACTACGTCAAGGTGCGGGTGTAGCGGGACCTCACGGTGTGATGGGTTGGTTCGAGGTGGGCGAAGAGAGGTCCGAGGTGTCCACGATGGCGGTGGCCACGCGCTCGAAGTCGCGCTGGTCGTCGGCGTCGAGGTTCCTCGCGATCTCGGGCAGGCGCTTGGCGACCTCGGCGTAAACGGCCTCGGCGAGCACCTTCCCCGTGGGCGTCGCACTGAGCATGACGACCCGTCGGTCCTGCGCCGAGCTTGCCCGGCCGACCAACTCGCGCCGCGCGGTGCGATCGACCAGCTGGCTCAATGCGTTCTTGGTCATACCCAACGACGCGGCGAGGTCAGCCATCTGCCGCGGCTCGTTCCTGACTGCGCAGAGCAGCGTGGCCTGCGAGGGGGTCAGGTCGAACTCGGCGCAGATCTGCGCGTACTTGCGTTGAATCACAACCGAGAGCCAGAAGAGCTTGTCGCCATAGTCCACGCCGGCCTCCCTCGTCCGATGACGAACGATCAGCCTACTCGTCGCGGGCCGGCAGACCACGCCACTCACCAGGAGATGCACACCTCTGCGAGACCGACCTGGCACTCCTACCCCAACCACTTTGATCGACTTACCCTGTCTCTTCACCCTCAGGTGGCGCCTCTACCGGCGCGCGACGGGTCGCGCGCCGGTGCCATGTCACTTCTGTGCCGCGTCGAGGGTGGGGTAGTCGGTGTATCCGGTGTGGTCGCCGCCGTAGAAGGTGGCCGGGTCGGCCGCGTTCAGCGGGGCGTTCGCCTGGAGGCGGGCCGGCAGGTCCGGGTTGGCCAGAGCGGCCGCAGGTGATCGCGTTCCAGCCAAGACTCGAAACCCACATGCCCGCCGGTCGTAGCCGACCGCCACAACCCGGTGTTGTCGCGCTGACCCCGATACACCGGGAACGAGCGCACCGGCGGCACCGACTCGAACGCCACCGCGGCCGCCTCTACCAGGCCGTCGCGCCGCTCGCGGCCGTCCGCGTCGACGTACCCGACCGCGAACCCCGACAACGACGCTGGCGCCAAGCCGCGCACCGCCACCAGACCGTCCAACCCACCCTCCCCGGCCCCAATATCCGGCAAAGGTTATCGACATCCTCCACTGGCCCCCGCAGCGGGCGGATCAGAACCAATGAGACGGATCAGGTACGGATCAGAGCCGGTGAGAAGAGACCAGCTCAGCTGAGAACCCACATCCCGGGAGGGAACGGCGCCGACCCGTCGCGCACTTATTCCCTACCTTCCGGCAGCGACCACGTTGCGCATTAACGGATGACATCACGGCAGGCGTGCATGTGGGTAGCCATCAGCGATAGCACAAGCTTCGTTGCCTAAAGGCTGTCCCGCAAGGATCTTGGCTCCGAGTGCGGAACGGTCTGAAGGGCTGGCGAGGTGCTCAGCCGGTAGTCCCTGAGGTGTGGGGGCGTCGTCGGGACGATAGGCCCGTATCGTGCTGTTGGGCGTCGTTCTGGGGAACTCTGAGTGTGGTGTAGCCGTCGGGGCGCCTCTCGGGCTTGGCTGCATAGGGGTTGAGTGGCCCGTCCACGTCGAGGAACAGCAGCGGTCGGTTCACGGTTTCCCCCGGTCTTGCGCACTGTGGACTGCCCTGATCAGGTTAGCTGTGGAAGCGTTTCGGCATTGAGCCAGCCTGAGTGGTGATCACGATGTGGCGAGTGTGATCACGGCATCGGAGCCGTCCTGGATAGCCCCATTCGCGGGTCTGAGCCCGCGCTGCTTCGGCAAACTGCTGACCACGCTGCGGCGTGATGGAGCAGATATGGTCCACCGAGGCCGGCCGTGGAGTCTGCCGCTGGAGGACCGAGTGTTGCTGGTCACGGCCTACTGGCGCACCAATCTGACGTTGCGGCAGCTCGCTCCACTGTTCGGTGTCTCGAAGTCCACGGCCGGCCGAGTCATCAACCACCTCGGACCCCTGCTCGCTCTCCAGCCCCGCAAGCGATTCGCCAAGGACACCGTCCTCATCGTGGACGGCACCCTGGTCCCCACCCGGGACCACACCGTCGCCGAGCGGTCGAAGACATCTCATGTCGCTGGTGGGTCAAGTAGGAGCTCAGGCGGCGAGGTCCATAGGCGGTGCGAAGGCACGATCGGGGTCGAATAGCGTGCGGCGCTGCAGGCAGTGGTAGAGGCAGCCGAGCAGTTTGTTGAACAGGTTCCTGAGAGCTGCGGTGTGGCGTTCTCCGCCAGCACGCCGTCGGTCATAGTGGGCGCGTGGAGCCTGCGTGCGGAGGGCCGCGAAGGCCCACATGTGGCCGGCTGAGGCCAGTCGTTGGTTCTTGACGGTGCGGGCCACGACGACGTGGCTGCGGCCGGAGGCCCGCGTAATGGGGGCCGCGCCAGCGTATGCCTTCATGGACCGGGCGTCCGCGAAGCGTTCGCGGTCGTCTCGGATCTCTGCGAGGACGCGTGCTCCGGAGAGCAGGGACAGTCCCGGGAAGCTGGTGATGATGTCGGCATCTGGGTGCGAGAGGAATGCTTCCTCCGTTGCCGCCGCGAGCTGGGCGACGCTGGTGCAAGCGGCGTCGACCTGCCGGATGAGGGCTGTTGCCTGGTGTCCCAGAGCCTGTTCGACCTGCGGCAGCTGTCGGAGGTAGTCCGCGCGGAAGATCTCCCGAAGTCGTTCGACCTCGGCTTCGATTCCGCGGCGCGGACGCTCGCCGCGCTTGAGCAGCGCGCGCAGCTGGCTGCGGGTGAGTTTGGCGGCGTCGGCAGGCGTGGGTGCGGCGGTCAGGATCACGCGGGCGCGTGGCGAGTCGAGTCCGGGTTTTCCGGGGCCGTGGAAGGCCGCGAGGGCGGCCGGGTAGTACTCGCGCAGGTGTGAGCGGAGCCGGTTGATCATCTGCTGCCGATCCCAGATTGCATCCTGGTGAGCGCGGGCCAGGACGGCAATGGCCTGCCCGGCTTCGCTATCGTCAGGCAGGGGGCGGTGAGCGTGCCGGTCGGTCCTCAGGATGTTGGCCAGGACCCGGGCGTCAGCTGCATCGGACTTGGCTCGGGAGACGCTGGCGCGATCGCGGTAACGGGCGGCGGCCAATGGGTTGATCGCGTAGATCTTGCGGCCGGTGGCCCGGAGGGGGCGACGAGCAGCCCCCGTGGGGTCTCGATGGCGACTGGGATTGGGTCCTCGGCACTGTCGCCGTGTCGGGTCAGCAGTTCCATCAGCGCGTGGAATCCTGCGCTGTCATCGCTGATCCGCAGCTTGGCCAGCTGGGCACCGTCCCCATCCACCAGAGCTACGTCGTGGTGTCCTTCCGCCCAGTCGATGCCGCAGAAGATCGCGCTCAATGTCTCTACCTCCGTGCCAACATGGGGTTTTACGTCCAGGCGGAGCACGCGGCGCTCTAATAGAAGTGCTCAAGGCACGCCATCTCATGAGCCGTTCGTGTCTCCAGCGACCGGCAGGGACCTCGGTCTGCTGAAGAGCTCTCGGGCTCGTGAACTGCTGAGAGGTCGGCCCCTGCCGGCGGGCTGGCGACATGAAACCCGTGGTGACCACGCTCCTGCCGGGCGGGACCGGTCTTTGACAAGAGATCGAGGTCCCGGAACTACCGAAGGTCTCCGCCCGACAGGGCGAGGCGAAGCCGGTCTGACCATGGGGGTCCAGTCCCGGAACGGGGGCAGGCTTCACCTCGTTGCGGCGGCCTTGCACTCACGTGCCCGGGCTCACCGATCACCTACTAGAACTACCGGTACTCCACCAACCACCAGGTCGTCATCGACGCCGACACCCGGCTGGTGGTGGCAGTCGGCCGTCCGTTGCCCGGCAACCGCAACGGCTGCAAGGCGTGGAGGAGTCCGGGGCCAAGGCCGCCGTGGGCAACATTGTCACGATCGCAGACGGCGGCTACCCGGGCACCGGACTCGTCATCCCGCACCGCCGACAGCGCGGCCAGAGCGAACTCCGGACTGGAAAGAGGAGCACAACAAGTCCCACAAGCAGGTCCGAGCCCGCGTCGAGCACGTCTTCGCCCGTATGAAGACCTGGAAGATCCTCCGCGACTGCCGCCTCAAAGGCCACGGCGTCCACCACGCCATGCGCGGCATCGCCCGGATGCACAACCTCGCCCTCGCCGGATAGGCAAGCGGGCCGCACAGCGGCCCACCATGCCCGAGGCGACTTCAAGATCTTTGCGGGACAGCCCTAAGCAGGGTGCCGGGGGTGACAGGGAAGATCTTGAGCCAGTGGCGCTGGGGTATCAGCCCGGACAGGGCGGCGAACCAGAACCGGTCGGCGGGATCATAACGGACCGGTCCGGCCAACTGGCGGCGCAGGACCGCGTTCTCGTGTCGCAGCACCAGCAGTTCCGCGTCCTTCGCCGTCCCGCGACGGAGGAGCACCGATGGAACAGTCAGCAGCTTCCGGGTCACCTTGTACAGCAAGGACACGATTACGGAGGACATGATCCCAGCGGACTGCTCGCACCCGGCTCACCTGCGGCGATGACTTTTCGAGCGGCACAGGGCCAGGAATGGTCCGCTCGCTGGGGCGCGGGGTCGATCCCGGCGTTCTTCAGGATCTCCCAGACGGTTGATGCGCCGATCTTGCGTCCCAGGTTGAGCAGTTCGCCGTGGATCCGGCGGTACCCCCACCCGGGGTTCTCCCGCGCGAGGCGCAGGACCAGCTGCCGTAATGCTCCCGGTTTCGATGGTCGGCCTGGATTGCGGCGTGGATAGGTCCATTTCCGGGCGATGAGGCGTGTGTGCCAGCGCAGGACTGACCGTGGTGTAACCAGCAGTGCCAGATGTGAACGCTGCTGCTTGTTCGCCATCCGGAGCAGTGCTGCCATGACGGCCCTGTCGCTCCAGGAGAACCGGGGCCGTGGATGGATGCGCTGTGCGACGGTGAGTTGGTGCCGGAGCATCAAGATCTCAATGTCTTTCGCCGCGCTCGACCGGGCCAGCAGCGCGAGCCATCGGAAGGTCTGGCACCCGAGCAGATAGATCAGACGTATCGCCACGACCCAGCATCATGCCCTGCAGCGCCCGCCAACCTCCTGCGCTCTGGTAGATCCGAACCCGCAGGTCACCTCGGGTGACACGGTTTCCGGCACCCACAGGATGACATTCTCGGCAAGCGCAGGGTTCTGACTGTCGTGCCACCGAAGTCGCCGAAGCCTCCCGTGACTCCCGGCTCACGGCAGATTCCCTGATCGCCGCCCACCCCTGTAATCAACTCCGTTTGTTTCATTGACATTTCACTCAGAAGTCGTACGTTGGGAGCGCTCCCATGGTGCCTTTCAACTGGAAGGAGTTCCCCCCCACATGCGCAAACAAAGCCCATTAACCGGGCGTTCCCGGTCGGCCCTCCGCCAGCCTCTCCAGGCGCTCGCCATGCTGTTCGCCGTGGTTGTCGGCGCACTGACCTGGTCGGCCCCCGCCCAGGCTCACGGCTCCGTCGTCGGCCCCGCCTCCCGCGCGTACCACTGCTGGGAAAGGTGGGGTAACGACCACATGAACCCGGCCATGCAGACCGAAGACCCCATGTGTTGGCAGGCCTTCCAGGCCAACCCCGACACCATGTGGAACTGGATGAGCGCGCTCCGCGACGGCCTCGGTGGCCAGTTCCAGTCGCAGACCCCCAACGGGACGCTCTGCAGCAACAACCTCTCGAGGAACGCCAGTCTGAACAAGCCCGGGCAGTGGAAGACGACCACCGTCGGCAACGACTTCTCGGTTCACGTGCACGACCAGGCGTCCCACGGTGCCGACTACTTCACGGCCTACGTGAGCAAGCAGGGCTTCGACCCCAAGACCCAGACCCTGGGCTGGGGCAACCTCGACTTCATCACGCAGACCGGCCGCTTCGGCCCGGCGACGGACTACACGTTCAACGTCAGCACCTCCGGCTACACCGGACACCACATCCTGTTCGTGATCTGGCAGGCCTCGCACCTCGACCAGGCCTACATGTGGTGCAGCGACGTGAACTTCGGCTGAGCAGGGGAGCGCCGCACACGGCACCGGTCTCTGCCGGGCGCCGGTAACCCGCCGCCCGGCCGGCCGAGCTCCGGCGGGGCAGGGGACCCATTTGGTCACCCTGCCCCGACGGGGCTCCCTTCGCTCCTGGTGTGAACGCGCCCGATCGCACGGCAGTCGCACGGTAGGCCGGCTCCCCACCGACTCCAGCACTCAACGGCCATTGAGGCTCCCAGACCGTGGAGGCGGCGATCTTGATTCCCAGCGCTGTGAGTTCGCCGTGGATCCGTCGGTATCCCCATGAGGTGTTCTCCCTGGCCAGCGCAGGACCAGGGCGCGGATCGATCGGATGGTGCGTGGGCGTCCGCGTCGCCTGGGTAGGCAGGATGCGGCATGGCGCCGCTTGAGCAGGTCGCGATGCCAGCGCAACACCGTGTCGGGGCGGACCAGCGGCAGAAGGTGCCGCAGTCTGCCTTTGGGGAGGTGGTGGAGCAGGCCGGCGAGGATGGCACGGTCTGTGTCGGTGAAGGTCGGCTTGCCGACCCGGCGTTGCGGGACCGGCAGTTGGTGCCGGAGTACCAGGATCTCGACGTCCTTTTCTCTATCGCTCATCGGCAGGAGACGTAGGAACGCCAGGGCGTTGGTCGCGGCGAGGTAGGCCAGACGCAGCAGCACGACAGATCATGATGCCGCCGAGTCCCTGCGCAGGTGAAGACACTTGGGCGAATGTCGAGGAGAACCGAAGATCCGTGATCAGTCTGCCGACCTGCGTGGATGATTTATCGGCACCCGCAGAGACGAACCTGCGGGCGTTCGTCTCCGGAAACTGCGGTGACGACAGGGTCACGCGGCCCTGCCCTTGCCGAACACCTCATCCGCGCAGTTCATACAGCTTCGGCAGGCGTCGCGAGTCGCCCACGGGGGACCCGTGGCTGAATGCTCAACTGTTAACTCACGGTCTCTCAGGCGCTGGTATTGCTGAGGTCCTGGATGCGGGCTTGTATCAGGGGGAGGATCTCGGCGGTGGCTCGTTCGACGGAGGCGGCGAGCACTTCGGCGTTGAGCTTGCGGTGCGGTAGGTGAGCGAGTTTGTCGCGCAGTGCGATGGGGCCGCTGTATGCCTGTGTGACAAGGCCGTGAGATGCCTGTTTCAGCATTTCGCCGAAGGTGAGCATGCAATAGGCCAGGGCGAGGAGGCCTTGGTCGCCTGGTTTCGGTGTTCCGTTGCGAATGATTGAGCGAGCCTGGTCGAGCGCTGCCATTGCGTCGGTCAGGCGAAGCAGTTCCTGGCGCTCCCGGTCGGTGCGTGTGGTCACGCTGCCCCGCGCAGATCGTTCAGAGGTTCGGTTTCGTTGATGTCCACGCCGGGGCCTCGGGGGACGACCTCCACGAGGGCGCCGAGGATGGTGGACAGATCTGTTTCGAAGCTGGTGATGTCGAAATAAGAGCGGTCGGCGTCCAGGGTTGCCACGAGTTCCCCGGGTTCGGTGCTGAGCGCGAAGGAGTGCAAGCCGTGCTGACGCCCGAGCTGGTGGATGGTCGCGGCATTGGCGCGGAGCTTCGCGGCGGTGGCTGGCCTCATAGCTCATCCTCCTTCGTGATCTCGGGTACCAGGGTCGGCAGTGGCCAGAATATAGGAGTGTGCTGACGGTATGGGCGTTCTCTGGGGTGGTGACTGACGACGTCGCGCTCCTGCCTGGTATGGCCGTTTACGGCCCCCGACGGACTGCTACAGAGTGGTACGGATGGTCGCGGAGAGTTGCCGTGCGGCTGGGGGTCAAGACATCCGATGCGGATGATCTGTCAAGCGGCGGCTTCGCGAGCGGGGCTTGTCGGTGTGGGAAATGCGGGCTCATCGGCGCGAGACGTAGGAACGCCAGGGCTTTGGTCGCGGCGAGGTAGGCCAGACGCAGCAGCACGACAGATCATGATGCCGCCGGGCCCCGCGCAGGTGAAGACCCTGGGGGTGAACGTCGAGGAGAACCAAAGATCCGTGATCAGTCTGCCGACCTGCGTGGATGATTTATCGGCACCCGCAAGGTCGACGGCGGCGAAGTTCCGGTCGCCCAGCAGCAGCATCCCGGCACGCAGATCGCCTGCCAGCCGTCCGGCGTACTCCAGCTCGGCGGTAGCGGCCGAGGGGAACACCGCCCCGATCACCGCCCGGGTCCCCCAGGCCACCAGCGCCGCCAGCCGGACCTGCGGATACCCCCCGGACCCGTGGTTGCACCGCTGCTTGGCGAAGACCGTGAGGTTCGCCGGAGTGTCCGGCACCGGCAGCAGCGTGCCATCAACCGCCACCACCAGCAGCCCCCGCCACCGCACCTGAGCCGCAATCGTGGCCGCCGGGCCGCGCACCAGGTCGAACAACTCCTCCAATGGCGCCGCCCCCAGCCGCTGGCGGGCCTTGGGCCTGCCCTCCGTCCTGTTCAGCATCGCCCTGCGGCACTTCGCCGTGCAGACCGCGATGATCGGCTTCGCGGCGGTCCTCTCCTGCGGCGCCGTTGTGTCGGTCGCCGTCGCGTTGTGCGACCGCGCACCCGGTCCCGGCGCGCTCTCGGCGCAGTCCGCTCGCCCCTCCTGACCTCCCTGCGGCGTATGCGACACCGGTTGGCTGGGAGGCGCGGACCTGGGCACTCGGTGAGGGTACGCGTGACACGGATCCGCGGCAGACGGGAGGCACGAGATGTCTGCGCAATCGGCCAGAACGATCGCACTCCCCTCCGGTGAGGAGATCGCGGCGCTCGGGCAGGGCACCTGGTACCTGGGCGAGGACCCGGCCCGGCGTGAACAGGAGATCGCCGCGCTGCGGCTGGGCGTGGACCTGGGCATGACCGTCGTCGACACTGCGGAGATGTACGGCGACGGCGCAGCCGAGGAGCTCGTCGGGGAGGCCCTCCGGGGACGCCGGGAGGAGGTCTTCCTCGTCAGCAAGGTGCTGCCCGGCCACGCCGACCGGAAAGGCACCGTCGCCGCCTGCGAGGGCAGCCTGCGGCGGCTCCGTGCGGAACGGCTGGACCTCTACCTGCTGCACTGGCGGGGACGGTGGCCACTCGAGGAGACCCTTGCGGGATTCACCGACCTGATGGAGGCGGAGAAGATCCGTTACTGGGGCGTGAGCAATCTGGACGTCGCCGACATGGTCGAGCTCACCGCCCTCCCCGGCGGCGACGCCGTGGCCGTCGACCAGGTGCTGTACAACCTCTCCCGGCGCGGCATCGAGTGGGATCTGCTCCCCTGGTGCCGCGAGGCCGGGGTGACGGCCATGGCCTACTCCCCGATCGAGCAGGGGCGGCTGCTGAAGGTCCAGGCTCTGGGTGCCGTGGCCCGGGCCCTCGGAGCCACGCCGACCCAGGTGGCACTCGCCTGGGTGCTGGAACAGGGGGTGGCCGCGATCCCGCGTTCCGGATCACCCGACCACGTTCGGGAGAACCGCGGCGCGGCGGACCTCCACTTTCCTACCGAGGCGCTCGACGCCCTCGACGAGGCGTTCCCGCCGCCCAGCGGGCCCACGCCCCTGGAGATGCTCTGAAGGAGTTGACAGGATGGCGCGCTCCCCGCTCGTCGTCGGAATGGGGGGTTCGCTGCGCACCCCGTCGACCAGCCTCACCGCACTGTGTGTGGCGGTCGAGGGTGCGGCCGAGGCGGGCGCCGACACCCGGGTTATCGACCTCAAGCGGCTGGATCTTCCGCTCTACACGTCCGAGCAAGGGATCCCTCCGTCCGCCCGCCGGCTTGCGGACGCCGTTCAGGCCGCCGACGCCCTGCTGTGGAGCAGCCCGACGTACCACGGGTCGGTCAGCGGCGCGTTCAAGAACGCGGTGGACTGGCTCGCCCTCCTGGCCGACCACGACCCGCCCTACCTGAGCAACAAACCCGTGGGGATGCTGACGACCGCCGGTGGAGTGCAGGGCCTGCAGGCGATCAACGCCATGGAGTTCATCGTCCGGTCGCTGCGCGGCTGGGCCGTGCCGCTGGTGTTCGCGGTCCCGCGGTCCTCCCGGGTCTTCGATGGCGACGGACGCCTCACCGACCAGGCGGTCGCGGACCAATTGCGCGGCCTCGGCGCGGAGGTGACCAGGGCGGCCCTGCAGTTCCGGGCGGAGGGCACGTGCGACTACGCGCAGGAGCGGCCGTCCGGGGCCATTCTGGACTGAGCCCGGCCCTGCCACGCAGGGGCGTCGGGGGCCGTCCTTTCTCAGGGCCCGGTCCGCCCCATGGGCTGCCGGTGCTCGCCGCGCGCCCCGGAGCTCCCGGGCGGGAAGTGCGGCAGCACGTGCTCGGCCAGTTCGTCGATCACTTCGGCGACCGGGCGGCGGCTGTGCTTGAAGTTGATCATCAGCTGGTCGATGCCGATGTCCTGCCAGGCCCGCATCATCGCCAGGAACGACACCCGGCCCACCGAGAAGCCCTGGTGGATGCGCCGGGGCAGGGCCAGCGGGTCCTCGGTCAGGTCCAGGTAGGTGGCCTGGGCGTACGGCTTGAACCCACCGCCGTCGCCCCGGGTCAGCTCCCGCCACCGCTCGATGTTCTCGGCCTGCTGCTGGAGCGGCGGGGTGTAGTACAGCCAGCCGTCCGTACTGTCGGCGATCCACCGGACGTCCTGCCTGCCGCGTCCCGTCATCAGGACGGGGATCCGCCGGTACACCGGCTTGGGCAGCAGATCGGTGCCGCGCATCCGGCCGAGCGGCGACTCCACGTGCGGGAAACGGTGCTCGAGGACGACACGGAAGTACTCCAGCGACTGCCGGAACGTCTCGGCCCGGCCGCCCAGGTCCTGACCGAAGGCCGGGAACTCCACGGGCCGGTCGCCGGTGGCCACCCCGAGCAGGAGCCGTCCGCCTGACAGTTGGTCCACCGAGGCGGCCGCCTTGGCGGTGTGCAATGGATGCCGCAGCGGCATGACGATGCTTGCGGTCCCCAGCGTGATCGAGGTGGTGCGGGCGGTGAGCTGCCCCAGGTACACCCACGGGTCGAAGACCTGCCCGGCGTCCCCGAAGCTCGGGTCCAGCAGCGGCACGTCACGGACCCACACCGAGGCGAAGCCGGCCCGCTCGGCCTGCTGGATCCGCTCGATGTGCCCGGCCAGGGACGGCACGGGCCCGTCGAAGCCCTCCAGGGGCGTGATGGCGCCCACGGTCATCCTGCCGCCGGGATAGGCCCTGGCCATGGCCACGTGCTCGGAGAACGACCGCTGCGCCCTGCCTTCGACGTCCACGGGTGCGTCGGCTGAGGGAACTGTCGGTTGTGTCATGCGATCCTCCGGCGATTTCATGCCGTGTCCGGGTCCGCATCCATGCGCTGCGCTGCGCCGGGGCGCGTCGTTCCAGGGCCCGTGACGTCCGCCGAAGCGGCGGGTGCCCATGCCGCCGGGGGCAAAACCGTGACGGCCCGGCCACCTTCAAGAGATTGGCACGACCTCGTCAGAGGCGGTGCTGGCGACCCCCGCTTTCTCAAGGCCCTCGAAGCCGTCATGTCACGCTCGGAGAGGTGGTGGTTGATGGACAGGATGGCGGCTGACCTGGTGTATTGCTGATTTGTTGAGAGGCGGGGTGAGCGGCCTGCGCCATATCACCCAGCTCCACCACCTCGACTGTGCCCCGGCGACCGCCCCGGCCTTTACGTCTGTCCGCGGCCGGCCCAGCTCGTCCGATCTACTCACGCATGGGGTGGTTCACCCAACTTCGCGTAGATCATTTCGCCGAGAAAACGTCAATGGCTTGGTGGCAAGAGAGACAGCCCGGTCGCCGGTGTCTCATGAGACACCTCGCAGTCTGGAGAAGCTACCGCTGCCTGCTCTTCAGTCCGACCCCTGCGCCGGGCCCGGTCATCTCGTCGGGGCGTCCTGACTGAGCCCCGCTTCCCCGAGCCGGTCGTGTCGTCCGGTCAGCAATTCTCGTTCGAGGCGCTGCAACCTGCAGCCTCCGACGGGCGGACGGCCGTACGGCTGGCCGGGGGATGCCTGCGCATTTCATGCTGCTCTGCCAGGGGAAGAGGGGGTGTTCTTTTTCGGCCTGGCGTGCGGAGGCGCTCAGCACGGGGGCTCTGCGAATCTCGACCGGGGTAACAGCCGATGGCGGCGCGGCTGGGAGCGAGCGACGCCGTACGGTTCTCGGTGAGGAGGCGAGAGGCATGACGGTGATGGGTGTGTCGAAGTTCGAGAGGTTCTTCCGCGCCGCCGCAGGCCTCGACGTGGACAGGAACGACCTGAAGCGGCACGGCGACTTCGTCGACGCCAAACTCTACGACCTCCTGGTCGTGGGCCAGGCGTCGGCCAAGGCCAATGGCCGGGACACCGTCGAACCGTGGGCCTCCAGGAGAGCATCCACCGGTTCCGGCGGTCGACGAGGAGGCCGAGCCGAAGCCGATCCCGGAACGGCTCGCCGCGCACCCTCCCCTCGACAGGACGCCCACCCAGGAGACCGAAGAGCGCTACCCCGAGATCATCGGCGGTCTCAGCGTCGCCCTCGCCGAGACGTTCAAAATCATGTATCCGGACGTCACGAACCCGGAGACCAGCCACTGGGAGGGCGTGGCCGCGGTGTTCGACCGGCTGCTGTCGCAGTCGCGCCCCGGTGCATGTCGCCGGACTGAACTGGCATGCCGGACGGGGGTCGGAAGGTGGAGACAGGGAGCCTGCACCGAGGCCCGGGTCGCGCCGCAGGTGCTCGGGGATTCGCGATCGCCCTTTCAGCGCGGTTGGTCACCTGGGCCAGGAAAGTCACACTCGATTGCCTTCACATAACGGCGTGCGACGCGGAAGGTCGTTTCGGGGGTCCGTCTCGTCCCGCGATGCTCTGACACGCCAAGGGAAGACATGAAAGCTGTCGTCTACGAGGGACCGCGCGCCGTGAGCGTGAAGGATGTCCCCGATGCGCGTATCGAAAGGGCCACGGATGTCCTGGTGAAGATCACCACAACGAACAATCTGACCACTCCCGACGACCCGAGGATGGCCGGGGCCGCCTACGGTTTCGCCGATATAGGGCCCTACGACGGCAGGCAGGCGGAACATGCGCTCGGGGCACCCTCTCCGGGCCCTGCCGTCCCGGTCCCGAAAAGGGACCCGGACGGGCCCTGCCGGGTGTCCCTGCCGCTCGCACCGTACAACCAGCGACTCGTGAAGGGAGCCGTACCATGACACAGGAACTCCAAGGGATGCGGGTGGGGATTTTGGCCACCGACGGCGTCGAGCGCGTGGAACTCGACCAGCCGCGCGGTGCGCTGCAGGGCGCAGGGGCGAAGACCGAGATCGTCTCGCTCCACCCCGGCGAGATCCAGGCCCGACAGTTCGACCTCAACGCGGCCGGAACCTTCCCCGTGGACCGCCTGGTCGCCGACGCCTCCGTCGACGACTACCACGCCCTGCTCCTGCCCGGCGGCACCATGAACCCTGACCAGCTGCGCATGAACCGCGACGCGGTGCAGTTCGTCAAGGACTTCATGGCCAGCGGGAAACCGGTCGCATCGATCTGCCACGGCCCGTGGACCCTGGCGGAAGCCGACGCCGTGCGCGGCCGCCGCCTGACGTCCTGGCCCAGCATCCGCACCGACCTGCGCAACGCCGGCGCGGAGGTCGTCGCCGACCAGGAGGTGGTCGTCGACGGGCAGCTGGTCACCAGCCGCGGCCCGGCCGACCTGCCCGCCTTCTGCGCCGCCACCGTGGAGCAGTTCGCTCGGGCGCACCACCCCATGCCCGGCTGACCCGGCGGCCTGGTCGCCGGCGGTGGGAGCAGGCGGTGCACGGTGGAGGTGGGCCCGCCGGGCCCGCTCTCCACTCCACGGGCCGGTCGGCCGGGGCGGTCGCCTCCGTACGCCTGCCGGTCCGTAGCGTCGCGCAGCCGCGTCGAATGCCGCCACGCCCAAGTGGTGATCGTCATCACCACGATGAGCGCCATCAGGATGACTAGTACCAACGGCATTGCCCTTAAGCGTGGAAAGTCGGCCCGTCGCACACCCGTGAGGCAAGGCAGACTTATTGTGTGCCGCTCGAAAAGTCATCCCTGCATGTCATGCCGCGTATCTGTACTCGTTGATGAGGCCGCCGAGGATCCGGGTGCGTAGGACTTTGCCGGTGCTGAGGCCATGCGCCGCGGCGGGTTGTTCGTGGGCGTCGGGTGGTAGCTGGTTGCGGGCCTGGTGGGGTCGGTGTTCGTTGTAGTGCTGTTCGTAGGCCGCGAGGATGTGGCGGGCGTGGGCCTCGTTCATGATGAGGACGTGGTCGAGGGCTTCGCGTCGGATGCTGCCGATGACGCGTTCGCAGTGTGCGTTCATGCGGGGAGCCTGCGGCGCACTTGTGAGGATGTCCATCTCCTCGGCTGCAAAGACGGCGTCGAACGCTTCGCCGTACTTGCCATCGCGGTCGCGTAACAAGAAGTACAGGGACTCGATGCGTATGCCCAGGTCGGCGGTGAGATTCCGCGCCTGCTGGACCGTCCAGTCCCAGCCGCAGGACGAGTTTCTTGATCGCTGCCGGGGTGGGTGGGCGGCCGGTGCCCCGGCGCGCGGTGTCGTCCCATTTCGCCGCGATGAACCTGCGGTGCCAGGCAAGCAGGGTGCCGGGGGTGACAGGGAAGATCTTGAGCCAGTGACGCCGGGGTATCAGCCCGGACAGGGCGGCGGACCAGAACCAGTCGGCGGGCTCATAACGGACCGGTCCGGCCAACTGGCGCGCAGGACCGCGTTCTCGTGCCGCAGCACCAGAAGTTCCGCGTCCTTCGCCGTCCCGCGACGGAGGAGCACCGATGGAACAGTCAGCAGCTTCCGCTCCAGGCGGTGGCCGTCCCGGTGCCGCAGCGCCGCCGTCCCGCTCCACCAACCCCGGTCAGTCAGGGGCCGCCGAGTCGCTTGGGTTGCTTCCTCGGCGAGCAGCTCCGCTGCCGCTCTCCCCAACCTCCTCAGGGTGGTAACCGAGCAGTAGCTGCGCACCTTCACTCCACGCCGTGACGATGCCTCGCCCATCGACGGTGGCCGTGGCCGCGTAGCCGCGCCAGCAAGATCATCTGTCTCGGTGCCGGGAACGGTGCCATTTCCTGTCATCAGCGCTCACCTCATCCTGTGATGAGCCCCTGCCTCGCTACTCTCATTGGAATCCGAACTGCCGCGTTGGCGAAACTTGGGATTCACTGCTGCGTCGGGCCGGATTTCGGTGAAAAGTCGCCACTGTCTGCCCGTGCCCGGACCTTGCGCCAGAACTCGAGGGCGGCGTATTCCAGTCCCAGGCCGAGTTCCAGGGTGATCATGCGGCTGGCGACCTCTTCGACCTGGCCGTAGCGGCGCTGCATCTCTTCGTACTCGGCGATCCGGCGTTCGTGCTGCTCGACCTGGTCCTGGGCGAGCCGTGCCACGTCCTGCGGTTCCGCCAGTTCGTTGAAGAACAGTTTGATCTCCGCGATGTCGCGGAGTTCGAAGTGCTCCTTGACTGGCTCGGCCAGCCACTCGCACAACGCGGCCCGGCCCGCTGCGGTGATGGTGTAGGTCTTGCGCCGCCGCCCGGTGTCCTCCTGGTGCAGCTCAAGCAGACCGGCTTCCTGGAGCCGCTTGGGCTCCGAGTACAGCTGCGCGTGGGGGAAGTTCCAGAAGTAGCCCACGGACCGGCTGATCGCGCGCTTGAGGTCGTACG
>NZ_JBIADZ010000063.1:0-18437 GCF_042868035.1 Streptomyces sp. NPDC007875 | reverse complement strand
CAGCGCTTTCCGGTGTTCGTGTCGCCGACTTTTCCAGGGTACTGGCAGGTCCGCTCGTCACCATGACCCTCGGGGATCTCGGCGCTGATGTCATCAAGGTCGAGCCACCGCGCGGCGACGACACGCGACAATGGGGTCCGCCGCACGCCCCGGACGGCAACGCCACCTACTTCCTGGCCGCCAACCGCAACAAGCGGTCCTTGGTGCTCGATCTCAAGAGCCAAGCCGACCGAGAGACCGCTCGGCGCCTGATCCGACACAGCGACGTGCTCGTCGAGAACTTCCGGCCCGGAGTGATGGACCGCTTGGGCTTCGGCTGGGAAGACGCCCATAAGCTCAACCCCAACCTGATCTACTGCTCCATCAGCGGCTTCGGTCGGGAGGCAGGCGCCGGAATGGTCGGCTATGACGCCGTTATACAGGCGGTTGGCGGGCTCATGAGCGTCACCGGCACCCCGGACGCCGACCCGGTCAAGGCCGGAGTCGCGGTCGTCGACGTTTTGGCGGGCCTGAACGCGTTGACCGGAATCCTGGCGGCCTTGCATGCCCGTCAGAACGGGATGGGTGGCCAGCGCGTTGACGTGTCACTACTCAATAGCGTCCTATCAGCGCTGGCGAACCACTCGTCTGCCTACCTCAACGCAGATGTCGTCCCGGCCCGAGTCGGTAACGCGCACCCGAGCATCGAGCCATACTCGACCTTTCCTACTGCCGACGGAACGCTCATGCTCTGCGTGGGCAACGACCGGCAGTTCGTCGCGCTCTGTGGCGCGCTGGGCATGCCCGGATTGGCCACAGATACGCGCTTCGCTACCAACGAGGCGCGCGTTTCTCATCGCGACGAGCTGCGTCCGGTACTCGTGACCGCTCTGGCCGGCCACGACCGACGTCATTGGACCTCGGTGCTCTCGAGCGTCGGCGTGCCCTGCGGCTCGGTCAACGACCTTGCCGACGCCTTCCGTATGGCGGAGTCACTCGGGCTGAAGCCGATCGACCGCCTTGATGGTTTCGCGTCGGTCCGGTCGCCCATCGGGCTCAGTGCAACGCCGCCGCGGACCCGGCTCACGCCGCCACACCTCGATGAACACGGACCGGAACTACGCGCCTGGCTGGACGGACCGACGTCCACCCTCCTTCCACCCAACTCCCTGGAGAAGATTCAGTGACTGACATCGTCAGCGTGAACCCAGCACGTCCACTCCTCGAAATCGCCCGAATGCCGGCTAGTAGCACGCAGGAAGTCGACGAGGCCGCGCGTCGCGGTGCAGAGGCACAGCGAGACTGGGCTCGCCTGCCGGCAAGCGAACGCGGCCGGGCACTCATGGCGTTCGCGGACCGTTTGTCTTCCGACGCGGAATCGCTCGCCTCGCTGATCTGCGACGAGGTCGGCAAGCCGATCGGCGAAGCTCGTGCGGAAGTCGTCCGCTCCGTCGACATTCTGCGCTATTACGCAGGGCTGGCGATGCTGCCCGACGGCGAGACGTTGCCCTCCAGCACCGCCCGTGGCTGGCTACTGTCCCGCCGCTACCCCGTCGGTGTCATCGGAATGATCACCCCGTGGAACTTTCCACTGGCCATACCGACGTGGAAGGCAGCGCCGGCCCTTGCCTACGGCAACGCGGTGCTGCTCAAGCCGGCATCCTCGGCCATCGGCGTCGCGCGGCGGTTCGCCGCCGCGGCGCAGGAGATCCTTCCCGACGGCATCCTGCACATGCTGACCGGTGAGCGAGACGTCGCCGAAGCGATCATCGACCACGCGTCGGTGTCCGCCGTGTCCTTTACAGGGTCTACTGTGGTCGGTCGCTCGGTCGCAGCCAGGGCAGGCGCGCGGGGAGTGGCAGTACAGTGCGAGATGGGCGGTCAGAACCCTTCGGTCGTGCTCCGCGACGCCGACATGGAGCAGGCGGCCTCAACCATCGCTACCGCGATCACCGGCTACGCCGGCCAGAAGTGCACAGCGACTAGTCGCGTGATCGTCGAGGACCCGCTGGGCGATGCGTTTGTCGACCTCCTTGCCGACCGTTTGAAGGCGCTGAAGGTCGGCGACCCCGCGCTGCCGGGCACCGAGGTCGGCCCGCTGATCGACGCGGTGGCAAGGCAGTCGGTGCTCGCGGCGGTCGCGAGCAGCAGCGGTCGCACGATCACCGGCGGAACGGCTGTCGACGGGCTGGAGGGCTTCTATGTCACCCCGACGCTCGTCGACGTCAGCAGCTCACGCGACGTGCTCATCGAACAGGAAGTCTTCGGGCCTGTCGCTGCGGTGGTTCGCGCCCGCTCGCGTGAAGAAGCCCTCGGACTGGCCAACTACGGCACGTACGGCCTGGTCGCCTCAGTTTTCACCTCCGATCTGGAGGCGGCCATGACCTTCTGCGACGAGCTCCAGGTTGGCATGGTCAAGATCAACGCGCCGACGTCCGGAGCCGACTTTCATGCGCCGTTTGGCGGCAGCCGCGCCTCCGCGCTCGGACCGCACGAGCAGGGTCTGGCTGCCCGCGAGTTTTTCACGCAGAGGCGCACCCTGACCTTGGCATGACCAGTCAAGCGCCGACGCCCGGCCAGCGGGCGCGGCGGCATGGGAGTCGCTGAATCCTAGGCCCGCCTTTGGCCTGTGGTCTCACCTCGGTCGTTCATGAGCCCTCGTTGTCGGTGAGCTCGTCGGGGGCGCGCGCGTGGCCTCCAGTTGCCGCGGGAGGGCCAGAGCCTGCTTGCCGAGCGCGTCCTCGACCAGCTGCGGCTGGCAGGCGTAGGTGCCCGGGAAGATCACGCGCAGCCGGTCAGCCTCGACATCGCTGTCACAGTTGCGGCCTTCCTACCCGCATGAGTGCGGATCGGATCTGTGCCCGGGAGAGACGAGCTGCCCGGGCCCGGGGTGGGCACCGGCATGATCAGTTTACAGGCGTCGGACCCACACAGGCCGTTGGCCCAGACGGCCAAGGCATCCAGGCAGCGGCATAGTACCTGCGGAGCAAGGGACGAAGCTGGTTCGCAATTGCTGGCGGTTCCAGGTCGCGTCTTGCTGGGCCCAGGCCAGCAAGGCGATGGCCCGAGCGGGGTCGGTGTCGGCTGGCAGCGGACGGTGCATGGGCTTGTCGGTGCTCAGGATGTTGGCCAGAACCAGGGCGTCGCCCGGATCGGATTTCTTACGCGAAACGCTATGCCGGTCGCGCTAGCTTACGGCGGCCGTCTCGTTGACCGCGAAGACCTGCCGCTTGCCTCATTGCCTGACCGCAGTGCGGCAACCAGTTGGCCGCCGCTGGTCTCGATGGCGATCGGGATGGGGTCGGCCTCGGCGTCGCCGTACTCGGTGAACAAGTCCAGCAGCAGCCGTTAGCCGACCGCCTCGTCAGTCATGCGGCGGAGGAGACCGTGGAATTTCGGCACGAGCTGATGGAGGGGCGGACAGCCCGGAGCTACGGGTACGGCGTGCTGCGGTGGTTCCGCCTGCTGCAACTGCTGGGGGTGGCCTGGGAAGGACGATCGACACCCACGCCCCGTCGCGGATGCTGCCGTCGGATTCGACGACCGCGGGCCAGGCCGCAACCGGGACTTTCACGACAGCCTGGTGCATGGCGGTGACGGTCATGCCGACGGAGTACGACGGCCTTGCCCGCGACGGGTGAACCAACGGCAGGCTCGTACCCACCCGCTCGGATTAGCCGTCTCGACTATGAGATCACGCACTAAGACCGTGTCCTACGTGGTGAGGCGGGCGTTGGCTCGGTATGGGGCAGAGAACGTGGAGTTGGATCGTGCCGGACGGCTTGTGGGAGGTCGCCAGGCCGCTGATCCCGAAGCAACGAACACGGTCGCAGGGCGGCGGAACGGCCAACACCCCTGATGAAACGCTGCTCGCGGCCATCATCTACGTGCTGGTCAGCGGGTGTGCCTGGCGGGCATTGCCGCCGTGCTTCGGCGTGTCGAAGTCGACCGCGCACCGCCGGTTTCTGATCTGGTCCAGAGCCGGTCTGTGGGGCCGCCTGCACGAAGCGGTGCCGCACCGGCTGGATGACGCCGGCCTCATTGACGTCACCCGCGTCGTCCTCGACACCGCTCACGTCAGGGCGAAAAAAGGGGCGAACGAACAGGTCCGAGCCCCGTGGACCGAGGCAAGCCGGGCTCCAAGATGCACATCCTGTCGGACGCGAACGGACTGCCCCTCCTCGTCGGCGTTTCCGCCACGAACGTCCACGACAGCGAAGGTCTGAAGCCGGTGGACAGCGGACTCAGCTTGGCGCCTGAGCCCAGGTGTGTCACTCACTGGCTCTATCTCATATCCGGCCCTGTCTCACATTCGGTGGTAACGGAGCGTGCTGCTATCCGAGGAGGATACGGTGGCGGAGCAAGGTGAAGCCTGCTCGTCCGTGCATCTGGCGCGCGATCCGTTTGGTCTTCGTGTTGACGCCCTCGGTGGGGCCGTTGCTGTACGGAAGGGTGAGCCCCGCGATCACGGCGTCGAGGTCTCGGTCCAGGCCCCGGGTGAAGGTGCGCAGATGAGGCAGGTCGGCCTCTCGGACTTGGGCGATCCAGCGCGTGAGTGCGTCGGCGTTGTCGGCGTGCGGCGTAAGGAGCGGGGCGAAGTCTCTGATACCGGCCGCGAGTTGAGTCATCTCGGGGCAGGAGGCGGTGAGTTTGGCCAGGAGTCCGTGCTGCTCGGTCTTGAGGTTGTCGGGCCTGGTCAGCAGCATCCGGGCGAGCCGCCGCGGGGAGATGTGGCTGCGGTCGGCGTCTGCGCGGCCTTGGTTGATGTACTTGTGCAGAAGGTTGAGGCATCCCGTGAAGCCGAGGGCTTTGATCTCTTCGAAGAGGTGCTTGACGGGGGCGGCGGGGTCCTCGGCTCGGCGTTTGCGCAGGTGCTCGCGGTAGGGGTCGACGAGACTGGCGCGGTATTTGGGGACGCGGAGCATCCGTTCGGGCTGGTCGGCGCGGGCGTAGCGTTTGACGGTGTTCAGGGCGAGTTGCAGGCGGCGGGCGCATTCCAGCAGGCCGGCGCCTTGGTCGAGGAGGTCGTGGACCTGGCGCCAGCGTTCGAGGGTGGTCTGTGCGCGGGGCCCGTCGTAGATGGGTGCGTCCAGTACGGTGGCCCAGCAGGTGCTGTGGGCCTTCACCTCGCTGAGGGTGGCGTCGCACAGGTTGTGCCACAGATGCCAGCGATCTCCGACCTGCACCGCGTCGGGCAGGGCGCGGCGGATGGCCTCGGCATAGGTCGCCGAGCCGTCACGACACACGACCTCGATACCCGGGTGCTTGCGCAGCCACACTTCAAGGGTGTCGGCGGTGCGGTCGGGCAGCACGTCGATCCGCTCATGGGTCTCGGCGTCGATCACCACGGTGGCATAGCGGTGCCGTCGGCGCAGGGCGAAGTCGTCGACGCCGATCACACGGGGTGTCCGCCCGGTGGGCAGTGGGATGCGCAGTAGGGTGCGCAGCGTCGTGTGACGCGACAGGCCCACCGCGAGTACCGCCAACAGGCGTGCACCCGCTCGGCCCGCTAACTCCTCGACCCCGGCCTTAACTTGCCTGGTCAGGCGGGCGGTGCGGCGCTGGTATCGCTCCAGGACTCCGGGCACCTGTTCGCGGAAGGTGTGGCGGCAGCCGCGCGTGGGACACACCAGGCGCCGGACCCGCACACGGACCACCACCCGGCGGTCGTCGACCGGCACGTCGGCCACCGTCCGCAGCTGATATCCGTGTACTCGCCCGGACGGCGCCCCGCACACCGGCCAGACCGCGGCCTCCGTCGGCGTCCGGGCTCGCACCACGATCCGCTCGCCCTCGTCGGTGACCCCGTCTATGACCAGCGGGGACATCCCCGAAAACACCGTCTGCACGAGCTCGTTGACATTCTTCACGGGAATGTCAACGACCCTCACGACTCTCCGTTACCACCGAATGTGAGACAGGGCCTCATATCCGGTGAAACGCCTCCTCCGAGCTGCGAAGTCAACTTTTGAGCGGCCCTTTCGAAGTCATGACACTCAGTTACCACCAGCTGTGAAGGGCCGACTTACGTAATCCGCGAAGCGGGATCCGGCGACGACAGCGCCGCATCGAGGGAAAGCCCCTGCCCAGCCACAGGCCTCCGGAATCGCCATGTCGTCGGGCAGGTCCGACAGCCAGAACCGGATCGGTGCTTCCTCGCAGTCAGGCCATTCGGCCAGCAGCCGCACCTAGGGCAGGACGCCGTCCCACCGGCCGTGCTCGGCCACCGCGGCTGGGCCGGCCGGCGTGAGCGCATCCCGGCCGGCCGGACAAACTTCGTGAGGAAGCGGGAGGTCATCGGGCCGCGGGAGCCTTCCCGCCAGGTCGCCTCGCGGAAGGCTTCCCACCCCGCGGCCGCGGCCAGTTCATCCAGGGTGTCCAGCGCCAGCTGCCACTTCTCCCGGTGCCCGACATCCTTGGGCACGCAGGTCCGTCGGCGCCGGAAGGCGTCAGCCGCCCACTCCCGGGGGAGGAAGAGCCGCCACCGCAGCGGGCACGAGGCCGTGTCGGTCGCGCGTGGACGCTGAGTCGGGTAGGACCGCCGCATTGCTGCGACGGTCCCCCCTCGGAACCGGCCGTGCCGGGTTTCCCCACAGCTCGGCTCAAGCAAGCCCCGAAGGCTCACAGGTGCGCAGTGCCGCAGGACGCGTGGATAAGCAGGACGCGTGGATAAGTCGGAGCTGTACCCCCGTCCGACGTGTCGATCCCGCGATAGGTGATCTTCTTGGTGGTGATGGCCTGGCGGGTGCCCCGCAGCCATTGCTCCGATTCGGTGGGGCTGGACGGCGGGGCGTCGGCGTGCAGCAGCGGGCCCCGGCAAATCAGACACTGCCCGTTCCGCGCCTGGAGCAGGCACAGGGTGGCGCGGTCGATCGGCGGTGGTGTGCTGGTGCGGCGCCGTTCGGCCCAGTAGGTCGCAAGGGCAGGGTCGTCCGGGGACGCCGAGCCGTGGACCATCTGGTGTCGGACGATCTTTGTCCAGGCGAATTTCAGCAGGTAGGCGCTGCTTAGCCGCATCAAGGCGGTCATCCCGGAGAAGAAGGACCAGGCCGCCAACCGGAAGAAGGAGGGCTCCGGCGGCGGTCGGCCCGTCAGTTACGACGCGAACCTCTACAAGGAGCGGAACACCGTCGAACGCCTGATCAATAAGCTGAAAGCCTGGCGAGGCATCGCCACCCGATACGACTGTGAGGATGGCGGTGCCGTCTCGGTGGTGGCCTGACCCGCGATACGACTGACTGTCTTGTCCTGAGTCTTGATCTGTCGGCCACTGTCCGGGACGGCACTTGCTGCCGCCAGGCCGGCGGGTGTGTCCCGATAGGGGCCTTCGCGACAGGCACCGTCACAGTCCTGACCACCCTGCCAGCCCGGCGACGGCCACCAGCTCCGGTTCGATGGCAGGAGACAGATGACCAGTGCCACCATGGCCCAGCCGATCCGTTTTCACCATGACTGCCGTCGTGAGGTCGTTCTGGGTGTCGACACCCACAAGGATGCCCACGTGGCAGCCGTGGTTTCGACCACGGGCAAGCTGATCGGCTCCCGGAGCTTTCCTGCCACGGCCGATGGCTACCAGCAACTGCTGGACTGGGCCCGCTCATCAGGCATGGTCAGCCACGCTGGAGTCGAGTGCACCGGCTCCTACGGAGCTGCGCTGAGCCGCTTTCTGCGCGCCAACAAGCTCACCGTCATCGAGGTGAACCAGCCGGACAAGGCAACACGCCGCCGTCGCGGCAAGACCGACACCATCGACGCCGAGGCAGCAGCGCATGCCGTGCTGTCCGGCCGAGCCACCGCGACGGCCAAGCTCGCTGACGGTCCCGTTGAAGCTCTCCGGCTCTTCAAGATGGCCAAGGTCTCCGCGGTCAAAGCCCGCACCCAGGCCATCAACCAGCTCAAGGCGGTACTCGTGACGGCCAGTCCAGAGCTGCGAGAGTCTCTGGAAGGGCTGACCATTCCCAAACTGGTCCGAGCCTGCACGACACTGCACAGGTCTGCGGCCGGCACGGCCAGGGCAGCCGCGGTCTTCACCCTGCGGCTGCTCGCCCGTCGAATCGAGGAACTCGATGATGAGATCGCCGCTCTCAAGCAGCAGACCACCGACGTGATCAGGCAGCACATTCCGCAACTGCTTGACTGCTACGGCGTGGGTCCGGACACCGCCGCGGCGCTACTCATCGCCACAGGCGACAATCCTGAACGACTCCACAGCGAGGCTTCGTTTGCCTCGCTCTGCGGGGTGAGCCCAGTCGAAGCCTCCTCGGGCAAGACACAGCGCAGAAGGCTCAATCGAGGCGGCGACCGTCAGGCCAACTCGGCTCTCTACACGATCGTCCTTGCCCGACTCCGCTGGGAGACACGCAGCCGCAGCTACGTCGAGCGACGCATCGCCGAAGGCAAAACCCGACGCGAAGCCATCCGCTGCCTGAAACGCTACGTCGCCCGAGAGCTCTACACGATCATCATTCGAGCCCATGCTCGGCCCCGCGACCAGGCCCTGGCAGCTTGACATCCATAGGGGCATCAAGACCCCCGACAGCTGCCTCGCCGGACTCCACCTGCGCGCCTCGATGATCTGGCTCAAGGGCCTCACCCGAACCACCCATTGGTCACGACTCAATGCGCGCCCTAGTACTCCAGCAGCACTTCGCTGCTTTCCCTGTCCAGGGGTGGTTTGGGTGAGTGTAGTGGGCTGATTGCGGGTCTGCGTTCTCTTTCCCGTGCCGCCCCTCGATCGTGTGTCGCCGCCACCGCGAACGCTGCCGGGCGGCGAAGACCCCCGACGAGCGGGCCTTCGCCACCTAGCCCGACATGGCCAAGGCCATGGTGCTGCGGGCGATCGCCTCGCCGCTGCCGATCGCCTGGGCGACCGCAGACTCCGCCTACGGCCAGGAGTGGCGGCTGCGCCGCTGGCCCCGGGGTTTACGAGCCATCCGTTCCTGGCTCACCCCTGCCGTCGCCCTCAACCGGTGGTGGCGAGCTTGGACGAACAAGGACCCACCCACCGAACTCCAGGCCCTGACCGACACGGCCACCACCGGACACGGCATTGACCTCTACCACCGGATGCAACGAGCCACCGGTGACCACACCAACGACCGACCTGGGGGCAGTCGGTCCCCGCAGTGCACACGATGCGTTGGAGTCGGAGGGAACTCGAGGCTCCTCCACGAAACGCTGATGTCATCGCCTCGCGAATGCTGATGGCGCGATGTCGGCCGGTTCTTAGAGTGGAGCCAGACATGAATGCTTCTCACGGATGGTTGGGCCGGATGACTTACCACACGGAAGTTTCGGTTTCCGACGTCGAGACGCTCCTTCGGCGGCACCCGGCTGCGGGCCGGGCCTTGGCCGTCTGGGAAGGGGCTCGTCCGGATCGGGACTTAGTGTCTCTTGGGCGGCCCAGCCCGGGCACCGCTTCGCCGAGGCGGAGTTCAGGGGGCGCTCCCTCCCCGCCAGTCTCGCCACCGCGGTGCACCGCTCCCACACGTTCGTGGAGTTGGCGGAGCTGCCCGTCGACGGACATGGTGGGATGCGTCACGCCGCACTGCCCGCGTACCGCAGCGCCACGGAGTTGCTCGGCCTCTCGCGCGGGGAGTTCACGGGTCGCGAGGTCACCAGGCGAGAGGAGTTCTTCGACGCCGGCGGACGCTGCTGGTCGTGGTGATCGGCGCCCTGGCCGGTTACGCCTTCGCCTGGATGGACTTCCCCGGCCGCGACTGGTGGTTCCTCATCGTGGTCGGCCTGCTGGTCGTCCCGGTCCAGGTCGCGCTGATCCCGGTGGCCAAGCTCTTCGGCGAGATCGGCATCTTCCAGACCACCACGGGCGTGGTCCTCTTCCACACCGCCTTCGGCCTCCCCTTCGCGATCTTCCTCCTGCGGAACTTCTTCGCGGAAATCCCCCGCGAACTGCTGGAGGCGGCCCGCCTGGACGGCGCGGGCGAACTGCGCCTGTTCCTGCGCGTGGTGATGCCGCTGGGCGGTCCGGCCATCGCCTCGCTGGGCATCTTCCAGTTCCTGTGGGTCTGGAACGACATGCTGGTCGCCCTGATCTTCGCGGACAGCGGCAACCCGCCGATCACGGTCGCCCTGCAGCAGCAGGTCCGGCAGTTCGGCAACAACATCGACATCCTCGGCCCGGGCGCCTTCGTCTCGATGCTCATCCCGCTGGCGGTCTTCTTCGCCTTCCAGCGGCAGTTCGTGGCGGGCGTGATGGCGGGCGCGGTGAAGTAACACCCCCCGAACCACGGGCAGCCCGGCACCCCTCCTGGGTGCCGGGCCGCTCCTTTGTGGTCAGTGACAGCCGGACCGCGTCTCGGCGGTGTCCTTCAGCCGTTGCATCCAGTCCTTGAGGCCCGCGTCGAGGCTGCTCTGACTGCCGGGGATGTCGGCTTCGACGGGAGAGCCTGCCCAAGACTCCTCCGCGGTTGAGCACGCCGCCCTTGACCGGCTTGAAGGTGAACAGGTGGACACCGGTGATGCCGTTCACGGGCGCGCCCCATGCGGTGCACCCCAGCGGCTCCACCGCCTCGACCATCGACTTGACCTTCATGTTCTGCGGTGACCATTCCTGGAGCCTTTCGTTCGCCCAAGTATGGGCACGATCAGTGATCGTGGGTCTGCGATTGCTCTACCTGATCTTTTGCCGGCTGCTGGGCTGCCTCCTCTTGCTGGGCCGATCGACCGCCGCGAGCAACGCCGAGATCCTCGCGCTTCGCCATGAGGTCGCTGTCCTGCGCCGTCAGATGGAGCGCCCGCGGCTCTCATGGGCCGATCGTGCCGTGCTCTCCGCTCGCGCGCGGCACCTTCCACCCGTCTTGCGCCGCCACCGCGTGTCACCCCAGGCACCCTGCCGAACTGGCACCGCCGTCTCGTAGTGCGCTGGAAATGGCGCCAAACCCCAACCGGACCTGGGGATACGTCAGGATCCAAGGCGAACTCCGACGGCTCCGTCATGGGGTTGTCGCCGCCACGATCCGGCGCGTCCTGCGCCGCTCCGGTCTGCCACCAGCAGCGCGCCTCCCAGCAGACCTGGCGCTCCTTCCTCCGCGCCCAGGCCCGCCCGTTGCTCGCCTGCGACTTCATGCACGTGGAGACCATCTTCCTCGAACGTCTCTACGTTTTCTTCGTCATGGAGATCAAGACCCGGCACGTCCATGTCCTGGGCGTCACCGCCCACCCCACCGGCGCATGGGCCGCCCAACTCGCCCGCAACCTGCTCATGGACCTCGAAGACAGAGCTGGCAGCGTACCCGGGGTGCCCAGACGATGGTCGCACAAGACAAACCCCTCAGGCACGCGCTCTTGACAACGGTTGACACCTGATCAAGTTGGTTAGCTCGCCGGAGAGTTGTGCGCACGCATGAAGGCGTCGAGGATGATCTCTCTGAACGCAAGCGCACCGGGCGAGCTGCCGACCTCGGGTGTGGCGATCACGATGCGACGAGCAAGCTTGGGTGGCCCCATGTCCAAGACGCTCACCGCAGGCCCGGCGGTCTCGGCCTTTGAACGGGGCATCAACGCGACCCCCAGCCCGGCCGCGACTAGCTCACGGACGGTGTCGAGTTGCAATACCTCGATCATCACCCGCGGCATGAAGCCTGCCTTCTTAGCCGCGGTCCGAAGGGTCCGTTGCGTGCCAGATCCGCGATCCAAGGTGATGAAAACCTCCGCACCGAGTTCCGACATACTCACCGTATGTTGGTGGGCAAGCCGGTGCTCGAGAGGGACGATCAGCACGAAATCGTCCCTGGCGAGATCATCAATGATCAGGCCCGAGCGGTTCCCCTCGGGAGCTTGAGCGATGGCCAGGTCGATTGCTCCGGCCGCGAGTTCATCGAGCATTGTCGTCGTTGTCAGCTCGCGGAGGATGAACCGGACGCCCGGATGGCGGCGCCGGAAAGTGTGGATGAGCGCCGACAGCTGAACTCCGGGCAACGATTTTATGGCGGCGACTGTGAGATCCTCTGTAACTTCCTCCGTCGACGAACCCATTTGCCCCTCGATCGAGTCGAGTTGCTCCAAAAGGGGCCGGGCAAGCATCAGGAGTCGCTGTCCCGCTGCAGTCAAGTTGACGCGGCGTGACGTCCGCTCGAACAGACTTCGCCCCAGGACCCGCTCCATCTCGCGTATCCGCTGAGACACGTGCGGCTGAGCGACCAGCAGTCGCTCGGCTGCGCGGGTGAAGTTGGCTTCCTCGGCCACGGCGACGAAGTACTGAAGATCCCGAGTTTCCACAGGTTCAGGTTACGCCAGGAAAGCACCGCCACATACTTGAGATCGCCAGGATGCCGAGAAGCACAACTGAGAGACACCGGAAGGATGCGCACGGTGATAATCGATATCTCTCCCTTATGGAACCAGTCGAATCACGTCTTAGACGCTTTCTGATTGGCCCTGCGAGGATACGACAAGGAGGGGTCGAACCGGGCGCGGCGCCGCGGGCCTCGGATCTCAGGCGGAAGAAATTAAGGTGGGAGTCATGGACAGGGAAGTCCGGCAGGAAATAGATCGCGTGTTCGATATCCAGCGCGACTACCGATGGACCGCGAAGGTCTCATCAGCTGCGCATCGACGGTCGATGCTCGAGAGGTTGCGAGCCGGTGTGCTGCGTCATGCCGACCGAGCGGTCGAGGCACTGCACGCCGACCTGGGGAAGCCGTCTGGCGACACGCAGGCACACGCGGAGATCAACAACATCGTCGATCACATCGATCGGGCACTGGAAGAGCTCGAGGGCTGGATGGCGCCGGTTGATCTCGGCCCCTCTCCCGACTACCCCGGTGCCACCGTACGGCTGGAGTACGAGGCCCGTGGAGTGGTGCTGATCTTCGGGCCCTGGAATTTCCCCCTCCAGCTCGCGCTGCAGCCGCTCGTGCCGGCGATCGCCGCGGGGAACACCGCCATCGTCAAGCCCAATGAGATGTGTCCGGAGACCTCGAAGGTCACGGCAGCGATCATCCGGGAGGTCTTCGACGAACGGGAGGTCTCGGCAATCGAGGGCGGCGTCGACGTGGCCAATGCGCTACTGGAGAAGCCCATTGACCACGTTTTCTTCACCGGGAGCCCGACTGTAGGCAAGGTTGTCATGGCCGCGGCGGCCAAGCATCTGGCATCGGTCACCCTGGAATTGGGTGGGAAGTGCCCCGGGATCGTCGACGGGACAACCGATCTTGTCGAGGTTGCGGAGATAGTTGCGGAGGGCCGACAGTACAACAGCGGTCAGATCTGCCTGGCCGTAGACCATCTCTGGATCAAGGAAGAACTTCGCGACGACTTCCTGAGCTCCTACTGGGAGGCGATCGATCGCAAGCACTATCGCGACGGCGCTTTCGACCAGAGCACAATCTCCCGGATGGTCGACAAGCGCAATTCCGACAGGGTGCAGGCGTACATCGACGACGCCGTGGCGCGAGGAGCCGTGCTTCCCCGAGGTGGCCGGGCCACGGACGGAAGCGACAGCTTCGAGCCGGCCGTGCTGCTCGATGTCCCGCTGGATGCCCGGGTGATGCAGGAGGAGATCTTCGGACCCGTCCTCCCCGTTCTGACGTATCGCGACGTCACGGAGGTCACAGGTTTCCTTCAGCAGGCACAGAAGCCTCTGGCCATGTACATCTTCAGTGAAGACGACGCGTTCGTGGACACAGTACTGCGGAGCACATCTTCCGGTGGCGTGACCGTTAACGGCTGGGCATCTCATTGGGGTGATCCGGCCCTCCCCTTCGGGGGCGTGAATCACAGTGGAGTGGGCAGCTACCACGGCCTGTTCGGGTTCAAGGAACTCTCACACGAGCGCGCCATCATCGTGCACTCCGGAAAGGACGACAACGGCGAGAGGTCGGCTTGGGACGGCCGTCTGATCGTCCCGCCCACAACGTCGGTCGAACCGGCATCAGCCGATAAGTGAGCTGAACGTCGATGAGAGAGTCATCGAAAGGCGGTGCGGCGATGGAGACCAGCGTTCGCGCCAACGAGCTGAAGCGAGACTTCGGCCTCTGGTCAGCGTTCGCACTCGCGTTCGCGTTCATCTCGCCGATCATCGGGCTGTACACGATCTTCGCGCCCAGCATCTCAACCGCCGGGCCCGGGTTCTGGTGGGCGATCCCCATCGTCCTTCTCGGGCAACTGCTCGTTGCCGTCGTGATGGCCGAGGCGGCCTCTCGGTGGCCTCTCGTCGGCGGCGTATACCAGTGGTCCAGGAGACTGATCGGAGCCCGCTACGGATGGTTCGCCGGGTGGGTGTACATATGCACACTGGTAGTGGCGACCGCGACTCCGGCGTATGTCGGAGCGTCCTTCCTCGCACCACTGGTGGGGATCCACGACCCGAGCAGCGCACAGCTCATCGTCCTCTCACTGGTCATCCTCGCCGCCGCGACGGCGATCAACGCCCTCAACCGCATGGGGCTGCGACTGATCACTGTTGTGAGCATCTCCGCCGAAGTCCTCGGAAGCTTGGTAATCGGGACGATCCTGCTGCTCTTCTACCGCGAGAACAGCTTGTCGGCCATCTTTGACGGCATAGGCGACAGCGGTGTGACAACGCCGAATATGCTCGCCGCGATGGCAATCGTCGGCTGGGCGTTCGTCGGTTTTGAATCCGCGGGGTCGGTGGCCGAGGAAACCGTCGACGCGTCACGGACCGCACCGAAGGCCATCATCCTATCGCTGCTGATCGTCGGACTCGTGGTCATGTACTCTGCACTTGCGCTGATCCTCGCGATCCCGGAGCATTCGCTCGGCAAGAGTTCCGATCCGATCACCGGCACGTTGTCCGCCCAGTTGGGTTCCGGCATCACCAAGCCGTTGTTCGCAATCGTAGTCATTGGATTTATGGCCGGAACGGTTGCTGGACAGGCGTCGGTTTCACGCGTGATCTACGCTTTGGCACGTGATGAACTGCTGCCGGGGCACCGGGCTATGAGCCGACTCTCGCGACGGCAGCAACTTCCCTGGATCGCGGTCCTCATCGTAACCCTGGGGGCTGTTCCGCTGCTACTCCTCACTGGTACCGACCTAAGCGTCACGCTGTTCAACCTCGCCATCGGTGGGTTCTACGTGGCGTTCGCGTTCCCGGTCGGCGGCATGCTGATCGCCCGTCTGCGCGGGCAGGACACCGCGGGGCCGTTGAGCCTCGGCAAATATGGACTAGCGATCAACGTCGCCGCAGTCGCCTGGCTGGCGTTCGAGATCGTTAACATCACATGGCCCAGGCACGACGGGGCGTCCTGGTACCAGAACTGGAGCGTCACGATCATGCTCGTCGTTATCTTCACCGGAGGCGCAGTCACCTACCGGTTTGTACGCGACGTCGTCAAACAGCTCGACCAGCCCTCCACTCCCGTCCCTGAAGCACAGGCACAAATTCACCCCGAACCTGGGAAGAAAGCTCTCAAGTGACCATCACTTCATCATCTAAGCCGCTCTGGGTCCGCGATGTCGCCCCGGGCACAGGAGCATCAGGCCGTGTTGCCGCCGGACAGACCTTGCGAATCATCGATCTCGAGGGTCAGCAGGTCGCGGACCTGGTGTCCTTCAGCGCTGAGGATCCCGGCGAGCACCTGGACGTGACCTATACCACCTTCGCTGCCGAGTCTTGGCAGCTGGGGAAAGATGACGTATTCGTCACCAACCGTATGCGTCCAATATGGACGATGACGGAAGACACCTGTGGCATACACTACGCTGGTGGTGGCTTCTGTTCACGAGAGCTGAACTCACTGTTCAAAATCGACCAGCCGGGCTGCTACGAAACGATCCTCAACGAGCTCATCGAGCTCGACACCCCAATGACGGGATTGAATCCGGCTAGCTGCTTCAACGTGTTCATGAACTTCCCATATGGCGCTGATGGCAGCCTCAAAGTACAGGAGTCACTCTCGCGGCCTGGCGACGTTGTCGAGCTGCGGGCCGAGATGGATTTGCTGTGGGCGGTCTCGGTATGTCAGATGCCGGGGCCGTGCAACGGACCGCAACCGACCCCGATGAGGTTTGAGCTGCATGGCTAGGGCAGAAGCGAGCGAGCTCTTGGCGCTGATGGAGCGCTTCGCGGCCGCTTGGAATCGACACGACATCGATGCGCTGATGTCTTGCATGCACCCCGATGGGGTCTACGAGGCATCGACCGGAGCTGATCGTGACGGGGAACGCTTCAGCGGCGAATCGGCGGTCCGCGACGGCTACCAGTCGCTGCTGGACCGCATGCCTGATGCTCAATGGCACGATGCACGCCACTTCGTGGCAGGCGACCGCGGAGTAACCGAATGGACGTTCACCGCGACCAAGCCAAACGGTGCCCGCATCGAAACTGATGGCTGTGATCTGCTGACGTTTCGCGAAGGTCTGATCGTCCGCAAGAGCTCGCTGCGCAAGATCCGTCCCGACCTGCCCGCCGACTGACTGCCCTTCGTAATCTAGGCTCGCGATTCGTCAAAGCGACGATGTGAACCGCCGCTGCCCCGGTCCGCCCCTACAACTGTATAGAGCCGACCGGGGCACAGTCGCCGCTGCGACGCTGATCCGCGCCAGGCCGCGCCAGGCCGCGCCTGAAACCTGATCGAAACCACACAAGCGCGCACTGCGGCTCCGGCTAGGGCCGTGTCCTATGTGGCGAGTTGAACGTAGCGTTTGTAGCAGCACAGGGCTACAGCAGATCCGATGAAGACCAGCAATCAGGGGCAGGACATTATAACGCCGCCCGAATGCCCATGTCGTAATGGCGAAGTAGAAGCTTCTTGCGCCGGGTAGTGCCGCCCCAAGATGACGCGCTCGCGACGTAGGCCCGAGTGTTCACCACGCCAGAGCGCAATCAACAAGCGGACTTCTTCCGTTGTAACGGTCGAATTCGGCTTGCTAACAACGGATTGCTTTGGGAGGGGTTCTTGTGGACGCCATCCGAGTTCAACTCGAGGATACGCTGAGACACGCCGTGAAGGAAAATTTGCGGCTTCGCAACCGCTTGGCTGCCGCGTCAGCCGATCCTGTTGTGGTCGTGGGGATGGCGTGTCGCTACCCGGGCGGCGTGGCTTCCCCCGAGGACCTGTGGACCGTGGTCAGCCAGGGTGTCGACGCTGTCGCCGCGTTCCCGGACGACCGGGGCTGGGATATCGACGGGCTGTTTGACCCGGATCCGGACCAACCTGGCAAGACCTACGTCAGGCACGGCGGCTTTCTCAGTGACGTCTCCGGATTCGACGCGGACTTCTTCGGTATCTCCCGACGCGAAGCACTCGCCATGGACCCGCAACAGCGTCTTCTGCTGGAGGTGTCGTGGGAAGCCGTGGAACGTGCGGGCATCGCCCCGTTGTCCCTACGCGGAAGCCGTACTGGCGTGTACGCCGGATTGATGTATCACGACTACGGATCACGATTGCGAACCGTCCCGGACGAAGTGGAGGGATACCTCTACAACGGCAGCGCGGGGAGTGTGGCGTCGGGGCGGGTGTCGTACGTGCTGGGACTGGAAGGCCCCGCAGTATCGGTCGACACCGCCTGTTCCTCGTCGTTGGTGGCACTGCACTTGGCTGCCAAGGCGCTCAGGGAAGGCGAGTGCACGATGGCGTTGGCGGGCGGCGTGACCGTGATGTCCTCGCCGGACGTGTTCGTCGATTTCTCCCGGCAGCGAGGGTTGTCACGCGATGGCCGATGCAGAGCCTTCTCAGATTCCGCGGACGGAACCGGATGGGCCGAGGGGATCGGTGTCCTCGTGCTCGAGCGGTTGTCTGACGCGCAACGTCTCGGACATCGCGTACTTGCGGTCGTAAGAGGTTCAGCGGTCAACCAGGATGGCGCGTCGAACGGCCTTACCGCGCCGAACGGCCCCTCCCAGCAACGCCTCATCCGTCAAGCACTGGCCAACGCAGACCTGACGGCGAGTGAGATCGATGTTGTCGAAGCGCACGGCACCGGAACGCGCCTCGGTGACCCCATTGAAGCTCAAGCACTGCTCGCCACCTACGGCCAAAGGCCGCCAGAGGCGCCCCCACTCCTTCTGGGGTCATTGAAATCGAACATCGGCCACAGTCAAGCCGCAGCAGGCGTTGGTGGCGTCATCAAGACAATCATGGCCATACAACATGGAATGGTGCCCAAAACCCTGCATGTAGACGAACCATCCAGTCAGGTCGACTGGGCCAGCGGCAGCGTCGAACTCACCACGGCACAGCGAGTCTGGCCCGACACCGGGCGTCCACGACGAGCAGCGGTCTCCGCGTTCGGCGTCAGCGGAACCAACGCGCACGTCATCATCGAGCAAGGCCCAGTCATCGAAGAGGAACAGGCGAGCACCATCGATGACACGGTTCCTCTTGTGCTCAGCGCGAAGACAGCTGCGGCACTGCGCGCTCAAGCCACCCGGCTCGCCGGCTACATCGAGCACACATCACCGGACCTGGGGAGCTTGGCACACGGTCTGGTCACGGCGCGTTCCTTGTTCGACCACCGCGCCGTTGTCATCGGCG
>NZ_JBIADZ010000062.1:0-20505 GCF_042868035.1 Streptomyces sp. NPDC007875 | reverse complement strand
GCTGGTGGACACGGTCGGTCTGGATGCCGAGTACTGGTACCGGAACCTGCGGCAGACCGTCGAGCTGGAGGCCACCACCCGCACCCTGCTCGACACCGGGCATGGCGTGTTCATCGAGGCGAGCCCGCACCCGGTGCTCACCCTGCCGGTGCAGCAGACGGTGGAGGCCGCCGAGGCACAGGCCGTGGTGATCGGCACCCTGCGGCGCGACGAGGGTGGTCTGGAGCGATTCCTGACCTCGATCGCCGAGCTGCATGTCAATGGGGCCGGTGTCGACTGGCCGAAGGTGTTCGCCGGACAGGGCGCCCGTCAGGTCGACCTGCCCACCTACGCCTTCCAGCGGCAGCGGTACTGGCCGGAGCCTGCTGATGACGCCGGGTTCGGCAACGCCCCGGTGGCCGAGGCCGACGCGGTGGACGCCCGGTTCTGGGAGGCCGTCGAGCGCGAGGACCTCGAAGGACTGGCGCAGACGCTGGAGCTCGACGGGGAGGCGCCGCTGAGTGCGGTGCTGCCCGCCCTGTCGTCGTACCGGCGAGGCAGGCGTGACCGCTCGACCGTCGACAACTGGCGCTACCGGATCAACTGGAAGCCCCTGATCGACCAGCTGTCGTCCGGCTCCGAGCAGGAGCAGGACGCCCCGATCACCGGTACCTGGATGGTCGTCGTCCCGCCGGTCGACACCGCCCGTGAACTGGCGGAGCGCATCGCGCGGGACGTGGAGCGCCACGGTGCCCGCATGGTGCGGGTCGACTTGGACGACACCGAGCCGGAGCGGTCGTCGCTGGCCGGACTTCTCCGGGACGCGGCACCCCGCACGCTCTCCGCGGACGGCTCCGAGCAGGAGGGGACGCTCGCGATCGACGGAGTGCTCTCCCTGCTCGCGCTCGACGAGGAGGCACTCGCCGAACACCCGGGCGTTCCGCGCGGCTTCGCCGGCACCGTGACCCTGGTCCAGGCGCTGAGCGACATCGACATCGACGTGCCGCTCTGGCTCGCCACCACCGGAGCCGTGTCCGTGGGCCGCTCCGACCGGGTCGGCAGCGTCAAGCAGTCCCTGGTGTGGGGTCTGGGCCGGGTGGTCGGCCTGGAGTACGCACAGCGGTGGGGCGGTCTGGTCGACCTCCCCGAGTCGCCGGAGGCGATCGACGACCGGGTGCTGAACCGTCTGGTCGGCCTGATCGGGCGCTCCGGCGACGAGGACCAGGTCGCGGTGCGCGCCTCCGGGATCTTCGGCCGGCGGCTCGTCCGGGCGCCCTTGGGCGATGCCCGGCCGGCCCGTACCTGGCAGGCCGGCGGCAGCGTCCTGATCACCGGTGGTACCGGTGCCCTCGGTGGCCGCCTCGCCCGCTGGCTCGCCCGTGGCGGCGCCGAGCACCTGGTGCTGACGAGCCGCCGCGGCCTGGACGCCCCCGGCGCGGCCGAGCTGCGGGACGAGCTGACCGCTCTCGGCGTGCGGGTCACCATCGCGGCCTGTGACGCCGCCGACCGTGGCGCGTTGCGGGAACTCCTCGACGGGCTGCCCGCGGAGTACCCGCTGACCGCCGTGGTTCACGCGGCCGGTGTGCTGGACGACGGACTCATCGACACCCTCACCGTCCCCAGGACACAGGGTGTCTTCCGGCCCAAGGTGGACGCCGTGGTGAACCTCCACGAGCTGACCCGGGACCTTGATCTGTCCGCGTTCATCCTCTTCTCCTCCTACGCCGGAACCGTCGGTGGTGCCGGTCAGGGCAGCTACGCCGCCGCGAACGCCTTCCTCGACGCCCTGGCGCAGCAGCGCCGGGCCCAGGGGCTGGCCGCGACCTCGGTGGCATGGGGTGCCTGGGGCGGCGGCGGTCTGGTCGACGACGCCACCTCGGCCCAGCTGAAGCGGCGCGGTATGCCGCCGCTGGTGCCCGAACTCGCCGTCGACGCCCTTCAGCAGGCCCTCGATCACGACGAGGTCGACGTCACCGTCGCCGACGTGGACTGGGAGCGCTACGCCCCCGGCTTCGCCTCGGCCCGGCCGCGTCCGCTGCTGAACGAGCTGCCGGAGGTGCGGCAGGCCCTGGAGGCGGCGGAGGCCGAGCTGGGTGCGGCGCTCTCCGGGCTGGCCGAGCGCCTCGAGGGGCTGTCGGCCGTCGAACGCGAGGCGGAGGTGCTCGACCTCGTCAGGTCCCAGGCCGCCGAGGTGATCGGATACCCGAGCGCCGACGCGGTGGAGCCGGAACGGGCCTTCAGGGACATCGGGTTCGACTCGCTGACCGCGGTGGAGCTGCGCAACGGCCTCAGCACGGCCGCCGGTGTGAACCTGCCGGTCACCGTGGCCTTCGACTACCCGACACCCACGGTGCTCGCCCGGTTCATCCTGGGTGAGGTGCAGGGCACCGACCCCGCGCCGGTGGACGACCTGCCGGTGGCGACGGGCACCGTCGTGGACGACGATCCGATCGCGATCGTGTCGATGAGCTGCCGCTTCCCCGGTGGGGTGCGCACTCCCGAGGACCTGTGGCGACTGGTCTCCGAGGGCAGCGACGTGATCAGCGCCTACCCGACCAACCGTGGCTGGGACCTCGACGACCTCTACGACCCGGACCCGGAGAACACGGGCACCAGCTACGCGAGCGGCGGCGGCTTCGTCTACGACGCCGACGAATTCGACCCGGCGTTCTTCGGGATCGCCCCCCGCGAGGCGCTGACCATCGACCCGCAGCAGCGGCTGCTGCTGGAGACCTCCTGGGAGGCGATCGAGCGGGCCGGCATCGACCCCATGTCGCTCAAGGGAAGCCGGACGGGGGTCTTCGCGGGCAGCAACGGCCAGGACTACATCGGCCTGCTGCTGGCCGCCCCGGGCGGACCCGAGGGCTACCTCGGAACCGGCAACTCGGGCAGCGTCGTATCGGGCCGTATCTCCTACACCTTCGGCCTCGAAGGACCGGCCGTCACGGTGGACACGGCGTGTTCCTCGTCGCTGGTGGCGCTGCACATGGCCGTGCAGTCGCTGCGCCAGGGAGAGTCCTCCCTCGCGCTGGCCGGCGGTGTCACGATCATGTCCAGCCCGGGCTCGTTCGTGGACTTCAGCCGCCAGAAGGGGCTGTCGACGGACGGGCGCTGCAAGGCGTTCGCGGCATCGGCCGACGGCACGGGCTGGGCCGAGGGTGTCGGCATGCTGCTGCTCGAGCGGCTGTCGGACGCGCGGCGCAACGGTCACCCGGTGATGGCGATCGTGCGCGGCTCCGCCGTCAACCAGGACGGCGCGTCCAACGGCCTGACGGCGCCCAACGGGCCCTCGCAGCAGCGGGTGATCCGCCAGGCGCTGGCCAGCGCCGACCTCGCCGCCCACCAGGTGCAGGCGGTCGAGGCGCACGGCACCGGCACCAGGCTCGGTGACCCGATCGAGGCGCAGGCGCTGCTGGCCACCTACGGCCAGGGGCGGCCGGAGGACGAGCCGCTGTGGCTGGGCTCCATCAAGTCCAACATCGGACACACGCAGGCGGCCGCCGGTGTCGCGGGGATCATCAAGATGGTGATGGCCATGCGTGAGGGCGTGCTGCCGCAGACGCTCCATGTCGACGAGCCCACGCCGCATGTGGACTGGACGGCGGGCGAGGTCCGGCTGCTGACCGCGCCGACCCCGTGGCCGGAGAACGGCGAGCCGCGCCGGGCGGGCATCTCCTCGTTCGGCATCAGCGGCACCAACGCCCACACCATCATCGAGCAGGCCCCGGAGCCGGAGGAGCCGGGGATGGTGGAGCGGGTCCGCACGGACGCTCCGCCGGCCGGTTCGGACACGCTTCCCTGGACCGTCAACGGCAAGGGCGCCGACGCGCTGCGCGCCCAGGCGAGGAACCTGCACGACTACGTGGCGGCCCACCCCGAGCTCGACCTCGACGACGTGGGCTATTCGCTGGCGACCACCCGGTCCGCCTTCGACCACCGCGCCGTGCTCCTGAGCGGCGACCGGGACGGGCTGCTGAGCGGTCTCGACGCCATCGCCACGGGCGCCACGGCCCCCGGAGTCGTCCAGGGATCCGTGGGCACCGCCGGCAAGACGGCGTTCCTGTTCTCCGGCCAGGGCGCGCAGCGTCTGGGCATGGGCCGGGAGCTGTACGAGGCGTTCCCGGTGTTCGCCCGCGCCCTGGACGAGGTGTGTGCGCATCTCGATGTGCTGCTCGACCGGCCGCTGCAGGAGGTGATGTTCGCCGCCGAGGACAGCGCGGACGCCGCGCTGCTCGATCAGACGGCCTTCACCCAGCCCGCGCTGTTCGCCATCGAGGTGGCGCTGTTCCGGCTGCTGGAGCACCGGGGAGTCACCGCGGATGTGCTGATCGGCCACTCGGTGGGAGAGGTCGCCGCCGCGCATGTGGCCGGGGTGCTCTCACTGGAGGACGCGTGCGCGCTCATCGTGGCGCGTGGCCGTCTGATGCAGGCGCTGCCCGAGGGCGGCGCGATGGTGGCGGTACAGGCGTCGGAGGAGGAGATCGCTCCGTCGCTGGCCGGCCGTGAGGCCGAGGTGAGCATCGCCGCGGTCAACGGCCCGACGGCCGTGGTGATCGCGGGCGATGAGGAAGCGGCGCTGGAGATCGCCGGAGAGTGGGAGCGGCAGGGCCGTAAGACCCGCCGGCTGACGGTCAGCCACGCGTTCCACTCGCCTCGCATGGACGCGATGCTGGACGACTTCCGAGACGTCGTCACGGGCCTGTCCTTCCAGCCACCGTCCATCGCCTTGGTCTCCAACCTCACCGGTAAGCCGGCGGGTGCGTCCGAAGTGTGCTCCCCCGAGTACTGGGTGCGGCATGTGCGGGAGGCGGTGCGTTTCGCGGACGGGGTACGGGCCCTGGAGAAGCTCGGGGTCACCTCGTTCCTGGAAGTGGGTCCCGATGGTGTGCTCACCGCGATGGCCCAGGACTGCCTGGCGGCCGACGAGGACGCGGGCATTGCCGCCTTCACCCTCGTCCCCGCTCTGCGCAAGAACCGCCCCGAAACCCAGTCGCTGACCACGGCGCTGGCCGAACTCCACGTCCACGGCACCACCGTGGACTGGTCGACGGCGTTCGCCGGGCGCGACGTCCGGCGGGTGGAGCTGCCCACCTATGCCTTCCAGCGGCAGCGCTACTGGCCGAAGGCTCCCGGCGCCATGACCGGCGACGTCGCCTCCATCGGGCTCAGCTCCCCCAACCACCCGCTGCTGGGTGCCGGAGTCGAGCTGGCGAGCAGCGACGGATTCCTGTTCACCAGCAGGCTGTCGGTGCAGAGCCAGCCGTGGCTCGCCGACCACGCGATCGGGGGCGCGGCCCTGTTCCCCGGGACCGGATTCCTCGAACTGGCCATTCGCGCCGCCGACCAGGTCGGATGCGGCCGGGTGGAAGAGGTCACCCTGGCGACCCCGATGGTCCTGCCCGAGAACGAACCGGTCCAGGTGCAGCTGTGGGTGGGTGACGCGGACGAGACGGGTCACCGCTCGCTCAGCCTGTACTCCCGCCCGGCCGACGCCTCCTCGGACCAGCCGTGGACGCAGCACGCGAGCGGTGCGCTCGCCCCGGCCGGACCCGAGCCGTCGTTCGACCTGAGCGCATGGCCTCCGGCGGACGCGGAAGCCCTGGACATCAGCGACTTCTACGAGCGCTTCGCCGCCACCGGCTTCGCCTATGGCCCGGTGTTCCAGGGCCTGCGGTCCGCCTGGCGCTCCGGCGACGACGTCTACGTCGAGGTCGGTCTCGGTGAGAAGCACGCGTCGGACGCGGTCGACTTCGGCCTCCACCCGGCCCTGCTGGACGCCGCCGTGCAAGCGGTGACGTTCGTCGCCCTGGAGGACGTCGGGCTCTCCCGGCTCCCGTTCTCCTGGAGTGGGGTGTCACTCCACGCCGGTGGCGCGTCCACGCTGCGGGTGCGGCTCAGCAAGCTCGGACCGGACTCGATCTCCCTCACGGTGGCCGACGGAACCGGCCGCCCCGTGGCGTCGATCGAATCCCTCGTGCTGCGCCCGGTGTCCGTGGAACACATCGACGCGGCCAGGACAGCGGCGTTCCGCGACTCGCTGTTCACGCTGGACTGGACCCCCGTCCCGGCCATCGCTCCGGCCGAGGTGGCAACGGCACAGTGGGCGGTGGTGGGCAACGACCCCTACGGACTGGCCGTCGGCGAGATCGCCGGGGCCGAGGTGACCGCCTACGCCGATCTCGAGGCGCTGGGCCATGCGATCGACGGTGGCGCCGCTGCCCCGGAGGCCGTGCTGGTGTCCTACGCACCCGGCCTCGACGACCCGGCGGCGCAGGGCACGCCCAAGAGCAAGACGAAGGGCAAGGGCAAGGCCAAGCAGGGCCTGGAGCCCGCGGGCGCCATCCACGCGGTGACGCACCACACACTGGGCATGATCCAGGGCTGGCTCGGCGACCGCCGGTTCGCCTCCTCCCGACTGGTCTTCGTGACCTCGGGCGCCATGGCGCCCGAGGACCGCGACGAGACCCCGGACATGATCCACGCCCCCCTCTGGGGCATGGTGCGGTCCGCGCAGTCGGAGAACCCGAACTGCTTCGTCCTGGTGGACCTCGATGAGGACGAGGCGTCCAAGGCGGCACTGCCCACGGTGCTCGCCGGCGATGAGCCGCAGGCCGTGGTCCGCGAGGGCACGGTGCTCGGCCAGCGCATGGCCCGGGTCTCCTCGGGCACCGCGCTGCTGCCGCCCGCGGGGGTCCGGGAATGGCGGCTGGACATGCACGCCAAGGGGACCTTGGAGAACCTGGCGCTGCTGCCCAGCCCCGACGTGACGGAGGAACTGGGCGCGACCGAGATCAGGGTGGCGCTGCGCGCCGCGGGTCTGAACTTCCGCGATGTGCTCAACGCCCTGGGGATGTACCCCGGCGAGGCCGGGCCGCTCGGTGGCGAGGGCGCCGGTGTGGTGACCGAGGTCGGCTCCGCGGTGACGGACCTCGCCCCCGGCGACCCGGTGATGGGCATCTTCGGCGGGTCGTTCGGCCCGGTCGCCATCACCGACCGGCGCGTGGTCGCCCGGGTCCCGGAGAGCTGGACGTTCGAGCAGGCGGCCTCCACGCCCATCGTGTTCCTGACGGCCTACTACGCCATGGTGGACCTGGCAGGTCTCGAAGCGGGTCAGTCGGTGCTGGTGCACTCGGCGGCCGGTGGTGTGGGCATGGCCACGCTCCAGCTGGCGCGGCACCTCGGCGCCGAGGTGTTCGGTACCGCGAGCGAGGGCAAGTGGGACACCCTGCGGGCACTCGGCCTGGACGACGAGCACATCGCGTCGTCGCGGACGCTGGACTTCGAGAAGCGCTTCCTCGACGCGACCGGCGGACGCGGCATGGACGTGGTGCTCGACTCGCTGGCCCGGGAGTTCGTGGACGCGGGTCTGCGACTGCTGCCGCGCGGCGGCCGGTTCCTGGAGATGGGCAAGACCGACATCAGGGTCCCGGACGAGGTGGCCGCCGAGTACACCGGTGTCTCCTACCAGGCGTTCGACCTCATGGAGGCGGGAGCCGACCGCATCCACGAGATGTGGAGCGTCCTGATCTCCCTGTTCGAGAGCGGAGTGCTGCGACCGCTTCCGGTACGCACCTGGGATGTCCGCAGGGCACCCGACGCCTTCCGCTTCATCAGCCAGGCCCGCCACACCGGCAAGGTGGCGCTGACGATCCCGAGGACGCTGGACGGCCCTGGCACGGTGCTGATCACGGGTGGTACGGGTGGTCTGGGCGCGCTGTTGGCCCGTCATCTGGTGGTGGAGCACGGTGTGCGGTCTCTGGTGCTGACGAGTCGTCGTGGCGTGGAGGCGCCGGGTGCGGCGGAGTTGGTGGCGGAGCTGGCCGGGCTGGGTGCCGAGGCGCAGGTCGTGGCGTGTGATGTCGCCGACCGGGCGTCGGTGGAGAGCCTGCTGGCCGGAATCGGGTCGGAGCATCCGCTGTCGGCCGTGGTGCATGCGGCGGGTGTGCTGGATGACGGTGTGGTGGAGTCGCTGACGCCGGAGCGGGTGGACAAGGTGCTGCGTCCGAAGGTGGACGCGGCGCTGCATCTGCACGAGCTGACCCGCGACCTCGACCTCTCGGCCTTCATCCTGTTCTCCTCCGTCTCCGGTACCTTCGGCGGCGCCGGCCAGGCCAACTACGCGGCGGGCAACGCCTTCATGGACGCCCTGGCCCAGCACCGCAGGGCCGCGGGACTCCCGGCCGCATCGCTCGTCTGGGGCCCGTGGACGCAGGACGGCGGCATGACCACCGAGTTGGCCGACGCCGACGTCACCCGCATGACCAGGACCGGTATGGTCGCCCTCACCCCCGAGGCCGGGCTCGCACTGTTCGACGCGACCCGCGATCTCGACGGTGCCGTCCTGGTGCCCATGACGATGGACATGTCCTCGGTGGGCGAGCCGGTACCCGCGCTGCTGCGCGGACTGATACGAGGCCCCGCGCGCAGGACCGCGGAGTCGGCCGCCGCCGGCACCGGGGCCGACCCGGCCGCCGAGCTCAAGCAGCACCTGGCCGGGAAGTCCGAAGCGGAGCGCGAGCGCATCCTGGTGGACCTGGTGTGCGACCAGGTGGCCATCGTCCTCGGCTATGCGTCGGGGCAGGCGATCGAGCCGGGACACGCGTTCAAGGACCTCGGTTTCGACTCCCTGTCGGCCGTCGAACTGCGCAACCGTCTCAACGCGATCACCGGAACGCGGCTGCCGGCGACCCTGGTGTTCGACTACCCGACTCCGGCGTCGCTCGGACGATTCCTGCGCGAAGAGGTCACCCCCGCCGACGGGCCCGCGACCGAGCCCGTCTTCGGAGAACTGGACCGCCTGGAATCCACACTGTCGGCGCTCGACTCCGACGGCGAGACGCGCGACAAGGTCATGGCGCGGCTCCAGGGCCTGGTGGCCAAGTGGTCCGCCGGCGGAACCGGGCAGGTGTCCGGCACCGCGACGGCGCTGGACGACGAGATGGACGACGACAGCGAGATCGAATCGGCCACCGCCGACGAGATCTTCAAACTCATCGACGACGAATTCGGAACCTCCTGACGTGGCGAGCTGGAACTCACAGAGTGTTTCAAGGGGCTGGGCATAGTGGCGGAAGACGAAAAACTCCTTGACTACCTCAAGAAGGTGACGGCTGACCTGCGTCAGGCTCGTCGGCAACTTCGACAGGTGGAGGAGCGGAACCGGGAGCCCATCGCCATTGTGGCGATGAGCTGCCGGTACCCCGGCGGTGTGAAGACTCCGGAGGAGCTGTGGCGGCTGGTCGCCGAGGGCGGCGACGCCATCAGCGAGTTCCCTCCTGACCGAGGCTGGGACGTCGATGGCTTCTTCGACCCGGACTCGGAGCGGTCCGGTACCTTCTCCGTCCGCGAGGGCGGGTTCCTGGAGGCTCCCGGCGACTTCGACCCCGGCTTCTTCTCCATGAGCCCGCGGGAGGCGCTCGCCACCGACCCCCAGCAGCGGCTGCTGCTGGAAACCGCCTGGGAGGCGTTCGAGCGCGCCGGAATCGACCCGGCGTCGGTCCGGGGCAGCCAGGCCGGTGTGTTCGTCGGCGCGTCGCCCTCCGGCTACGGCGCCGGGGTGAGCGAGATGCCCGAAGACGTGGAGGGGCTGCTGCTCGCGGGCAACGCCACCTCCGTGGTGTCCGGGCGGGTGGCCTACACCCTGGGCCTGGAGGGGCCCGCCGTGACGGTGGACACCGCGTGCTCGTCGTCGCTGGTCGCCCTGCACTGGGCCTGCCAGGCGCTCCGTCAGGAGGAGTGCTCACTGGCCCTGGCGGGCGGCGTCGCCGTCATGTTCACCCCCAGCATGTTCGTCGAGTTCAGCCGGCAGGGCGGGCTCGCGCCCGACGGACGGTGCAAGGCGTTCGGCGCGGGCGCCGACGGCACGGGCTGGGCCGAGGGCGTGGGCCTGCTCCTCCTGGAGCGGCTCTCGGACGCCCGGCGCAACGGCCACCCGGTGCTGGCCGTCGTCCGTGGCTCGGCGATCAACCAGGACGGTGCGTCCAACGGTCTGACCGCGCCCAACGGCCCCTCGCAGCGCCGGGTGATCCGCCAGGCGCTCAAGAACGCGGGTCTGACACCGGCCGATGTGGACGCGGTCGAGGCACACGGCACGGGCACGTCGCTGGGTGACCCGATCGAGGCGCAGGCACTGATGGCCACCTACGGCAAGGAGCGGCCGGAGAACAAGCCGCTGTGGCTGGGCTCGCTGAAGTCCAACATCGGCCACTCCCAGGCCGCCGCCGGTGTCGGCGGGGTCATCAAGATGGTGATGGCCATGCGTAACGGCGTGCTGCCCAAGACGCTCCACGCGGACGAGCCGTCCAGCCAGGTGGACTGGACGGAGGGCGACATCCGGCTGCTGAACGAGTCCACCCCGTGGCCCGAGTCGGAGCAGCCTCGGCGGGCGGGTGTGTCCTCGTTCGGAATCAGCGGGACCAACGCGCACGCGATCCTGGAGCAGGCTCCGGCGGCCGAGGCGGCCGAGGAGACCCAGGCCGAGGTCGCCGACGGTCCGGTGGCCTGGATGGTGTCCGGCCGCAGCCCGGCCGGCCTGCGGGCCCAGGCGGGCAGGCTGCGGGAGTTCGTGGCGGAGCGTCCGGAGCTGGGCGCGGCCGATGTGGCGTACTCGCTGGTGGCGTCGCGGTCGGTGTTCGAGCACCGTGGGGTGGTGACGGGCGCTGACCGTGAGGAACTCCTGGCGCGGCTGGGTGCGTTGGCCGGCGATGAGATCGTCTCGGGTGTGACCCGTGGTGTGGCCGATGTCCGTGGCCGCTCGGTGTTCGTGTTCCCCGGTCAGGGTGCCCAGTGGATGGGCATGGCGGTGGACTTGCTCGAAAGTTCGCCGGTGTTCGCCGCGGCGATCGGTGAGTGTGAGACGGCGCTGTCGGCTCATGTGGACTGGTCGCTGACCGAGGTGCTGCGTGGCTCCGGGGGCGCTCCCGGTTTCGACCGGGTGGATGTCGTCCAGCCGGTGCTCTTCGCGGTGATGGTGTCGCTGGCGAAGCTGTGGCGTTCGGTCGGCGTGCAGCCCGACGCGGTGATGGGGCACAGCCAGGGCGAGATCGCGGCGGCCTGCGTGGCGGGTGCGCTCTCGCTGGAGGACGCCGCCAAGGTGGTGACCTTGCGGTCGCAGGCCATCGCGGCGGGCCTTGCGGGTCGTGGCGGCATGGTGTCGGTCGGACTGCCGGCGGACGAGGCCAAGGAGCGGATCGCCGCCTGGGACGGTGCGATCTCGGTGGCCGCGGTCAACGGCCCGGGATCCGTCGTGGTCTCGGGTGACCCGGGTGCGCTGGATGAGATGGTCGCCCAGCTTGAGGGCGAGGAGATCCGTGTTCGCCGGGTTCCGGTGGACTACGCCTCGCACTCGGCGCATGTGGAGGCGATTCGCGAGGAGCTGCTGAAGGTCCTGGCGGACATCGCGCCGCGCCCCTCGGAGGTGCCGTTCTACTCGACGGTCTCCGGTGAGCTGGTGGACACCGCCGGGCTGGACGCCGAGTACTGGTACCGCAACCTGCGGCAGACCGTGGAGCTGGAAGCCACTACTCGCACCCTCCTCGGAAAGGGACACGCCACCTTCATCGAGGTGAGCCCGCATCCCGTGCTCACCCTGCCCGTTCAGCAGACCGTGGAGGCCGCCGAGGCCCAGGCGGTGGTCGTCGGCACGTTGCGGCGCGACGAGGGCGGCCTGGAGCGGTTCCTGACCTCCGCCGCCGAGGTGTTCGCGCGCGGCACCAAGGTCGATTGGGCCACCACGCTGGAGGGCCGTGGAGGCCGCCGGGTCGAGCTGCCGACCTACGTCTTCCAGCGCGAACGCTACTGGCTCGATGGATTCGGCCTGCCGCCCGCCGGAAGCGCGGCCGATGTCACCGGCTCCGTCGATGCGCGGTTCTGGGACGTGGTGGAGCGCCAGGACCTGGAGTCGCTGGCGGGGACGTTGGCGGTCGACAGCGAGGCGCCCCTGAGCGCGGTGCTGCCCGCCCTGTCCGCGTATCACCGCAACAACCGTGACCAGTCCACGATCGACGGCTGGCGCTATCGAGTGTCATGGAAGCCGCTTACCGAGATCGCCGACGGCTCGCTGTCGGGGACCTGGCCGGTGGTGGTTCCGGCGTCCCGCGCCGGGGACGAGCTGGTCTCGGAGGTCGTCGCCGGGCTCGGGCGGCATGGCGCGCATGTGGTCTCGATCGTGGTGGACGAGCGGGACCTCGACGTGGACGTGCTCGCGGAGCGGCTGCGTGAGGTGGCCGCCGACGCACCCGAGCTGGGTGGGGTGCTGTCGCTGCTGGCCCTGGACGAGGAGCCCTGCCCGGGGTACCCGGCGCTGTCGGGCGGCTACGCGCTGACCCTGGTGCTGGTGCAGGCCATGGTCGGGGCCGAGATTCCGGCCCGGTTGTGGTGCGGTACGCGCGGCGCGGTGTCGGTGGGACGTTCGGACCGGCTCACCAGCCCGACGCAGGCGATGGTCTGGGCGTTGGGCCGGGTGGCCGGGCTGGAGCTGCCACCGCTGTGGGGCGGTCTGGTGGATCTGCCCGAGTCGCTGGATGAGCGCGGTGCGGAGCGGCTGGCCGGTGTGCTGTCCGTCGAGGGCGGCGAGGACCAGGTCGCGGTGCGCGGCTCGGGCGTCTTCGTACGCCGTCTGGTGCGCTCGGCCGCGGCCGTCGATGAGGGCATCTCGTGGCAGGCGCGCGGCACGGTGCTGGTGACCGGTGGCACGGGCGGGCTCGGCGGCCAGGTGGCCCGCTGGCTGGTCCGTAGCGGCGCCGAGCACCTGGTGCTGACCAGCCGCCGCGGCCTCGAGGCCGAAGGCGCCGCCGAGTTGAAGGCGGAGCTGGAGGGCATGGGCGCCGAGGTGACGGTGGCCGCGTGCGACGCGGCGGACCGCGACGCGCTCGCCGCCGTCCTGGACGCCGTGCCGGAGCACCGGCCGCTCACCGCAGTGGTGCACGCGGCGGGCGTCACGATCGCGGCCTCCCTGGTGGAGACGGAGCTCGCGGACGCGGCGAGGGTGGTGTCGGGCAAGGTGGCGGGCGCCGTCAACCTGGATGAGCTGCTCGGCGACCGTGAGCTCGACGCTTTCGTGGTCTTCTCGTCCATCTCCGGTATCTGGGGCGGCGGCAGCCAGGGCGTCTACGGCTCCGGAAACGCCTTCCTGGACGCGCTGGTGGAGCAGCGCCGTGCACGGGGTCTCGCGGGCACCGCCGTCTCCTGGGGCCCGTGGGCCGAGGGCGGCATGGCGACCCGGGACGACGCGGGGGAGCAGTTGGCGCGGCGCGGACTGCCCGCGATGGCACCCGAGTTGGCGATCGCCGCTCTGGAGCGCGCGGTGGCCGGCGACGACGGTGTGGTGACGGTCGTGGACGTGGACTGGGAGCGGTTCGCTCCCTCGTTCACCGCGGTCCGGCCCAGCCCGTTCCTGAGCGACCTCGACGAGGTCCAGCGGCTGGAGGCCAAGGGGAGCGACGGCGAGAACTCCGACGCCGCCGGGGCGCAGCTGCGCGAGCGGCTGAAGCCACTCACCGAGGGCGAGCGGGACCGGGCGCTGCTCGATCTGGTGCGCAAGCACGCCGCTTCCGTGCTCGGCTACGCCTCCGCGGAGATGGTGGAGCCGAACCGGGCCTTCCGCGATCTGGGCTTCGACTCGCTGACCGCGGTCGACCTGCGCAACCGGCTGGCCGCCGAGACCGGTCTCAGCCTTCCCGCCACACTGGTCTTCGACTACCCCAGCGCCTCGACGCTCGCGGCGCATCTGCGCACCGAGGTGCTCGGCGCGTCGTCCCCGGCGCTCACCGCCGGGTCCGGTGCCCCCGCCGGGTCCGGCGCGGACGATGAGCCCATCGCGATCGTCTCCATGAGCTGCCGCTTCCCCGGTGGAGTGCGGAGCCCGGAGGACCTGTGGCAGTTGGTCGAGGGCGGCGGTGACGCCATCTCGTCGTTCCCGTCCGACCGCGGCTGGGACCTGTCGGGCATGTACGACCCGGACCCGGACCGGCCGGGCACGTTCTACGCCCGTGAGGGCGGATTCCTCTACGACGTGAGCGAGTTCGACCCCGGCTTCTTCGGGATCTCGCCCCGTGAGGCCCTGGCGACCGACCCGCAGCAGCGGCTGTTGCTGGAGACCTCCTGGGAGGCGTTCGAGCGGGCGGGAATCAACCCCACGTCCGTGCGGGGCAGCCAGGTCGGTGTGTTCGTCGGCTTCTCGGGCTCCGGGTACGGCACCAACCTGACGACGGTGCCCGAGGACGTCGAGGGCCATCTGCTGACGGGCAACGCCGGCAGCGTCGTCTCGGGCCGCCTCGCCTACACCTACGGCCTGGAAGGCCCCGCCGTCACGGTGGACACGGCCTGCTCGTCGTCGCTGGTGGCCCTGCATCTGGCCTGCCAGTCGCTGCGCCAGGGCGAATGCTCCATGGCACTGGTCGGCGGCGTGACGGTGATGGCGACCCCGATGGCGTTCGTCGAGTTCAGCCGGCAGGGCGGTCTCGCGCCCGATGGCCGCTGCAAGCCGTTCTCGGCCGCGGCGGACGGTACCGGCTGGTCCGAGGGCGCCAACGTGCTGCTCGTGGAGCGGCTGTCGGACGCCCGGCGCAACGGTCACCAGGTGCTGGGCATCGTGCGGGGCTCCGCCGTGAACCAGGACGGCGCTTCGAACGGTCTGACGGCGCCGAACGGTCCGTCGCAGCAGCGGGTGATCCGCCAGGCGCTGGCCAGCGCCGGGGTGTCGGCCGCCGAGGTGGACGCGGTGGAGGCGCACGGTACGGGTACGTCGCTGGGTGACCCGATCGAGGCGCAGGCGCTGCTGGCCACCTACGGCAAGGAGCGGCCGGAGGGCCGCCCGCTGTGGCTGGGCGCGCTCAAGTCCAACATCGGGCACACCCAGGCCGCGTCCGGACTCGCCGGTGTCATCAAGATGGTGATGGCGATGCGGCACGGTGTGCTGCCGAAGACGCTGCACGTGGACGAGCCGTCGCCGCAGGTGGACTGGTCGGCGGGCGAGGTGCGCCTGCTGACCGAGGCCACGGCGTGGCCGGAGACGGGGCAGCCGCGCCGGGCCGGTGTCTCCGCGTTCGGCGTCAGCGGCACCAATGTGCACACCATCATCGAGCAGGCCCCGACGGACGCCGAAGACGAGCGACCGGCCGAGGCGACGGCTCCCGACGACCGTGGCGCGGCTCCCTGGACGCTCTCCGCCCGGAGCGCGGACGGGTTGCGCGCCCAGGCGCGGCGGCTGCGGGCGCATCTGACCGCACGGCCGGAGCTGAGCCTGAAGGACGTGGGCTACTCCCTGGTCGCCACCCGGTCGGTGTTCGAACACCGTGCCGTGCTGACGGGCACGGACCGCGCGGAGCTGCTGCGCGGGCTCGAGGCCGTCACCACCGGCGAGGAGACCCCCGGGGTCGTGCGCTCGGTCGCCACTCCGACGGGAATCACCGCCTTCCTGTTCTCGGGTCAGGGTGCGCAGCGTCTGGGCATGGGCCGGGAGCTGTACGAGGCGTTCCCGGTGTTCGCCCGCGCGCTGGACGAGGTGTGCGCGCACCTGGACATGCTGCTGGACCGTCCGCTGAAGGACGTGATGTTCGCGGCGGAGGGGAGCGCGGATGCCGAGCTGCTGGATCAGACGGCGTTCACTCAGCCGGCGTTGTTCGCCATCGAGGTGGCGTTGTTCCGGCTGCTGTCGGCGTGGGGTGTGGCGCCGGATGTGGTGATCGGTCATTCCATCGGTGAGATCGCGGCCGCGCATGTGGCGGGGGTGTTCTCGCTGGAGGACGCGTGCACGCTGGTGGCCGCTCGCGGTCGTCTGATGCAGGCGCTTCCCGAGGGTGGCGCGATGGTGGCCGTCGAGGCGTCGGAGGAGGAGGTCGCTCCGTCGCTGGCCGGTCGTGAGGCCGAGGTGAGCATCGCCGCCATCAACGGCCCGACCGCCGTGGTCATTGCCGGTGATGAGGAAGCGGTGCTGGAGATCGCGGGGCAGTGGGCGGAGCAGGGCCGCAAGACCCGCCGCCTGCGGGTCAGCCACGCCTTCCACTCGCCCCGCATGGACGCGATGCTGGACGACTTCCGCAAGGTCGTCGAGGGGCTGTCGTTCGCCCCGCCCTCCCTCGCTCTGATCTCCAACGTGTCGGGCAAGTCGGCGGGTGCCGATGAGGTGTGCTCGCCGGAGTACTGGGTCCGGCACGTCCGGGAGGCCGTGCGCTTCCTGGACGGGATGCGCTCCCTCGAAACCGCGGGCGTGACCAGGTTCTTCGAGGTGGGCCCCGACGGTGTGCTCTCGGCGATGGCGCGGGAGTGCCTGACGGCGGAGGAGGCTCCGGCCCCCGTCGTGGTGCCGGCGCTGCGCAAGGACCGCCCCGAGGCCCAGGCGCTGACTACGGCGCTGGCCGAACTCCACGTCCACGGCACCACCGTCGACTGGGAGGCCCTGTTCGCCGGGCAGGACGTCCGGCGGGTCGAGCTGCCGACGTACGCGTTCCAGCGGCAGCGCTACTGGCTGGAGGACCCCGAGAGCGATGCCTCCGCCGCCTCCGCCTCCGTGGACTCGGTCGACGCCCAGTTCTGGGACGCGGTCGAGCGTGAGGACCTCGAGGCGCTGACCACGGCGCTGCACGTGGACGGAAACGCCTCCCTGACCGAGGTACTGCCCGCCCTGTCGTCCTACCGCAAGGGCCATCGTGAGCGCTCCACGGTCGACGGCTGGCGCTACGAGATCGCGTGGACCCCGGTGTCCGAGCTCTCGGAGCGGGCGCTGACCGGGACCTGGATGGTCATGGTTCCCTCGTCGCACGCCGACGACGAGCTGGTCACCTCCGCGGTGAACACGCTCGAGCGGCAGGGCGCGGAGGTGGCGCGGATCGTGCTCGACGGCGCCGTGGACATCGACCGCGCGGCGCTCGCCGAGCGGTTGCGCACGGCGGCCGAGGGCGCGTCGGACGGGACCGTCGGCGGGGCCCTCTCCCTGCTGGCCCTGGACGAGAACCCCGGCCCCGACCACGCGGTCGTGCCGCGAGGACTCGCGCTGAACCTCCTCGCCCTGCAGGCACTCGTGGACACCGGTGTCGAGGCCCCGCTGTGGGTGGCCACGCGAGGCGCCGTCTCGGTGACCGGATCCGACACCCTGCGCAGCGCCGCCCAGGCGCAGATGTGGGGCCTCGGCCGGGTCGCCGGTCTGGAGCACCCCCGGCTCTGGGGCGGTCTGGTCGACCTCCCGGAGACGCTGGACGAGCGGGCCGCGAACCGGCTGGCCGGCGTGCTGGGCGGCGGCGCGGGCGAGTTCGAGGACCAGGTGGCGGTGCGCACGTCAGGCGTGTTCACCCGGCGTCTGGCGCGGGCCGCCGCACCCGGGACCACGGCTCAGCCGTGGAGCGCGCGGGGATCGGTGCTGGTGACCGGTGGCACCGGGGGAGTGGGCAGCCAGGTGGCCCGGTGGCTGGCACGCGCCGGCGCCGAGCACCTGGTGCTGACCAGCCGCCGTGGCCTGGAAGCCGACGGGGCCGCCGAACTGCGCGACGAACTCACCACGTTGGGGGCCGAGGTGACCATCGCGGCATGTGACGCCGCCGACCGCGACGCCCTGGCCGCCGTACTGGCCGCCATCCCGGAGCGGTATCCGCTGAACGCCGTCGTGCACGCGGCGGGTGTCCTGGACGACGGTGTCCTGGACTCGATGTCGGTGGAGCGGGTCGCGGGCGTGCTGCGTCCCAAGGTGGACGGCGCCCGCAATCTGCACGAGCTGACCGAGGGCCTCGACCTGTCCGCGTTCGTGCTGTTCTCCTCGCTCGCCGGAGCCATCGGCGGCGCCGGGCAGGGCAGTTACGCGGCGGCCAACGCCTACCTCGACGCCCTGGCGCAGCAGCGCCGGGCCCAGGGACTGGCGGCCACCTCGGTCGCCTGGGGCCCGTGGGCCGAGGGCGGCATGGCGGTCGACGGGGCGCTGGAGGAGCGGCTGCGGCGCGGCGGTATGGCCCCGATGACCCCGGAGCTGGCGGTCAAGGCCCTCCAGCAGGCCCTCGACCTGCAGGAGACGCACCTGGCCATCGCCGACCTCGACTGGGAGCGATTCGTACCCTCCTACGTCGCCGTTCGGGGCAGCCGACTGCTGGACGAGGTGCCCGAGGCGCGCCGGATCCTGGAAGCCGCGATCGGCGGTGGCACCGCGGCGCAGTTCGAGACCGGTGGCTCCGAACTGCGGGAGCGGCTGGCCGGAATGTCGGAGGCGGAACAGGAACGAGCGCTGCTCGACCTGGTCACCACGCAGGTGGCGATGGTGCTGGGCTTCCCGTCGGTGGAGTTGGTCGAGTCCCAGCGGGCCTTCCGTGAGCTCGGCTTCGACTCGCTGACCGCCGTCGAACTGCGCAACCGGCTGGACGCGGCGACGGGCCTGCGCCTGCCCGCGACGATCGTCTTCGACCACCCGACGCCCGTCGCGCTCGCCCGCCGGCTGCGTACCGACGTCGTCCAGGACGGGGTCTCGGCGGCCGCACCGATCCTCGGCGAGCTGGACCGGATCGAAGCGGCGATGGCCACGATCTCCGCCGACGACGTGGACCGGCCCAGGATCACGACGCGTCTGCAGACGCTTCTCCTCAAGTGGGGAGAAGCGGAACAGGATTCGGGCAACTCCGGCAAGAAGGCGGTTTCGGACAAGATTCAGTCGGCGACGTCGGACGAGATCTTCGACTTCATCGACAAGGAGCTTGGGATCTCCTGAGCTGGCGCGGTCGGTTCCCGAGCGTCGTCCCTTACTACTTCCATGGGTGACATAACAATGAACGAAGAGAAGCTTCTCGACTATCTCAAGCGGGTGACCGCGGATCTCCAGCAGACTCGCCAGCGCCTGCTCGAGGCCGAGTCAGCGGACCAGGAACCGATCGCGATCGTCGCCATGAGCTGCCGGTTCCCCGGAGGGGTGAACTCTCCGGAGGACCTGTGGCGCTTGGTGGCGGACGGCACTGACGCGATTTCGGAATTCCCCATGGACCGTGGTTGGGACATCGACGCCCTCTACGACGAGGACCCGGACCGTCCCGGCACCAGCTATACGACCGAGGGCGGCTTCCTGGAGAACGCCGACCAATTCGATCCGGCGTTCTTCGGGATCTCGCCGCGTGAGGCGCTGTCGATGGACCCGCAGCAGCGGCTGCTGCTGGAGACGTCGTGGGAGGCGTTCGAGCGGGCGGGCATCGACCCGATGTCCCTGCGGGGCAGCAGGACAGGCGTGTTCGTCGGAACCAACGGCCAGGACTACTCCATGCTCACGCTCGGTGCCTCCGAGAGCATGGAGGATGTCGAGGGCCACTCCGGCACGGGCAACGCGGCGAGCATCGTCTCCGGCCGGATCTCCTACACCATGGGTCTCGAGGGCCCCGCGCTCTCCGTGGACACGGCGTGCTCGTCGTCCCTCGTGGCCCTGCACCTCGCCGTTCAGGCACTGCGCCAGCGCGAGTGCACGCTCGCGCTGGCCGGTGGCATCACGGTGATGTCCACCCCGGCGGCGTTCGTCCAGTTCAGCCGGCAGCGTGGCCTGGCGGCGGACGGCCGCTGCAAGCCGTTCGGGGCGGCGGCCGACGGCACCGGCTGGGGCGAGGGCGTCGGCATGCTGCTCGTGGAGCGGCTGTCGGACGCGCAGCGCAACGGCCACAAGGTGCTGGCCATCGTCCGGGGTTCGGCGATCAACCAGGACGGCGCGTCCAACGGTCTGACGGCGCCCAACGGCATATCGCAGCAGCGGGTCATCCGGCAGGCGCTGACGAGCGCCCGTCTGTCGGTCACCGACGTGGACGCCGTGGAGGCACACGGTACGGGCACCACCTTGGGTGACCCGATCGAGGCGCAGGCGCTGATGGCGACGTACGGCCAGGACCGGCCCGCCGACCAGCCGCTCTGGCTGGGCGGCATCAAGTCCAACATCGGCCATACGCAGGCCGCGGCCGGTGTCGCGGGCGTCATCAAGATGGTGATGGCCATGATCGAGGGCGTGCTGCCCAAGACGCTCCACGCGAGCGAGCCCTCGCCGCACATCGACTGGACCGGCGGCGCCGTCTCCCTGCTGCACGAGTCGACCCCGTGGCCGGACCGGGACCACCCGCGCCGCGCCGCCGTGTCCTCGTTCGGTATGAGCGGCACCAACGCGCACACCATCCTGGAGCAGGCTCCGGAGGCCGAGCCGGCCGAGGCCGCTGAAGCCGAGGGCGTCGACGGTCCGGTGGCGTGGGTGGTGTCGGGCCGTAGCGCGGAGGCTCTGCAGGCACAGGCCGGACGACTGCGGGAGTTCGTGTCCGAGCGCCCGGAGCTTCGTACGGCCGATGTGGCGCTCTCGCTGGCGACGACCAGGTCCGCGTTCGAGCACCGGGCCGTGGTGACCGGGACCGACCGTGAGGAGCTCCTCCAGCGTCTGGAGGCGGTCGCCGAGGAAGCCACCGCGTCCAACGGAGTGGTGCGGGGGAGGACCGGCGACGCCGGCCGTTCGGTGTTCGTGTTCCCGGGTCAGGGTGCGCAGTGGGCGGGTATGGCGGTGGGGCTGCTGGAGTCCTCGCCGGTGTTCGCGGCGGGGAT
>NZ_JBIADZ010000061.1:0-22045 GCF_042868035.1 Streptomyces sp. NPDC007875 | reverse complement strand
TGCTGACGTCGCTGACCCGTGAGCGGGTTGAGCCGGTGCTGCGGGCGAAGGTGGACGCGGCGTGGAATCTGCATGAGCTGACGGCGGGGATGGACTTGTCGGCGTTCGTGCTGTTCTCGTCGGCGACCGGTGTGCTGGGTGGCGCGGGGCAGAGCAACTACGCGGCGGCGAATGTGTTCCTGGACGGTCTGGCGTCCTGGCGTCGCGCTCGGGGGCTGCCGGGCGTGTCGATGGCATGGGGTCTGTGGGCCGAGGCGAGCGGCATGACCGGACACCTCGGCGAGGAAGACATCCAGCGGATATCCCGCTCGGGCGTGGTGCCACTGGCCACGGACGAGGGCCTTGAGCTCTTCGACGCCGCTCTGGTCTCGGACGCGGTGGTACCCGTTCTCTTCCGGCTGGACATCCCGGCGCTGCGTGCGCAGGGAGCCGAACTCCCCGTTCTCTTCCGTAACGTCGTACCGGGGATGACCGCCCGGCGTGTCGCGGGCGCCGGAGACACGGACGTGGACGACGTTGCCGCCCGCCTGCGGCGGCGACTGGTCAGCATGTCCGAGGCGGATCAGGAGCAGTTCCTGCTCCAGGAGCTGATCCGCGTCCAGGTGGCCGCTGCCCTGGGACATGCCAACTCGGACACCGTCGAGGTGGGACGGCCCTTCAAGGAGCTGGGCTTCGACTCCCTCACCGCCGTGGAATTGCGTAACCGTCTCAGCGCGGAAACCGGGTTGCGCCTCCCGGCGACGCTCGTCTTCGACTACCCGAACCCGACGGTGCTGGCGGGCCATCTGCGCTCGGAGATCCTCGGGTCCCAGGGCACGGCCATCGCGGCGGCGGGCGGACCGTCCGGCGTCCCGTCCCGCACGGACGACGACCCGATCGCGATCGTGGCCATGAGCTGCCGCTTCCCCGGTGGTGTGCAGACACCCGAGGAGCTGTGGCAGCTGGTGATGGCGGGCACCGATGCCACGTCGTCGCTCCCGTCCAATCGTGGCTGGGACCTCGAGTCGATGTACGACCCGGACCCCTCGCGTGAGGGCACGTACTACGCCCGCAACGGTGGCTTCCTCTACGAGGCGGACCAGTTCGACCCGGAGTTCTTCGGGATCTCGCCACGTGAGGCGCTGTCGATGGACCCGCAGCAGCGACTGCTGCTGGAGACGTCGTGGGAGGCGTTCGAGCGGGCAGGTATCGCTCCCGAGACGGCGAGGGGAAGCCGGACCGGCGTCTTCGTCGGCGTTGTGTACAACGACTACGGCACCCGTCTGCAGGGGAACTCTCCCGAAGGCATTGAGGGCTACCTCGGTATCGGCAGCGCCGGCAGCGTGGCCTCGGGCCGGATCTCCTACACCCTGGGTCTCGAGGGCCCGGCCGTGACGGTGGACACCGCGTGCTCGTCGTCGCTGGTCGCGCTGCACCTGGCGGTCCAGGCGCTGCGCCAGGGCGAATGCGACATGGCGCTGGCCGGTGGTGCGACCGTGATGTCCACACAGGTCGGGCTGGTGGACTTCAGCCGTCAGCGCGGGCTGTCCGTGGACGGCAAGTGCAAGGCGTTCAGTGATCGCGCCGACGGCTTCGGATTCGCCGAGGGCGTCGGGCTGCTGCTCGTGGAGCGGCTGTCGGACGCCAAACGCAACGGGCACCAGGTGCTGGCCCTGGTCCGCGGTACGGCGACCAACCAGGACGGTGCGTCCAACGGCCTGACCGCCCCGAACGGCCCGTCTCAGCAGCGGGTGATCCGCGCCGCGCTGGCGAACGCCGGGCTGTCGGCCATCGAGGTGGACGCGGTGGAGGCACATGGCACCGGCACCAAGCTGGGCGATCCCATTGAGGCACAGGCCGTGCTGGCCACCTACGGCCAGGACCGGCCCGCGGACCAGCCGCTGTGGCTCGGCTCGGTGAAGTCGAACATCGGCCATGCGCAGGCGGCGGCCGGTGTGGCCGGTGTCATCAAGATGGTGATGGCGATGCGGCACGGCGCACTGCCGAAGACGCTGCACATCGATGAGCCGTCGCCGCATGTGGACTGGTCAGCGGGCGGGGTGAGCCTGCTGACGGACGGTATGCCCTGGCCGGAGACGGGACGGCCGCGGCGCGCGGGAGTCTCCTCCTTCGGGATGAGTGGCACCAATGCCCACGCCGTGCTGGAACAGGCTCCGCTGGACGCCGCTCCCAGCCCTGCCGCCGATGACGGGGCCCCGGCCGCGGAACTGCCGGAGATCACGCCGTGGGTGATCTCCGGACGGTCGGACACCGCGGTCGAGGCACAGGCGGAGCGGCTGCTGACGCATCTGCGTGAGCGCCGAGAGGTCTCGCCCGCCGATATCGGGCTGTCGTTGGCGACCACGCGCAGTGTGTTCGAACACCGCGCGGTGGTGCTGGCGGGCGACGGCGACGGCCTCCTGAACGGCCTGGGGGCGTTGGCCGAGGGGAATGTGGCACCTGGTGTGGTACGGGGAATAGCCGGCGCTCGTGACCAGGCGGTGCTTGTCTTCCCTGGTCAGGGTTCGCAGTGGGTGGGGATGGCGGCAGGGCTGCTGGAGTCTTCCCCGGTGTTCGCGGAGCGGATCGGTGAGTGTGCGGCGGCGTTGGCGCCGTACGTGGACTGGCCGCTTGCGGAGGTGTTGCGCGGCGGTGAGAGTGCCGCGGAGGCGCTGGAGCGGGTGGATGTGGTGCAGCCGGTGCTGTGGGCGGTGATGGTGTCGCTGGCCGAGCTGTGGCGTTCGTATGGTGTGGAGCCCGCGGCGGTCATCGGTCACTCCCAGGGTGAGATCGCGGCGGCGTGTGTGGCGGGTGCGCTGTCGCTGGAGGACGCCGCGAAGGTGGTGGCGTTGCGGAGCAAGGCGCTGCGGGCGCTGTCGGGGCGTGGCGGGATGGTGTCGGTGTCCCTGCCCGTGGACTCGGTGCGGGAGCGGCTCGAGGCGTGGGGTGAGCGGCTGTCGGTGGCGGCGGTGAACGGGCCCTCGGCGGTCGTGGTCTCCGGCGACGCCGACGCGTTGGACGAACTCCTGGGCGTATGCGAGGGCGAGGGGATCCGGGCGCGTCGCGTGCCCGTGGACTACGCCTCCCACTGCGCTCACGTCGAGGCCATCGAGGACGAGCTCCAGCAGATCCTCGCGGGAATCGCCCCGCGTGCGTCGTCGGTGCCGTTCTATTCGACGGTGACCGGCGGGGTGCTGGATACCGCCGGTCTGGACGCCGGGTACTGGTACCGGAATCTGCGTCAGACGGTGCGCTTCGACGAGACCGTCCGTGTGCTGCTGGCCGATGGTTTCCAGGTGTTCATCGAGGCCAGCGCTCACCCTGTGCTGACGATGGGGGTGGAGCAGACCGCGGAGGACCACGGCGCCCGGGTGACGGCTGTCGGTTCGCTGCGCCGTGACGAAGGCGGCCTGCAGCGGTTTATGACCTCCCTGGCCGAGGCGTATGTCGGCGGAGCATCCGTCGACTGGGCGGATCTCTTCGCCGGATCGGCGGCCAGGCGCGTCGATCTGCCGACGTATGCCTTCCAGCGCGCGCGCTTCTGGCTGGATCCCGAAGCAGGCGGCGCCGGTGATGTGTCTTCGGCGGGGCTGGACGCGGCGGGGCATCCGCTGCTGGGTGCTGCTGTGCCGCTGCCCGACTCCGATGGGTTCTTGCTGACCGGTCGGCTGTCGCTGCGTACGCATCCCTGGCTGGCCGACCATGCGGTGCTGGGCCGGGTCATTCTGCCGGGTACGGCGTTTGTCGAGTTGGCGTCGCGGGCCGGTGATGCGGTGGGTTGTGACCGGTTGGAGGAGCTGACGCTGGAGGCGCCTTTGGTGCTGCCCGAGGAGGGGGCGGTCCAGGTGCAGCTGGTGGTGAGTGGGCCCGGGCAGGGCGGGGAGCGCGAGCTCAGTGTGTATTCCCGTCGTGGCGATGGTCCGGACGCGTCGTGGACGTGCCATGCGAAGGGCGTGCTGGCCGTGGCGTCGGTCGCCGATGGGGCGGCGGGTCCGGTGGACCTGAGCGCATGGCCGCCGGCGGGAGCGGAGGCGGTCGAGACCGCGGGCTTCTACGAGGATATGGCGGCCACCGGGCTGGCGTACGGACCGGTGTTCCGGGGGCTGCGTGCCGTCTGGCGCAGGGGCGATGAGGTCTTCGCGGAGGTGGCGCTGCCGGAGGAGTCGCGGACGGAGGCGGCCCGGTTCGGGCTGCATCCCGCGCTGCTCGACATGGCGCTGCACGCCTGGCTGGTGTCCGCTGCCGCGGAGAGCGAGGGGAGCTCGGGCGGGATTCGGCTGCCGTTCGTATGGAGCGGTGTGTCGCTGTACGCCACCGGCGCGACCTCCCTGCGGGTACGGCTGGCCCGCGCGGGCGCCGATGGAATGTCGGTGCTGGTGGCCGATGCCGCCGGTACGCCGGTGGCGTCGGCGGAGGCGCTGGTCACCCGGCCGGTATCGGAAGCGCAGCTCGCGTCGTCCGCCGAAGACGCCGAGTCGCTGTACCGGGTGGAGTGGGTCGCGGCGTCCACCACCGCCCCAGTCCCCGCGACGGACCGGTGTGCCGTGGCCGGGCCTGATGTCTTCGGCCTGGCCCGGGCGTTGAAGGCGGCCGATGGATCGGTGGAGGAGCACGCCGACCTGGCTGCTCTCGCGGCGCATGTGGAGTCGGGCGCACCGTTGCCGAACCTGGTGTTCGTGACCGCCTCCTCCGCCCCCGGTGAGGACGTCGTTACGGCGACCCGGGCGGTGGCCCACCAGACCCTGGACATGGTGCGGGCATGGCTGACGGAGGACCGGTTCGCCGAGGCGCGGCTGGTGCTCGTGACCCGCGGTGCGATGGCGACCGAGGACGGCGTGGACCCGCGTGACCTGGCGGCGGCCCCGGTGTGGGGGCTGGTGCGGTCGGCGCAGGCCGAGAATCCGGACCGGTTCGTCCTGCTGGATGTGGACGGTGCCGAGGAGTCGCTGGCCGTGGTGCACCAGGCGGTGTCCACCGGGGAACCGCAGCTGGCGGTGCGCGGCTCCCAGATGCTGGTGCCGCGTCTGGCGTCCGGTGGCGCGACGGGTGTGCTGACGCCGCCGGTCGGTACGGAGGCGTGGCGGCTGGAGGCGTCCGGAGCGGGCACCCTGGAGGGGCTGGCGCTGGCCACGGCCACGGACGCCACCGGGGAACTCGGCGAGCACGAGGTGCGGGTCGCGGTGCGTGCCACGGGCCTGAACTTCCGCGATGTCCTGATCTCCCTGGGGATGTATCCGGGTGAGGCTCTGATGGGCGGCGAGGGGGCCGGTGTGGTCGTGGCCGCCGGTCCCGGGGTGACCTCCCTCGCCGTCGGCGACCGCGTGATGGGGCTGTGGGAGGGTGGATTCGGGCCGCTGGCCGTGGTGGATCACCGCACCCTGGTGCGGATTCCGGACGGCTGGTCCTTCACCGAGGCCGCCTCCGTCCCGGTCGTGTTTGTGACGGCTTTGTATGCGCTGCGGGAGCTGGCGGGCCTCCGGCGTGGTGAGTCGCTGCTGGTCCATGCCGCGGCCGGTGGTGTGGGAATCGCGGCGGTGCAGTTGGCGCGGGCCTGGGACTGTGAGGTGTTCGCGACCGCGAGTGAGGCCAAGTGGGACGTCCTGCGCGGTCTCGGGCTGGACGAGGCGCATATCGCCTCGTCGCGGACGCTGGAGTTCGAGAAGCGGTTCAAGGACTCCTCGGCCGGTCGTGGTGTGGATGTGGTCCTGGACTCCCTGGCCGGTGAGTTCGTGGACGCGTCGCTGCGGCTGCTGGGTGAGGGCGGGCGGTTCATCGAGATGGGCAAGACGGATGTGCGGTCGGCCGATGAGGTGGCGGCGGCGCATCCGGGCGTGATGTACCGGGCGTTCGACCTGGCGGAGGCGGGCCCCGAGCGCATCGGGGAGATGCTCGCCGAGATCGTGGCCCTGTTCGAGCGAGGTCAACTGCGGCCGCTGCCCACCCGGGTGTGGGATGTGCGCAGGTCCCCCGAGGCGTTCCGGTTCATGAGCCAGGCGCGCCACGTGGGCAAGCTGGTGCTGAGTGTTCCGGCCGCGCTGGACCCGGAAGGCACGGTACTGATCACCGGTGCCGGAGGTGTCCTGGGCGGGCTGGTCGCGCGGCATCTGGTGGCGGAGCACGGGATACGCCGGCTGCTGCTGGTCAGCCGCCGTGGCCGCGCCGCCGAGAGCATGACAGCGCTCGAGACGGAGCTGACGGCCCTGGGGGCCTCGGTCGAGGTTGCCGCCTGCGATGTCGCCGACCGCGACGCGCTGGCCGATCTGCTGGCGGGGCTGCCCGATGATGGGCACGGCCTGACCGGCGTGGTCCATGCCGCGGGCCTCCTGGACGACGGCACGGTGACCTCGCTGACACCGGAGCGGCTCGATGCGGTGCTGCGCGCCAAGGTCGACGGGGCGTGGCACCTGCATGAGCTGACGCGCCGCTTCGATGTGGCCATGTTCGCCCTGTTCTCCTCGGCCGCCGGTGTCCTGGGGTCCGCGGGCCAGGCCAACTACGCCGCCGCCAACACGTTCCTGGACGGACTGGCCCAGCGGCGCCGGGCGATGGGCCTGCCCGGGGTGTCGCTGGCCTGGGGCATGTGGGCCGAGCGCAGCGGGATGACCGGACACCTCGCCGAGGCGGACCTGTCGCGCATGACGCGCGGCGGACTGGTGCCGTTCTCGTCCGAAGAGGGGCTGCGGCTGTTCGACACGGCCGGGCGGCTGGCCGAGGGCCTGGTGGTGCCCGCACGGCTCGACCTCGGCCACTTGGCAGCCACCGCCGACACCACACCCGTACCCCCCTTGCTCAACGGACTCGTACGACGGCCCGTCGTCTCCCGTCGTGCCTCGGCTCAGGACGACTCCGGTTCGCAGGAGGCGCCGCTGGTGCGGCGTCTTGCCGGGCTCGGCCAGGGGGAGCGGCAGCGGACACTGCTGCGTCTGGTCCAGGAACACGCCGCCACCGTCCTCGGCCACGGGTCGGCGTCGGCGGTGGACACCGATCGTGGCTTCCTGGAGCTGGGCTTCGACTCGCTCACCGCGGTCGAGCTGCGCAACCGGCTGAACGCGGCCACCGGGCTAAGGCTGCCCGCGACCCTCATCTTCGACTACCCGACCCCCGCAGCGCTGGCCGGACAGCTGAATGCGGAGATCGTCCCCGTGGATGCGGACGACCCATCGGACGTGGCCGCCGAACTCGACCGGCTGGAAGCGGCCTTGCTCGGCACGGGCGCGGCGGCCGATGACGACACCCGGGCCATGGTCGCCGGCCGGTTGAAGCGTCTTCTGTCCCACTGGGACGGCGGACGTGGCGGCCCGGCACCGGATGGCCCGACCACCGATTCCGGCGATACCCACGATGTCGCCGAACATCTGGAGACGGCGGAGGCCGACGAGCTCTTCGCCTTCATCGACCAGGAGTTCGGGACGTCGTGATCCGACCAGCGGCCGCCACCACGGCGCACCCACGAACCCACACCACCTGCCCGCCGACCACCCCGCTCCCGAAGCGCGACCCCGAGAGGTTCTGATGTCGGAACAAGAAAAGCTGCTCGGCTACCTCCGGCGGGTGACGGCTGATCTGCACCAGGCGCGGCAGCGTCTGCAGGATGTGGAGTCGGCGGCCCGTGAGCCGATCGCGATTGTCGGGATGAGTTGCCGTTTCCCCGGCGGGGTGCGTTCTCCCGAGGAGTTCTGGCAGTTGCTGAGCGGGGCCGAGGACGCCATCACGCCATTCCCCGAGGACCGTGGCTGGGACCTCGACTCGCTCTATGACGCGGATCCTGACCGGTCGGGTACCTCCTATACGCGCGAGGGGGGATTCCTGTACGACATCGGCGACTTCGATGCCGATTTCTTCGGGATCTCGCCGCGTGAGGCGATGGCGATGGATCCGCAGCAGCGATTGCTGCTGGAGACGTCGTGGGAGGCCATCGAGCGGGCGGGTATCGACCCGGTCTCGCTGCGGGGCAGCCGGTCCGGGGTCTTTTTCGGGGCGGTGGCCCCTGACTATGGGCCGCGGGTGCATGAGGCGCCGGATGGTGTCGAGGGTCATCTGGTGACCGGCAGTGCGATCAGCGTGGTGTCCGGGCGGGTGGCCTACACGCTCGGGCTGGAGGGCCCGGCGGTGACGGTGGACACCGCCTGCTCTTCGTCGCTGGTCGCTCTGCATCTGGCCGTGCAGGCGCTGCGTCAGGGGGAGTGCTCCTTCGCACTGGCCGGTGGCGTGAGCGTGATGGCCACGCCGGGTACGTTCGTCGGTTTCAGCCGGCAGCGCGGGCTCGCACTGGACGGCCGGTGCAAGCCCTTCTCGGCGGCGGCCGATGGTTTCGGGGCGGCCGAGGGTGCCGGGATGCTGTTCCTGGAGCGGCTGTCCGATGCGCGGCGAAATGGCCATCCGGTGCTGGCGGTTGTCCGGGGGACGGCGACGAATCAGGATGGCGCGAGCAGTGCGCTGTCGGCCCCCAACGGCCCGTCGCAGCAGCGGGTGATCCGCCAGGCGCTGGCCAATGCCGGGCTCACGGCCGGGCAGGTCGATGCCGTGGAGGCGCACGGGACCGGTACGAAGCTGGGTGACCCGATCGAGGCGCAGGCGCTGCTGGCCACCTATGGCCGTGAGCGCACCGCGGGTGATCCGCTGCTGCTGGGGTCGGTCAAGTCCAACATCGGCCATACACAGGCGGCCGCCGGTGTGGCCGGTGTGATGAAGATGGTGCTGGCGATGCGGCATGGTGTGCTGCCGCGCACCTTGCACATCGACGAGCCGTCGCCGCATGTGGACTGGTCGACGGGTACGGTCGAGCTTCTCACCGAGGCAGCCGCATGGCCCGAGGGCGAGGAGCCGCGCCGGGCCGGGGTGTCCTCCTTCGGCATCAGCGGGACCAACGCCCACGCCATCATCGAGCAGGCTCCGGCACCGTCCGCCACCCATGAGGTGACGCATGACGACGCCGCCGAGGCGGCTTCCGGCTCCGAGGTGGCAGAGGAGGCGGAGGCGCCCCGGACGGCGCTGCCCCTTATCCCCTGGCTGTTGTCGAGTAAGTCCGAGGCGGCGCTGCGCGCCCAGGCCAGGCGCCTGTTGGACCATGTGGAACAGCATCCGGAGGTGACGGCCGGGGACATCGGACTGTCTCTTGCCACGACGCGGACCGCTTTTGACCATCGTGCGGTGGTGCTGGCCCAGGATCGTGCGGAGGCTGTCCGGGCTCTGGCTGATCATCTCGCGGGCAGCGGCGCTCCGGGGCTGGTCGAAGGTGTGGCCAGGCGCAGTGCCGGGGTTGTGTTCGTCTTTCCCGGTCAGGGTTCGCAGTGGGTGGGGATGGCGGCGGGGCTGCTGGAGGCCTCGCCGGTGTTCGCCCGGCGGATCGAGGAGTGTGCGGCGGCGTTGGCGCCGTTTGTGGACTGGTCACTGGTGGAGGTGTTGCGCGGCGGTGAGGGTGCCGCGGCCGCGTTGGAGCGGGTGGATGTGGTCCAGCCGGTCTTGTGGGCGGTGATGGTGTCGCTGGCGGAGCTGTGGCGCTCCTACGGCGTCGAGCCCGCTGCCGTGATCGGTCATTCGCAGGGTGAGATCGCGGCGGCGTGTGTGGCGGGTGCGTTGTCGCTGGAGGACGCCGCGAAGGTGGTGGCCCTGCGCAGCCAGGCGCTGCCCGTGCTGTCCGGGCGCGGGGGCATGGTGTCGGTGTCGCTGCCCGTGGACTCGGTGCGGGAGCGCCTCGAGGCCTGGGGTGAGCGGCTGTCGGTGGCGGCGGTGAACGGGCCCTCGGCGGTCGTGGTCTCCGGCGACGCCGATGCGCTGGAGGAGCTGCTGACGGCGTGTGAGGCGGAGGAGATCCGGGCGCGCCGTATCCCGGTGGACTACGCCTCGCACTCCGCCCATGTCGAGAGCCTGGAAGAGGAGATCCGGCGCACTCTGGCCGGGATCGCTCCGCGGTCCTCCTCGGTGCCGTTCTACTCGACGGTGACCGGCGGTGTGCTGGACACCACGGGGATGGACGCCGGGTACTGGTACCGCAATCTGCGCGGGACCGTGCGTTTCGACGAGACCGTACGGGTGCTCCTGGACGAAGGCTTCCAGACGTTCGTGGAGGCCAGCGCGCATCCGGTGCTGACTGTGGGCATCGAGCAGACGGCCGAGGACCACGGCACCCCCGTGGCGGCCATCGGCTCGCTGCGCCGTGACGAAGGCGGTCTGGAGCGGTTCCTGACCTCCCTGGCCGCGGCTCACGTCGGCGGTATCGCCGTGGACTGGCGGACGGTGTTCGCGGGGACTGGTGCCCGGCCCGTCGACCTGCCCACCTACGCCTTCCAGCGCCAGCGGTACTGGCTGGACGCCACCTCGGCTGCCGAGGTGGCCGCCGCCGGTGGCGGCTTGAGCGCGGATGCGGTGGACGCGCGCTTCTGGGAGGCGGTGGAGCGCGAGGATTTGGAGGCGCTGGTCCGCACGCTGGAGGTGGAGGACGAGGAGCAGCAGTCGTCGTTGACGGCGTTGCTTCCGGCGCTGTCGTCCTGGCGTCGTCAGCGGCGTGAGCAGAACAAGGTGGACGGCTGGCGTTACCAGGCGGTCTGGAAGCCCCTGGCATCCGCGTCCGAGACCACGCTCTCGGGCACCTGGCTCGTGGCCGTTCCGGAAGCCTGTGGTGACGACGCTTTGGTCGCCGCCGTGCTCGATGGGCTGGCCGGGCGCGGTGCGCATGTGGTTCGCGTGGCCGTCGGGGCGGCGGATGACCGTGAGGTGATGGCGGAGCGGCTGCGCGGGGCCCTCGTTGGCGCGGCGGTGGAGCCGTCGGGCGTGGCGGGTGTGTTCTCGCTGCTGGGGCTGGACGAGTCGGCGCATGAGTCCTTCGAGGTGGTCCCGGCTGGGCTGGCGTCGACGGTGGGCCTGGTTCAGGCGCTGGGCGATGCGGATGTGGTGGCTCCGCTGTGGTGTGGCACCCGGGGCGCGGTGTCGGTGGGGCGCTCCGACCGGCTGGTGAGCCCGGTGCAGGCCATGGTGTGGGGCCTGGGCCGGACCCTGGAGGCGGAATACCCCCAGCGCTGGGGCGGCGTCGTGGACCTGCCCGAGACCATGGACACCCGTGCGGTGGCCCGGTTGGCCGGAGTGCTCGCGGGCGCGGAGGGCGAGGACCAGGTCGCGGTGCGCGGGTCCGGCGTCTTCGCCAAGCGGCTGGTGCGGGCCTCCGCGCCCGATGCCACGACCGCGGATGGCTGGCGTCCCAACGGTTCGGTGCTGGTGACCGGTGGTACGGGTGCGCTGGGCGGTCACGTTGCCCGCTGGCTGGCGCGTACGGGTGCCGAGCATCTGGTGCTGACGAGCCGCAGTGGTATGGAGGCCGAGGGCGCCGCCGAGTTGAAGGCGGAGCTGGAGGAGCTCGGTGCCCGGGTGACGGTGGCGGCGTGTGACGCCGCGGACCGTGAGGCGCTGGCCGCGGTGCTGGACGCGATCCCGCAGGAGTTCCCGCTGACCGCCGTGGTGCATACGGCGGGTGTGCTGGACGACGGCGTGGTGGACGCCCTGACGGTGGAGCGGGCGGCGGGGGTGCTGCGTCCGAAGGTGGACGCGGCGCGGAATCTCCATGAGCTGACCGCGGGGATGGATCTGTCGGCGTTCGTGCTGTTCTCCTCGGCGGCGGCCACGCTGGGCAATCCGGGGCAGGGGAGTTACGCCGCGGGCAACGCCTTCCTGGACGCGCTGGCGGCCCAGCGGCGTGCGGACGGCCTTCCGGCCACCTCCATCGCCTGGGGCGCCTGGGCCGGAGGCGGCCTCGTCACGGACGAGGTCGGCGAGCAGATGAGCCGATCGGGGATTCTGGCCATGCCCCCCGAGCTGGCGATTTCGGCGCTGCAGCGGGCATTGGACCACGACGAGACGTTCCTCGCGGTCGCGGACATCGACTGGGCACGCTTCGAAGCGGACTCCGCCGACACTCCTCTCTTCCGTCAGCTGCGGAACGTGCAGAGCGCGACCACGGGGAAGCAGCCCACGGCGGGCAGTTCCGCCCCCGAGCGGGCGGAACTCCACGACCGGCTGGAAGCCATGCCCCGGGAGAAGCGCGAAGGAGCGCTGCGGGACCTGGTACGTGCCCAGGCCGCCGACGTCCTCGCGCACGACAGCGCGGACGCGGTCGCGTCGGACCGTGCCTTCCGTGACCTCGGCTTCGACTCGCTGACCGCCGTTGAACTGCGCAACCGGATCGGTGCGGCGACCGGGCTGCGGCTGCCGGTCAGCCTGGTCTTCGACTACCCCACGCCCACCGTGCTGGCACGGTTCCTGAACGGCGAGATGTTCGGCACCGAGGAAGGCGGCTCCGCCGAGACGGCGCCGACCCGATCGGACTCGTTCGACGAGCCCATCGCGATCGTGGCGATGAGCTGCCGGTTCCCGGGTGGTGTGCGGACCCCCGAGCAGCTGTGGGACGTGGTGAACGCCGGAGTCGACACGATCTCCGGGTTCCCCGATGACCGTGGCTGGGACCTCGAGGGGCTGTACGACCCCGACCCCGACAAGCCGGGCAAGACCTACGCCCTCACCGGCGGATTCCTCGACAACATCACCGACTTCGACCCGGACTTCTTCGGGATCAACCCGCGCGAGGCCCTGGCCATGGACCCGCAGCAGCGGCTGCTGCTGGAGACCAGCTGGGAGGCGTTCGAGCGTGCCGGCATCGACCCGGCGGCGTTGCGTGGCAGCCAGGCGGGCGTCTTCATCGGCTCGAACTACCAGGACTACAGCGGCCGGGCCATCAACGCGCCGGACGGTGTGCAGGGCTATCTCGGACTCGGCAGCGCGTCGAGCGTCGCCTCCGGCCGCCTCTCCTACACCTTCGGTTTCGAGGGACCGGCCGTGACGGTGGACACCGCGTGCTCGTCGTCGCTGGTCGCCCTGCACCTGGCCGCGCAGTCGCTGCGCCAGGGCGAGTGCGACATGGCGCTGGCCGGCGGTGTGACGATCATGGCCACGCCGGGCACGTTCGTCGAGTTCAGCTCCCAGCGGGTGCTGTCGCCGGACGGACGGTGCAAGGCGTTCTCCGCCGAGGCCGATGGCACGGGCTGGTCCGAGGGCGTGGGCCTGCTGCTGGTGGAGCGGCTGTCGGACGCCCGGCGCAACGGCCACCAGGTGCTGGCCGTCGTCCGGGGTTCGGCGATCAACCAGGACGGCGCGTCCAACGGTCTGACGGCGCCGAACGGCCCGTCGCAGCAGCGGGTGATCGGCAAGGCGCTGGAGAACGCGGGCCTGACACCGGCCGATGTGGACGCGGTCGAGGCACACGGCACGGGCACGTCGCTGGGTGACCCGATCGAGGCGCAGGCGCTGCTGGCCACCTACGGCCAGGGGCGGCCGGAGGATGAGCCGCTGTGGCTGGGCTCCATCAAGTCGAACATCGGGCACACCCAGGCGGCGGCCGGTGTGGCCGGGGTCATCAAGATGGTGATGGCCATGCGTGAGGGCGTACTGCCGAAGACGCTCCACGCGGACGAGCCCTCGCCGCACGTCGACTGGACCAGCGGCGCCGTGTCCCTGCTGCACGAGGCGACCCCGTGGCCGGAGACGGACCGCCCGCGCCGGGCGGCCGTGTCCTCCTTCGGGATCAGCGGCACCAACGCGCACACGATCATCGAGGCGGCCGACGCCGCAGAGGCACCGTCGCAGGAGACCGGCGGCGAGGCCGCCGGTTCGCCGGCCGGCATCACGGTGGTTCCCTGGCTGCTCTCCGGCGGAAGCCCCGACGCGCTGAGCGCTCAGGCCGGGCGGCTGCGCGAGTTCGAGGGCGTGGCTACCGCGCGCGCCGACGACCTCGCCGACATCGGTTATTCGCTGGCGACGACCCGTTCCGCCCTGCCCTACCGCGCGGTTGTGGTCGCCGAGGAGCCGGCCCAGTTCCGCTCCGGACTCGACGCGCTGGCGGAGGGCAGGAACGCGGCCACGCTGATCCAGGGCGTGGCGCGGGCCGAGCACAAGACGGCGTTCCTGTTCTCGGGCCAGGGTGCGCAGCGTCTGGGCATGGGCCGGGAGCTGTACGACGCCTTCCCGGTGTTCGCCCAGGCGTTGGACGAGGTGTGCGCGCATCTCGATGTGCTGCTCGACCGTCCGCTCACCGAGGTGATGTTCGCGGCCGAAGGCAGCGCGGATGCCGAGCTGCTGGATCAGACGGCGTTCACCCAGCCCGCGCTGTTCGCCATCGAGGTGGCGTTGTTCCGGCTGCTGGAGCACTGGGGCATCACCCCGGACGTGCTGATCGGTCACTCCATCGGCGAGATCGCCGCCGCACATGTGGCGGGGGTGTTCTCGCTGGAGGACGCGTGCGCGCTGGTGGCGGCCCGTGGCCGGCTGATGCAGTCCATGCCCGAGGGCGGCGCGATGGTGGCCGTCCAGGCGCCCGAGGAGGAGATCGCCGCGTCGCTGGCCGGTCGTGAGGCCGAGGTGAGCATCGCCGCCGTCAACGGCCCGACCGCCGTGGTCATCGCGGGTGATGAGGCCGCGGTGCTGGAGATCGCCGGACAGTGGGAGCGAGAGGGCCGTAAGACGCGTCGCCTGCGCGTCAGCCACGCCTTCCACTCCCCGCGCATGGACGGGGTGCTCGGCGACTTCCGTAAGGTCGTCGAGGGCCTGTCGTTCGCTCCGCCGACCCTCTCCCTGGTCTCCAACGTCACCGGCACATCGGCGGAGACGGACGAGGTGTGCTCGCCGGAGTACTGGGTGCGCCATGTGCGCGAGGCGGTGCGGTTCGCGGACGGGGTACGGACCCTGGAGAAGCTGGGTGTGACGTCGTTCGTGGAGGTGGGCCCGGACGGTGTGCTCACCGCGATGGCCCAGGACTGCCTGACGGCCGAGGAATCCGATGGCGGGCTCGCTCCCTCCCTCGTGTCCGTGCTGCGCAAGGACCGGCCCGAGATCCAGTCGCTGACCATGGCGCTGGCCGAACTCCACGTCCACGGCACCGCGGTGAAGTGGGACGCGGTGTTCGCCGGGCGTGGCGCCCAGCGGGTGGAGCTGCCCACCTACGCCTTCCAGCGGCGGCGCTACTGGCTCGAGACGTCGCCGGCCGCCGGCGGGGATGTGACCTCGGCGGGGCTGAACTCGCCCGACCACCCGCTCCTCGGCGCCGCCGTCGCCCTGGCCGACACCGACTCCTACCTGTTCACCGGCCGTCTGTCCGTCGCCACTCAGCCGTGGCTGGCCGATCACGTATTCGCGGAGACCGTGCTCTTCCCGGGCACGGCCTTCGTGGAAGTGGCCCTGCGCGCGGCGGAGCAGGTGGGCTACGAGCGGCTGGACGAGCTGACCATCGAGACGCCGCTGATCCTGCCCGCACGGGGCGCGGCCCAGATCCAGCTCACCGTGGGTGAGCCGGACGAGTCCGGGGCCCGTTCGCTCAACCTGTACTCCAGGTCCGAGGACGCCCAGCCGGACGACCCCTGGACACGCCACACGACCGGCCTGCTCACCAGGGACCCGTCCACCAGGGCACCGGAGTCCGTGGCCGCCGACTTCGCCGTATGGCCGCCCGCGGAGGCGAAGCCGATCGACGTGGACGGTCTCTACGACCGCTTCATCGACGTCGGCTTCGCCTACGGTCCGGCCTTCCAGGGGCTGCGAGCCGCCTGGCGCCGCGGTGACGAGATCTTCGCCGAGATCGACCTGCCCGAGACACAGGAGGCCGAGGCCGCGCGGTACGGCCTGCACCCGGCGCTGCTCGACGCCTCGCTGCACACCGTCGCGTTCAACCCCACCGGCACCGACGGCAGCACCCTTCCGTTCTCGTGGAACGGGGTGACCCTCCACGCCGGCGGCGCGTCCGCGCTGCGCGTACGGCTTGCGAGCGTCGGCGGGGACACCGTCTCCCTGCACGCCACCGACACCTCCGGCGCACTCGTCGTCACGGTCGACTCCCTCGTCCTGCGGCCCGTGGCCCCGGAGCAGGTGAACTCCGCCCAGCCGTACGAGTCGCTGTACCAGGTCGAGTGGGTGCCCGTGGACACGTCCCGCGCCCCGGAGCCGAACGGCGTGGCGGCCGGGCGCTGGGCGCTCGTCGGACCTGACCAGGCCGAGGTGGCCGGTGTCCTCGGATCGGCCGATGGCACCGTGGACACCTACCCGGACCTCGCGGCCCTGGCCGGGGCCATCGACGCGGGCGCCACCGCGCCCGACGTCGTCCTGGCCTCCAGCGCGTCCGGCACCCGCCGGACGCAGGACCTGGCGGAGGCGGTACGGGAAGCCGGCCACCGCGCCCTCGACCTGCTCAAGACCTGGCTGGCCGACGACCGCTTCGGCGCCTCCCGACTGGTGTTCCTCACCCGGGGAGCCATCGCCGCGGGCGATGACACCGATGTGGCCGACCCCGCCGCCGCGGCCGTCTGGGGCCTGGTGCGCTCGGCCCAGTCCGAGAACCCCGACCGGTTCGTCCTGGCCGACCTGGACGACCAGGACGGCTCACGCCGGATCCTCCCGGCGGCGCTCACCGCCGATGAGCCGCAGATCGTGGTCCGCGACGGCACGGTCCTGGCCGGCAGGCTGGCCCGGGTCCCGGCGCGCGGCACCGCGCCCCAGCAGGACACGGCCACGACCGGCATCACCTGGGACCCGCAGGGCACCGTCCTGGTCACCGGAGCGGCCTCCGGCCTCGGGGGCCTGGTCGCCCGGCACCTCGTCGGCGAGCACGGTGTGCGCAACCTCGTGCTGGCCAGCCGCCGTGGCCTCGCCGCGGACGGCGCGGCCGAACTGCGCACGGAGCTGGCGGACCTCGGCGCCCACGCCACGGTCGCCGCCTGCGACACCGCCGACCGCGACGCCCTCGCCGCGCTGCTGGCCTCCCTGCCGGACGAGCACCCGCTCACCGCCGTGGTACACACCGCCGGTGTGCTGGACGACGGAGTCGTCGAGGCACTCACTCCCGAGCGCGTCGACCGCGTGCTGCGGCCCAAGGTCGACGCGGTGCTCAACCTGCACGAGCTGACCGCCGGCCTCGACCTGTCCGCGTTCGTGCTCTTCTCCTCGCTCTCCGGGACGCTCGGCGGCCCGGGCCAGGCCAACTACGCCGCCGCCAACGCCTTCCTGGACGCGTTCGCGTACCGGCGCCGGGCCGAGGGCCTTCCCGCCCAGTCACTCGCCTGGGGGCTGTGGGAGGAGCGCAGCGGCATGACCGGCAAGCTGGACGAGGCCAATATGCGGCGCATCGCCCGGGACGGCGTGACCCCGATGGCCTCCGAGGAGGCCCTGGCCCTGTTCGACGCCTCGTGCGGCATCGACGCGGCCACCCTGGTCCCGGCACGGCTCGACGCCTCGGCGTGGCGAGCCCAGGACGGGCCGATCCCGGCCCTGCTGCGGGGCATCATCCGGACCACGGCCCGCCGCGGCCCCGCGAGGACGTCCACGGGCGGTTCCGGCGCCGGCTCCGCCGAACTGCGTCGCCGTATCGGCTCGTTGAACCCCGCCGCGCGGCAGCAGGCGCTCCTCGAGCTGGTGACCGGGCACGCGGCCATGGCGCTGGGCCACGACAACCCCCGGATGATCGCCCCCGACCGTGGATTCCTCGAGCTCGGCTTCGACTCGCTGACCGCGGTCGGACTGCGTAACCAGCTGGGAACGGTGACCGGGCTTCGGCTGCCCGCCACGCTGCTCTTCGACTACACGACCTCCAGGGCGCTGGCCGGGTACCTGGCCGAAGAGCTCGTCGACGGAGAGACGGACGGATCGGTGGTGCTGCCAGTCCTGTCGGAGCTGGAGAAGCTGGAGAGCTCCTTCGCCGAGGTGGTGGCGGACGAGGCCGCCAGGGAACGCCTCACCGCACGCCTGCAGCAGGTCCTGGCGAAGCTGGGCACGCAGCAGACACAGACAACGAACGGTGGGGTCGCTGCCGCCGACAGGTTCGAGTCGGCGACCGACGACGAGATCTTTGACTTCCTCGACGAGGAGCTCTCGTGACGTGGACGCCCCCGTCCCCAGAAGTCGCCGGCCGAAGGCTTTCCACCCCTGTCCGGGGTTCTCAGAGGAGTGACAAGAAGCGGTGAGTGAGACCAAACTGCGCGACTACCTCAAGCGCGCCACGGCCAGCCTGCACGAGACCCGTGAAGAGCTGAGGGAGCTCAAGGACAGGGACCGGGAACCCATCGCGATCGTCGGTATGGGATGCAGGTATCCCGGTGGGGTCGAGACACCGGAAGACCTGTGGGAACTGGTCGCCTCGGGCACCGACGCCGTCTCCGCCTTCCCCGTGGACCGGGGATGGGACGAGGACCTGTACGACCCGGACCCAGAGAAGCCGGGCAAGAGCTACACGCGTGAGGGCGGGTTCCTGCACGACGCGAACGGCTTCGACGCCTCGTTCTTCGGCATGAGCCCGCGCGAGGCGCTGGCGACCGATCCGCAGCAGCGGCTGCTGCTGGAGACCTCGTGGGAGGCGCTGGAGCGGGCGGGCATCGCTCCGGCGTCCATGCGCGGCAGCCGCACCGGCGTATTCGTCGGTGTGATGTACAACGACTACGGTTCCCGCATCCACTCGATACCGGAGGGCCTCGAAGGCCACCTGGGCAACGGCAGCGCCGGAAGCATCGCGTCCGGCCGCATCTCGTACACCTTCGGCTTCGAGGGCCCCGCGGTGACCGTGGACACCGCGTGCTCCTCGTCGCTCGTGGCACTGCACCTGGCCATGCAGGCGCTCCGCAAGGGCGACTGCTCGCTGGCGCTGGCCGGCGGTGTGGCCATGATGGCGACTCCAGAGGTGTTCATCGAGTTCAGCCGACTGCGCGGACTCGCCGTGGACGGACGCTGCAAGTCGTTCTCGAACACGGCCGACGGCACCTCATGGGCCGAGGGCGCCGGTGTGCTGCTGCTGGAGCGGCTGTCCGACGCGCGGCGCAACGGGCACCAGGTGCTGGCCGTGGTACGGGGCGCCGCCGTCAACCAGGACGGGGCGAGCAGCCGGTTGACCGCGCCGAACGGTCCCTCGCAGCAGCGGGTGATCCGCGACGCACTGCGGAACGCGGGCCTGTCCGCGGCCGATGTGGACGCGGTGGAGGCGCACGGTACGGGTACGACGCTGGGCGACCCGATCGAGGCGCAGGCGCTGCTGGCCACCTACGGCAAGGAGCGCCCTGGGGCGGACCGGCCGTTGTGGCTGGGGTCGTTGAAGTCGAACATGGGGCACACGCAGGCGGCCGCCGGCGTGGGTGGCGTCATCAAGATGGTGATGGCGATGCGGCACGGTGTGCTGCCGAAGACCCTGCATGTGGAAGAGCCGTCGGAGCATGTGGACTGGTCGGCGGGGGCGGTGTCGCTGCTGACCGAGCCGACCCCGTGGCCGGCGACGGGGGAGCCGCGCAGGGTTGGTGTGTCCTCGTTCGGGGTGAGCGGGACGAACGCACATGTGATCCTGGAGCAGGCCCCGGAGGCCGAGGCGGTCGAGGCCACCGAGACCGAGGGCGTCGACGGTCCGGTGGCCTGGGTGGTGTCCGGGCGTGGTGCGGAGGGATTGCGGGCGCAGGCCGGGCGGCTGCGGAACTTCGTGGCGGAGCGTCCGGAGTACGGTGCGGCCGACGTCGCGCTGTCGTTGGTGACGACCCGGTCGGTGCTGGAGCACCGAGCGGTGGTGGTGGGCAGCGACCGGCAGGAGTTGCTGGCGGGCCTCGGCGCGGTGGCGGAGAAGTCCGCTCATCCGGGCGTGGTGGTGGGCGAAAGCGCGACTCCCGGTCGCTCCGTTTTCGTGTTCCCGGGTCAGGGGGCCCAGTGGGTTGGCATGGCGGTCGGGCTGATGGAGTCCTCGCCGGTGTTCGCGGAGGCGATGGCCGAGTGTGAGGCCGCGTTGGCGCCTTATGTGGACTGGTCGCTGGCCGGGGTGTTGCGCGGCGCCGACGGTGCCCCCGGTTATGACCGGGAGGACGTCGTTCAGCCGGTGCTGTTCGCGGTGATGGTGTCGCTGGCGAGGCTCTGGCGTTCGGTGGGTGTGCTGCCGGACGCGGTGATGGGGCACAGCCAGGGCGAGATCGCCGCGGCGTGCGTCGCGGGTGCGCTCTCGCTGGAGGACGCGGCCAAGGTGGTGGCCCTGCGGTCGCGGGTGATCGCGGCGGGTCTGGCGGGCCGTGGTGGACTGGTGTCGATCGGACTGCCGATCGACCAGGTGCGGGAGCGTATTGCCGCTTGGAACGGCGCCGTGTCCGTGGCCGCGGTCAACGGGCCGGGTTCGGTGGTGGTGGCGGGTGATGCGAAGGCGCTGGACGAGCTGTTCGCGGCGTTCGACGGCGAGGAGGTCCGGGTCCGCCGGGTCGCCATCGACTACGCGTCGCACTCCGTCCTGGTGGAGGAGGTCCGTGAGGAGCTGCTGAAGGTCCTGGCGGACATCTCGCCGCGCTCCTCGGAGGTGCCGTTCTACTCCACGGTGACCGGTGAGCCCATGGACACGGCCGGCCTGGACGCGGAGTACTGGTACCGGAATCTGCGGCAGACCGTCGAGCTGGAGACCACCACCCGCAGGCTGATCGCCGACGGGCATTCGGCGTTCGTCGAGGTGAGCCCCCACCCCGTGCTGAGGCTGCCGGTGCAGCAGACCGTCGAGGCCGCCGAGGCAGAGGCCGTGGTTCTCGGCACGCTGCGGCGTGACGACGGTGGACTCGAGCGATTCCTGACCTCTGCCGCCGAGCTGTTCACGCATGGCGTCCAGGTGGATTGGGCCGCCGCGCTGGAGGAGCGCGGTGGCCGGCGGGTCGGCCTGCCGACGTATGCGTTCCAGCGCGACCGTTACTGGCTCGAAGCGCCCGCGGGTGTGGGCGATGTGGGTTCGGTCGGTCTGGGTTCGCTGGGCCATCCGCTGCTGGGTGCGGTGGTGTCGTTGGCGAGTGGCGGCGGGGTGCTGCTGAGCGGGCGGCTGTCGTTGGCCACGCATGGCTGGCTGGCGGATCACGCCGTGCACGGGGTCGTGTTGCTGCCGGGAACGGCGTTCGTGGAGTTGGCGGTGCAGGCGGGCGACCAGGTCGGCTGTGGCCGGGTCGAGGAACTGATCCTGGAAGCGCCGCTGATCGTGCCCGAGAAGGGCGGGGTGCGCCTTCAGGTCGAGGTGGGGGAGGCGGATGCTTCCGGCTTCCGTGAGGTGAGTGTGTTCTCGCGGGATGAAACGGAGGGAGGAACCGCGACATGGGTGTGCCATGCCCGCGGGGCCCTCGCGCCGGTCCAAGCCGCTGGTGAGACCCGCTTTGACTTCGAGGCGTGGCCTCCGGCGGCGGCTCAGGTCGCGGATGTGTCGGAGCATTATGTGCGGGCCGCGGAGAACGGATTGGAGTACGGCCCGGTCTTCCAGGGGCTGAAGCGTGCGTGGCGCCGTGGCGACGAGGTGTTCGCCGAGGTGTCGCTCCCGGAAGCGGAGCGGGACCGGGCGGGCCAGTTCGGTTTGCACCCGGCGCTGTTCGACGCGGCGTTGCACGCGATGGGTGTGAGTGAGGCTCTCGCGGATGGTTCGGGCAGTCTGCTGCCGTTCTCGTGGCGAGGATTCTCGCTCGGGGCGGTCGGCGCGTCCTCGCTGCGGGTGAGGCTGGCTCCGGCGACACAGGGCAACTCGGGTGCGGTGTCGGTGGTGGTGGGGGACGAGTCCGGGCGTGTGGTGGCGTCGGTGGACTCCTTGACGTTGCGGCAGGTTGAGGCCGGTCAACTGAGGGTTGCGGGCGGGGCGGCTCGGGATGCGCTGTTCCGGCTGGAATGGGTGCACGCGCCTGCGGTAAATCGGGCGGAGCCCGTGCCGGAGGCGGAGGTCGTGCGCGTGATCTCCAGCGGCGCGGACGTGGTGGGTGAGGTTTATGGGGAGGTGCTTGAAGCCTTTGACCGGGTGAGGTCGTGGGTAGCCGATCAGGGGTCCGCTGACGGGCGGTTGGTGGTGGTGACCCGGGGCGCTGTCGACGTGGGTGACGGCGTTGGTGTGAGGGATTTGGCAGGGGCGGCGGTATGGGGTCTGGTGCGGTCCGCGCAGTCGGAGAACCCTGGGCGTCTGGTGTTGGTGGACACCGATGACCTGGACGGCGTTGATGGTGTTCTTCCCGGGCTGCTGGTTCGGGGCGAGGAGCAGTTGGTGGTGCGGTCGGGTGCGGTGCGGGTGCCGCGGCTGGGC
>NZ_JBIADZ010000060.1:0-22248 GCF_042868035.1 Streptomyces sp. NPDC007875 | reverse complement strand
CCGATCCCCGCCGCGAACACCGGCGAGGACTCCAGCAGCCCCACCGCCATACCCGCCCACTGCGCACCCTGACCCGGGAACACAAACACCGAACGGCCAGTGGCTTCGGCGGCGCTCGCGCGGACCACGCCCGGCGCCTTCGTGCCCTGGGCCACCGCCTCCAGGCGCTCGAGGAGCTCCTCGCGGTCGGTGCCGGTCACCGCGGCCCGGTACTGGAACGCGGACCTGGTCGTCGCCAGGGAGAGTGCCACATCGGCCGTACGAAGCTCCGGGCGCTCGGCCACGAACTCCCGCAGCGTGGCCGCCTGGGCCTGCAGCGCGTCGCTGCTCTTGCCCGCCAGGACCCACGCCACCGGGCCGTCGACAACCTCGGCCTCGGCGGCCTCGGTGGTCTCGGCCGCCTCGATCTCCGGAGCCTGCTCCAGGATGGTGTGCACATTGGTGCCGCTCATGCCGAACGCCGACACACCCGCGCGCCGCGGATGCCCGGTCTCGGGCCATGGCCTGGCCTCGGCCAGCAGCTCGACGTCGCCCTCCGTCCAGTCCACGTGCGGCGAAGGCTCGTCGAGGTGCAGCGTCTTCGGCAGCACGCCGTGCCGCATCGCCATCACCATCTTGATGACGCCGCCCACGCCCGCGGCCGCCTGCGAGTGGCCGATGTTCGACTTGATGGCGCCCAGCATCAGCGGCCGGCCCTCGGGCCGCTCCTGGCCGTAGGTGGCCAGCAGCGCCTGCGCCTCGATCGGGTCGCCCAGCGAGGTACCCGTGCCGTGCGCCTCCACCGCGTCGACCTCGGCGGCCGACAGGCGGGCGTTCGCCAGCGCCTGCCGGATGACCCGCTGCTGCGAGGGGCCGTTGGGCGCCGTCAGACCGTTGGACGCACCGTCCTGGTTCACCGCGCTGCCGCGCACCACGGCGAGGATGGGGTGTCCGTTGCGGCGGGCGTCCGACAGCCGCTCGAGGACGAGCATGCCGACGCCTTCGGCCCAGCTGGCGCCGTCCGCGGCGGCTGAGAAGGGCTTGCTGCGTCCGTCGGAGGCGAGCGCACGCTGCCGGCTGAACTCGACCAGCGACATCGGGGTGGACATCACCGTCACACCACCCGCCAGCGCCAGCGAGCACTCGCCCTGGCGCAGCGCCTGCCATGCGAGGTGCAGGGCGACCAGCGACGACGAGCACGCGGTGTCCACCGTCATGGCGGGCCCCTCAAGGCCCATGGTGTAGGAGATACGGCCCGAGAGCACGCTCGGCGAGACACCGGTGCCGACGAGGCCCTCGACCGCTTCCTTGGATCCGGCGAGGACACCACCGTAGTCCTGGTAGGTCACGCCCGCGAAGACGCCGGTCTGGCTGCCCTTCGCCGAGAGCGGGTCGATACCGGCCCGCTCCAGCGCCTCCCAGGAGGTTTCCAGCAGCAGACGGTGCTGCGGGTCCATCGCGATCGCCTCACGCGGCGAAATCCCGAAGAAGGCCGGGTCGAACTGGCTGGCGCCGTGCAGGAAGCCACCTTCCTGCGTGTAGCACTTGCCGGGCTCGTCCGGGTCCGGGTCGTAGAGGTTCTCCACGTCCCAGCCGCGGTCCGTCGGGAAGGGCGAGATGCCGTCCCGGCCCTGGGCGACGAGGTCCCACAGATCCTCCGGGGTGGCCACCCCTCCGGGATAGCGGCAGCTCATCCCCACGATCACGATCGGCTCGTCGCTGTCCGCCACCGCGACCGGCACCGGCTGCCGCGCCCCGGTCAGCGCGCCGAGGACCTCGGCACGGGCGAACTTCGCCAGTTCGACGGGGGTCGGGTAGTCGAACACGGCCGTCGCCGGGAGGCGCAGGCCGATGGCCTTGCTCACCCGGTTGCGGAACTCGACGGCGGTCAGCGAGCTGAAGCCGAGGTCCTTGAACGCCTGCGAGCCCTGGACCTGGTCGGCGGAGGCGTGTCCGAGCACCGCCGCGACATGTATGCGGACCACATCGAGCAGCACACGGTCCTGCTCGGGCTCGGAGAGACCGGCCAGCCGCTCCCGCAGCGCGGCGAGCGGTCCGGACCCGGACTCGGGCCCGCCCCGCTGGGCGGTGCGCCGTGCGGTCCTGCGTCGACGGGCAGGCATGGCGGTGGTCTCCTCCACGGGGGTTTCGGTGGCCACGGGGGATTCGGTGGCCGTCGGCGCCTCGGCGCTCGCCTCGGGCGAGACGGCGGGCTCCGGCAGGGTCTCGGTCGTCTCCGCCGCCGGGAGTTCCGGCTGGTCCGTGGCGACCTGGCGCAACGTCAGCGTGTCGGCGCAGACCACGGCCTCGCCGACTCCGTCGACCGCGGCCAGTGAGAGGGTCTCCGGGCCCGTGCGGGCGAGCCGGACACGCAGCTCGGAGGCGCCGGAGGCGTACAGCGACACCCCGGCCAGGCTGAACAGGATGCGGCCGCGTCCCACACCGTCCAGCACTCCGAGGCCCAGCGGCTGCAACGCCGCGTCCAGAAGGGCCGGGTGCAGCCCGAACCGCTCGGCGTCCGCAACGGACTCCTCGGCCAGGCTGATCTCGGCGAACACCTCGTCATCGCGCTGCCACACCGCTCGCAGGCCACGGAAGGAGGGTCCGTATTCGAGGCCGCTTTCGGCGAGCAGCTCGTACAGGCCGTCCACGTCGACACGCTCGGCGCCGGACGGGGGCCATGCGGCGGAGGCGAAGCGCACCGCTCCTTCGGCGGTCGCGGCGTCCTCCGGCTCCGGGGCGAGCACACCGCTGGCGTGGCAGATCCACTCGTCCTCGTCCTCGTCCACCGGCTCGGCCACGCGCGAGTACATCTCCAGCGAACGGGTGCCGAACTCGTCCTCCTCGCCGAGGACGAGCTGAATCTGGACTCCGCTCCCTCGGGGAAGGACCAGCGGCGCCTGGCTGACGAGCTCTTCCACATGGCCGAGGCCGACCTCGTCACCGGCGCGGATCGCCAGTTCCACGAGGGCCGTGGTGGCCAGGACCGCCTCGCCGCGCAGGACATGGTCCGCCAGCCAGGGCTGGGTGTGCAGCGAGAGCGTTCCGGTGAAGACCAGGCTGTCGGTGCCCGCGAGGGGGACGGCTCCGCCCAGCAGCGGGTGATCGGCGGGGTCGAGGCCGAAGGCGGCGGCGTCTCCCGCCGCGGTGCCGGCCTCCAGCCAGTAACGCTGGTGCTGGAACGCGTAGGTGGGCAGGTCCACGCGGCGGGCGCCGCGTCCGGCGAAGAAGGCCCGCCAGTTGACGGTTTCGCCGTGGACGTGTGTTTCGGCGAGGGCCGCGACGAGCGCCTGCGTCTCGGGACGGTCCTTGCGCAGCACCGGGACCAGCAGGGGGGCCGGTGCGTCCTCGGCGGCGATGTCGTCGACCGGTTCGGTCAGGCAGTCCTGGGCCATCGCGGACAGCACGCCGTCGGGACCCACCTCGATGTAGGTGGTGACGCCCTGGGCTTCGAGGGTCCGCAGCCCGCCCAGGAAGCGGACGGTCTCGCGCACGTGCCGCACCCAGTACTCCGGCGAGCACACCTCTTCGGCACCGGCCTGCTCACCGGTGACGTTCGAGATGAACGCGGTGGACGGGCCGTGGTAGGTGAGCGTCTCCGCGACCGCGCGGAAGCCGTCCAGCATGGCGTCCATGTGCGGGGAGTGGAAGGCGTGGCTGACCCGCAGGCGGCGGGTCTTGCGGCCCTGCTCCGCCCACTGTCCGGCGACCTCCAGCGCCGCTTCCTCGTCACCGGCGATGACCACGGCGTTCGGGCCGTTGACGGCGGCCATGCTCAGCTCGGCCTCACGCCCGGCGAGCGAACCGGCGATCTCCTCCTCCGACGCCTCGATGGCGACCATCGCGCCGCCCTCGGGCAGCGCCTGCATCAGACGGCCGCGGGCGGCCACCAGAGTGCAGGCGTCCTCCAGGGAGAACACCCCGGCAACGTGGGCGGCGGCGATCTCGCCGATGGAGTGGCCGATCAGCACATCCGGGGTGATGCCCCAGTGCTCCAGCAGCCGGAAGAGTGCCACCTCGATGGCGAAGAGCGCGGGCTGGGTGAAGGCCGTCTGGTCGAGCAGTGCGGCGTCCGCACTGCCCTCGGCCGCGAACATCACCTCCCGCAGCGGACGGTCCAGCACCACGTCCAGGTGTGCACACACCTCGTCCAGGGCGCGGGCGAACACCGGGAAGGCGTCGTACAGCTCCCGCCCCATGCCCAGGCGCTGCGCACCCTGACCGGTGAACAGGAACGCGGTCTTTCCGGCCTTGGCCGCCTGCCCCTGGACGATGCCGGGGGCGTCGTCGCCGGCGGCGACGGTCTCCAGGCCGCGCAGCAGCGTCTCGCGGTCGGTGCCCAGCAGCACCGCACGGTGCTCGAACACCGATCGCGTGGCGACCAGCGATTCGGCGATGTCCAGCACGCCGGGCTCGGCGCCTTCGGAAAGGTGGGCGCGCAGCCGCTCGGCCTGGGCGCGCAGGGCTTCCGGGCTCCGGGCGGAGAGCGCCCAGGGGGCCATGCCGTGGTCGTCGGCGGGGGCCTGGACGGGCTCCGTCTCGTCCTGGACCGGGGCCTGTTCGATGATGGTGTGCGCGTTGGTGCCGCTCACACCGAAGGCGGAGATACCCGCCCGGCGCGGCTGCTCGGTTTCGGGCCACGCGGCTGCCTCGGTCAGCAGCCGCACCTCGCCCGCCGACCAGTCCACCTCGCGTGACGGCTCATCCACATGCAGCGTCTGCGGCAACACCCCGTGCCGCATGGCCATCACCATCTTGATGACACCGGCGACACCGGCCGCGGCCTGGGTGTGACCGATGTTCGACTTGATCGATCCCAGCCAGAGCGGCAGGTCCTCCGGGCGTTCCTGACCGTAGGTGGCCAGCAGCGCCTGCGCCTCGATCGGGTCACCCAGCGTCGTTCCGGTGCCGTGTGCCTCGATCACCTGGACGTCGGCCGGCGACAGCTGGGCGTTGGCGAGGGCCTGGCGGATCACTCGCTGTTGCGAGGGGCCGTTGGGCGCCGTCAGACCGTTGCTCGCACCGTCCTGGTTGACGGCGGAGCCGCGCACGATCGCCAGCACCTGGTGGCCGTTGCGCTTGGCGTCCGACAGCCGCTCCACCAGCAGCATGCCCACGCCCTCGGACCAGCCGGTGCCGTCCGCGGCGTCCGCGAACGGCTTGCACCGGCCGTCGGGGGCGAGCCCGCGCTGGCGGCTGAACTCCACGAAGGCGGCCGGGCTGGTCATCACGGTGACGCCGCCGGCGAGCGCCATGGAGCACTCGCCCTGGCGCACCGCCTGCGCGGCCTGGTGCAGGGCGACCAGCGACGACGAGCACGCCGTGTCCACCGTCAGCGCGGGCCCCTCAAGACCGAACGTGTAGGAGATGCGGCCCGACACGACCGAAGTGGCGCTGCCGGTCAGCATCTGCCCTTCTAGACCCTCGGGGATCTCGTGCAGCCCCGTGCCGTAACCGGAGGTCGCGGCTCCGACATAGACACCGATCTGGCTGCCGCGCATGGACGCCGGGTCGATACCGGCCCGCTCGAACGCCTCCCACGAGGTCTCCAGCAGCAGCCTCTGCTGCGGGTCCATGGCGAGCGCCTCGCGCGGTGAGATCCCGAAGAACGCCGCGTCGAACTCGCTCGCCCCGTCGAGGAACCCGCCCTCGCGGGCGTAGAAGGTGCCCGACCGCTCCGGGTCGGGGTCGTACATCCCCTCGACATCCCATCCACGGTCGGAGGGGAAGTCCGTGATGGCGTCCGTACCGGCCGCCACGAGGTTCCACAGCTCCTCCGGGCTGCGCACACCGCCCGGGAAGCGGCAGCTCATCCCGACGATCGCGATCGGGTCGTCGTCGGCCGGGACCGCCACCGCCGACGGCGCGGCCACCGCGTCCCGCGTCCCCAGCACCTCGGCACGCAGATGGCCCGCCAGCACCGTGGCGCTCGGGTAGTCGAAGACCAGCGTGGCCGGCAGCACCAGCCCGGTCTCCGCGTTCAGCCGGTTGCGGAACTCAACGGCCGTCAGCGAGTCGAAGCCCAGCTCCTTGAACGCACGGCCGGGCTCGACCGCCTCCGCACCCGCGAAGCCGAGGACGGCCGCGGCGTGGGCACGCACCAGGTCGAGCAGGGTCCGGTCGATCTCGGCCTCGGTGAGCCCCGCCAGGCGCTCCCGCAGTGCCGAACCGGTAGCGGTGCCTTCGGCGTTGCCGGCGTTCGCCAGCGCCCGCTGGACCTCGGGCAGATCGCCGAGGAGCGGGCTCGGCCGCCCGATCGTGAACGCGGGGGCGAATCGCTCCCAGTCCACATCGGCGACCGTGACCACACCGTCGTCACCCGCGACCGCTCCCTGCAGCGCGGCGATCGCCAGGCCGGGCACCATCGCGGGCAGACCGCGACGCGCCAGATGGTCGGCCTCGTCCCCGGCCGCCATGCCGCCCTCGGCCCAGGGGCCCCAGGCAACGGCCGTACCGGCGAGACCCCGGGCCCGGCGGTCCTCCACCAGCGCGTCCAGGTAGGCGTTGGCCGCACCGTAGGCGGCCTGGCCGCCACTGCCCCACACACCGGCGATCGAGGAGAAGACCACGAACGCGTCCAGCTCACGGTCACCCAGCAGCTCGTCCAGGTTGACGGCGCCGGCCACCTTGCCGGAGACCACGGCGGCGGCATCGGCCAGCCCGGTCTCGGCCAGCGGCCCGGCTCCATTGGCGCCCGCCGCGTGCACCACGGCCGTCAGCGGATGCTCCTGCGGCACCGCGTCCAGCACCGCGGCCAGCTGCTCACGGTCGGCCACATCGCAGGCCGCCACGGTCACCCGGGCGCCCAGCGCCTCGAGCTCCTCGCGCAGCTCGGGCGCGCCCGGCGCCTCGAGACCGCGACGGCTGGTCAGCACCAGGTGCTCGGCGCCGTTGCGCACCAGCCAGCGTGCCACCTGCCCGCCCAGCGCGCCCGTGCCACCGGTCACCAGCACCGTGCCACGCGCCCGCCATGTCGTCCCGTCGGCAACGGGAGCGGCGGACCGGGCCAGACGGCGGGCGAACACGCCGGAGCCGCGCACCGCCACCTGGTCCTCGACGACCTCGGTGGCCTCGGTGGCCAGCACACCGGCCAGCCGCGCGACCGCACGCTCGTCCAGTGACTCGGGCAGGTCGACCAGACCGCCCCACAGCTGCGGCAGCTCCAGCGCGGCCACCCGGCCGAGCGCCCACACCATCGCCTGCTTCGGGTGACTGAGCCTTTCGGAGCGGCCCACCGACACGGCGCCGCGCGTACCGCACCACAGCGGAGCTTCGATACCGGCGTCGGCCATGGCCCGCACCAGTGTCAGCGTCAGGGCGAGACCACTGGGGAGCGCGGAGTGTCCCGGGCAGGGCTCCTCGTCCAGGGCGAGCAGCGACAACACGCCGCCCAGTGCGGGCGCGTCGGCGGCCGCCTCACGCAGCCGCTCCCCCAGCGCCTCGGCGTCGAGGTCCCGCTCGTCGGCCACCAGCGACACCACGCCCGCGCCCTGCCGCTCGAGCCCGGAGAGAACCTCCGTCACCAGCTCGTCCTCGGCACGGGACGCCGGAACCACTACCAGCCACGTCCCCGACAGCGACCCATCGGCCACGTCCGAGACCGGTTTCCAGGCCACCCGGTAGCGCCAGTTGTCGATCGTGGACTGGTCACGCCGGTTGCGGTGGTACGTGGACAGGGCGGGCAGCACCGCGCTCAGCGGCGTCTCGCCGTCGACGTCGAGCGTCTCGGCGAGCGCTTCGAGATCCTCGCGCTCGACCGCTTCCCAGAACCGCGCGTCCACCGAGTCGACGGCGCTCGACGCGCCCAAGCCGTTCAGGGAGATGGACACCTCGGGCCAGAACCGCTCGCGCTGGAAGGCGTACGTCGGCAGCTCCACCATCCGCGCACCGCGCCCGGCGACCACGGACTCCCACTCCACCGAGGCTCCGTGGACGTGGAGTTCGGCCAGCGCCATCGTCAGCGCCTGGGCCTCGGGACGGTCCTTGCGCAGCACCGGCACCATGGCCGAGGCCGCGGTCTGGTCCTCCGTCAGGCAGTCCCGCGCCATCGCGGAGAGCACACCATCGGGGCCGACCTCCAGGAACCTGGTGACGCCCTGGGCGGTGAGTGCCCGCATGCCGTCCGCGAACCGCACCGACTCCCGGACGTGGCGCACCCAGTACTCCGGCGAGCACACCTCGTCGCGGCTCGCCGCCTCGCCCGTCACATTGGAGACCAGGGCGATGGACGGTGGCTGGAAGGACAGGCCCGCGACGACGTCACGGAAGTCGTCCAGCATCGCGTCCATGCGAGGCGAGTGGAACGCGTGGCTGACCCGCAGCCGGCGGGTCTTACGGCCCTGCTCCGCCCACTGCCCCGCGATCTCCAGCGCCGCTTCCTCATCGCCCGCGATCACCACGGCCGTCGGGCCGTTCACCGCGGCGATGCTCACCTCGGTCTCACGGCCGGCCAGCGACGGAGCAATCTCCTCCTCCGACGCCTGGATGGCGATCATGGCCCCGCCCTCGGGCAGCGCCTGCATCAGACGGCCGCGGGCGGCCACCAGAGTGCAGGCGTCCTCCAGGGAGAACACCCCGGCAACGTGGGCGACGGCGATCTCGCCGATGGAGTGGCCGATCAGCACATCCGGGGTGATGCCCCAGTGCTCCAGCAGCCGGAAGAGCGCCACCTCGATGGCGAACAGCGCGGGCTGAGTGAACGCCGTCTGGTCCAGCAGCGCGGCGTCCGCGCTCCCCTCCGCCGCGAACACCACCTCCCGCAGCGGACGGTCCAGCACCACATCCAGGTGCGCACACACCTCGTCCAAGGCGCGCGCGAACACCGGGAAGCCGTCGTACAGCTCCCGCCCCATGCCCACGCGCTGCGCACCCTGACCCGAGAACAGGAAGGCCGACTTTCCAGCCGTTACGGCCTCCCCCTGGACGACTCCCGAGGCGATTCCGCCCTGCGCGAGAGCCTCCAGGCCGCGCAGCAGGGTCTCCCGGTCCTCACCCACCAGCACGGCACGGTGCTCGAACACCGACCTGGACGCCAAGGTGTGCCCGACATCGAGCACGCCGACGTCCTCCCGGGCCGCCACATGCTCGTACAGCCGCTCGGCCTGTGCCCGCAGTGCCTCCCGGCTCTTCCCGGACACCAGCCACGGCACCACGGCCACCGACACCGGCGCCTCGGGGGTCGCTTCCGGGGCCACGGCCTCTTCCAGGGCAGGAGCCTGCTCGAGGATGGTGTGGGCGTTGGTCCCGCTCAGTCCGAACGAGGAGATACCCGCCCGCCGCGGCCGGCCCGTCTCCGGCCACGCGGTGGCCTCCGTCAGCAGCCGCACCTCACCGGCCGACCAGTCCACCTCCCGCGACGGCTCGCCGACATGCAGCGTCTGCGGCAGCACGCCCTCACGCATGGCCATCACCATCTTGATGACCCCGGCCACACCCGCCGCCGCCTGCGTGTGACCGATGTTGGACTTGATGGCGCCCAGCCACAGCGGGCGCCCCTCCGGCCGCTCCTGGCCGTAGGTGGCCAGCAGCGCCTGCGCCTCGATCGGGTCACCCAGCGTCGTACCGGTGCCGTGCGCCTCGACCGCGTCCACCTCGGCGGCCGACAGCCCGGCACTCGCCAGCGCCTGACGGATCACCCGCTGCTGCGACGGACCGTTCGGCGCCGTCAGACCGTTGGACGCACCGTCCTGGTTGACGGCCGAGCCGCGCACGACGGCCAGCACCGGGTGACCGTTGCGCCGCGCGTCCGACAGCCGCTCCACCAGTAGCATGCCGACACCCTCGGACCAGCCGGTGCCATCCGCGCCCTCCGCGAACGGCTTGCACCGACCATCGGGCGCCAGCCCGCGCTGACGGCTGAACTCCACAAAGGCGCCCGGGGTCGACATCACCGACACACCACCGGCGAGCGCCAGATCGCACTCGCCCTGACGCAGCGCCTGCGCCGCGAGATGCAGCGCCACCAGCGACGAAGAACACGCCGTGTCCACCGTCATCGCCGGCCCCTCGAGGCCGAACGTGTACGAGATACGGCCGGACACCACACTGGCCGCGCTGCCCGTGCCCACATGGCCACCGAAGTCCTCGGGGGCGTCGAGCATGATTGTGGAGTAGTCCTGGCCGTTGGTGCCGACGAACACACCGGTCCGGGTGCCCCGCAGCTTGGCCGGCTTGACGCCCGCGTACTCGAACGCCTCCCAGGAGGTCTCCAGCAGCAGCCGCTGCTGCGGGTCCATGGCGACCGCCTCGCGCGGCGAGATGCCGAAGAACACCGGGTCGAACTGGGGTGCTCCGTAGAGGAAGCCGCCCTCGCGGGCGTAGAAGGTGCCCGGGTGCTCGGGGTCCGGGTGGTACATCCCCTCGACGTCCCAGCCACGGTCTCCGGGGAACCCGGCGATGCCGTCGCCACCCTCGGCCAGGAGGCGCCACAGGTCCTGCGGGGTCTCGACGCCTCCGGGGAAGCGGCAGCTCATCGCCACGATCGCGATGGGGTCGTCGTCGTCCGCACGCACACGATGCGACACCGCGGCGGTGGCCGCTTCGGTGTGGGCTCCGCCGAGCTCCTGCCGCAGATGGCCGGCGAGCACCTCGGCGGTCGGGTAGTCGAAGACGAGGGTCGACGGCAGGCGCAGTCCGGTGGCCAGGTCGAGCCGGTTGCGCAGCTCGATGGCCGTGAGGGAGTCGAACCCGAGGTCCCGGAAGGCACGGCCGGGCTCGACGGCGTCCGCCGAGAAGTGGCCGAGCGCCGAGGCCGCGTGGGTGCGGATGAGGTCCAGGAGGACGCCTTGCTGTTCGGCGCCCGAGAGTCCGGCCAGTTGTTCCCGCAGGCCGGATCCCGGCTCTGTGCGGGCGGTGGCACCGCCCGAGGCGGCCAGGAGTTCACGCGCTTCGGGGATGTCGCTCACGAGGGCGCTGGGGCCCGCGCTCAGCATCGAGGCCATACCGGCCCAGTCGATGTCGGCCACGACCAGCGCGGGCTCGTCCTGGCCGACGGCCCAGCGCAGCGTGTCCACGGCCAGCGAGGGAGTCATCGGGGGCAGTGGCCCGCCACGCATCCGCTCCCCGGCGCGGCCGCTCGCGGCCATGCCGCTCTCGGCCCACGGGCCCCAGGCGACCGCGGTGGCGGCCAGGCCCTGGGCGCGGCGCCGCTGCGCCAGCGCGTCCAAGTAGGCGTTGGCCGCCGCGTAGGCGGCCTGGCCCGCGCCGCCGACGACGCCGGCGAAGGAGGAGAACAGCACGAACGCGTCGAGCGACAGTCCTTCGGTCAGCTCGTGCAGATGCCGCGCGCCCTCCACCTTCGCGGTCAGGGTCCCGGCGAGCTGGTCGACGGTCAGGCCGTCCAGCACACCGTCGTCCAGGATGCCCGCCGCGTGCACGACGGCGCTCAGCGGATACCGCTCGGGGATGGCGGCCAGCACCGCGGCGAGGGCGTCACGGTCGGCGGCGTCGCAGGCCGCGACGGTCACCTCGGCGCCCAGTTCTTCGAGCTCCGCCTTGAGCTCCACAGCGCCTTCGGCCGCCGGGCCGCGACGGCTTGTCAGCACCACGTGTTCGGCGCCCTCGCGCACGGCCCAGCGCGCCACGTGCGCGCCCAGGGCGCCGGTGCCACCGGTCACCAGTACCGAGCCCCGGGGCCGCCACGCGCGCTCCGCCGACTCGTTTCCAGCGGTGACGCGGGACAGGCGCCGGGCGTACGCTCCGGAGCCGCGCACCGCCACCTGGTCCTCGCCGCCTTCGGCGGACAGCGTCCAGAGCAGCCGCGCGGCGGCGCGCTCGTCCAGCGTCTCGGGCAGATCGACGAGGCCGCCCCAGATCCGCGGGTGCTCCATGGCCGCCACCCGGCCAAGGCCCCATATTTCGGCCTGCGTTGTGCTCGTGAGCTGGTCGGAACGGCCCACCGAGACGGCACCGCGGGTGCCGCACCACAGGCGGGCTTCGATGTCCGCCTCGGCCAGGGCCCGCACCAGCATCAGTGTCAGCGCGAGTCCGCGGGAGACCACCGGGTGCTCGGTGCAGGGCCGCTCGTCCACACCTACCAGGGACAGCACACCGCCGATCCCGGGCAGACCGGTGGCGATCTCACGCAGCCGCTCGGCCAGTACGCCCGGGGCGAGGTCGTCCTCGTCCGCCACGACACGCACGACATCGGCACCGTGCCGCTGCAGGGCGGTGGACACCGACTCGGCGAACGCGTCATCGACACCGGAGGCGGGAAGAACCACGAGCCAGGTCCCCGACAGCGTGGCCGCGGGGTTCTCCGAGACGGGCTTCCACGAGATGCGGTACCGCCAGCCGTCGACCGTGGCCCGGTCGCGCTGCTGCCGGCGGTACGACGACAGGGCGGGCAGCAACGCGCCCAGCGAGCCGCCGTCGACGTCCAGCGCCTTCGCCAGCGCGCCCAGGTCCTCGCGCTCCACCGCGTCCCAGAACCGCGCGTCCACAGTGTCCGCGGCGGCGGAGCGACCCGACGCTCCGCTCGTGCTCTCCAGCCAGTAACGCTGACGCTGGAACGGGTACGTCGGCAGCTCCACCGTGCGGGCGCCCCGCCCGGCGAAGACCGTTTCCCAGTCCACCGCCGCACCGTGGACGTGGGCTTCGGTCAGCGCGGCCATCAGAGCCTGTGCGTCAGGGCGCTCCTTGCGCAGGACCGGCACCACGACCGGGGCCGAAACCGCCTCTCCGGTCAGGCACTCCCGCGCCATTGCCGAGAGCACACCGTCGGGGCCCACCTCCAGGTAGGCCGTGACGCCCTGCGCCTCCAGGGAGCGAACGCCGTCGGCGAAGCGCACGGCCTCCCTGACGTGCCGCACCCAGTACTCCGCGGAGCAGACCTCATCGGCCCCGACCGGCTCTCCCGTGACATTGGAGACCAGCGCCAGGGTGGGGGCCTGGAAGGACAGCCCGCGCACGACCTTGCGGAAGTCGTCCAGCATCGCGTCCATGCGAGGCGAGTGGAACGCGTGGCTGACCCGCAGCCGGCTCGTCTTGCGTCCTTGTTCCGACCACTGGGCGGCGATCTCCAGCGCCGCTTCCTCGTCACCGGCGATGACCACGGCGGTCGGGCCGTTGACGGCGGCGATGCTCACCTCGGCCTCACGGCCGGCCAGCGACGGAGCGATCTCCTCCTCCGACGCCTGTACCGCCACCATGGCGCCGCCCTCGGGCAGCGCCTGCATCAGACGGCCACGCGCCGCGATCAGCGTGCAGGCGTCCTCCAGGGAGAACACCCCCGCCACATGTGCGGCGGCGATCTCACCGATGGAGTGACCGATCAGCACATCCGGGGTGACACCGAAGTGCTCCAGCAGCCGGAAGAGCGCCACCTCGATGGCGAACAGCGCGGGCTGGGTGAACGCCGTCTGGTCCAGCAGCGCGGCCTCCGCGCTCCCCTCCGCCGCGAACACCACCTCCCGCAGCGGACGGTCCAGCAGCAGGTCGAGCCGCGCGCACACCTCGTCCAACGCACGGGCGAACACCGGGAACACCTCGTACAGCTCCCGGCCCATGCCCAGGCGCTGCGCACCCTGACCCGAGAACAGAAAAGCCGTCTTGACCACCGTTCCGGCCACACCCTGGACCACGCCAGGAGCGGCTTCACCGGTGGCGACCGCCTCGAGCCCGCGGAGGAGTTCCGCACGATGCGCGCCCGACACCACCGCACGGTGTTCGAACGTCGACCGTGCGGCAACCAGGGAGTGGCCGACGTCCAGGGGACTCAGCTCGGTCCGCTCGAGCAGGAACGCGCCGAGCCGTGCGGCCTGGGCCCGCAGAGCGTCCGCGCCACGAGCCGACAGCAGCCACGTGGCCACACCGCTGTCATGGTCGGAGACCGAGCTCGCCTCGGCCTCGTCCTCGTCGACCGGCGGGGCCTGCTCGATGATGGTGTGCGCGTTGGTACCGCTCACACCGAAGGCGGAGACACCGGCCCGGCGCGGCTGACCGGTCTCGGGCCACTCGGTGGCCTCCGTCAGCAGCCGCACCTCACCCGCCGACCAGTCCACCTGCCGCGACGGCTCATCCACATGCAGCGTTCGCGGCAACACCCCGTGCCGCATCGCCATGACCATCTTGATGATCCCGCCGACACCGGCGGCGGCCTGTGTATGACCGATGTTCGACTTCAGCGCGCCCAGCCACAGCGGACGGCCCTCCGGCCGCTCCTGGCCGTACGTCGCCAGCAGCGCCTGCGCCTCGATCGGGTCACCCAGGGACGTACCGGTCCCGTGGGCCTCCACCACGTCCACATCGGCCGGCGTCAGCCGGGCACTTGTCAGCGCGTCCCGGATGACCCGCTGCTGAGACGGACCGTTCGGCGCCGTCAGACCGTTGGACGCACCGTCCTGGTTGACGGCCGAGCCGCGCACGACGGCCAGCACCGGGTGACCGTTGCGCCGCGCGTCCGACAGCCGCTCCACCAGCAGCATGCCGACGCCCTCGGACCAGCCGGTGCCATCAGCGGAGTCCGCGAACGGCTTGCACCGACCGTCGGGCGCCAGCCCGCGCTGACGGCTGAATTCCACAAAGGCACTCGGGGTCGACATCACCGTCACACCACCGGCCAGCGCCAGGTCACATTCGCCCTGACGCAGCGCCTGTACCGCGAGATGGAGCGCCACCAGCGAAGAGGAACACGCCGTGTCCACCGTCACCGCGGGTCCTTCGAGACCGAAGGTGTACGCGATACGGCCTGATACGACGGATGCCGACGTGCCCGTCAGCAAATGGCCTTCGATTTCCTCCGGGAATTCGTCGACGTCCGCCCCGTAGCCGGAGGTCGAGGCACCCACGAAGACACCGCCCCGACGGCCCTTCACCGACCCCGGAGCGATGCCCGCACGCTCGAATGCCTCCCATGAGGTCTCCAGCAGCAACCGCTGCTGCGGGTCCATGGCAAGCGCCTCACGCGGCGAGATCCCGAAGAAGCCGGCGTCGAACTCGCCCGCGTCGTGCAGGAAACCGCCCTCGCGGGAATAGAAGGTGCCCGAGTGGTCGGGGTCCGGGTCGTACATCCCGTCCACGTCCCACCCACGGTTGGACGGGAATTCGGATATCGCGTCGCTACCGCCGGCCACCAGTTGCCACAGGTCCTCCGGGCTCCCCACCCCACCGGGAAAACGGCAGCTCATCGCCACGATCGCGATGGGGTCGGTCTCTCCTGCCTCCAGCTCACGCAGGCGTTGACGCGCCTGGTGCAGATCAGCCGTCACCCGCTTGAGATAGTCCCGGAGCCTATCTTCGTTCACCATGGAAACCTTGCCTATAACGAGTCAAAGAAGACTGAAGAATGGAAGGGCCGGAGAGAGATGTGCCCCGGGACCGCACTTAACTGAGCTCATTTTCGATGAAATCGAAGAGATCGTCATCGGATGCCGCGTCAAGCCGTTGGGTGACGCTTTCAGCGTTCGCCGCTCCGACTTCACCGCCGTTCAACTTGGCGAGAAGCACTTGGAGTCGGGTCGCGATGGCCGACCGCTCGGCATTGTCCGGCTCAGCCGTGGAGAGTGTTGCCTCAAGTCGTTCCAGATCCGCGATCAGCGGAGTGGAGGATGTCCCTTCGTCGGGGAGGACACCCGCTCGCACATGTTCTGCGAGTGCCCTTGAGTTTGGATAGTCGAAGACCAGCGTGGTGGATAGCCGCAGCCCGGTATCCGCGTTGAGTCGGTTGCGGAATTCTACCGCTGTGAGCGAGTCAAAGCCCAATTCCTTGAACGCCCGGTCCGATTCCACGCCTTCCATTCCCGAGAAACCGAGAACCGCGGCCGCATGACTGCGCACCAGGTCCAGCACGGCGCGCTCCCGCTCACCGGGGGCCAGTGCGGAGAGCCGTTCCCTCAACCGCGATCCGGCCTCCGCGTGGCTCTCTTCGGCGGCACGGGCCTGTTCCAGGGCGGATACGACCTCGGGCAGCTCGCCGATGAGCGGGCTCGGCCGCCCCATCGTGAACGCGGGGGCGAAGCGGTCCCAGTCCATGTCCGCGACCGTCACCACACCGTCGTCACCCGCGATCGCGCCCTGCAAGGCGGCGATCGCCAGGTCGGGCGCCATGCTGATCAAGCCGCGACGCGCCAGCTGTTCGCCTCCGCTTCCGGCCGCCATGCCGCTTTCGGCCCAGGGACCCCAGGCCACGGCGGTACCGGCGAGACCCCGGGCACGGCGGTCCTCCACCAAAGCGTCCAGATGGGCATTGGCCGCGCCGTATGCCGCCTGGCCGCCACTGCCCCACACACCGGCGATCGACGAGAACACCACGAACGCGTCCAGCTCCCGGTCGCCCAGCAGCTCATCCAGGCACGCCGCCCCCGCGGCCTTCCCGGACACCACCGCCGCCGCGTCCGCCAGACTCATTCCCTGAAGCTCGGCCGCCTGCTCAACACCCGCCGCATGGAACACCGCACTGAGCGGGAACTCCTCCGGAACGGATGCGAGAACACCAGCCACAGCCTCCCGATCGGTCACATCACACGCTGCCACGGTCACCCGGGCACCCAGCGCCTCCAGCTCCTCGCGCAGCTCCGCCGCCCCCGGCGCCTCGGCGCCACGGCGGCTGGTCAGCACCACATGCTCGGCACCCTGACCCACCACCCAGCGCGCCACCCGGCCGCCCAGCGCGCCCGTGCCGCCGGTCACCAGCACCGTGCCACGCGCCCGCCACGGCCGCTCCGCTCCCTCACCGGAATCGGCCCTCACCAGACGCCTGGCGAACACACCCGAACCACGCACCGCGACCTGGTCCTCGCCGTCCCCGGCCGAGAGCACACCGGCCAGCCGCGCCGCACCACGCTCGTCCAGCGACTCGGGCAGATCGACCAGACCACCCCACACCGCAGAGTGCTCCAGCCCCACCACCCGGCCCAGACCCCACACCTGCGACTGCACGGCACCGGCCAGAGCATCCCAACGCCCCACCGACACCGCACCACGCGTACCGCACCACAGCCGAGCCGGAACATCCACCTCAACCATCGCCTGCGCCAGCGTCAAACTCAGTGCGGAACCACCCGACAGCGCCGGATACCCGGGGCAGGGGTCCTCGTCCAAGGCCACCAGTGACAGGACGCCGCCCAGCTCAGGCAGGTCCGCGACCATCTCACGCAGCCGATCCGCCAGCACCTTCGCGTCCAGGTCGCGCTCATCCACCGCCAGCGAGACGACACCCGCACCATGCCGCTCCAACCCGGCGACAACCCCCGCCACCAGCTCATCCTCGGCACGGGACGCCGGAACCACCACCAGCCACGACCCCGACAACGACCCCTCGGCCACCTCCGGGACCGGCTTCCACGCCACCCGATAACGCCAGCCATCGATCGTCGACCGATCACGGCTGCTGCGGTGGTACGCCGACAGAGCCGGCAGCACCTGGCTCAGTGGGGCCTCGCCGTCGATGTCGAGCGCCTGGGCCAGCGCTTGGAGATCCTCGCGCTCGACCGCCTCCCAGAACCGCGCGTCGACCGAGTCCGCAGCCGCCGACGCGTCCCGGCTCCCCAGGGCAATGGACACCTCGGGCCAGAACCGCTCGCGCTGGAAGGCATACGTCGGCAGCTCGACCTGCCGTGCGCCACGGCCCGCGAAGACCGACTCCCAGTCCAACGAGACACCGCTGACGTGGAGTTCGGCCAGCGCCGTCGTCAACGCCCGTGCCTCGGAACGGTCCTTGCGCAGCACCGGGACGAGAACCGTGCCGGGGGTGTCCTCGGTCCCTTCCGCCAGGCAATCCTGGGCCATTGCCGTGAGCACACCGTCGGGACCTACCTCAAGGTACCTGGTCACACCCAACGCCTTAAGCGCACGTACTCCATCCGCGAACCGCACCGCCTCACGCACATGCCTCACCCAGTACTCGGGTGAGCACACCTCTGTCTCGGAAACCGGCCCACCAGTGACATTGGACACCAGCGTCATGGTCGGCGGCTCGAAGGAGAGCTCGCGGACCGCTTGGCCGAACGCGTCCAACATAATGTCCATAAGGCAAGAGTGAAACGCATGCGAGACCCGCAAACCCTTAGTCTTTCGACCCCTCGCCTCCCAGACACCCGCGACTTCCTGGACCGCGTGTGCATGGCCCGAGACCACCACGGCCGACGGACCGTTGACCGCGGCGATGCTCATCTCGTGCTCGCGGCCGGAGAGTGAGCCGGCGACCTCCTCTTCGGTCGCCTGGATTGCCACCATGGCGCCACCCCCGGGAAGCGCCTGCATCAAGCGGCCCCGGGCCGCGATCAGCGTGCACGCGTCCTCCAGTGAGAACACCCCGGCCACATGCGCGGCGGCGACCTCACCGATGGAGTGGCCGATCAGCACGTCCGGGGTGACACCGAAGTGCTCCAGCAGCCGGAACAACGCCACCTCGATGGCGAACAACGCCGGCTGGGTGAACGCCGTCTGGTCCAGCAGCTCGGCGTCCGCGCTCCCCTCCGCCGCGAACACCACCTCCCGCAGCGGACGGTCCAGCACCACATCCAGGTGCGCACACACCTCGTCCAGCGCACGGGCGAACACCGGGAAGGCGTCGTACAGCTCCCGGCCCATGCCCAGACGCTGCGCACCCTGACCCGAGAACAAGAACGCCGTCTTGCCACCCGTTACAGCCTGTCCCTGGACGACTCCCGAGCCGATTCCGCCCTGAGCCATCTCCTCGAGACCGCGCAGCAGCGCCTCGCGGTCCTCTCCGACCAGCACGGCCCGGTGCTCGAACACCGAGCGAGTCGCCAGCGAGCACCCCACGTCCAGCGCGTCGAGGTCGGCCTGGGCCGCCACATGCGCGTGCAGTCGCCCGGCCTGTGCCCGCAGCGCCTCCCGGCTCTTCCCGGAGACCAGCCACGGCACCACGGCCGTCGACTCGACCGGGCCGGGGGCCACGGTGTCCGAGACCGCGGGCTCCTCCACAGCGGGGGCCTGCTCGATGATGGTGTGCGCGTTGGTTCCGCTCAGTCCGAACGAGGAGATACCGGCCCGGCGCGGCCGGTCCGTCTCCGGCCACGCGGTGGCCTCGGTCAGCAGCCGTACCTCACCCGCCGACCAGTCCACCTGCCGCGACGGCTCGTCCACATGCAGCACCTTCGGCAGCACACCGTGCCGCATCGCCATCACCATCTTGATGACACCGGCCACGCCCGCCGCCGCCTGCGTATGGCCGATGTTCGACTTGATGGCGCCCAGCCACAGCGGGCTTCCCTCCGGCCGGCCCTGCCCGTAGGTGGCCAGCAGCGCCTGGGCCTCGATCGGGTCACCCAGCGAGGTACCCGTACCGTGCGCCTCCACCGCGTCCACCTCGGCGGCCGACAGCCCGGCACTCGCCAGCGCCTGACGGATCACCCGCTGCTGCGACGGACCGTTCGGCGCCGTCAGACCATTGGACGCACCGTCCTGGTTGATGGCCGAGCCACGGACCACGGCCAGCACCGGGTGACCGTTACGGCGGGCGTCCGACAGCCGCTCCACGAGCAGCATGCCCACGCCCTCGCCCCAGCCCGTGCCATCCGCCCCGTCGGAGAACGGCTTGCACCGACCGTCGGAAGCGAGTCCGCGCTGACGGCTGAACTCCACGAACGCACCCGGCGTCGACATCACCGACACACCACCGGCCAGCGCCAGATCGCACTCGCCCTGACGCAGCGCCTGCGCCGCGAGATGCAGCGCCACCAGCGACGACGAACACGCCGTGTCCACCGTCACCGCCGGCCCCTCGAGACCGAAGGTGTAGGAAATGCGTCCCGACACCACACTGGCCGCGCTGCCCGTGCCCAGATGGCCCTCGAGGTCACCTTGCGCGTCCGCCCACAGCCCCGTGTAGTCCTGGCCGTTCGTTCCCACGAACACACCCGCCCGGGCGCCCCTCAGCGCCTCCGGAGCGATACCGGCGCGCTCGAACGCCTCCCACGACGTCTCCAGCAGCAGCCGCTGCTGCGGGTCCATGGAGAGCGCCTCGCGCGGCGAGATCCCGAAGAACCCCGCGTCGAAGTCCGGGGCGCCGTAGAGGAAGCCGCCCTCGCGTGCGTAGGACGTGCCGAGCCGCTCGGGGTCGGGGTCGTACAGCCCGTCGAGGTCCCAACCGCGGTCGGCGGGGAACCCGGCGATGGCGTCGCCGCCCTCGGCGACCAGCCGCCACAGTTCCTCCGGTGTGTGGACATCCCCGGGGAAGTGGCAGCTCATCGCGACGATCGCGATCGGGTCATTGGCCACGGCAACGGCCGTCGGCTCGGCGGCTGCCACGGCCGGCTGGGCGGTGCCGAACGCCTCGGCGTCCAGGTAGTCGGCCAGTTCGGCGGCGCTCGGATAGTCGAAGACCAGCGTGGCCGGGAGACGCAGCCCCGTCGCGATGTCCAGCCGGTTGCGCAGCTCGACCGCCGTGAGGGAGTCGAACCCGAGGTCGCGGAAGGCCCGGCCGGGCTCGACGGACTCCGCCGACGCATGGCCGAGTACGGCGGCCGCGTGCCCCCGTACCAGTTCCAGCACGGCCTGGTTCCGCTCGGCCGCCGACAGCCCGGCGAGCTTCTCGGCGAAGGTGGCCGCTTCCGCCTCGGCACCGCTGTTGACCGCGGTCAGGTGCCTGAGGGCTTCGGGGATGTCACTGATGAGAGCGCCGCCGCCGGACGCGGCATGCGCCGAGGCCAGGCGCTCCCAGTCGACGTCGGCCACGACAAGCGAAGCCTCGTCATGGCCGACGGCCCAGCTGAGCGCCGCCACGGCCAGCGCCGGGTCCATCGCGGCCACCACACCACCGCGCACCCGTTCCCCGGCACGGCCCTCCACGGCCATACCGGCCTCGGCCCACGGCCCCCAGGCGACCGCCGTACCGGCGAGTCCGGCACCGCGGCGCAGCACCGCGAGCGCGTCCAGGTAGGCGTTCGCCGCCGCGTAGGCCCCCTGTCCGGCGCCGCCGACGACACCGGCGAACGACGAGAACAGCACGAAGGCGTCGAGATCCAGATGTGCGGTCAACTCGTGCAACTGCCTCGCGCCCGCCACCTTCGCGCCGAGCACCCCGGCGACCCGGTCGACGGACAGACCATCCAGCACACCGTCGTCCAGCACACCGGCCGCGTGCACCACGCCGCGCAGGGGGACTTGCTCGGGGATCCCCGCGAGCACCTCGGTGAGCGCTTCGCGATCCGCGACATCACAGGCGACCACCGAGACCAGCGCACCCATGGCCTCGAGTTCGGCCTTGAGCTGGGGCGCACCGTCGGCCGCCAGGCCGCGGCGGCTGGTGAGGACGACGTGCTCCGCGCCCTCGGCCACCGCCCAACGGGCCACATGCGCGCCCAACGCCCCCGTACCACCGGTCACCAGCACCGAGCCGCTCGGCCGCCAGGCATCGCCGCCCGACGACACGACACGCCCCAACCGACGGACGAACACTCCGGAGCCCCGCACCGCCGCCTGGTCCTCGCCGCCCTCGGCGGACAGCACACCGGCCAGCCGCCCGACGGCGCGCTCGTCGAGCACCTCGGGCAGATCCACCAGGCCACCCCAGATCCGGGGGTGCTCCAGGGCCGCGACCCGGCCGAGGCCCCACACCTCCGCCTGCACCGGGCTGGTGAGCCGGTCCGAACGCCCCACCGAGACCGCGCCCCGCGACGCGCACCACAGCCGAACGCCCACTTCCAGCCCGGCCACGGCCTGCACCAACCGCAGCGTCAGCGCGAGGCCCGCCGCGACCACCGGCTCCCCGGCGCACGGCTCCTCGTCCAGGGCGAGCAGCGACATCACGCCGACCTCGGACTCGCCGTCGAGTGCGCCGAGCAGTGCCTGGGCGAGCCCGTCGGTGTCCGTGTCCGGGGCCACCGCCACCGGCACCACCCGGGCGCCGTGCTTCTCGAACCCCTGGCGGATCGACGTGGTGACCGCGCCTTCCGCCAGTCCGGCGGGCACCACCAGCAGCCAGGTCCCCGAGAGAGAGGCGGTGGCCACGTCCGGGGCCGGCTTCCAGGAGACGCGGTAACGCCAGCCGTCGACCGTGGCCCGGTCACGCTGCTGCCGACGGTAGGACGACAGCGCGGGCATCAGCTCGCCGAGCGGGCCCTTGCCGTCGACGTCCAGCGCCTCGGCGAGCGCCTCCAGATCCTCTCGCTCAACGGCTTCCCAGAACCGGGCGTCCACGCTGTCGGCAGCGGCCGAGCCGCCTGTCGCCCCTCCCGTGTCCTCCAGCCAGTAGCGCTGTCGCTGGAAGGCATAGGTGGGCAGCTCGACCTTCCGCGCGCCACGTCCGGCGAAGAGCTGTTCCCAGTCCACTGCGACGCCGTGGACGTGGAGTTCGGCCAGCGCCGT
>NZ_JBIADZ010000059.1:0-23509 GCF_042868035.1 Streptomyces sp. NPDC007875 | reverse complement strand
CCCGAGCAGGTCGCCCACACCGTGTCCGCATGCGAAAAGACAGGCCGCCGAGCCCGGCTCATCGACGTCGACTACGCCTCCCACAGCGCCCAAGTAGATGAGATCGCGGATGAGTTGCATGAGCTTCTGGCCGGGCTCGAGCCGGTGCCCGGTCACGTGGCGTTCTACTCGACCGTCACCGGCGCCCGCATGGACACCAGCGGACTCGACACCGACTACTGGGTCACCAACCTCCGCGAACAAGTACGGTTCACCGACGCCGTACAAGCACTCCTGAACGACGGCCACCGCGTATTCATCGAAGCCAGCACCCACCCCGTCCTCACCATCGGCATGCAGGAGACCTTCGAGGAGGCGGGGGTCGACGCGGTGACCGTACCGACCTTGCGGCGCGACCACGGTGGCCCGGACCAACTGGCGCGGTCGGTGGCGCAGGCGTTCACCGCCGGGGTCGCGGTCGACTGGACCCGCTGGTTCCCCGCCGACCCCGCACCCCGCGCCATCGACCTGCCCACCTACGCCTTCCAGCGTGAGCGGTACTGGCCGGACGGAGCGGGCGGGCCGGGTGGCGATCCGGCCGATCTGGGTCTGACGTCCGCAGGTCATCCGCTGCTCGGCGCCGCCGTGGAACTCGCCGACGGCACCACCCATGTGCTCACCGGCTGCCTCTCCGCGCGGTCCCACCCGTGGCTCGCCGAGCATCTGGTGGCGGGTGCGGTGCTGGCGCCGGGCGCGGTGTTGGTGGAGTGGGCTCTGCGGGCGGCCGACGAGGTCGGCTGTGGCGGGGTGGAGGAGCTCGCGCTGCAGGTTCCGCTGGCGCTGCCCGAGTCCGGTGGGCTGCGGGTGCAGGTGGTGGTGGGTGCCGCGGCGGAGGACGGGCGGCGTGAGGTGCGGATGTACTCCCGTCCGGACCGCCCTGGTGGCCCCGGCCCGGCCCTCGATTCCGGAACGGGCGCGGGGTGGGTGTGTCATGCGGTGGGCGTGCTCGCACCCGCCGCCGAGGACTCCGCACCGGCGGAGGGCCTGGGCGGGGCGTGGCCGCCACCGGGCGCCGAGCCGCTGGACGTCGGCGCCTTCTACGAGCAGGTGATGGCGGCGGGTTACGGATACGGTCCGGCGTACCAGGGGCTGAAGGCCGCGTGGCGCCATGGCCGGGATGTCCTCGCCGAGGTGGCGCTGCCCGATGCCGCGGGTGGCCGGGACGGTTTCGGCATCCATCCGGCGCTGCTGGACGCGGCACTGCATCCGTCGCTGCTGATGGACCGGCCCGAGGGTCAGGAGGACGACGGCCAGGTGTGGTTGCCGTTCGCCTGGAACGGTGTGTCCCTGTGGGCCACCGAGGCGGCCACCGTACGGGTGCGGCTGTCGCGGGACGAGGAGCGGCAGTCGCTGCGGCTGATGGTGGCGGACACGGTGGGCGCTCCGGTGCTCACGGTCGATTCGCTGGTGACCCGTCCGGCCGCGACGGACCGGCTGCGCACGGCCGCGGCCGGCCGTGCCGTGGAGGGGCTGTTCACCCTGGACTGGACGCGGCTGCCCGCCGCGGCCACCGCACCGTCCCCGACGTCGGTGGTCGGCGAGGGCGGCTGGGTGGTACTGGGCGAGGACCGGCTGGGGCTGGCGGAGCCGGTCGCGGCCGGGGTGGGCGCAGAGGCCACGGTGTGCCATCCGGATCTGGAGGCGCTGATCGCGGCTGTGGACGCGGGTGAGCCCGCCCCTGCGGTCGTCCTGGCCCATCCGTACGCCGCTGAGGGCGGCCACGGGGACGGGCTGGGGGCGGTCGAGGAGTTGCTGGGGCTGGTGCAGTCCTGGCTGAGGCGGCCGGCCCTGGCCGATGCGCGGCTGGTGGTCGTCACACGGGGTGCGACGGCGGCGGGCCGTCCGGGCGAACACACCGATGATCCCGATGGCACCGCGCTGGATCCGTCCGGTGCCGGGGTGTGGGGGCTGATCCGCAGCGCCCAGTCGGAGAACCCGGGCCGGTTTGTGCTGCTCGACCTCGATGAGGGCCGCGCGGGCCTCGTGGGGGCCGTGGTGCGCGCGATCGAGTCGCATGAGCCCCAGGTGGCGGTGCGGGACGGGCGGGTGCTGGTGCCCCGTATGGTCCGTGCGACGGCCGCGCCGGGCCCGGCCGTCGACGATCAGAACGAGCAGGAGGAGACCCCCGGACTCGCCGCCGATGGCACCGTGCTGATCACGGGTGGCACCGGCACCCTGGGCGCTCTGGTCGCCGAGCACCTGGTGCGCACCTGGGGGGTCGGGCATCTGCTGCTGGTGAGCCGGCGCGGTCCGGAGGCCGTCGGCGCCGATGAACTCATTGACAGACTGAAGGAGTTGGGCGCTCAGGTACGGATCGCCGCGGTCGATGTCACCGACCCGGACGCGGTGGCCGCTCTGGTGGCCGGGGTCGATCCCGCGTATCCGCTGACCGGTGTCGTCCACGCGGCCGGGGTGCTGGACGACGCCGTCCTCACCACCCAGACTCCGGAGCGGCTGGCGCGGGTGTGGCGTCCGAAGGCCACGGCCGCGGCCCATCTGCACGCCGCGACCGCGGAGTTGCCGCTGTCCCTGTTCGTGATGTTCTCCTCCACGGCGGGCACGCTGGGTGCCTCCGGGCAGTCCAACTACGCCGCGGCCAACGCCTACTGCGACGCGCTGGCCGCCCATCGCCGCGCCCTCGGCCTGCCGGGTCTCTCGGTGGCGTGGGGCCTATGGGCGGACGCCAGCGGAATGACCGGGCATCTGGGGGAGACCGACCGGGCCAGGATGGCCCAGTCGGGCATCGGGGCGATGTCCGGCGAGCGGGCGCTGGGGCTGCTGGACGCCGCCGTGCGCCACGGCCACCACCACCTGATCGCCATCGATCTGGACGTACGGGCCCTGGCGGGACAGCCGGCGCTCACCCTGCCCGCTCCCCTGCGGGCGCTCGCCGCTGGCGGTACGGCCCGGCGCACCGCTGCCACCGCCCGGCCGCACACCGACTGGGCCGGTCATCTGGCCACGCTGCCACTGGAGGAGCAGCGCCGCACGCTGCTCAGTCTGGTCCTCACCCATGCCGCGGCGGCGCTGGGGCACTCCGACCCCGGGCGGATCCAGACCGAGCGCGGCTTCCTGGAGCTCGGCTTCGACTCGCTGACCGCGATCGAACTGCGGAACAGGCTGACCGCCGTGACCGGCCTGCGGCTGGCCACCACCCTGATTTTCGACCATCCGAATCCGGCCGCGCTCGCCGCGCATCTGCATATGGAACTGGCGCCCGAGGACGTGGATCCGCTCGCACCGATGCTGGGCGAAATCGACAGGATGGAAAGCGCGTTGCTTTCCGTGGCCCAGGACGAGGCGGCGCAGGAAGCGCTGCTGGGGCGTCTTCAGCGCACGCTGTCGAAATTGGGCGCCCTGCACGGCGGCGGAACGGAGGAAGGGCCCGCGGCCGGCCGTATTCAGGACGCCACGGCCGACGAGATCTTCCAGTTCATCGACCAGGACCTTGGCCGGAGCGACAGCAATGGAGAGCATGCACATGGGGGCACACGGTGATCGATGAGCGAAGCCGGAAGAAGCTCATCCTCGAGCACAGCCGCCGGATGAACGCCGCGGATATCGACGGGCTTCTCGAACTCTACGCGGACGAGGTCACTTTCGAGGATCCGGTCGGATCGGGGCGCAGGGCCGGGCGGGACGCCCTTCGCGAGCATTTCGAGGAGCTCGCCGCGGCGGGTATCAGCGAGATTCCCGGTGAGCCGGTCGCGGGGCAGGACGGTGTGCATGTCCTGGTGCCGGTGACGGCCACCATGGACTATCTGCCCAAAGGCCCCGGATTCGCCGAGCGCGGCTGGCTGACGGCCCCGGACACCCCGGAGAACTCCCGCATCACCTGGGACTACGTCCTGATGGTGCGCGCGGGGGCCGGCGGTCTCATTCAGGAACTGCAGATGTTCTGGGGGAGGTCGGACATTGACATCACGGGCTGATCCCCCACGATCCCGGCACCGCACAGGAGGCGTTCATGGCCGATGAGGCGACCCTCAAGAAGATGGCCCTGGAATACGCGCGGCGGATGAACGTCGGTGATGTCGAGGCCGTATTGGAGCTGTTCTCGGACGACATCGTCTTCGAAGACCCGGTCGGCGCGCCTCCGCTCATCGGAAAGGACGCCCTTCGCGGACATATCGCCTGGTCCATCGAATGCCAGGTGCACGAGACCCCGGGCCGTCCGGTCACCTCGATGGACGGCCGCAGGGTGGCGGTGCCGACCACGGTCACGGTGTACGCACCGGCGAAACTCACCTTCAGCATCATCGGCGTGATCGAACTCGGTGATGACGGTCTGGTCCATCACGCCCAGGCGTTCTGGGGCATCACGGATACGAAAGTGGGCGACGGCCCCGAACTCACCGGTGTCGCGCATTTCATGGCGGTCACCCAGAACCTCGCCAAGATGGTCCAGGCCAAGGGCAGCCCCAGTCCGACGTAAAAGGCCGTAAGCGGTGAAGGGACGAAAGCAGAACCATGACCGAACCCAAGCACGGAATCGTTCTGGGCGGAGGCTGGGCGGGAATGCTGGCTGCCCATGTGCTGGCCCGCCATCTGGAGCGCGTCACCGTCGTGGAGCGCGATGTGCTGCCGGACGGGCCCCGGCACCGCAAGGGATCGCCGCAGGGACGCCATGTCCATGTGCTGTGGTCCAGCGGTGCGCGCATCGTGGACAGGCTGCTGCCGGGCATGATCGACCAACTGCTCGACGCGGGCGCCCGCCGGATCGGATTCCATCAGGACCTGGTGACCTTGACGTCCCACGGCTGGCAACACCGCTTTCCACCGCGGCAGTACGCCCTGATGTGCACCCGCCCGTTCCTGGACTGGAAGGTCCGCGACCGCGTTCTGGCCACCGGGCGGATCACCTTACGCCAGCGCGCCGAGATCCTCGATCTGGTCGGCGACGCCAAACGGGTCACCGGGGTCCGGGTGCGCGACATGGACACCGGTGCGCAGGAAACGCTGGAGGCCGATCTGGTGATCGACGCCTCCGGGCGCGGTTCCCGGCTTCGGCACTGGCTGTCGGTGCTGGAGGTGCCGCCGCTGGAGGAGGACATCGTCGACGCGGGCATCGCGTACGCCACCCGCGTCTACCAGGCGCCGCCGGGTGCCGCCGCCGGATTCCCCGCCGTCAACGTGGCCGCCGACCACCGGTTGCGCGAGCCCGGCCGGTTCGGGGTGGTGTATCCGCAGGAGGACGGCACCTGGATGGTGACCCTCTCGTGCACCCGGGGCGCCGGACTGCCCGCGCACGACGACGACTTCCTGCCCTACGCCCGGACGCTGCGCCATCCGCTGGTCGCCGATCTCATCGACCTCGCGAAGCCGCTGACCTCGGTGGCCGTCTCGCGTGTCGGCGCCAACCGGCGGCTGTATCCGGAGCGGCTGGACATCTGGCCGGAGGGGCTGCTGGTGCTGGGGGACGCGCTGGCCGCGTTCAACCCCATCTACGGCCATGGGATGAGCTCCGCGGCTCGTGCGGCCGCCGCGCTGGACACCGAGCTCCAGCGGTCCGGGACCGACGCGGGAGCGACCCGCCGGGCCCAGCACGCGATCAGCGCCACCGTGGACGATCCCTGGATCATGGCCGCGTCCAAGGATGTGGAGTACGTCAACTGCCGCATGAGCACGACGGATCCGCGGCTGACGGGCGGGGCCGTGGCCCGGCAGCGCTTCTCCGATCTGATCGCCGACCGGTCGATCCGTTCCTCGGCGGTGTGTGATGTGGTGACCGATGTCATCAGTCTGACCGCCCCGCAGTCCGAGCTGGCGTCCAGCCGCTTTCTGTCGCTCATGCACAAGGACCGGGTCCTTCCGGAGCTCACCGAGCCGCCGCTGACCGCCGATGAGCTCGCGCTGGTGAACCTGACCCCGCGCAGCACGGTGAGTGCGGGCGGCTCATGAGCAGCGAGGAAAAGCTCGTCGACTATCTCAAGTGGACCACGGCCGAGCTCCATGAGGCCCGGCAGCGGCTGCGCGAGGTCCAGGCGGACCTGGCGGAGCCGATCGCCGTCGTCGGCATGGCCTGCCGCTTTCCGGGCGGTGTGCGCACCCCGGCGCAGCTGTGGGACCTGGTGGCCGACGAGCGGGACGCGGTCTCCAGCTTTCCCACCGACCGGGGCTGGGACCTGGAGAATCTCTATCACCCCGATCCGGAACACCACGGCACTTCATACGTCCGGGCCGGTGGCTTCATCTATGACGCGGCCGACTTCGACGCGGAGTTCTTCGATATCGGTGCCCGGGAGGCGGCGGCCATCGAACCGCAGCAGCGGATGCTGCTGGAGCTGGCGTGGGAGGCGACGGAGAGCGCGGGCATCGATCCGCACACCCTGCGGGGCAGCCGGACCGGCGTCTATACGGGAGTGATGTACCACGACTACGCCTCGCGTCTGGACGAGATCCCCGAGGGCCTGCTGGGCCATGTGGGCAACGGCAACGCGGGCAGTGTGTCCTCGGGCCGGGTGGCGTTCACCCTCGGTCTGCAGGGCGCGGCGGTCAGCTTGGACACCGCGTGTTCGTCGTCTCTGGTGGCGATGCATCTGGCGGCCGGATCGCTGCGGCGGCGCGAGTGCACGCTGGCACTGGCCGGTGGCGCCGCCATCATGTATACCGCGAGCGTCTTCCAAGTTGCCTCCAGCCAGCGCCAGTTGTCCCCCGATGTCCGGTGTCGGTCGTTCGCGGACGCCGCCGACGGCATGGTGTACGGGGAGGGCGCCGGTCTGGTGCTCCTGGAGCGGCTGTCGGACGCGCGGCGCAATGGCCATCCGGTGCTGGCCGTGATCCGCGGCTCGGCGATCAACCAGGACGGTGCCAGTACGGGCATGGCAGCTCCCAACGGCCCCGCCCAGCAGCAGCTGATCCGCGACGCCCTGGCGGACGCCCGGCTGTCCACGGGGGACGTGGACGCGGTGGAGGCGCATGGCACCGGTACCGCGTTCGGCGACTCCATCGAGCTCCAGGCGCTGCTCGCCACGTACGGCCAGGACCGTCCGGACGACCGGCCGCTCCTGCTGGGGTCCATCAAGTCGAACCTCGGTCACACGCAGGCCGCCGCCGGGATGGCCGGTGTGATCAAGATGGTGATGGCGATGCGCCGGGGCGTGCTGCCACGTTCGCTCCATATCGACCGGCCGACCCGGCTGGTGCACTGGCGCAAGGGCGCGGTACGGCTGCTGACCGAGCGGACGGACTGGCCGCGAGTGGACCGGCCGCGGCGGGCCGGGGTGTCCTCGTTCAGCGCCAGCGGCACCAACGCCCACGTGGTTCTGGAAGAGTTCACCGAACCGGCGGTGGAGGCCGCTGCCGACGACACTGGCGCCCGCGACCCGGGGGTGGTGCCGTGGGTGCTGTCGGCGCGGAGCGTGGCGGCGCTGCGCGGCCAGGCTCGTGCGCTGGCCGCGCACACGGCGGCGGCCGGTCCGGGGCTGTCCCCCGCCGATGTGGGATGGTCGCTGGTGACCACGCGGTCGGCCTTCGACCATCGGGCAGTCGTGGTCGGCCGGGGTCCGGACGAGCTGAGCGCGGGGCTGGCGGCGCTGGCGGCCGGTGAGCCACATCCCTCGGTGGTGGGGCCCGAGGTGGCCCGTACCGGCGCGGCCGTGGCCTCGGTGGGCGGGGCGGTGTTCGTCTTCGGTGGAGAGGGTGGCCACCTTCCGGGGACGGGTTCCGCGTTGTACGGCCGGTTCCCCGTCTTCGCCACCGCCTTCGACGAGGCCGGTGAGCTGCTGGGATTGAAGGGGGACCGCGACGCTTCCTCCCGAGAGGGGCTGTTCGCCTTCTACGTCGCACTGGCCCGGCTGCTGGCCTCGGTGGGGGTGCGCCCCCACGCGGTGGTGGGCTGTGGGGTCGGTGAGATCGCCGCGGCGCACATCGCCGGTGTCCTCGACCTGGCTCACGCCTGCCGCCTGGTCGCCGCCGGCGCCGATCCGAGCACGGTGGAGTACGAGCGGCCGCCCCTGCCCTCGCTCGATGAGGCCGGTGCGGTGTGGGAGCTGGGGCCGGAGGCGATGCTGACCTCCGCCCCGGCGGCGCTGGTGCTGTCGCCCTTCCGGGGCGAGGGGGCCGGGGGGTCCGAGGGGGCCGGGGGGTCCGAGGGGGCCGGGGGGTCCGAGGGGGCCGGGGGGTCCGAGGGGGCCGGGGGGTCCGAGGGGTCCGGGGGGTCCGAGGGGTCCGAGGTGCGGGAGCTGATGTGCGGCCTGGCCCGTATGCACACCATGGGCGCCACCGTGGACTGGGCCGCGCTGTTCGACGGCGATCCGGCTCCCCGCACCGTCGCCCTGCCCACCTATGCCTTTCAGCGCCAGCGCTTCTGGCTGGAGAACGAGGCTCCGGCGGGTGCCACGCCCCGGGTGGAGACCCTGGCGGACGCCGAGTTCTGGGATGCCGTGGCCCGTACGGACACGGCGGCCGTGACCCGGGCGCTCGATGTCCCCGCCGGCCGGCGGGAGGTGCTCGCGGAGATCCTGCCCGCCCTTGCCACCTGGCGGCGCCAGCGGGAGTGGCGCTACCGCATCGCCTGGAAGCCCCTCGCCGACCCGCCGGCACCACGGCTGAGCGGCACCTGGCTGGTCGTGACGTCCGGTGACCGCGGAGACGACACCACGGTGGCCGCCGTGATCACCGCGCTGCGCGACCATGGCGCCGAGGCCGTCGTGTTCGTCCCGGAGATCACACCCTCGGAGACCGCACCACCGGGCGACGAGACCCAGGCCCGGCGGATGTCGGAGGCCGTCGCGGGACAGCCGGTCGCGGGGGTGCTCTCCCTGCTGGCGGTCGAGCCACCCGCCGACGACGGGCGCGGCCCGGCGCTCGCCCCGACCCTCGACGTGTTCGAGACGCTGCGGCGGGCCGGGGTCGAGGCCCCGGTGTGGCTGGCCACCCGTGGTGGCGTCGGCGTCGACCTGGGCGATCCGATGTCCCGTCCGGAGCAGGCCCGGTTCTGGGGTCTGGGCGGTGCGCTGGCGATGGAGCGTCCGCGCTGGTGGGGCGGGCTGGTCGACCTGCCGGAGCGGTTCGACGACCGGGTGGGACGGCGGCTCGCGGCGGTCCTGGCCGGGGCGTACGGCGAAGTGGAGGTGGCCGTGCGCGGCGACAGCTGCTTCGCCCGGCGCCTGGTGCGCCACATCCCCACGGCCCTCACCGGCCCTGCCCGACGGCTCCGGGGAACGGTCCTCATCACGGGCGCCGCCACCACCCTGGCCGCGCACACCGCCCGCTGGGCGGCCGAGGACGGCGCCGAGCACCTGCTGCTGGTCGACACCGCACCACCGGCCGCCGACCTGGTGGCCGAGCTGAGCGCCTCGGGCGTACGGGTGTCCGTGGCCACCGTCGATGTGGCGGATCCGGAGGCGCTCGCCACGGCGGTCGCGGGCCTTCCCGCGGAGTTCCCGCTGACGGCCGTCCTGCATCTCACGGCACCGCTGGCCGCCGAGGCGGGGCAGTTGGATGCGGCGCGGATCGAAGGCGAGTGGGCGGCGACGGTGGCGGGCGCGGTGAACCTCTGCGCCCTCGGCAGCAGTCATGAGCTGTCGGCCCTGGTGCTCGGGTGCTCGATCGTGGGTGTCCTGCCCAGCCCGGGCCTGGGCAACCAGGCGGCGGCCCACGCCTATCTGAGCGCGCTCGCCCAGGAGTGCCGGGCACGGGGCGTTCCGGCGACTTCGGTGTGCTGGGGTTCGATCGACGACCCCGACACGGCCGTCGGCGCCGCCAAGCAGCTCCGGACCAACGGGATGCCCGCACTGCCCCAGCGCTCGGCCGCCGCTGTGCTGCGGCAGGCGGTCATGGCGGATACGGCCTCCGTGATCATCGCGGACATCGACTGGACCTGGATGACCGCACACGCCTCCGAGCTGGGAACGCATCGGCTCTTCGATGACCTTTCCGGCCCTTCGGCCACACCGCATACGCACCGCGGTCGGTGATCACGCCGACCGGCCCCAACCAGGCGGGAGTACCGATGAACGCACACACCACCGTCAACAACCACACCCCCGGCGACGCCGGCCCTCAAGGAGACGGATCCGCGATGCAGACGGAGAAGAGCGAGACCGCACTCGACGGGGCGGCGCTGCACCAGGCGCTCGCCATCGCCACGGCCGAGGAGCGCGAGGACATCCTGCGGGAGACCGTACGGACGCAGCTCGCCGACATCCTGGCACCCGCCGTGGTCGACGACGACAGCAACTTCCTGGAGAACGGGCTGACTTCGCTGACCGCTCTCGAGCTCACCCGCAATCTGATGACGCTCACCGACGTGGAGATCCCCCTCGTCGCCATTCTGGAGTACCCCACCCCCGCCCAGCTCGGCCACTACCTCGCCGAGGCGTACGCCGCGGTCAACTCCGGTGACGGCGCCACGGCATAGTCCGGCCCGCAGGGCACGACGCCGCGCGGGAGGGGGACGAGCCCCCCCCCGCGCGGCGTTCTCCTGTCGGTGGTGCGCGGCCTCCGCCGGTCCGTCAGAACGCGCAGTCCACGTGCTTGATGGCCTCGACGAAGCTGGCCACCAGCCGCCGGGGCTCCCCCACCGTGCGGATCTCCGGCAGCCGGCTGAACAGCTCACGGAAGAGGACCGTGACCTCCATCCGGGCGAGATGGGCACCCAGGCAGAAGTGCGGGCCGACCGACCCGAAGGTCATATGCGGATTGGGGTCCCGGGTGATGTCGAACTGATAGGGGTCGGCGAAGACGTCCTCGTCCCGGTTGGCGGACCAGTAGAAGAGCAGCAGTTTGTCGCCCTCCTGGAAGCGGTGGCCGTTCACCTCGCAGTCCCGTTTGACGGTTCGGCGCATCCAGTTGATGGGGGTCGCGACCCGCAGAATCTCCTCGACCGCGCCCGGCGCGTAGGTCTCGAAGTCGGAGAGCAGCAGCTTCCGCTGCTCCGGATGCTCGGTGAGCAGCACCAGACCACGTGAGATCGCGTTACGGGTGGTCTCCATTCCGGCGACGACAAGCAGGATGAAGAAGGAGGAGAGCTCTTCGGGGCTCAGCCGCTCACCGTCGATCTGCGCCTGCACCAGCCGGGTGACCAGATCCCCGGTGGGGTTACGGGTGCGGTCGGCGGCGAGCCGTGAGATGTAGTCCGCGAGTTCATGTGAGGTCTTGAGCAGGGCGGCGGTGGCCTGATCGGCCCGGGGAACGTATTCAGGGTCGAAGGTGCCGACGATGACATTGGACCGGTCGTAAATGAACTCGTAGTCGTCGCCGGGAATCCCCATCATGCCGCTGAGCACCGCGATCGGCATGATCGCCGCGACGTTCCGGACGAAGTCGCCCGGGCCGTCCGCGATGAGGTCGTCGACAATCTTCCGGGCCGCCTTTTGGGACGCCACCTCGAACTCGGCGGCCATTCCCCTGCCGAACGCGCGGGACACCAGCCGGCGCAGCCGGGCGTGCTGGGGATTGTCCATATTGATCATCGATCCGAAGAAGCTGTTGAACTCCTCCGGCAGATCGATGATGCTGATCGCGGTGGGCAGCGAGCCGAAGTCCTGCGGACGGCGGCTCACCTCGGCGATATCGGCATGCCTGACCATCGCGTAATAGCCGGACCCACGCCCGAACCCGGGCATGGCCGGTTCACGGAAGAGCACGGGCTCCGGCCGCCGGCGCAGCGCCGCGAAGGCCGCGTCACGGTCGCCGTAGGGCTGGGCCCAGAAGGACAAGTCGGTGAGGTCGATGTTGTCGACATGGGCGAACCTCGATTCCGGGGGATACACAGCGCCTCACTTCGGCTCGGAGTCTATGGTCGGTAAAAGAGTTGGGTCGGCATGAGAGAATGAATCGCCCGGCGGCCCAGCATCTCGCGCCCCGCTTAAGCGCCGCTAATCTGCGCATACATCACATCCCCAGCGGTCGAATCGGATTGGGCGGCCCGGCTAGAATTCCGGCATGGATCTTTCCGTGCCCGTAACCGACGATGTGAAATTGCATTTCCGGCACCGGCCGGGAACGGCGTCGCTTCCCTTTCTCCTGGTCCATGGCATGGCCTCCAGCGCCCGGCTGTGGGACGAGGTCGCCGACCATCTGGCCGCCGCGGGCCACGCGGTGTACGCGGTGGATCTGCGTGGCCACGGGCACTCCGACACACCGGAGACCGGCTACGACACCCCGACCGCGGTCGCGGATCTGGTGGCGGCGGCCGCCGCCCTGGGGCTGGACCGGGTGGTGGTGGCCGGTCACTCCTGGGGCGGCAATGTCTCGGTGCGGCTGACCGCCGAGCACCCCGAGCTGGTGGCCGCGCTGGCCCTCGTGGACGGCGGCTGGCTGGAGCCGACCAAGGCGTTCGCCTCCTGGGACGCGTTCGTCGGGGCGTTGCGGCCCGCGTCCCTGGAGGGCGCCACCGTGCAGAGCGTGAGCGACTACTTCCGCGCCATCCACCCGGACTGGTCCCCGGCGGCGATCGAGGCCGCGGTGGACACGATGCTGGTGAACCCGGACGGCTCGCTGTCCCGGCGCATGTCCACCGAGCAGCACATGTCGATCCTGCACAGCATCTGGAACGAGCCGCCGAGGCCGTGGTACGCGGCCATCGCGGTGCCCACCCTGCTGATGCCCGCCATTCCCAAGGGCGCGGACGGGAAGTGGGCGGACCGCATCCGCTCCCGCATCAGGGAGACCACGGCCGACCTGCGCCACGCCACGATGCGGGAGTATCTCGACTCCGAGCACGATCTGCACGCCCAGCGTCCCCGGCGGGTGGCCGACGATCTGCTCGACCTGGCTCGCGGCGTCCAGCCGGCCCGCGGCACTCGCTGACCGGCACTCGCTGACTCCCCGCACGCGAACTCCCCGTACGGTCTCCGTACGGGGAGTTCGCGTGCGCGGTGGTGGCGGGCCGGGGCCCGCGACCAACCGCTCAGACCCCGAGTTCGCGGTCGATGAGGGCGAACACCTCGTCGGCGGTGGCCGCCGTCAGGTCCTGCTCGTCCGCCGGTCCGTCGGCCTCCTGCGCGGTGGCGGTGTACTTCCACACCAGGGCCTGCAACCGGTTCACCAGGCCGGCTCGCCGCGGGTCGCCGGTCGGCAGCCCGGCCAGTGCGGCCTCGAGTTCGTCGAGGTGTCCGGACAGCGGATGTGCCGCGCCGGCCTCCCCCGGGTCCACCTCGGCCAGCAGATGGCCCGCCAGGGCCCGGGGTGTCGGATAGTCGAAGACCACCGTCGTCGGCAGGCTCAGGCCCGTGGCGGCGCGCAGCCGGTTCCTGAGCTCGACGGCCGCGATGGAGTCGAACCCCAGCTCCTTGAACGGGCGGTCCGGCTCGACCGACTCCGGCGCCGGATAGTGGAGTACGGCGGCCACATGGGCGCGTACCAGCGCCAGCAGCCGCTCGACCCGCTCGTCCTCGGCCAAGGGACCGAGCTCCCGCCGCAGCGCCGACGCCTCATCGGTGCCGGTGTCCTCCGCCGATCCCCGCACGGCCTCGATGGCCTGGCGGGCGGCCGGGATGTCGTCGAAGAGCCTGCTGGGGCGGGCGAGGGTGAACAGCGGCGCGAAGCGCTCCCATTCCACATCGGCGATCGTGACGCGCGGATCGTCGTGGTCGAGCACCTGGCGCAGCGCGGTCAGCGCCGGCCGTGGATCCAGCGGGGACAGGCCCTGCCGCCGGGAGCGCTCGGTATGCGGGGCCACTGGCCCGTCCGGTGTGTCCCCGCCGTACGGCAGATCCCACAGCCCCCACGCGATCGAGACGGTGGGGCGGCCTTCGGCCCGGTCGCGCTGCGCCAGCGCGTCGAGGCAGGCGGTGGCGGCCGCGTAGGAGCCGTGGTCCTTGCTGCCCCAGGACGCGGCGACGGTGGAGAAGTAGACCACGGTGTCCTCGGGGCCCATGCCGCAGAGTTCGTCCAGCCGGCGACCGGTGTCGTCGAGATGGGCGCGGATCTCCTCGGCCAGCCGCTGCGGGGTGAGGTCCACCAGCGGGGCCAGTTCACCGGAGGCCGAGGTGTGGATGATCGTCCCGATCCGTCCGCTCGCCTCCGCCACCCGCTCGACGAGGCGTGCGGTGCCATCCCGGTCGGCGGGTGAGTGGTCCGCCACGGTGAGTCCGGTGCCGAGCGCGTCCAGTTCGGCCTTCAGCTCCACTTCGGCCGTCAGTTCCACGGCGCCGGGGGCGTCGCCGCCTCGGGGGGTCAGCATCAGGATGTGTTCGGCGCCGTCGGCGGCCAGCCGGCGGGCGACGTGGGCGGCGGGTCCGTCGGCGGGTCCGGTGATGAGCACGGTGCCCCGGGGCTTCCAGGTGCGCCGCGGGGCACGGCCGCCGATCGAGTCGGGGACCAGCCGTCGGCCGTACACACCGGTCGGGCGCAGCGCCGCCTCGTCCTCGCCACGGGCCCCGGTGAGCAGGGCGCGCAGCCGCTCCGCGTCCAGGGTGTCCGGGTTCGCGGGCAGGTCCACCAACCCGCCCCACCGGTCGGGGTGTTCGAGGGCGGCCACCCTGCCGAGCCCCCATAGTTGGGCCTGGTGCGGAGCGTCCAGGGGGTCGGAGTCGTCGATGGCGACCGCGCCGCGGGTGGCACACCACAGGGGGGCGCTGACGGCGGCGTCCACCAGCGCCTGGAGCAGGGTGAGCGTGCCGGTCAGGCCGGGGGCCACGTCGGGGAGCGGCCGCGGGTCCTCGTCCAGGGCCAGCAGCGACAGTACGCCGGTCGGTGGCGGCTCCTCGGCGTACCGGGAGCGCAGCAGCTCGGCGAGCCCCGCCCGATCGGTGTCCTCGGCCGGCTCCAGCCTGCGCACCTGGCCGCCGTCCGCGCCCAGCGCCCGTACGCAGGCGTCCGTCCAGCCGTCGGCGGCGCCTTTCGGGTGGACCACGAGCCAGGAGCCCGCGGCGGCGGGGGCGGCGTCGGGGACGGGCCGCCACTCGACGCGGTAGCGCCAGGAGTCCACGGCGGAGCGCTCACGACGGCCGCGACGCCATGTCGAGAGCGCGGGGAGCACGGTGCCCAGCGAGGTCCGGTGGCCGCTGCCGTCCGGGAGGCTCAGCGTCTCGGAGAGCGCGCTCAGGTCCTCTCCCTCCACCGCGGCCCAGAACCGGGACTCCTCCTCGTCCGCCGGGGACTCGGTGGCGAAGGACACTGCGTCGGCCAGCCAGTACCGCTCCCGCTGGAAGGCGTAGGTGGGCAGGACGACGGGGCGCGGGGCGGCGGGGCCGATGGGGTGCAGGGTGGTCCAGTCGACCGCGACGCCCGCCGTGAAGGCCAGCGCGAGGGACTCGATCAGCCGCGCCCGGCCGCCGTGGTCGCGCCGGAGCGTGGGCACGGTGACCGCGTCGGCCCCGGCTTCCTCGAAGCTCTCCTGCATTCCCACGGTCAGTACGGGATGGGTGCTGCTCTCGATGAACACGCGGTGGCCATCGGCCAGCAGCGCCTGGACGGTTTCGGCGAACCGCACCGGCTCACGGAGGTTGGTCACCCAGTACGCGGTGTCCAGCCCGGTGGTGTCGATCCGGCGGGCGGAGACCGTGGAGTAGAACGCCACCGTCGACGCGACCGGCCGGACACCCGCCAGGGCCTCCGCCAGCTCGTCGGCGATCTCGTCCACCTGGGGGCTGTGCGAGGCGTAGTCCACCTCGATCGGCCGCGCCCGGCCGCCCGCCTTCCGGCACGCCGCCACGGCGTGCCCCACCTGCTCGGGTGGCCCGGAAATCACCGTGGAGGAGGGGCCGTTGACGGCCGCCACGCCGACGGCCGCCGCTTGGTCGCCCAGATCGGCCAGCAGCTTCGCGGCCCGCTCCCGGCTCACCCCCAGGGAGGCCATCGCCCCGCCACCGGCCAGCCGCCGCAACGCCTTGCTGCGCAGCGCCACCACCTTGGCGCCGTCCTCCAGCGACAGGGCCCCGGCCACCACGGCCGCCGCGATCTCGCCCTGGCTGTGCCCGATCACCGCCCCGGGACGTACGCCGTGTCGTGCCCACACGGCGGCGAGCGACACCATGACGGCCCACAGGACGGGCTGCACCACATCGACGCGGCCAAGGTCGGCCGCCCCGTCGGCACCGCGCAGCACATCGGTGAGGGACCAGTCGACGTACGGGGCCAGCGCCCGTTCGCACTCCGCCACGCGGGCCGCGAACACGGGTGAGGCGTCGAGCAGTTCGGCGCCCATGCCCGCCCACTGCGAGCCCTGGCCGGGGAACACCAGCACCGGGCCCAGGTCCCCCGCCACGGCGGCGCCACCGGGGTGGACCAGGCCCGGGTGCGTCCCGCCGGTGGCCAGCGCCTCCACGGCCGCCATCAGCTCCTCGCGGGTCTCGCCCACGGCCACGGCCCGGTGGTCGAAGACCGATCGGGTGGTGACCAGCGACCAGCTCACATCGGCGATGGACGGCCCGGGATCGGCGGCCATCCGCCGGGCGAGTGCCGCCGCCTGTCCCCGCAGGGCCTGGGTGCCACGGGCGGACAGCACCCACGGCACCACCGCCGTCGCCGTCCCCGCCGCCTCGGGCGCGGGGTCGGCGGGCTCCGGCTCGGCAGGGGGGCTGGACTCGGGGGCCTGTTCCAGGATCAGATGGGCGTTGGTGCCGCTGATCCCGAAGGAGGACACCCCGGCCCTGCGGGGACGCTCACCTCTCGGCCACGCCACCGGTTCGGTCAGCAGCCGCACCCCGCCGCCTTCCCACTCCACATGAGGGGTCGGCTCGTCGATGTGCAGGGTGACCGGCAGCGTCTCGTGCCGGAGCGCCATCACCATCTTGATCACGCCGGCCACTCCGGCGGCCGCCTGGGCATGGCCGATGTTCGACTTCAGCGACCCCAGCCACAGGGGCCGTTCACCGGGCCGGTCCTGTCCGTAGGTGGCCAGCAGTGCGTGTGCCTCGATCGGGTCGCCGAGGGAGGTTCCCGTGCCGTGGGCCTCCACCGCGTCGACCTGGTCGGCGGCGAGGCGCGCGCTGGCCAGCGCCTGACGGATCACCCGTTCCTGCGATACGTCGCTGGGCGCGGTCAGACCGTTGCTGGCACCGTCCTGGTTGATGGCAGAGCCCCGGATCAGGGCCAGCACCCGATGCCCGTTGCGGCGCGCGTCGGACAGCCGCTCCAGCAGCACCAGCCCGACGCCCTCGGAGAAGCCCGTGCCGTCCGCGGCCGACGCGAAGGACTTGCAGCGCCCGTCCGGGGCCAGCCCGCGCTGCCGGGAGAACTCGGCGAAGGCGGTCGGAGTGGTGAGCGCGGTGACCCCGCCCGCGAGCGCCAGATCGCATTCGCCCTGACGCAGCGCCTGGCTCGCCAGATGCATCGCCACCAGCGACGACGAACACGCCGTATCGACGGTCACCGCCGGGCCCTCCAGACCGAAGGTGTACGCCACCCGGCCGGATACCACACTGGTGAGGCTGCCGGTGGTGGCATAGCCCTCGAAGCCCTCGGGGACCCGGGGCATCCGGGACATATAGTCCTGGCTCGACACGCCCGCGTACACACCGGTCCGGCTGCCCTTCACCGTCACCGGGTCGACCCCCGCGCGCTCGAACAGCTCCCAGGTCACCTCCAGCAGCAGCCGCTGCTGCGGATCCATCGCCAGGGCCTCGCGCGGGCTGATCCCGAAGAACTCCGCGTCGAAGCGGTCGGCGCCGTCCAGGAAGCCGCCGTGCCGGACGTAACTGGTGCCGGGGTGGTCGGGGTCGGGGTGGTAGAGGCCCTCCAGATCCCAGCCGCGGTCGGTGGGGAACGCGGTGATGCCGTCGCGACCGGAGGCCACCAACTCCCACAGCTCCTCGGGGCAGCCGACACCACCCGGATATCGGCAGGCCATGCTCACGATGGCCACCGGCTCCTGGGATCGCTCCTCCATCTCGCGCAGCCGCTGACGAGCCTGCCCGAGATCCACCGTGACCCGCTTCAGATACTGGCGGAGTTTCTCTTCCGTACCCGACATCAGTCCTCACTCACGATCAAGAGGGCAGTTCCCTGTCGATGAACTCGAACAACTCGTCGTCCGACGCGGAGTCGAGGGCGCCGTCGTCCACGGTGGGGTGATGGGCGCCGGTGGCCTCGGCCGGTGTGTCGTCGGTCAGGCGCCACAGCAGCGCCTCCAGACGCTTCGCCAGCCGGCCGCGGGCCTCGTCGTGGGGTACGAGGCGCGCCATCGCCGCCTCCAGCCTCTCCAGCTCTCCGAAGACCGGCGCCGAGGTGTCCGCCTGGGCGGGGCACAGCTTCTCGCGCAGTTCGGCGGCGATGGCCGAGGGCGTCGGATGCCTGAAGACGACGGTGGCGGGCAGCCGCAGCCCGGTGGCGGCGGCGAGCCGGTTGCGCAGTTCGACGCCGGTCAGCGAGTCGAAGCCCAGATCCTTGAAGGGGGTGTCGGCGGACACCGCCCCGGCGTCGGTGTGGCCCAGGACCGCCGCCGCCTGCGTGCGCACCAGCGTGAGCAGGATCCGGTGCTGTTCCTCCGCGGGCACCGCCGCGAGCTGGGCGACCAGACCGGTTGCGGGCGCCCCGGTGGCGGCGGTACGACGCGCGGTCGTTCCGTTGTCGAGGAGCGTGCGCAGCAGGGCGGGGAGGGTGTCCGCTGGCTGAGCGGCCAGAGCCCGGAGGTCGAGCTGAACGGCCGCGGGCTGCGGGGCACCGTGCCAGCAGGCGGCGTCCATCAGTCCCAGCGCCTGGTCGCCGGACATGGCGGCGATGCCGGAGCGGGACATCCTGGCCAGGTCCGCCTCGTCCAGATGCCCGGTCATCCCGCTGGCATCGGCCCACAGCCCCCAGGCCACCGAAACCGCCGGGAGGCCCATGGCCTGGCGGTGGGTGGCCAGGGCGTCGCAATAGGCGTTGGCCGCCGCGTAGTTGGCCTGGCCCGGGCTGCCCATCACCCCCGCGGCCGAGGAGAACATCACGAACATGCCGAGCCGCAGCCGCGCGGTGGCGGCATGGAGATGGGCCGCGGCCGTGGCCTTGGGCCCCCACACCCGCGCCAGACGCTCCGGGGTCTGCGAGGTGACCACCGCGTCGTCCAGCACACCCGCCGCGTGGACGACGCCGGTCAGGGGGTGCGCCGGATCGACGCCCGCGACGAGGTCGTTCACCGCGGCGCCGTCGGTGACGTCCACGGCCACGATCCGGGGCTCGGCGCCCAGGCCGGTGAGGTGGGCCAGCAGCTCCGGTGCGCCGGGGGCGTCGGGGCCGCTGCGGCTCACCAGCAGCAGGTGGCGGATGTTCCAGGCGCGGACGAGGTGTTCGGCGACGTGTCGGCCGAGGGTGCCGGTGCCACCGGTGATGAGCACGGTGCCCTCGGGGTCCACCGGGGCGGGAACGTCCAGCACCAGCTTCCCGGTGTGCTTGGCCTGGCTGAAGTACCGCAGTGCCTCACGCGCCCGGCTCAGCGGCCACGCCCGCACCGGTGGCGGCTCCAGCAGTCCGGAGGCGAACAACTCGTGCAACTCGCAGAGAATTTGACCGATACGGTCCGGACCGGCGTCCGTGATCAGGTCGTAGACCCGATAGGTCATCCCGGGATACTCGGCCGCGATCAGCTCCGGGTCGCGGACATCGGTCTTGCCCATCTCCAGCAACCGGCCGCCTTCGCGGAGGAGACGGAGCGAGGCGTCCACGAACGGCCCGGCGAGGCTGTTGAGCACCACATCCACACCCCGGCCACCCGTGGCGTCCCGGAGCGTCTCCGCAAAGTCCAGATCGCGTGAGGAGGCCCGGTGCGCCTCATCGATGCCCATCGCCTCCAGCACCGCATGCTTCCCCGGGCTCGCCGTGGCGTAGACCTCCGCGCCCAGGTGGCGTGCGATCCGCACCGCGGCCGTCCCCACACCACCGGTCGCGGCATGGATCAGCACCGACTCCCCTGGCCGGACCCCGGCGAGGTCGGTCAGTCCGTACCAGGCGGTCAGATAGGCCACCGGTACGGCCGCCGCCTGCCGGAAGCTCCAGCCGTCCGGGATCGGTGCCAGCAACCGCGCGTCGGTGACCGCCAGTGGACCGAACGACTGGTCGAGGACGCCCATGACGCGATCGCCCACGGACACATGGGTCACCTCGGGGCCGATGTCCACCACCACTCCGGCGCCCTCACCGCCCAGTCCGGTCTGTCCGGGCACCATGCCCAAACCGACCAGCACATCACGGAAGTTGACACCGGCGGCCCGTACGGCGATCCGTACCTGGCCGGCCCCCAGGGGCTCCAGCACCTCGGGGCAGGGCACGGGTACGACGTTCTCCAGGGTCGCCGTGCCCGCCGTGTCCAGCCGCCATGCCTCCGGTTGTTCCACGGGGCCCACCAGCCCCGCGCCCCCGGTACCGGCATGGACCAGGCGGGGCACCAGCGCCCGACCGGCACGCAGGGCCAGCTGGGGCTCGTCCATCTCCACGGCGCGCGCCACGGCGATGCGCACGGCGTCGATGTGGGGGGTGGCCTTGAACTCGGCGTTGGGGTCGGCGTGGGCGGCGAGGTCGTCGTCGCGGTCGAGGAGGACGAACCGGCCGGGGTTCTCCGACTGTGCACTGCGTACGAGGCCCCACACGGCGGCCGCGGCCAGGTCCACCCGGGTGGTGCTCTCGGGGCCGTCGACCGCGACCGCACCGCGCGTGACCACCACCAACCGGGCCTCCGCCAACCGCGGTTCGGCGAGCCAGCTCCGCACCAGTTCCAGCGCCCGTTCCGTCACCGACAGCGCCTCGGCCGGCGCCTCCTCGGCGCCCGCGCCGATGGGGCCGGCCAGGGCGCTCATATCGGCGAGGACGACCGGCGGGACGGGCTCCTCATCACCGAGTGCCGCGATCAGCGCGGCAGGATCCGGGTGGCCGTCGGCGCCCAGAACGGCCCAGTCATCGTCCCCGGCCGCCGCCTCTTCGGCCCCCGCCGCGAGCGGCAGGGGAGTCCAATCGACGGTGAACAGGTTGTCCGTGCCATGGCTGCCGTGTGCCACCGCCGCCCGCAACTGATCGACGCTCGCGGGCCGCATCGCCACGGAGTCGACGGTCAGCACCGGAGCGCCGACGGCATCGGCCACGGTCAGCCGAAGGGCGCGCTCGCCCTCGGCGTTCTCCTGCTGGGGGGAGAGCCGAACCCGGACCGTGGTCGCCCCGGCCGCCCACAGCGTCACGCCGTTCCAGGCGAACGGCAGCCAGACGCGGCCGTCGGTGGCTTCGGTACCGGTCTCGGTGCCGTCCGCGTCGAGCTGGTCGATCAGCAGTGCGGGATGCAGCGCGGCGTCCAGCAGTGCCGGATGGATACCGAATCCGGCCGGCTCCCCGGCGGCCTCGGGCAGGGCCACCTCGGCGCACACATCCGCGCCGTCCCGCCATGCGGCCCGCAGCCCCTGGAACGACGGACCGTAGGCATACCCCGAGTCCGCGACCCGGTCGTAGAACCCCTCGACACCGAGCGGTGCCGCACCGGCCGACGGCCACGCCCCGCCCAGTCCCAGTGCCTCGTCGGAACGGTCCGAGGGCGCGCTCAATACGCCCTCCGCATGGCACACCCATCCCGTGGCGGAGTCTCCTTCACCGGCGGGCCGGGAGTACACCCGCACATCACGGCGCCCGTCCCCGGCGGCCTCGCCCACGACGACCTGCACCCGCAGCCCGCCCGACGACGGCAGGACCAGCGGCACCCGCAGCGCCAGTTCATCCACACCGCCGCAGCCGACCTCATCGGCCGCCCGCAGCACCCACTCGGCCAGCGCCGCGCCCGGGACCAGCACCGCGTCCGCCACCACATGCTCACCGAGCCAGGTATGCGTACGGGCGGAGATCCGGCCCGTCAGCACATGGCCACGGCCATCTGCCAGCTCCACAGCGGCGCCCAGCAGCGGATGTCCGGCGGAGACGAGCCCGAGGTCGGCCGGGTCGCCGGCGCGTCCACCGTGGCCGTCGAGCCAGTAGCGCTCGCGCTGGAACGCGTAGGTGGGCAGTGCGACCACGCGGGGTGCCGGGGAACTCGGGTACAGCGTGGTCCAGTCGACGTCGACCCCAGCGGTGAACGCCTGGGCGAGCGAATGGAGCAGCTGGGCCTGGCCGCCGTGATCACGGCGCAGGGTCGGCACCGTGACGGCCGTGACCGCCGCCTCCTCGAAAGTCTCCTGCAGACCAAGGGTGAGCACGGGATGCGTACTGGCCTCGATGAACACCCGATGCCCGTCCGCCAGTAACGCCTGAACGGCATCGGTGAACCGCACCCGCTCCCGCAGATTCGCCACCCAGTAAGCGGTATCCAGGTCGGTGGTGACAGCACGGCCGCCGGTCACCGTCGAGTAGAAGGCCGTGCCCGAACCGGGCGTATCGAGCGGACGGACACCGGCCAGAACCACGCTCAACTCATCCCGGATCTCCTCCACCTGAGGACCGTGCGAGGCATAATCCACCTCGATCAGCCGCGCGCGCTCCCCTGTCTCCTGGCACGCGGCGACGGCAGCGGCCACCTGCTCCGGCGGACCAGAAACCACCGTCGACGAAGGCCCATTGACGGCCGCCACGCCCACACCGGCGGCGTGATCGCCCAGGCCGGAGAGCAACTCCCCCGCCCGCTCCTGCCCCACACCGAGGGAGGCCATCGCCCCGCCACCAGCCAGCTGTCGCAACGCCTTGCTGCGCAAGGCCACCACCTTCGCGCCGTCGTCGAGGGACAGCGCTCCCGCGACGACAGCCGCCGCGATCTCGCCCTGGCTATGGCCCACCACCGCCGCAGGACGCACGCCGTGTCCAGCCCACACCTCCGCCAGCGACACCATCACCCCCCACAGAACGGGCTGGACCACATCCACCCGCCCCAGATCCGCCGCACCCTCCGCACCGCGCAGCACATCGGTGAGCGACCAGTCCACATACGGCGCCAGCGCCCGCTCGCACTCCGCCACCCGTGCCGCGAACACCGGCGACACCTCCAGCAGCTCAGCGCCCATACCGACCCACTGCGAACCCTGACCAGGGAAGACCAGCACCGGACCCACATCACCCGTCAACGCCGCCGCACCCGACTGCACCACCCCCGGATGCGACACACCGCCCGCCAACGCCTCCACAGCGGCCAACAACTCGGCGCGGTCATCACCCACTACCACCGCCCGATGCTCGAACACCGACCGCGAAGTGACCAGCGACCACCCCACATCGACGGACGAGAGCTCGGATGCGCCGCCCACACGTTCAGCCAGGGCGGCGGCCTGGCCGCGCAGCGCCTCCGCACTCCGCGCCGAGAGCACCCACGCGACCGTGCCCGTGTCGGAGGAGACCGGCTGCGTCTGCTCATCCTCCTCGGGCGGAGCGGGAGCCTGTTCGAGGATCACATGGGCGTTGGTGCCGGAGGCGCCGAACGAGGACACACCGGCCCGGCGCGGCCGCTCACCGTTCGGCCACTCCACCGCCTCGGTCAGCAGCCGCACCGCACCACTGTCCCAGTCCACATGCGGGCTCGGCTCATCGATATGCAGAGAGGCGGGCAGCATGCCGTGGCGCATCGCCTGCACCATCTTGATGACACCCGCCACACCCGCCGCCGCCTGCGTATGCCCGATGTTGGACTTGATCGAACCGAGCAGCA
>NZ_JBIADZ010000058.1:0-25536 GCF_042868035.1 Streptomyces sp. NPDC007875 | reverse complement strand
CTCACCGGGTTCTGCGCACCCGAATACTCGGCGGCGTGATCAACGAGTACAGATACGCCGCCTGACCGGGAACGACGAGTTTCCGAACGGCACAGCATCGCGAACGCCCGGCCGCCGCACCCGTTGCCCACGCCGATCACCGGTCCGGAACAGAAGACCGGCCCCGACATACGAAGACCCGACCGCCTCGGCGGCACCCTCCACGCATACCGGCATACCCCATGACCTGCACGGATGGGATTTCCGGCAAGCGCTCGTCCGCTTGGCACACTATTTTTCGCCGAGAAACCCCCGCCGACTGTCTCGCCACAGCGCTCCAGAGCCGGATACGGCACTCGCACCCTGGGAGTGACCTACCTGCCGGCGGACGCCAAGGGGCTTTGCCTCGCCTTGACACAGGTCGCTCGCCACGACCAGGAAGCCCGCGTGCGACCTGCCTGCGAAAACCGACTCAGCGACATCACCGACAGTCCCCCCACCCCTGTCGCACGGGGAGCACGACACCGTGCTCCCACCCTGAAAGGAGGTCGAGAGCCGACAAGGGCCCTTATGCCTCTCGATGCACAGAGCATCCGAAATCAATGGGGTGACGCCAGGGGCCTACGGTTGACGACGGCACACAGGGCGCGGTACGGCACCGCACATCTACCGCATCGGGTGACGGACAAACCGGGCGGCGTTGACACGTCTGCGAGTTGGGAGCACGAGGGCTCCCAGAGGGCTCCTCATCGCTCCCAGCCCGGAAACGGTTAAGGCCGCCCCCGCTACCCGCGGAAACGGCCTTCGACCTGCGAAAATGCTGGTCGGGACGACAGGATTTGAACCTGCGACCCCTTGACCCCCAGCCGCGCGGCAATTATCCTCTTATGTTCCACTTTAAGACTCTCGCGGACCTGTCGCGCCGTCAAGCTCCATACGAGGTCATACGCTGCAGTCGTCAAGTGGCAACCCTGTGCGCCCCCGCAGGCGTGGACTCACAGGGAATGTGGGACGTGTGTGCGAGGATTCGCGGCGGGTGTTCATTCAGTGACGACCCGAGTGGGCCGGGGAGGGAAGAGTTGTCGTTACGTGACCTGATCCGTGACGAAATGGCCGCGTCGAGGCCTCGTTCGGAACGGCTGGCGGCGCTGCGGTTGGCGCGGCTGTATTTTCAGCGGCCGGATGAGCCGGGCTTCCTGGTCTCGGGTACGGAACAGGGGCCGGTGGTGCCGGTTTTCACCTCCTTGGAACGGCTCGCGCTGTTCGCCGGACCGTGCGGGTGGGCGTCGACAACCGTGGCGGATCTGGCGGAACTGCTGCCCGAGGGCGTGCGCGCGTTGGTAGACCCGCTGGGCCCACGGGCGTTCGTGCTGGACACCGAAGCGCTCCAGTCCACCGATGGTCAGGGGGAGCACGATGACGGAGCATGACGGGGGAGCATCGAGCTCCGGTGGACCGAAGCCGGGTGATGGCTACAAGATCGAGATCGCGTCGGTGCGTAAGGTACTGCAGCCGCTGGAGGAGTCCGTCGTCGCCGCCCGCAAGATCAAGGGCGACTGGAAGACTCTGGCCGAGACCATCCAGAACTCGGCCGACTTCGACATCTACGACTCGGCCGAGAAGATGCTCTCGTCCTGGGGCTTCGGCATGGGGCGCGTGGCCGAGCACACGAGCACCGTGGTCGAGACACTCCGGCAGGTCATCGCCGCCTACATCATGGCCGACCTGCTGCGCATCAAGGACTTCTCCCCGACCGCGCACAACATGGCCAAGCTGCCCTTCGGAGAGGCGGGTCTGAAGGCGTGGCAGGCGGGGTCCCGGCCGAAGTTCGATCCGCCGCCTGAGATCTATCAGGAGCCGTGGCTCGACGACGGCGGGACCGGCGGTACCCAGGACGTGCCCACCAACCCCCGCAAGCGCTACGACGGCGGCTGGGAAGTCGACGGCGGGTCGAAGGGAACGATCGCATGACCCAGCGCGATGCCACAGAGGGCGGCGCGACCGAGCGGATACCGCCGAATGCCAAGCCATCAGAGGTGATTTACGGCAGCCCGTCGGATATCGAGGACCTGGCGGTCAAGCTGCGCGCGTACGCCGGCGCGTTCAAGGACGGGCAGGACAAGCTGGACGTCCTGTCCCTGATGGACTGGACCGGGGCCGGTGCGGAGGGTTTCCAGGACGCGATCCGCAAGCTCCCCAGGGAACTGGAATCCGCTCAGACCTACTTCAAAGCAGCCGCGAACGCCCTGGACGACTACGCCGAAAAGCTGCGCTCGGTCCACAACCGCGTCAAGCCGATCATCGAGGACGCGGACGACGCCCGGGCCGCCTCCAAGCGCTACTGGAACAAGGTCACGGACTACAACGCAGCCGTCGACCGGAAGGACGATCCGCTGCCGGAACGTCCACCGGAGGACGACCCGGGCTTGGCGGCACTGGAAGGCTGCTACAGCCGACTGGACACGTTGGAGAGCGAGCTCCAACTCGTCATCGACGCGGCCAAACGCAAACTCGACAAGGCTGCCAAGGAGGCCCCGGACAAGCCCCCGACCCCCAAAGGCTGGGACAAGTTCAAACAGACCCTCGGGGACTACGCCGGCGGTACCGCCGACACCCTGGGCAGCTGGTACGACGATTTCGACGACCTCGTCCATGACGGGCCCGATGGTCTTGGCCTACGGCTGGCAAGCACCGCAGACGGCGTCGCCTACGCCGCCGAACACCCCAAGGAGTTCGCCAAGGCAGTCACCAACTGGGACGAATGGCAGCGCAACCCCGCCCGCGCCGCCGGCCAGCTCACCCCCGACCTCCTCCTCGCCCTTGCCACCGGCGGCACCGGCGCCGCACGCCGCGGCGCCAACGCAGCCAAGAACGCCACCCAACGCCTGCTCAACCGCGAACGTGCACTCCGCCGCGACGGCAGCGCCCGCGATCGGACGGACACCGATCCAGGCCGGAATGACACGCCCAACAGGGAGCGGCGCAAGACCGGCGAGCCGATCGACGTGGCGACCGGCGAGATGGTCATGTCCGCCACCGATGTCACCCTGCCCGGCGCTCTGCCGCTGGTCCTGAAACGGCACTACGTCTCCGGGCACCCGTGCGGAGGCTGGTTCGGCCACACCTGGGCCGGCACACTCGATCAACGCTTGGAGATCGACGACGCAGGCGTCGTCTACATCACGGACGACGGCATGCTCCTGACCTACCCAGTGCCGGAACCGGACGTGTCGACGCTTCCCTCCTCCGGCCCACGCTGGCCACTGTGCTGGGACGGCAAACCCGACGGCACCTTCACCATCACCATCCCCGAACACAACCGCACCCTCCACTTCGCCCCGCTGCCGACAGGCGGCCGAGAGCTGGCTCTAACGGCGATCAGCGACTGGACCGGCGGAGGCGACCGCATCGACGTCACCTATGACCCACAGGGCGTGCCGACAGGGATCGTCCACTCCGGTGGCTATCACATCGCGGTCGACACCGATCCGAAGCTGCTGCGGATCACGGCCCTGCGTCTACTGCACGGCGAAGACCATGAACACAGCACCACCCTGATCTCCTTCGGCTACAACACAGCCGGTGACCTGACGGAGGTCATCAACTCCACTGGTAAGGCGCTGCGGTACCAATACGACGACGAACACCGCGTCACATCATGGACGGACCGCAACGGCACCTCCTATGCCTATGTCTACGATCATCGAGGCCGTGTACTGCGCGGTATCGGACCGGACGGCATCCTCTCCGGTCGCATGCACTATGACGCCCAGGCCCGGACCACGCGCTACACCGACTCCCAGGGCGACACCACCACCTACGTCTGCAATCAGGCATACAGGGTCATCGCGGAGATCGACCCTCTGGGTAACACCACCCGTACCGAATGGGACGTGGACAACCGGTACCCCCTTGCCATCACTGACCCATCGGGCCACACCGCCCGCTACCGCTACGACGACCACGACCGCCTGATCGCCGTTGAACGGCCCGACGGAAGCGTGACGGAGGCGGCCTACGACGACCGGGCCCTGCCTCTGGAGATCCGCGAACCAAACGGCGCCAGATGGCGACACACCTACGACGACCGCGGTGCGCGCACCTCGACCACCGACCCCAGCGGTGCCACCACGCACTTCACCTACAACGCGTCCGGACACCTGTCGACAATCACCAGCCCTCTCGGACACACCACCCGGGTCACCACCAACGCGGCCGGCCTCCCCATGGCCATCACCGACCCCTTGGGCAACACCACCCGCGTCCGCCGCGGTCCGCACGGCCACGTCACCGCAATCATCGACCCCTTGGGTAATACCACCCGACAGGGCTGGACCATCGAAGGCAAACCTGCCTGGCGCGAGGGACCAGACGGAGCCCGAGAGAAGTGGCAGTGGGACACGGAAGGCAACCTCGCCCGCCACACGGACCAATCCGGCCACACCACCACCTATACCCACACCCACTTCGACAAACTCGCCACCCGCACCGACCCCGACGGCGCCCACTACGCCTTCACCTACGACACCGAACTCCGCCTCACCGAAGTCACCAATGCCCAGGGCAGAAAGTGGCACTACACGTATGACTCCGCGGGCCGCCTGACCGAGGAAACCGACTTCAATGGCGCGACGCGCACCTACGAACCCGATGCGGCAGGCCGCCTCACCGCCTGGACCAACGCACTCGGGGAAACACTGCGCTACACCCTGGACCCGGCAGGGCGCGTGGTCGCCCAGTGTGACGAGTCCACCGGTGAGGTGACGACCTATGCCTATGACGTGAACGGCTCCCTGTCTCGTGCGGCGAACGCGGACACGGAGCTGGTCGTAGAGCGCGATCCGCTCGGCCACATCATCTCCGAGACAGTCAACGGCCGTACATCCACGTACGGTTACGACTCAGTGGGCAACCAGACCCACCGCACCACCCCCTCCGGTCTCACCTCCACGTGGACCTATGACGCGGCGGGCTTGCCATCCACCCTCACCACGGCCGGCCACACTCTCACGCTCACCCATGACGCGGCGGGCCACGAAACCCAGCACACCACAGGAGACGTCACCCTCACCCAGGGCTGGGATGAGACGGGCCGCCTGGCAGTCCAGACCATCACCACCTCCCCCAAGGAGCACCTGCTCCAGCACCGGGCATACACCTACCGTCCTGACGGCTACGTCACCCAGATCCGCGAACTCACAACCGGCACCCGGCGGTTCTCTCTCGACGCCGTGGGGCGGGTCACGGGCGTTCAAGCACATGGCTGGACGGAGAAGTACGCCTACGACACTGCGGGCAACCAGACCCATGCCACAGCACCGGACCACCCCGCGGCCGGTGAGCGCGTCTGCGACGGCTCCCTCATCCGCCGCGCCGGCCGGACCAGGTACCGGCACGACGCAGCAGGCCGCCTAGTCGAGAAGACCCGCAAACTCCTCAACGGTCAGACCCACACCTGGACCTACACGTGGAACACCGAAGACCGCCTCACCAAAGCCACCACCCCGGACGGCCAGGAGTGGACCTACACCTACGACCCGCTCGGCCGCCGCACATCAAAGAGCAGCCAGGGTGAAACCACCGTCACCTTCACCTGGGACACCAGCCGCCTTGCCGAACAGACCACCGCCGACGGCCTGACCCACACCTGGGACTACTCCCCCGGTACCCACCGCCCCCTGACCCAGACCAACCAGGAACTGGGCTCCACCCGCTTCCACACCGTCATCACTGACCCCATCGGCACCCCCACCGAACTCATCACCCCCGACGGCCACCTGGCCTGGCAGCACCGCACCACCCTCTGGGGCACCCCCCTCCCCACCCCACCCGATGCCACCGCCTGCCCCCTCCGCTTCCCCGGGCAGTACGCTGATCCCGAAACCGGCCTAAACTATAACTATCACCGTTATTACGACCCCGAAACCGCCCACTACCTCACCCCTGACCCCCTCGGCCTCGCCCCAGCACCAAATCCCCAGGCTTACGTGCGCAACCCTCACACCCGGCAGGACCCACTCGGTCTTGAAGGCTGCGACGAGGATGTCTACTCCATCGAAGATCACGTCATTCCTCGTCATACGCGAGGTGGCGCCGAAGCAGATGCAACGAAATCTCTGTTTGACGATGGCGTAGACCTCGGAGAGTTGGCCACAAGGAGCGCCGGGCAGATCGGCCACTACCAGGCCGCTACCGGAAATATTCGGTACTTCATTACAGACAGAGACATAGTGGGGGCCGACCGGCACGGCCTCCCGACGAAAACCTACACAATCGTTCGTGATGGCATAGATGGAGAATTGATCACCATGCATCCAGGACTCCCGCGCGACTTGGACCCCTGATGATTAAAGTCGACGTAAGATCAGGCAAAGGAGATGTCGTGGCATCCGTTGCCGCAGACTCAGAGTTTGATCCAGTTCTCAGCGGTGTGGATCGTAAAAGGTATCCGATCCTCGGCCACTTGGATCCGTATGGGGATACGGTGCTGAACCGACTCCAAGTGCAATCCTTGCTGGAAGAGCTTTCCGAAGTGAGGTCCGATCCGGAAATCGTGTCAGCAGAATTCGCAGACACGCTAGTGATGCTGTGTCACAAGTGCCTACAGCGACCCCATCGATTTCTGCGGTTTGTGGGAGAGTAGGAATCAGAGATCGCGACGTGCAGCAGCCCGTAGGACTCTGTTGGTCAATGTGATGGTTCACCTGAAATGACCTTCGGGTGCGGTGGACACTGCTCGTTGTCGGGTCTGTTTCCTGGGGGCGAGGGGGAGATCATGTCGATGCGTCCGTTGCCTGCGCCTGCGGTGCCTGAGTCCACGGCGAGGGTCGCCCGTGCTGCGTTCCCGCGCGGGTGTCTGGCCATGCGGATCAGGGACGAGTTCGGGGCGGTGTTTGAAAGCGAGCGGTTCGTGGCGGCGTTCGCACATCGAGGTGGTCCGTCCGTGTCTCCGGGGATGCTGGCGCTGGTGAGCGTGTTGCAGTACGCCGAGCGGCTGACCGACCGGCAGGCCGCTGATGCCGTGCGTGGCCGGATCGACTGGAAGTACGCCCTCGGCCTCCAACTGGCCGATCCTGGCTTTGATTTCTCGATGCTCAGCGAGTTCCGTGACCGGCTGATCGCCCACGGCCTGGAGCAGCAGATCCTGGACGCCATCCTCGCGCAGTGCAGCAAGCGGGGCCTGCTGCGGGCCGGCGGCCGGGCCCGCACCGACTCCACCCATGTCATCGCCCGCATCCGTGACCTGAACCGGCTGGTGTTCTGCGCAGAGACCATGCGCTGCGCCCTGGAGGCTCTGGCGGTGGCCGCTCCCGCCTGGCTGGCCGGCACCGACGCGGTCAACGCGGACTGGCTCGCGCGCTACCGGCAACGCGCCGACTCCTACCGGCTGCCCAAGGGAGAAGCCGAGCGCACCGCGTTCGCCGAGAACGTCGGGGGCGACGGCTACGAACTCCTCGACACTCTCGACGATCCCACGACCCCCGCCCACCTCGCCGGCCTCGAGGCGGTCGTGCTCCTGCGCACCGTGTGGGCCCAGGAGTACCAGCGCGACGCCCGCGGGGTGCGCTGGCGCGGAGACAAACAACGCCCTCCGGGAGCGGCACGCATCGTCTCCCCGCACGATGGGAACGCGCGCTGCGGGGTGAAGCGGGGATCCGCCTGGGACGGCTACAAAACGCATCTCACCGAGAGCTGCGACGACGGCCTCCCCCACCTGATCACGTGCACGGCCACCACACCCGCCACGACGGACGATCACCAGCTCACCGCCGCCGTCCACGATGCCTTGACCGAGCGGGGGCTGAAACCGGCCGAACACTACCTGGACGGCGGCTACACCAGCGCGAAGATCATCCTTCACGCTCGTGCACTGGGCGTCGAGGTCATCGGGCCGGTCAGGCAGGCCGGCGGCCGACCGGCCCTGCAGGGCAGCGGCTACGCCGCCACCGACTTCCGCATCGACTGGCAGACCCGGCAGGCGACCTGCCCGCAGGGCCGGATCAGCACCCGCTGGAGCGACACCGTCATCGGCGGCGAACCCCGCGTCCACATCGACTTCTCCCGCGCCGGATGCACCAGCTGCCCGGCCAAAGACACCTGCACCACGGCCGCCTACCGCGTCCTGACACTGCTCCCGCGCGAAGAGCACGAACTCCTCCAACAACGTCGGGCAGAACAGCAGACCGAGGAATGGAAGAAGCGCTACCACACCAGGGCGCCGGGGTGGAGGGCACCATCTCGCAGGCAGTGCGGCGCACCGGCACCCGGCGCACTCGCTACCGCGGCCTCGCCAAAACCTCTCTGGCCCAGGTCCTGACCGCAGCCGCACTCAACCTCTACCGACTCGACGCCTGGTGGACCGGAACCCCGCCGGGCACGACAGAGGGCGCGGCGTCCTGATCGTCGAGACAGCGTACCGAATTCACGCATACCACTATTCAGAAGAGTCTTTCACACCGGAGAGATACAGGCCAAAATGAGAGCAAGGATTCGAATCCAGTCATGTGATCCAGGAAGCCTCTCGTTGAAGCTTACGCCTGCACAGGCAGCCCTGTTCCGAGAGTGCATTGTGCTCACCATGGAGGCCCATGACGGAGACGCCATGACAGAGCTCTGCACGGGCAGCCCGAGGAGGGAACTGGAAAGGATCACGAAAGAGGTAGCACGTGTGCCGGAAAATGCATCTGGCGCATGCACCTTCACACTCAGGCAACTCCACTCAATTTACGCCAGCATTACACATGCGGTCGTGGCGCTGCCGTCAGAAGAAACCTTTCACATTCGAACCGGATTTTACCGCGAAAACGCCATCGCGTTGGCCAATTCCATGAGGTCAGCTGTGCACGATTGCCTACACTCGGAACCGTAATGAGACGGTAGCCTGCACTGTTTGGAAACTGGGGCCGAGAAGTCATCCGCACTGTTCAGGCCGCGCGCTGGTACTTGTGGAGCTCACGCGCTCGCAGCGACAAGCGGTGGAACACTGCAAGACGGAGATCAGGAAAGCTGTCAGGAAGCTCGGCAGGCGAAATCAGGCGGAGGAGCAGACTGAACGGGAGCGGCGCGAGGACGCCAAGAACCAAACTTGCCGCAAGGAATGAAGCGATGACATTGCATTCCGATGTGGCCGAGCTGCTAGCGGGGGCCGGCATCATCGATGTGGACGTCGACGATGCCGTCGCGGACGAGCACGTCCGATCGTCCGCGTACCAACGCGTCGTCTCGGTAACCGCCTCCTCACGGAGCCGCGACCGAGACCGCACGATTGTGGCCACGATCCTGCGCGACCCCATCGAGATGGTGTCCAAGACGGCGGTGGTCGACCTCTTGGACAGGATTGCGATGAAGGTGACCGGTCCTGCCGAGTTCCGGCAGTGGTCGGCCGAACTACTGCCGGAGATCGACCAGCTCAAGACGGAAGGGAACCGCGAGTTCATCCGCCGCCGCATCCACGACTGGCTGTTCTACCTGTCCATCGAGGATGGTCATATGCCGACACCGGCCGAGTTGGCGGAGATCACGGAGTGGATGCAGCGCTTCCTCGCCGAGCATTCGACGTCGCCGGCGGTACTCGCCCTGGTCGCCGAGTCAGGCAGCAGAAAGAAGATCCGAAACATCGCGAAGAACCGAGCCGGGAGCCGCAAACTGAGAACCCAATGAGCCGGTAGCGGCAATTGGTAGGCGCACCGACTGCCTTGACCCCAACCCCGTCCACCTCGCCTCCTTCCCGCCCCTCGTCCCTCTGAGGGAGTCCCCATGCCGTTGTCGCACCACCACATCCGCACCGCCGTCGATACCTACCTCGCCCGTCACCCTCACGAGCGCGAGCAGCTCAGCGTCCTCCTGGACGCCCTCGTCCGGACCGGCGAGGACATCGCCAGCCGCTCGACCTTCACCGGGCACGTCACCTGCAGCGCGATCGTCGTCGACCAGCTCGGCCGCGTCCTGCACGTGCTGCACCTGGCCAGCGGGAAGGCCCTCGCCCCCGGCGGACACACCGAGCCCACCGACGACTCCCTGGCAGCGGCAGCGCTGCGTGAGCTGCACGAGGAGACCGGCATCCCGTCTCGGGCCGTCACGCCGTGGCCGGGCTACGAGACCGTGCCGCTGGACATCGACATCCACGACATCGACGCCCATCCGGGCAAGGGCGAGCCCGGACACCAGCACTTCGACCTCCGGTTCCTCTTCCGTCTGCAGACGACCGAGGTGTCGGTCGTGCTGCAGGAAGAGGAGGTCGGCGGCATCGAGTGGCGTCCCGTGGACCGGGTGACCTCCCCGGCACTGCGCGAGAAGCTGCTTAAACTGCCGCTCCAGGTCGAACCGGAGACGGCCAACGCCTCGGCCCTGATCTACAACGACCGCGGCGAGTACCTGCTCCATCTCCGCGACTACTTCCCCGGTCAGATCTGGGAGCCGGGCATGTGGTCCCTGCTGGGCGGCGGCCGAGAGCCCCAGGACGCCACCCTGGAACACACCGTGCGGCGCGAACTGGCCGAGGAAGCCGGCCTCGATCTCGCCGACCTGTCCCCGTTCGGCACCGAGTACGCCTCCCACGACGACGGCACGACCGTACCCATTGCCATCTACGCAGGCCGCTGGAACGGCGACCCGCGCGAACTCCGCCTGACCGAAGGAGTAATGCTCGCCTGGTTCGCCCCCGACGACCTCCACCGCCTGCGCATCGCGGACACGACCAGCGACCTCGTACGGCGCCACGCCGCCAGCCTTCCGGCGGCGCAGAGCGCGCCGGAACCCGAGGAGGAACGTCTGGCTTCGCCGCACGGCACGGTCCCCAACATCATCGGCGTCCACCTCTACCTGGAACGCCCCGACGGGACGGTGCTGCTCGGGCTGCGCCACCCCGACTCCGCGTTCGCGCCATCCACCTGGCACGTCCTGGCTGGCCACTGCGAGCAGGAGAACGCCATCGCCTGCCTGATCAGGGAGGCGAGGGAGGAAGCCGGGCTGCACATCGAGCGCCAGGACGTGGAACTCGTCCATGTCGTCCACCACATCGGTAAGCCCAGGAACCCTCCCCGCCTGGGCCTGTTTTTCCGCCCCCGTACCTGGAGTGGCGAGCCGGTGCTGCGCGAGCCGGACAAGTGCACCCAGTGGAAGTTCTGGGATCCCGCCGCCCTTCCCTACGACCTCGTCCCCTATACCCGACTGGCTATCGCGAAGATCCAGAACGGCGAACTGTACAGCGAGACGGGCTGGCCCACATGACCGGCGCATCGACCGATGCATCCAGTCGCGTGCCCGCTGCGACAGCGGCCGGGCGTCCAGATACCCGCCTCGTGGTGATCCGCGGCAACTCGGCGTCCGGCAAGTCGAGCGTGGCCCAGGGCCTGCGAGATCACTACGGCCGCGGTATCGCGATCGTGGGCCAGGACGTGATCCGCCGGAACGTGCTCAGGGAACACGACACCGCGCGAGGCGCCAACATCGCCCTGCTGGGCACGATCGCACGCGCAGCCCTCGACGCCGGCTTCCACGTCGTACTCGAAGGGATCCTGTATGCCGACCGCTACGGCCACATGATCACGTCTCTGGTACAGGATCACCGCGGTGTCTCCAGGTGCTACTACCTGGACGTGCCGCTGGAAGCGACGTTGGTACGGCACGCGTCAAAGGCGGATGCCGCCTACCTGGCACAGGTCACCGACGACCATCTCACCTCCTGGTACCGCGAGCTGGACCTGCTGCCCGGCGGTCTGGAGACCGTGATCCCGGCCGACAGCACGCTGCAGGACACCGTCGCCCGGATCGTCCGCGACACCGATCTGACCGCTGCCGCCCCCACCTCGCCACCTCAGCGCAATCCGTCACAGGGAGACTCGATGATTCCTCTGGTGCTGATGTCCGATCCGCAGGTCGCGGCGATCCCCGTGCGCGAGTGCGGAGAGCCGCTCGTCGACGTACGCGACCACGACTTCCGCGTCGACCCCCGCAAGCAAGACCCGCTGGGGGCGTTCGCCCACGTCCGTGAAGGCGTCCTGGCCCGGTTGAAGCACGCCCGCTCGCTCCTGCCCGCCGGCACCGACCTGCTGTTCATCGAGGGCTACCGGCCGCTGGCCCTCCAGCAGCGCTACTTCGCTGATTACCGTGACGAGCTGGCCGCCGCTCACCCTGGCTGGACACCTGAGCAGCTGCACCAGGCCGCCAGCCGGTACGTGTCGCCGCCGGAGATCGCGCCTCACTCCGCAGGCGCGGCCGTGGACGTGACCCTCGTCGACCAGGACGGCCACGAACTCGACCTCGACACCCGCGTCAACGCCTCTCCCGAGGAGAGCGACGGCACCTGCTTCACACACGCCCCGAACCTCAGCGAACACGCGCGCCACCACCGCACCCTGCTGCTCAACGCCATGGAGGGCGCGGGATTCACGAACTATGGGACCGAGTTCTGGCACTTCTCGGCAGCAGACCGGTACGACGCCCTGATGCGGCAAGAGCCGCACGCGCGCTACGGACCGGTCGAACTGCCGTAGCACGCCCACGGACTCGTCCGCGTCGCGCCTCACGACCGCGACGGGCGGAAAGCATCGAACGGAGGCATGTATGCCTGACGACACCCAGCAGATGCGGGAGGCGTTCCAGCAGATCCGGAAGATCGCTCCCGGACACTTCCGGATGCGGTCTGAGCTGTTCAAAGGCAGGGGAGGTCAGAGATGATGCGTCGGCAGGCACGGGCAGTCCAAGGTCACAGAGCGTAGAGAACTCCATGATCGCGGACGTCCGTGCCTGCTGTGTACCGAACCCCGCCCAACATGACGGGACGTCAGCAACCGGGTGGGTCAGCCGACTACGCCGAAGTCCTGACCGAAGAGGGCGCGGTAGTACGCGACTTCCGGTTCGCGCTCCATCCAGATGTTGCCGGTGGGGGTCTCCGTTGTTGCGTTGTCGGACCATCCGGTTGGTTTCCGCTGCGCTCTTCGAGATGCACGACGAATGGATCGCCTTACCTCGCCGCCACCTCCCCGAAGGTGATATGGGTGACATCTGTCGCAAACTCCCTTTTAGCTCCTCCGCGCTACCCAACGCACCGAAATGCGACCGCCAGTTGATCCCCAACAGCATGACGAGGGACACTACCTGGCGGATGCGTGTTCCCGACCGAGTGGCACTCGCTTCGGTATCCTCCCGCGCAGGTCATCGGAGGCCATTTACCCAAAGATTACTGGGCAGTTGAGCTCGGGGTTTCGTGGTAGCGTCCTCGTTCGGAGGGACAGTGCAACCTGAAAGGGAAATCGTGAACACGGAGAAGATCGCCGCTCGCCGCCTCTCGCTGGAAGAAGTGACGAAGCTCGGTGTGAAGGACAGGCTCTTCATTTCCGCCGACACGGCAGAACTCAAGATTCCCGACTGCTATGTCCCTGCTTTTCTGACCAAGTCCGGTGAAGATTTCGAGGGCGGCTCGATCACAGCGAGAACCGTATTCCAGGAAGAGGTCTCCTGCCTTCCCGACGACGAGAATGAAGCCGGAATCTACTTGGCCGACGAGAACGGCTCGGTGACCATCGAGGTCCTCCAGTCTGCCGGTGTCGTGCTGGACCTGGCACTTTTCGTCCCTGGTGGGGACAAGGGAGCCCTCACGGCCCTTTACGCTGCGGCCCGGCAAGCCTTCGGCGCCGACACCGTGCAGATCTGGCGCCAGGGCCTCAAGGCGGTTCCCGACGTGAAGGTCGACATCTTCGAGGAGCAGATTCCCCGGGGGCGCAAGGGGACCGACAGCCCCAAACGTGACCGTCGCGCGTTCGACACCTACCCCACCCGTGCAGACTTCATCGAGTTCTCCGCGGGGTGGAAGCCGGTCATTGAGATTCACAGGCCGATTGTTGACGACACCCCGACCATCTGAGGCGGCGTTACCTCTCGGTCTCGGCCTGAGAGAACGCCGAGAACGCCTGCGCCGGACCCGGTCGACCCCTGAGCGGCCCGGGGAGCCGTCGGAAAATAACTCACGAACGACGAAGCGCCGTTCCACTCGATGACCTCGCGAGACAGACCGCCTGACCAAATCAAAGCCTGAAGTTATTCTGCGACAGCCCTCAGGGCTTCGCCGTAGTCGAGTGACGTCCACTTCGTGCTCAGGCGAGGCCGAGGAGCATGAGGGGTCGGCGGGCGTCACGCGCATTGCGGCGACGGCCGGAGGCGATGTTCTTCGCGCCGTTCAGTCGCAGGGCGCCGACCGCGAGGTTGCGCCAGGTCGCCATAGCGCGGGGTGCGCTGTCAGTCCGCCACCGCGCACGCGGTCAGGTCGAGGACGACGGCCAGCGTGTGCCGCACTCCTCGCAGCCGGATCATCTGCTATCAGCCCGAACGCCCAGCCCAGCCGCTCATCCCATGCACGAGCGTCGTCCGCATCTGCACCTGTCTCTTCAGCCACGCAGGGGTCATCCCCCGGCACCGGCGGGCTCCGCCCGCCGGTGCACGGAGACGCAGGCCACCGAGGCGCAATGGACATGAGACAGGAACCATCCGCTCGCACTCCCTTCACTGCAAGTGGTCACGAAACGGACGCCCGCCGACTACGCCGAAGCCCTGCCCCTCCCTCCCCAAGCCCAAGCACGCCTCAGACAACGGGCCTCAATGAGGTGATCGCCGCGGGCGTCGAGTCGAGCAGTCGACGGTCAGCCGGAGCGCGTGATGGGTCGGGTCGCCCGGGGGAATCTCACCCCCGGGCTCCCACAGAACCGTGCGTAGCAGCCTCCGTTACACGGCTCTTGTCCTCCTGATCACCGGAACTCTGGTGCCCATGCCCATTGGGCGAAGAGCCTCGGATACTGGCGCGTGACGCGGTTCCAGCATGCGTGGGCCTTCTTGAACGACCTGAGCCGTCGATACTTCTTGCGGACCCATCGCATCAGGTAGGTGTTGATGCGATGGAGGAGGGGATGCAGCTCGGAGCGGTAGAACGCCCCGTAGTAGTTCATCCAGCCCCGCACGATCGGGTTGATACGTCGTGCGAGGTCGAAGAAGGTGAGGTGGATCTGCCGGTGGAGCCACCACGAGCGGATCTCCGTGTTGATCTTCTTCTGGGCGTCCTTGCTGATCGCGGGCAGGAAGCCGGTGAAGTTTCCCAGCTCATCGAGACGATCACGGGATCGGCGGCGCTCCCCCCACCCGGCGGCGCGGACGGTGCGCTTGCCGAGAATGCCATCCGCCCTGATGGGGCCAGTGCATGGGGTGCGGCGTGCATCGGTCGCGATGGCTCGAGTCGGCGCTCTCGCGTAGTCGGTGGTTCACGCGTCATGATGATCGACCGTGCTGCTGCGACTGGCCTACCTGGGAGTGACCAACGCGTTCGCGCTGCTGCGTCTGCTGCCGATGAGCGATCGGGACAAGGATGCGGAGATCCTGGCCCTCCGCCATCAAATCACGGTGCTCGAACGCCAACTCGGCGGTGCACGACCACGGTTCACTCCGAGCGACCGGGCGTTCCTGGCGGCGCTGCTGCACCGGATGCCGTTGTCCGCCCTGCGGCGTGTGCGATTGCTCGTGCGTCCTGACACGGTGCTGCGCTGGCATCGTGACCTTGCCAGGCGCCGTCATGCCGTCTTATCTCGGCCCAAGCGACCCGGTCGACCTCGTACCGTGCGCTCCATCCGGATTCTGGTACTGCGCCTGGCGAGGGAGAATCCGACTGGGGCTACAGGCGTGTGCACGGCGAGCTGCTCGTGCTGGGAGTGAAGGTGGCCGCCTCGACCGTCTGGAAGATCCTCAAGGAATCCGGCATCGATCCAGCTCCCGACCGGAGCTCCAGCACCTGGGCCGACTTCCTGCACTCCCAAGCCGACGCCCTCCTGGCCTGTGACTTTTTTGAGACGGTGACCCTGTCCGGCGCGCGGATGTACGTACTCGCGGTGATCGAACACAGCAGCCGTCGCATCCGGATCCTGGGCGCCACCGCACACCCGACCACCTCCTGGGTCACACAGGCGGCGAAGAACCTGGTCATGGATCTCGAGGATGTCGGATGCCGGGCACGATTCATGATCAGAGACAGGGACGGGAAGTTCCCCGTCCTGTTCGACGCTCTCCTCAAAGATACGGGCATCGAGGTCGTCCTCACCGGCATCCAGATGCCGAGAATGAACTCGATCATGGAAAGGTGGGTGCAGACCTGCAGACACGAGCTCCTGGACCGGACCTTGATCTGGAACCAACGCCACCTCCTCCACGCCCTACGGGAGTTCGAGGAGTTCTACAACTCCCATCGACCACACCAGGGCATCGCGAACGCCAGACCCCTACACCCACTGCCCACACCAATCAACGATCCCGACAAGTTACGCCACCTCGACATACGACGCCACGACCGCCTTGGCGGCATCCTCCACGAATACAGACATGTCGCGTGACCTGCACGGACGAGATATTCGGCAAGCGCAGGACGCCAAGGGGCTTTGCCTCGCCTTGACGCAGGTCGCTCGCAACGACCAGGACGCCCGCGTGCGACCTGCCTGCGAAAACCGACTCAGCGACACCACCGACAGTCCCCCCATCCCTGTCGCATGGGGAGCGCGACTCCGTGCTCCCACCCTGAAAGGAGGTCGAGAGCCGACAAGGGCCCTTATGCCTCTCGATGCACAGAGCATCCGAAATCAATGGGGTGACGCCAGGGGCCTACGGTTGACGACGGCACACAGGGGCGCGGTACGGCGCTGTAGGTGTACCGGATCGGGTGACGGACAAACCGGGCGGCGTTGACACGTCTGCGAGTTGGGAGCACGAGGGCTCCCAGAGGGCTCCCACTTGCTCCCAGCCCAGAAACGGTTAAGGCCGTTCCCGCTACCCGCGGAAACGGCCTCCGACCTGCGATGATGCTGGTCGGGACGACAGGATTTGAACCTGCGACCCCTTGACCCCCAGCTTTCTGTTACTTCCCGTATCGCACCGTAGCGCACCCCTGGGCGCCTTCCACGGTCCGCACCGCGCTCTGATGCGGTACAGAGAACGTTGCCTGTCATTTCATAGCCATAACAGGCCGCACAAGACCCGCCCGAGGGACTCTCTCGTAGGGCGTCTCATTCCTACCCAGCAGCCTGCCGTCACGATTCCCCGATGCCGTGGCGCCCACCATGCACCCGCTTGTCCACACGCCCACACCGATGGGCACCCGCGCGGTAGGGTACGACCAGCAATCCCTCGCATTGGAGGTCATCGTGAGCGCGCAGCCAGACGGCCCGCACGGACCGCTGATCCCCATGCCCGATCTCACCCCTGATGCACTGCGCGCGGCTGTGGCTCGGATCGCTCCCAGCAGGATCCCTGCACTCACCCAGCATCTCTTCGAAGCAACTACAAACGCACAACAGACACAGAGCCTCGCTCCCCTGCGGGCTTTCATCCACTCGTGGGCTGTGTTCATCGCCATCGAGCGACACCCGGAACGCGCAGCCCGCCTCCGCGAACTCGAGCGAATCGTAGATACGGCCGAACAAGACCCCACGACGGTCATCGATGAAATTCAGCAGATCCGCAAGACAGCGGAGGCCGAGGCCGGGCTGTGACCGACTGGACCTGGGAGTACAACCCCAGCGAGGAGCACGTCGCTGGCGGACTTGCGCCGGGCGTCGTGGCAGAGGTTGAGCGGATGGCAACCGAACTCGCGGCCCTCGGAGTTGACGCGGCAAAGGTGGGCCGCCCCTTGGACAGGGAAGGCGGACTCCGGGAATTCGACATTCTCGGCGGACGCGGCTTTATCAGCTTCCTCACAGTGGCGCGCCACCACTGCGTCTACGTCTGCAGCATCACCTGGTACGGCTGACGTCACCCGCGTTGCGCTCAAGGCAGGAAGATCAATCGGCCTGTCCCGCTCGGAAATACCATCACGCGACACCCCACCGGCCCCTGGGCTACCCAGCAAGCACGCAACTACCTCATCGACCTGGGCGACCATGCCGAGTCGATCAGGTACCTCATCCGGGACCGCGGCGCCTACTTCACCGACAGCTTCGACGCCGTCTTCCCGGCGACCGGCATACGTGTCATCCCCACGCTGCCCGCGGTGCCCCGAATGAACGCCATCGCCGAACGCTGGATCGCATCATGCCGACGCGAGGCCACCGACCGCATCCTGATCACCGGAGAACGCCGCCTCCGCCTCGTCGTCAGCGAGTACACGGAGCATCACAACAGACACCGGCCACATCGAGCCCTGGGACAACGGGCACCGGACCGACTGACCGAACTCGATCCACTCATCACCACGGACAAAACCCGCATCTCCCGACGCGATCGGCTCGGCGGCCTCATCCATGAATACACGCAGGTCGCATAGGGTGACACATTTTCCGGCACCCACAGGCTCGCTGGCGGCCCGACAACGTGGACCGCATCGGACTGACCCCCTTGACAGTCGCCATCATGCCGCGTGCAATATGTTGCATGCCAGTTCCGCAGAGCCGGGGGCTCGTTTCCAGGTCACTCCTTCGGGAAAACGCCTACCGGGCGATCCGGGATGCCATCATCGATGGCACGCTTGCCCCGGGCGAACGCCTCAACGACAGTGACCTGGTGGAGTGGCTGGGCGTCAGCCGCACCCCGGTTCGGGAGGCTCTGACGCGTCTGGAGCAGGCCGGCCTGGTCCAGACGAAACCCGGCCGCTACACCATGGTCAGCCCCCTGGACGTTCGCGCTGTCCGTGCCGCCCAGTCGGTGACGGCCGCCATGCACGAACTCGCCGTCCGCGAGGCACTGCCCAACCTGTCCGCCGCCGAGCTCGACGCCATGCGCGGGGCCAATGCACGCTTCGCCGACGCCCTGCGGCGCAACGACGCCGACGCGGCGATCGCCGCCGACGACGACTTCCACGGCGTCCCGGTCGCCGCCTGCGCCAACCACGCCATCCGTAGCGTCCTTGAGCAGTTCACGCCGGTGCTGAGGCGCCTGGAGCGATTGCGTTTCTCCTCGCTCAGTGGCCGGGGCTCGGTCGCGCAACATGACCAGATCATCGTGCTGTGCGAGGCCGGAGATGTCGAAGGGGCAGTAGCTGCCACCCGCGCCAACTGGCAGACGCTGGTGCCCCTGCTCGACGTCCCGCTCCCTGGCGGCGACAAGCTGGGCGGCGGCCCCGCCGGCATCGCTTCCCCGCACTGACCAGAGCCCCGCACCGGGCGCATCCCCTAAGGAGCCACAGATGTACCTCGACGCAATCGAGCGTTACCCCCTGCTGTTCGGACCCAGCCCCGTCCACCCCCTGGACCGGCTCAGCGGCCACCTCGGCGGTGCGCGTATCTGGGCCAAGCGGGAGGACTGCAACAGTGGGCTGGCTTTCGGCGGCAACAAGACCCGGAAGCTGGAGTATCTGCTTCCCGACGCCCTTGCCATGGGCGCGGACACCCTGGTCAGCATCGGCGGGGTCCAGTCCAACCACACCCGGCAGGTGGCCGCGGTCGCCGCCAAGGCCGGTCTGAAGGCCGTCCTGGTCCAGGAGAGCTGGGTGGACTGGCCGGACGCGGTCAACGACAAGGTCGGCAACATCCTGCTGTCACGCATCATGGGCGCCGACGTACGACTGGTCCAGGCCGGATTCGGCATCGGCTTCAAGGACAGCTGGCAGCAGGCCCTGGAGGACGTCCGGTCTGTCGGCGGCACCCCGTACGCCATCCCCGCCGGTGCCTCGGACCATCCGCTGGGCGGACTCGGCTTCGCCAACTGGGCCTACGAGGTGCAACAGCAGGAGTACGAACTGGGCGTCTTCTTCGACACGATCGTGGTGTGCAGCGTCACCGGCAGTACCCACGCGGGCATGATCGCCGGTTTCGCTGGCCAGGAACGACCCCGCCGCGTCCTGGGCATCGACGCCTCGGCCAAGCTCGCCGAAACCCGCTCCCAGGTGGAGAAGATCGCCCGCAACACCGCCGAACGCATTGGCCTCGGCCGGGACCTGCGCGACGACGAGATCACCGTCCTTGAAGGCTGGGCAGGCGACCTCTACGGAATCCCCATCCAGTCCACCCTGGACGCCATCCGGCTCACCGCAAGCCTCGAAGGCATGATCATCGACCCCGTCTACGAGGGCAAGTCCATGGCTGGACTCATCGACCTCGTGCGCAGCGGAGATATCCCCAAGGACTCCAACGTCCTGTACGCCCACCTCGGCGGCCAGCCCGCCCTCAATGCCTACAGCGGCGTCTTCCGCTGATCCGGGTACATAGCCGGTCTCCCCATCACGACCCTGAAGGCAGACCGACATGACAGACACCGTGGAGACGCATCCGCAGGCTCCGGCTACTTGTGAGGCTCCCAGTGGGCTGTGCGCTCCCGGACTCGACGTGATGGAGTCGGTGGAGCGCCGTGTCCGGTGGCTGTCGACAGCGATCATCGACCACGCGAACCGGGTGCGCCCGAATCCATCAGGACTCAAGGTGGGCGGCCATCAGGCATCCAGCGCGTCGATGACATCGATCATGACCGCATTGTGGTTCCACAACCTGACCGCGCAGGACTGCGTCTCGGTCAAACCGCACGCCTCGCCCGTACTGCCGCGATCAACTACCTGCTGGGCGAGCTGGACACCGCCCATCTGACCACGCTGCGTTCCTTCGGCGGCCTGCAAAGCTACCCGAGCCGCTCCAAGGACCCCGAGCCGGTGGACTACTCCACCGGCTCGGTGGGCATCGGCGCCACCGCCCCGACCAGCTGCGCGAACGGCTCCCCGGCACGGGACCGCTCGCCGGGGCAGTCACCGAGCTGATCGCGGAACTCGACGACACCACGCTCAGCGCAGCCGTGCGTAACTTGGGCGGACACGACCTGGGCGCCCTGCTGGAGGCATACGAGAGCATCGACGACACCCGCCCCACCGTGATCCTCGCCTACACACTCAAGGGACACGGACTTCCCAGCGAGGGACACCCGCAAAACCACTCCTCTCTTCTGACTGAGCAGCAGATGCAGGAGCTCGCCGCGCACTTGGAAGCCGACCTGGACGAACCATGGGCGCCCTTTCCCGCGGACAGTCCCGAGGCCGAGCTGTGCGCCCGCGCGTTCCGGCGGCTTCGCCGTCCGAAAGCCGCGCTGCAACAGCCTGAAGGGTGTCAATATGTCGATCAGGCTGGTGACCTGGACGCCTCCTGCGGATGGTGAGGCAGCCGGGGTGGCAGGGTGTGGCATTCGCTGAGCAGTCCGCCAAGTACGCGGCGGTGAACTTGCTGTCCCGGTCGCGAATGCGCAGGCGAGCAGCGTGTGGGCCTGGGAGCGCAGGAAGGCACGCCAGGTCTGTTGGGAGGCGCGCTGCGGTGCGGGCGGTAAACCGGAGCGGCGCAGGACGCCCCGGATCGTGGCGGCGGCAACCCGATGGCCAAGCCATCGCAGCTCGCCCTGGATCCTGACGTACCCCCAGGTCGAGTTCTCTCGCGCCAGGCGCTGGATGAGCGCGACTGTCTCTTCCTGCAACGGTGGACGACCGGGGCCGACCGTTGTCTGGCGCCACTTCCAGCGCACCAGACGGCGGTGCCAGGTCAGCAGCGTGCCCGGAGTAACCAGCCGATGGCGACGTAAGACGGTTGGCAGGTGCCGTACGAGAGCGGAGAGCACGGCACGATCGGCCCATGAGAGCTGCGGCCGCTCGATTTGCCGGCGAAGCACGGCGACCTCGTGGCGAAGCGCGAGGATCTCAGCATTGTTCGCGGCGGTCGATCGGCCCAGCAGGAGGAGGCAGCCCAGTAGTCGGCAGAAGATCAGGTAGAGCAGTCGCAGACCCACGATCACTGATCGTGCCCATACTTGAGCAATCGCAAAGCCCCTGGTCAACCACCGTACGGCAATAAAGACATCCTTCAGGTGCGGACGACACGTTCGTATGACGGCCGTCAGGACGCCTTGTACCGTACGCGTGCCGATCATCCGGGTACACCTTTTGAGTGGCGAGTCACCGTGGTGGCCGGACACCCCGTTCATCCACGTCCTCGCTCGATCGTGCCCTATCTCGCCACGGCCTGATCGCGTTATGGCGACAGCCGACGCCCGTGACATCATCGACGGGCTCCCGCACTGACTGGACACCGAGATCGTCACACCCGCCTACGCGTTCTCCGGCGGGCAACAGCAGCATCTGAGGCTGGCTCGGGCACTGATGGCCGATCTGGCGGGTCCCCGGCCAGGGGATGAACGGTGAGTTCGGCGGGGTTCAGCGGCGTGGTGAAACGGTGGTGGGCCTGCGCCGGGATGTTGGCGCAGGCCCACCGGGCGGTTGGCCGGTCGGGGGTTGGGGTCAGCGAGGCATCACCGCTCCCTGGTTGGCGGAGGCGACGTGCTGGGCGAGATGGTGTCGCCGTCCTGTACCAGGCCGATGGGACCGCCGCTGGCGGCTTCGGGGCCGACGTGGCCGATCGCGGGGCCGTGGGAGGCGCCGCGCCCGGCAGCCCGGGTCCTCAAGGTCCATGACCAGGTTCTCGGCCTATGATCCTGTGACGGTCATCGAGCAGGCCGACACATCGGCGTGTCGGTCGGGATGGCACACCCGTGCTCACGGTAGTCAACGCTGACGGTTCCGCACCATTCGGCTCCCTGATCGAGGAGATCATCCGCGAGGGCGCCCGGCGGATACGGGCCGCAGCCCTGGAAGCCGAAGTCAACAGGTACATAGCCGAGTCGGCCGATAGACGGGATAGCGACAGTCGCCGCTTCGTCGTGCACACCGGCTATCACCAGCCCAGGACGGTCACCACGGCCGCCGGGACGGCAAGGTACGTGCCCCACGCGTGAACGATAAGCGCGTCGACGAGGCGACCGGGGAGTGCAAACGGTTCTCCTCGGCGATCCTGCCGCCCTGGGCACGGAAGTTCTAGAAGATCAGCGAGGTGCTGCCACTGCCGGCCAACCGGCATGGCCCCAAGGGGAGTTAGATGAGCAGCTGTTCGTGTGGGGCAGCCGATCCGACCGGTCGCCCACCGTGTACCGCACCTTGCCAGACGAGTCGGCCTCCCGGCGACCCTTACCCCAGAAGTCGAACTCCGGGCGGCACTTCCCGGTCGGCTGGACCGGTATACCGCTACCGGCCACACGCCGGAATCAGCGCCCGCGACCGTGTCTACAGACTGGTGTGGGCCGCCCGGTCTGTTCCGGAGTACCTTGCGGATCTAGGCCAGCAGTGCTTCGCGGGCCTCGGTCTCGACTCCGGCGGCGTCCAGCCGGTAGTGCCGGTACAGATGCGTGGGCGGGCCGATGAGGCTGTACTGGTCCCGGATCCCGTGGCGGTGCAGCCGGACCGGCACGCCGTGCTCGCTGATCAGCTCGGCCACGGCGCCGCCGAGGCCGCCGAGCACATTGTGTTCCTCCACCGTCATCAGCAGCCGGGAACCTCGCGCGGCCTTGAGCACCGCCGCCTCGTCCAGCGGTTTGACGGTGTGCATGTCGAGCACCCCGACGCTGTACCCGTCCGCGGTGAGCGCCGCCGCGGCCTCCAGGGCGGGGTGGACCATGGAGCCGGTGGCGATGAGGGTGAGGTCGCTTCCGGTGCCGTGCTCGACCGCCTTTCCGATCTCCAGAGTGGTGCCGGCCGGGTAGACGTCCGGATCCCGGCCACGGCCGATACGGAAGTAGACCGGTCCCGGGTGGTCCACCGAGGCGCGCAGCGCCGCGGCCAGGGCCGCGGTATCGGCCGGTGCGATCACGGTGAGCCCGGCGATGCTCCGGGTGATGGCGAGGTCCTCGGTCGCGTGGTGGGAGGTCCCGTAGAAGCCCAGGGTGATGCCCGCGTGGTGGCCGATCAGCCGGACGGGCTGGCGGGTGTAGGCGACGTCGGTGCGGATCTGTTCGCAGGCCAGCAGCGCCATGAAGGACGCGAAGGTGGCGACGTAGGGCCGCAGGCCGGTGGTGGCCAGGCCCGCCGCGGTGGACACCATGTGCTGCTCGGAGATCCCGAACTGGAGGTACTTGTCCGGGTGGCGGTCCTGGAAGCGCACCAGTCCGTTGGAGTACTTCAGGTCGGCGGTGCCGACGACGACGGGATGGCCCTCGTCGGCGAGGTCGGCGAGGGTGTCGCCGAGGGCCTGAAGGCCCGGAGCCTGTTCCAGCAGGCTCAGCAGATGCCAGGATTCCGGCTGCAGACCGGGCGCGACGCTCACCGTGTCCCCCGCAGTTCGGCCAGGGCGTTGGCCTCGTCCTGCTCGGCCAGCCAGCCGAGATGCCATCCGAACTCGGACTCCATGTAGGAAATCCCCTTTCCCTTGACGGTGTTGGCGACGACCACGGCCGGACAGTCGCGGCCGGTGTCCTCGGCGAGCGAGCGCAGCAGGGTCAGCAGGGCCGGCACGTCGTGTCCGTCGGCCTCATGCGCCTGCCATCCGAACGCCCGCCACTTGTCCAGCAGTGGTTCGATCCCGGTCACGCCGTCGATGCGGCCGTCGAGTGAGTGGTCGTTGCGGTCGACGATGGCGACCAGCCGCCCCAGCCGGTGATGCGCGGCACCCAGGGCCGCTTCCCAGACCTGTCCCTCGTGCAGCTCTCCATCGCCGAGCAGGACGAACGTGGTGTACGGGCGCCCCTGGAGGCGGCCGCCCAGCGCCATGCCGGTCCCGGCCGACAGGGCGTGGCCGAGCGACCCGGAGCTGAAGTCGATCCCGGGGATACGGGTCATGTCCGGGTGGTCGCCGAAGGCGTTCCCCAGGCGGGTGTACTCGTCGAGTTCGGCCGCGTCGAAGAAGTCCCAGTCGGCCAGCAGCGGATACAGCGTGGCCGCCGCATGGCCCTTGCCGAAGAGGAACCGGTCACGGTCGGGCCAGTCCGGTTCTCCGCGCCGCAGCCGCATCACCCCGTAGTAGAGGGTGGCCAGGATCTCGGCGCAGGAGAATCCGGACGCGTAGTGGCCGGTCTTGGCGATCGAGATCAGCCGCACAGTTTCCAGGCGGGCGAACAGGGCCCGCTCCTCGATGTGCTTGATCAGTTCGCTGTCCGCCGGCGCGACCGGCGTCTGTGCAGTCATTCGGTGTCTCTCCCAGTCGGTGAGCCCAGTCGGCGAATCCAGTCGGCGAGTCCGATCGGTGGCACGGCCAGCTCCGGTCCGCACCACCATCGACTCATTGAAAGTTACCACCCACTGGACAGGTGGTCCATGCAGCGGGAATTAAGTTGCTACCGTCACAGCGGCCGCCGACCCGCGCAGCGGCCACACCGTGCCGAGGATCAGGTCACCATCGGGCACTTCCCCGCGCCGGGGCGGAGGAAGGTGACGTGCAGAGAAGAGGTGTATCGCTCCGACTCCGTCAGGAAGTACTGGGCGTGGGGCTGTTCCTGGTGCCGGTCGAAGGCGGCCTGGTCCTCGTACAGCTCGTAGAAGATCCGGGTCAGGGGCTCGTCGGGGACAGTGTGAACGATGTACGCGAGCGTGCCGGGCTCATGGACTTTGATGTCGGCAAGCATCTGCTCCACCAGTGCGTCGAAGGCGTCGGCACCCGCTTCGTCACGTAGCTCGAAACGGGCGACCAATGCGAAACCGCTGGTCATGCTCTCTCCGTAAGTTGTTAGGCGGCCCGGGAGGGCCGGGTGTGGCTGATGCTTTCTTGTCTTCAGTGGCTTCGAAGGAGTGGCCGCCCGGCTCTCCGG
>NZ_JBIADZ010000057.1:0-28473 GCF_042868035.1 Streptomyces sp. NPDC007875 | reverse complement strand
CATCAGCGTGCTGTTCGCCATGCTCCGAGACGGCACCTTCTACCAACCCAGAACCCCACGCCTCGCTTGACGAAAGACATAGAGGCACCCCCCGGCGCTCCTGCGCTGTTCCCTGACTCCTGTGGCCGATCAGGGCGTTGGCACGCCCCGGCCTGCCCAGCGTGGACGGCGCGGCGTTCAGCACCAGGAAGGCCGACGCGGCGGGCTTCTGGGCCGACATCAGCCATGGCAAGGGGTTACGGAAGATCTGGCTGGACCGGAAGGTCAAGGCGTCGCTCGACGTCAGCGTCCCGCAGATCGGCGCCCTGGAGATGTGGAAGGCCGGATACGACGGCAAGGACGTGAAGGTCGCCGTGCTGGACACCGGCATCGACACCACGCATCCGGACGTCAAGGACGCCGTCGAGGACGCCAAGAGTCCGCGCCGCCCACCGGGGCCGGGCCCGAAGGTCCGCCGGGGCGGCCGGGGCGGCCGGGGCGGCCGGGGCGGCCGGGGCGGCCGGATCTGAAGCCCACGGGGCGGCTGGGCCCCGAGCCCACCGGGGCCGGGCCTGAACGAGCCGTCTACGGGCGCCACTGCGGGCCTGTGCCCGTCCCCCTCGGCACGACCGCCTCGATCTTCGCCCGGATCTCCCGCATCACCCCGACGATCCGCTCCTCCCGCCCCTCCGTCAGCCGGGCCGTCGGCACCGAGCAGCTGATCGCGTCCACCGCCGGGACGTCGTACCGCAGGGCGAAACCGAAGCCCACGATGCCCAGGACCCCCTCCTCCCGGTCGACCGCGTGGCCCCGCTCCCGTACCCGCGCCAGATCGGCGACAAGCGCGGCGCGGGTGCGGTGGGTGTTGGGCGTCATCGGCGCCAACTCCTCACTCCTCAGCGGGAGTTCGCCGTCGGTCCGCTCGGCGAGCAGCGCCTTCCCCAGCGCCCCCACATGGGCCGGAAGCCGCCGCCCGACACGGCTGAACGGGCGGAGGTACTCATGCGACTCACGCGTGGCGAGATAGACCACATCGCCGCCGTCCAGCCGGGCGAGGTGAATGGTCTCGCCCAGCGCGTCGGACGCCTCGTCCAGATACGGCCGCGCCGCCCGCACCCGTGGATCGCTGTCCAGATAGCTGGTGCCGGTGAGCAGCGCGCGGATGCCGATCCCGTACAGCGAGCCGGTGACGTCGGTACGCACCCAGCCGCGGTCGATCAGGGTCTTGAGGAGGGCGTACATACTGCTGCGCGGCACGCCGAGCTCCTCGGCCAGCTCGCGCAGCCGGGCCGGCTGTTCGCCGCGCGCGGCGAACAGCTCCAGCAGTTCCACGGTGCGGCCCGCGGACTTCACTTCGCGCACCCCACCGGTCTCCGCCATGGCGCACATCGTAACCGTGGCCGCACACCTTGACGTTGAACCGATTCAACGCTTCCATCGTGAGGCGACCACAGCCTGGGAGCGCTCCCAGACCCCGCACCCTCCCCCGAGAGGACCCCCATGCCATCGATCCCGCACGTCTTACGCAGACTCTTCCTGTTTGTCATGGCCGCGTCGCTTTGCGCGGTGGGGCTGAGCGTCGCCACCACCGCACGGGCAGCGGCCCTGGGGAACGGTTCGGTGACCGACCCCAACATCGCCTACACCGGCCGCTGGGACCTCGGCTCCGCCACCGCCGCCGTCCCCAACTGGACCGGCGGCTACCTCCAGACGGCGTTCACCGGCACCACGGTGAAGATCAAGGCCCGGGAGGCGGTGAACTTCTACGCCAGCGTCGACGGCGGCGCCGATGTCTTCTACGCGGGCGTCAGGGGCACCGTCAACCTCACCCCGACGCCACTCCCCCAGGGCAATCACACCCTCCGCGTCTCCTACCGCTCCGGTGACACCGTCTTCCAGGGCCTGGTCCTCGACTCGGGCGCGGGCACGGTGGCCCCCCGCGTCCCCTCCGGGCTCATCGAGTTCGTGGGCGACTCCATCACCGCGGGAGCCCTCACCGACCGGCTCGCGCTGGACTCGTACGGCTGGAAGACCGGCGAACAGCTCGGCATGCGCCACACCCAGATCGCCCGCTCGGGCTACTGCCTGGTCGGCAAGGGCGGCTGTGTGGGCCTCGCCTCCCAGTTCTTCAAGACGGCCTCCACCGGCGACCAGAACTGGGACTTCTCCCGCTACCAGGCGAGCGCGGTGGTCATCAACCTGGGCACCAACGACATCGGGCACGGCGTCACCGGCGCCGAGTTCCAGTCGGCGTACACCGCCCTCCTCCGCGACATCCGCGCGAAGTACCCGAACGCGGCCCTCTTCACCGTCCAGACCCTCAAGAAGCGCTATCCGGCGGAGACCAAGGCGGCCGTGAGCGCGCGCAACGGCGCGGGGGACGCGAAGGTGTACTACGTCGACACCAGCGGCTGGCTCACCGACGGCACGGACTACGAGGACGGCAACGGCCACCCCAACGAGGCGGGCCACACCAAGTTCGCGAACCGCCTGGCCCCGGTCATCGCCGCGAAACTCGGCTCCGCACCCCTCAAGGCCGTGGCACCAGGCCAGCCGGGCGACCCCCACATCACGTTCAGCGGCCGCTGGGGTACCAAGACCTCCACCACCGCCTACACCCCCTACTGGGCGGGCGCCTACTTCCGCACCGGCTTCACCGGCCGCACGGTCAAGCTCAAGCAGCGGGGTGCGATCGACCTGTGGGCCAGCATCGACGGCGGCCCCGCCACCTTCTACGACGAGGCCAAGGGCACGGTGAACCTCACCCCCACCCCGCTCGCCGCCGGAAACCACACTCTTCAGGTCAACTACCAGGTGGTCGCGGGCAGTTATCACGGTGACGCGGTCTTCCAGGGCCTGACCCTGGACAGCGGCGCCACCACCTTCACCCCGTCGGCCCCGAAGAAGCTGATCGAATTCGTCGGCGACTCCATCACCGTCGGCACCACCACTTCGCAGAACGCCCGCACCGCCTACGGCTGGCTCATCGGCGAACGGCTCGGCGCCGACCACACCCAGATCGCCCAGGGCGGCGCCGCGCTCGTCGACACGGCGGACGACCGGATGAGCCTGGAGCAGCAGTTCACCAAGCTGAACCCGAATGCCGCCACGCCCGACTGGGACTTCTCCCGCTACCAGGCGAATGCCGTCGTCATCAACCTCGGCACCAACGACGTGGGGCGCGGGGTGAGCTCGGCGCAGTTCCAGGCGTCGTACACCAGCCTGCTGCGCAAGGTCCGCGCCGCCTATCCGAACGCCTGGATCTTCGCCCTGCGCACCTTCAGCGGCCGCTTCGGCACCGAGACCAAGGCCGCCGTCACCGCCTTCGGCGACGCGAAGTCGTCCTACATCGACACCACCGGCTGGCTCGCCTCCGACGACCTCTCGGACTCGGTCCACCCCAACGACAAGGGCCACCGCACCATCACCGACCGCCTGGCGCCGGTCATCTCTGCCAAGCTCCAGGCATGACCACGCCTCATTCCGTCGACCATGACCTCATCCAGGCCGCAACCCAGGTGGCGGCCGCGCGCAGCCGCGGCGACAACCACACCGTGGCGGCCGCGGCCCGCGACCGGGACGGGCGAGTCATCACCGCGATGAACGCCTACCACTTCACCGGCGGCCCCTGCGCCGAGCTCGTCGTCATCGGCGCGGCGGCCGCCCAGGGCGCGTACGACCTGGTGACCATGGTCGCCGTGGGCGACCGCGGCCGCGGGGTGATCCCTCCCTGCGGCCGCTGCCGCCAGGTGATGCTCGACTACTTCCCGGACCTGCGCGTCATCGTCGGCGCGGGCGGGCGCCCGCGCGCCGTGCCCGTCGCCGAGCTGCTCCCCGAGAGCTACCGCTGGCAGGACCACCAGGAGCACGACGACCAGCGGGAACACGACGACCAGCAGGAACACGACGACCGGCCCACGCCGTGACCGCGTCCCGCGTCTACCGCATGTGAGCCGCCACGACCCACGGTGACCAGCCGTTTGTCCCGTTTGGACGGCGCGGGGAGCGGTACTCGGGGGCCATGGTTCGATGGGGATACACGATGATGACCGAGCAGGCCGGTCCACGTCAGCTCGTCGACGACGTGGTCCGGGCCGAGCAAGTCGGGTTCGACTTCTCGGTGACCTCCGACCACTACTTCCCGTGGCTGGACTCCCAGGGGCACGCCCCGTACGCCTGGAGCGTGCTGGGCGCCGCCGCGCAGGCCACCTCCTCGATCCCGCTGACCACGTATGTCACCTGCCCCACCGTGCGCTATCACCCGGCGGTGGTGGCGCAGAAGGCGGCGACGCTCCAGCTGCTGTCCGAGGGGCGGTTCCGGCTGGGGCTCGGGTCCGGCGAGAACCTGAACGAGCATGTGGTCGGGCAGGGCTGGCCGTCGGCCGATGTGCGCCACGAGATGCTGGAAGAGGCGATCGAGATCATCCGGGCGCTGTTCGGCGGTGGCTATGTCACCCACCACGGCACCCACTACGACGTCGACTCGGCGAAGCTGTGGGATCTGCCGGACCAGCCGCCGCCCATCGGCGTGGCCGTCTCCGGGCCGCAGTCGTGCCGGCTGGCCGGGCGGCTGGCCGACATCCTGATCGCCACGGAGCCCAAGTCCGAGCTGGTGGGGGACTTCGAGCGCAATGGCGGTGGCGGGAAGCCCCGGATCGGCCAGATCCCGGTCTGTTACGACCCCGACCGGGGCGCGGCGATCGCCCGCGCCCATGACCAGTTCCGCTGGTTCGGGAGCGGCTGGAAGGTCAACTCGGAGCTGCCGGGGCCCGCCTCCTTCGCGGGCGCCACCCAGTTCGTCCGGCCCGACGACGTGGCCGCGTCCATTCCGTGCGGCGATGACGTCGAGGAGTTCACGGAGCTGATCCGGCCCTTCGTCGACGCTGGCTTCACCGATGTCGCCCTCGTCCAGATCGGCGGCGACCATCAGCGGCCGTTCCTGGACTGGGCCGAGAAGCGGCTGCTGCCCGCGCTCAGGGAGCTATAGCCCCCGGGGCGCCCGGGGGAGTCGCAGAAGTCTCCGCACGCCGTACGAAGAGCTCGTGCAGGTCGCGTACGGCGCGCGGCACCGAGCCCGAGCGGCGGCGCTGGATCACCAGCAGCACCTCGGTGGCCTCGCCGTCCGCGAGCGGCCGGTGGGTGATCGCGCCACCGCGCTCCAGGGGGTCGCCGATGACGCTGAAGTCGGGGAGCACGGTGACGCCGAGCCCCTCGGCCACCATCAGCTTGCCCATCTCGGCGCCGTCGGTGGAGTACGAGAAGGACGGGGTGCGCCCGGCCAGCAGCCGGTGGATGAAGCGGTGCATGAGATAGCCGGAGCGCATGACGATCAGCGGCTCGCGCCCGTCCACCAGATCCGCCGCGCTCACCGTCGGCCGGACGGCCAGCGGGCTGTCGGGGCGCAGACAGACCACCGGGCGGCCGCGCAGCAGCTCGGTGGTCTCGAGGTCGGGCGGGACGTCGTCCCCCCGGAGGTAGTTGACCAGGCCCAGGTCGACGCTGCCCTCCTGCAGCGCCCGGTGGATCTCGGTCTGCTGCGCGCCGACCACCTCGACCTGGGTCACCGGATGGGTGGCGCGGAACTCCCGGACGGCCGGGATCAGCAGCGGGACCGTCGCGGTGTTGACCGTGCCCAGCCGGATCATCCGGCTGACGCGGTGCTGGTCACCGGCGGCGCCGCGCAGCCGGTCGACGGCCTCGATGACGGTGACGATATGCGGCAGCAACTCCCTTCCCTCCGCGCTGATCGTGGCGCCGGAGCGCTTGCGCTCCAGCAGATCCACGCCGAGTTCGCGTTCGAGATTGCGCACGGTCTCGCTGAGCGCCGGCTGGGACAGATGCAGTTCCTCGGCGGCGCGGCGGAGTGAGCCGAGGCGGGTGACCGCGGCGATGTATTCCAGCTGTTCAATTCGCACACGCCGCACCATGCCCGCCCGGTCCGCCCGCTTCAAGGGGATCCCTATCACGGTCTCATGAATACCGACTCACTCCCCGGCCCGCGTCCCGGGTAATCTCGAAGCGGGCGCCGCGGAATTCCGCGGCCCGGCCCATGCGTCCGGGATATGGAATGGACCCCGGGCCTTCTTGACCGGCAGGACTTCCCCCTGGTTGGATCGGTGACATGAAGCGACAGGACCTCACGCGGCGACGCCACGTCGACCTCGCGCGTGTCTCCAGCGCGTCCTGTTGCTGTCGGGCTTGACCTGACGCCGGGTCCGAGCAAGCCCTGAGGGATCGCCTCCGCTTCGCTCCCCGTCGCCTCCCATGATCGGGAAAGGCTTCTAGCCGCCGCCACCGAGAAAATGCGGCCGCGCCGTCCCGCCTTTGCGTCCATTCGCGCTGCCCGGTCTTTCCGCGCCCCGCCCCGGATGAATTCCGCTCGACGCCGGGGCGTCGATTCGCCATGCCCGTATTCGTTCCACCGGGAGTTCCTCATGCCCGCAGAACCCCTCCGTTTCGCCTATTGGGTACCCAATGTCAGCGGCGGACTGGTCACCAGCACCATCGAGCAGCGCACCGACTGGGGCTACGACTACAACCGCGATCTGGCCGTGCTCGCCGAGAACAACGGCTTCGACTACGCCCTCAGCCAGGTCCGCTACATGGCCAGCTACGGCGCCGAGTACCAGCACGAGTCCACCAGTTTCAGCCTCGCGCTGCTGCTGGCCACCCAGCGGCTGAAGGTCATCGCCGCCGTCCACCCCGGGCTGTGGCATCCCGGCGTCCTGGCCAAGCTGGGCGCCACCGCCGATCAGCTCTCCGACGGGCGGTTCGCGGTGAACGTCGTCAGCGGCTGGTTCAAGGGCGAGTTCACCGCGCTGGGCGAGCCCTGGCTGGAGCACGACGAGCGCTACCGCCGCTCCGAGGAGTTCATCCGGGCGCTGCGCGCGATCTGGACCGAGGACCATGCCGAACTGGCCGGGGACTTCTACCGGATCCGTGACTTCTCCCTCAAGCCCAAGCCGCTGCGCAGCCCCGGGCGCCCGCATCCGGAGATCTTCCAGGGCGGCAACTCCACCGCCGCCCGCGCCATGGCGGGCCGGGTCTCCGACTGGTACTTCAGCAACGGCAAGGACTTCGACGGCGTCACCGAGCAGATCGGCGACGTCCGCGCCGCCGCCGCCACCGTCGGTCGCCCCGCGCCCGGCTTCGCCCTCAACGCCTTCCTGATCGCCCGCGACACCGAGGCCGAGGCACGCGAGACCCTCCGCGAGATCGTCGCCAAGGCCGACCATGAGGCCGTGGACGGCTTCCGCGGCGCCGTCCAGCAGGCGGGCCGGTCCACCGCCGACGGCAAGGGCATGTGGCAGGACTCCTCCTTCGAGGACCTGGTCCAGTACAACGACGGCTTCCGTACGGGGCTGATCGGCACCCCCGAGCAGATCGCCGAGCGCATCGTCGCCTACAAGCGGCTAGGCGTGGACCTCTTCCTCCTGGGCTTCCTGCACTACCTGGAGGAGGTCGAGTACTTCGGCAAGCGGGTGCTGCCGCTGGTCCGCGAGCTGGAGGCGGAGCTGCCGGAGCCCGTGCCCGCGCTTTCCTGACGCCGCCGGCGTTCGCGCCGCCGCTCCCGCCGCCGTTCCCACCGGCGCCCGATCTCACCGCCTCGACCGCTTCACGAAGGGTTGCTCATGGCCACCGTCCTGTCCCTCTCCGGCTCCCCCTCCGCCACCTCCCGCACCGCCCGGCTGCTGCGCCATCTGGACGCCCGGCTGACCGCCCAGGGCCATCAGGTGGTCCCGCTCGACGTCCGCACCCTCCCCGCCGCCGCCCTGCTCGGCGCGGACTTCTCGCACCCGGCCATCGTCCGGGCCAAGGCGCTGGTCGAGCAGGCGGACGGGCTCGTCGTGGGAACACCGGTCTACAAGGCCGCCTACTCCGGGCTGCTGAAGTCCCTGCTGGACCTGCTGCCGCAGTACGCGCTCGCGGGCAAGACCGTGCTGCCGCTGGCCACCGGTGGCACCACCGCCCATGTGCTGGCCATCGACTACGCGCTGCGGCCGGTGCTGTCCTCCATGGGCGCGGCCCACATCGTCCAGGGCTGGTTCACCCTGGACAAGGACATCACGGTCGAGCCGGACGGCGGGGTGAGCGTGGCGGCGGGGGCCGCCGAAGCGCTGGAGCTGGTCGTCGACCAGTTCTCGGCGGCGCTCGGCCACACCACCGTACTGGCCGCGGCGAGCTGACCGTGTCGTCCCTGCCCGAGCCCGCCCATGTCATCGCCGATGACACCGAGGCGCTGAAGGTGGCCGCGGCGCTGGCCGAGGAGTTCCGTACCGGCGCCGCCGAGCGCGACGCCCAACGCAGGCTGCCGCGTGCCGAACTGGACCGGCTGTCCGCGTCCGGGCTGCCGGCGATCACCGTCCCGGCGGAGTACGGCGGCGCGGACGTGTCGGCCGTGACCCTCGCCGAGGTGTTCCGGCTGCTCGCCGCCGCCGACGCCAGCCTCGCCCAGATCCCGCAGAGCCACGTCGTGTACATCAATGTGCTGCGCCGTCAGGGCACCAAGGCGCAGCAGGCGTTCTTCTTCGGCGAGGTGCTGGCAGGGAAGCGGTTCGGCAACGCCCAGTCGGAGGCGGGCACCCGGCACCTCCAGGACATCCGCACCCGCCTCGCCCCGGCCGCCGACGGCTCGTACACCCTGACCGGTGTCAAGCACTACTCCACCGGTGCGCTGTTCGCCGACTGGATCCCGGTGCTGGCCCGGGCGGAGGACGACGACCTGTACGTGGCCTATGTCCCGCGGGACGCACCCGGTCTGACCGTCGTGGACGACTGGGACGGCATGGGCCAGCGGACGACCGCGAGCGGCACCGTCCGGCTGGAGGCCGTGCCCGTCCCAGCCGACCGGGTCGTACCGCACCATCTCACCTTTCGCGGGCCCCAACTGCACGGCGCGAGCGCGCAGTTGCTGCACGCGGCCATCGACGCCGGGATCGCCTCGGGGGCGCTGGCGGAGGCGGTAGCCTTCGTCCGCACCAAGAGCCGCCCCTGGTTCGAGAGCGGCTTCGAGACCGCCGCCGAGGATCCGCTGCTCATCCAGCGCTTCGGCGAGCTGGCCCTCCAGGTCCGGGGCGCCGAGGCCCTGCTGTCCGCCGCCGCCCGGGCCGTGGACACCGCCCGGGCCCACCTCGACGAGGACACCGCCGCCGAGGCGTCGATCGCGGTGGCCGCGGCCAAGGTGGCGGCGGCCAACGCGGCGGTGGAGACGGGCAGTTCGCTGTTCGAGGTGTCCGGCACCCGCTCGGCCCTGGACGCTCTGGGCCTGCACCGCCACTGGCGGGACGCCCGTACCCACACCCTGCACGACCCGACCCGCTGGAAGGTCCAGCACATCGGCCGCTATGTGCTGAACGGCACGAGACCACCCCGCCACGGCCTCCTGTAGCGCCCGCCCCACCCCCGCTCACCCCTGAACGGAGCCGCACCATGTCCCTCACCTTCCACTGGTTCCTGCCCACCAACGGCGACAGCCGCCATGTCGTCGGCGGTGGCCATGGCACCCCCGTCACCTCGGCCGGAGGGGACCGCCCGCCGTCCGTCGGCTATCTCTCCCAGATCGCCCGCGCCGCCGAACACCTCGGCTTCGAAGGCGCTCTCACCCCGACCGGCGCCTGGTGCGAGGACGCCTGGCTGACCACCGCGATGGTCAGCCAGCACACCGAACGGCTGAAGTTCCTGGTGGCCTTCCGGCCCGGTTTCCTCTCGCCCACCTTCGCCGCCCAGATGGCCTCCACCTACCAGCGGCAGACCGGCGGACGGCTGATGCTCAACGTGGTCACCGGCGGCGAGAGCCAGGAGCAGCGCGGCTACGGCGACTTCCTCGACAAGGAGGCCCGCTACGCCCGCACCGGCGAGTTCCTGGGCATCGTCCGCGACCTGTGGGACGGCAAGACCGTCGATGCCACCGGCGAGCACCTCCATGTCGAGGGCGCCAAGCTGGCCCGGCTCCCCGACCCGATCCCCCAGGTCTACTTCGGCGGCTCCTCCCCCGCCGCCGGTCAGGTCGCCGCCCGCCATTCCGATGTCTACCTCACCTGGGGCGAACCCCCCGCCCAGGTCGCGAAGAAGATCGCCTGGATCCGCTCCCTCGCCGCCGAACAGGGCCGTACGATCCGCTTCGGCATCCGGCTGCACGTCATCACCCGCGACACCGCCGAGCAGGCGTGGGCCGAGGCGCGCCGACTGCTCGACGGCTTCGACCCGGAGACCGTGCGCTCCATCCAGGCCGGTCTCGGCCGCAGCGAGTCCGAGGGCCAGCAGCGCATGCTCGCCCTGCACGGCGGCAGCCTGGACAACCTCGAGATCTACCCCAATCTCTGGGCCGGTGTCGGCCTGGTGCGCGGCGGCGCGGGCACGGCGCTGGTGGGCAGCCACGCCGAGGTGGCCGAGCGGATCGCCGAATACCACCGCCTCGGCATCGACGAGTTCATCCTGTCCGGCTATCCGCACCTGGAGGAGGCGTACTGGTTCGGCGAGGGCGTCCTGCCCCTGCTGCGACGGCAGGGCCTGTGGTCCCACCCCTTCCAGCCCGCCGCCCCCGAACAGCCCACCGCGCAGGTCCCCTTCGCGGCGGCCGGGAGCTCCTGATGTCCCGGTGACGTCGGGTGGCGTGCCCGCGATTGAGTCCGCGGGCGCGCCTCCGGCTCAGCCGTGTGCGGCGAACCGCACGAACTGCACCCAGCCGTCACGGCTGACGGCAAGACCGGGGCGCGCCGTGTCCTTGGAGTCCCGTACGTGGACGGCCCCTTCGGTGACGGCGACTTCCACGCAGTCGTCGCCCTGACTGCCGCTGTAACTGGACTTGAACCAAGCAAATTCCGTCCCGCTCATAGCTCTCCTCGCAGTCGCTCCAGCAAGCCCCGCGAGTCTTGGGGAGTCAGGGCTTGCGAGCGCAGTGTGTCATAGCGCTGACAGAGCAGGCTCACCTCTTTCCGGTCGGCGATCAGCCGTCCGTTCTGCTGCCCTTCGGAGTACGCGAGGCGCCGTCCCTCCGGCGTTTCCAACAGCCGAACAGGTCCGTCCAGGCACGCATGCAACTCCGCTTCCAGCGGTACCACTTGCAGCTTCACATTGCGCAGTGCGCTGCGCTCCAGCACGTGGTCGAACAAGCGCCGCCTCTGCTCTCTGTCGCCGAACCCGCGCCGGAAGACGGCCTCCTCCACGATGAAGCTGAACGGGACGTGCGGCCGCTCGTGCAGCATCTTCTGCCGCTCGGTCCGCGCCACGAGCTGGGCCTCCAACTGCTCATCCGTCAGCAGAGGGATGGTGCCATCGAACACCGCCCGCGCGTAGTCCTCCGACTGCAACAACCCCGGAACCAAGCGACACTCATACGTGTACAGGCTCACCGCCACCCGCTCCAGCCGCGCCCACCGCCGGAACCACGCCGCCAGCCCCGGCTCACCCCGCGCGAGGAATCGGGCCGCCTTCCGCAGCGCTCCCGTGTTGCCCAGGACCTCCTCCGCCCGCTCCACGAACGACTCGTCCGGCATGCGCCGCCCCAGCTCCACCGATGCCACGGTGTGCTTCGAGAACCGGACCAGCTCCCCGAACTGAGCCCGGGTGAGGCCCGCGTGTTCGCGGAGGGCCTGGACCACGGCCCCGAAGGTCCGCAGACTGTCGGAGGGGTCGGGTTCCCGTTCCCCGTCACCGTCCCCGGCCATACAGGTGTTGTCGGTCGTCATACGCGGACACCTCCAGGTGCGTACGTGCGAGGGCCCCCGCGCTCGACTCACCCAGGGTGACGGATCAACGGGTGTACCGTCCACCGAACGCGCATGTACGCTGACGCTGCGTACGCGGCGCGCCACTGGTGAAGGCCGAAGCTCACCCACCACCGTGGCCCCATGAACGCAAGCACGCCCCAACTCCCCGCCACGAGCGGGACCTTTACCCAACGCCTGTCCTCCACGCGGCGCGGGGCCCGGCTGGCCCGGCTGCTCGCCGTGGAGCAGCTCCGCGCCTGGCCCGTGTCACCCGCCGTCGCCGACCGCGCCGTGGCGATCATCGCCGAGCTGAGCGCCAACGCGGCGCTGCACGGGCGCGTGCCGGGCCGGGACTTCCGGCTCGGCCTCGCCCTCGACGGCGCCACGGAAACCCTCCGTATCGAGGTCACCGACACACGGGGCGAGCGGCAGCCCACCCTCCAGCCGCCCCCTCCCCCGGACCGTGAAACCGGGCGCGGCCTGCTGCTGGTGGACGCGCTCGCCGACCGCTGGGGCACCGAGCCGCACCATCCGGTGGGCAAGACGGTGTGGGCGGAGCTGGATTCCCGCACCGGCTGACCGGCGGGTCGCAGGCACGGCGCACCCCTGCCCGGCAGGGGTGCGCTCACTCCTTTCGTTCGGGCGGCGGCCGCGGTTCAGTCCGGCAGGCCCCACGGCTTGGCGTCGCCGACGGCGGGGACGTCGCGCGGGGCCGGGTCCAGGCGGTGGCCCCGGGGGGTGATGAGGGCCGTCGCGCCGCGGGCGAGGGGGATCTCGATGCGGCCGGCGCCGGTGCGGCGGTAGCGGAGAGGGCGGCCGCGGGGGTCGCGGACGTCGATCGGGCCGGGGATGCCGTGGTGCAGGACGAGGGGGGCACCGGCCTCGCTGTGGACGCGTATCCAGCGGGTGCGCCCGGCCGAGCGGTCGGCGTCCACGAGGAAGGCGCCCTGGGTGCGCAGCGAGTGGACCGAGAGGTCGGGCCAGCGGCGGGAGACGGACGGGAAGACCCGCACCACGCCGTTGTGGCTCTGGACGGCCATCTCCAGGATCGACTGGGCCGCCGTCAGGGGGCTTTCGGTGGCGAGGTTGCCGCCCTCGACATACATGGTGTTCGGGGTGATCCAGGCGTTCTTGATCAGGTTGCCGTCCGTGAGGAAGGTGAGGAAATCGAGGGCCTCCTCGGGCCGCTCCATGCGCGAGGCCATGGAGGAGGCGACGGCGTAGCTGTAGCCGGCCCACAGGCTGCGGTCCTTGACCCAGTGGTCGAAGGTGGTGCGCATGATGTCCCGGTCGGCCGGGCGGTCCCAGTCCAGCTCGTGCAGCGGGTAAAGCCAGAGCATATGGGAGAAGTGGCGGTGGGACTCGGTGAGCGGCTTGCCCGCGCCGATCATGATGCCGGTGGCATCGCGGGGGTAGGCCACCAGGCGGTCCAGGATCTCGCGCCAGCGCCGGGCGCGGGGGTGGTCGGTGCGGAGGATGCGCAGGCAGTCCAGGAGGGTGGCGCATCCCCAGCGGAGCAGGGAGAGGTCGTAGGTGCAGTCCTCGGCGTCCGCCCACTCCGGTGAGCGGGTCAGCGGCAGATGCAGTTTGCCGTCGCCGCCCTCGTAGAGGAAGTGGTCGTAGAAGTTCACCGCCTTGGCGAGGATCGGGTAGAGGACGTCGCGCACGATGCGGATGTCCATGGTGTGGCGGTAGCTGAGCCAGATGTTGTGCATGGCCCAGATGAGATTGCCGTTGTTGTCGGTCTTGGTGGCGGTGCCGGGGATGCCGACGGTCTTGTCGCCGGGGCGCAGCAGCCAGTCGGAGGGGTGGGCAAGGGCGTAGGTGTCGCCGTCCCGGTACTCCGGCGGGACGGACAGCGGCAGATTCTTCTCGAACTCCTTGAAGGTGGAGGTGACGGAGTCGAGTTCGAGATGGTTGGAGCCCTGGACCAGCCAGGTGGCGATCTGGACGTTGAGGTTCCACCAGACCGCGGTCCAACTCCCGCCGGACTCCGGGTACCACGGCCCCCATTCGGACATCGAGGGCCCGTCGGCGCGGGTGGCGCAGGCGGCCTTGTAGAGCTGGATCCAGTAGAAGCTCTGCAGGCGCTTGTCGGGCACGGAGACCATGCTGTGCTGGTAGAAGCGGTGCCACCAGGCGCGATGGGAGCGCACCAGGTCGTCGGGGTCGGTGGCCAGGGTCCGGGCCACCTCGGCGACGGCCAGTTCGGTGGTGTGCGACAGGTCGCCGGGGTGGCGGTAGACGATATGGGCGGCCAGCAGCCTGCCGGTGCCCACGCGCCGTTCACGCCAGGCGGTGGTCCATCCGCCGCCCGCGATCAGCGGCTGCTCCACATAGTGGGTGGCACCCGCGGAGCCGGTGCGGGGGTCGGGGTTGCCCGTGTAGTCGGCGGGCTTGTCCTTGGTCCGGGGCGAGGCCGCGGGCATCCAGGTGAACGACCAGGCCGCGGCCTCCTCACCTGCGGTGGGCCGGGTGGAGATCAGCAGCGCGGTACGGGCGTTGTGCACCAGCATGGAGAAGCGGACGCTGCCCCGGGTGGTGGTGATGGTGCCGCGCAGCTCGGCGTCCCAGATGTCCAGGGTCCAGTCGACACCGGTCACCTCTCCGGCGAGGGTGAGGTCGAAGTGGCCGATGGGCAGGCGGGAGAAGCCGTACGGGGCGCGCCACTGGGGGCGCTGGTCCTGCACCTGGGTGTGGCTGAGCATGACCTTCACGGAGTTGGACGTCGCACCCTTGTACACCACCGCGCCGAGCAGGCCGTTGGCCAGGAAGGGGCCGTCCTTCCAGTCACCGGGCATCCGCCGCCACCGCGGGGCGGCGGCCCTGGCCATCCGTTCGGGCAGGGCCGCCGCTCCACCGGACACCTGGGGAGCGGCCCAGGCAGTGCCCGATCCGGCCAGCCAACCTCCGGCGCCGACCACGGCGGCCGTGCCGATCACACCTCTGCGAGAGATCCCGTTCCCTGTTGGCGCGGTCACGTATGTGCCTCCCCTATCCAGTGGTGAACTACCGGCATGGTGCAGGGCGCATGGGCACCTGGGAATACCTCCGACGTATAGAAATTCAACGGGCTACGTATGCGCAGGTGAGGCGGGTTCAGCTCCTCACATTGAGCCGTCGAGGGCCAGAGTGAGCCGATGTCTCGCCATCGGCGGTCGCGGTCACAGCTCGGCGAGCTCCGCCCGCAGCCGTACCGTCTCCGCCGGATCCCAGCCGTCGTGCGGCACCGACGACAACAGCAGCCGGTTGTACGGATCGGCCGGGGTGTCCAGCACCCGGGCCGTCGTGCCCGTCTCGACCGCGCGGCCGCGCCGCATCACCAGCGTGTCGTCCGTGATGTGCCGTACGACGGCCAGGTCATGGCTGACGAAGACCAGGGCCACGCCGGTCTCCCGGCGGATGTCTGCGAGCAGCGAGGATCTGCGCCTGGATGGACACGTCCAGCGCCGCCACCGCCGCGTCCAGGACCAGCACCTCCGGTTCCACGGCGAGCGCGCGGGCGATGGCCAGCCGCTGGCGCTGCCCGCCCGACAGCCCCCGGGGGCGGGCGTCGCCCTCCCGCTTGCCCAGGCCCACCTGGTCGAGCAGTTCGGCGATCCGGTCGGTGGCGGCCTGCCCCTCGCGCCGACCGTGCAGCCGCAGAGCGGTGCGCAGGCACTGACGTGCGGTCAGGCGCGGGTCGAGCGACACGTAAGGGTCCTGGAAGACGATCTGGATCTCGCGGGCGCGGCCCAGCCGGGCCGCCCTGCGCGCGCCCGGTCCGAGCGGCATTGCGCCGCTTCGCCGCCCGGGCGTGCGCTCCCGCCCGTTCACCGTGATCGTCCCCGCGTCGGGGCGCACCAGGTCCACCAGGATCCGGGCCACCGTGGTCTTGCCGGAGCCGGACTCGCCGACGATGCCCAGCGAGCCGCCGGCCGGCACGGAGAACGAGACATCGTCCACGGCCGTCGTCCGGCCACCGCCGGGGAGCGCATAGCTCTTGCGCAGCCCCTGTACGACGAGTGCGGGCTCGGTCATGCGCTGCTCCTCGATACGAGTTCCAGTCGGCGGCAGGCCGCGGAGCCGCCGTCCGCGAAGCCGCCCTCCTGCGGTCCGTCGCCGTCGCCGCCACCGCCGCCGAACGGGACCGGCACCGGCGCCCAGGTCTCGCACTCCGCCTCGGCCCGTGCGCGGCGCGGAAGGAAGGGGCAGCCGGTGAAGGCGTCGGACAGGGACGGCGGGCGGCCGGGAATGGGGCGCGGTTCGCGGTCGTCCTCAAGGGTGGGCGAGCACTCCAGCAGGCCGCGGGGGTAGGGATGCCTGGGGTCGGCGAAGAGCCCGCGGGCGGGCTGGTGTTCCACCACGCGGCCCGCGTACATCACGTACACGGGGTCACAGTAGGCCGCCGCGAGCGGCAGATGATGGGTGATGAAGAGCGTGCCGAGGCCGCTGCCGTCCTGCCGCCGCTCCTCCTGGATGCCTCGGAGCAGGGCCAGGACCTCCGCCTGGGTGGTCGCGTCCAACGCGCTCGTCGCCTCGTCGGCGAGGAGGAGGTCGGGACCGGTGGACAGGGCGGCGGCGATCACGACCCGTTGCAGCATGCCGCCGGACAGCTCATGCGGGCGCTGTCGCATCCGGCGCTCCGGGTCGGGCAGGCCCACCGAGGCCATCACCGCCCCCACACCAAGGCTCCGCGGGGGCGGCGTGCACGTCGCCCCCGCGGAGCCTTGGCATGCGGCGGAGAGAGCGGGGAGGGCGGAAGGCGGTACCCCCCACGGGAACCGACGCGCGCTCAGGTCACGGTGCCGCACACCGTGTACGCGCCGGCCCGCGGTGTCAGCGGCGACGGTGCTGGTCATCGCGCTGATACCCACACACCGCTGAGCGGCCGTTCCGCGGCTCTCTCCGCCGCGGGACTCAACCTCGCACGGCGCGGATGGGCGATCCATGGGCCTTGTCGCCACCCTGACGCCATGCCATGAGGGATTGACGCGGCCCTGACGGACCCGTGTGGCCGACGTCGGGAGAACGTCAGGACCGCGGCCCCCGATGACCGGGATCCGATACCGCCGTTTCATCGGCGCGGCCGTGAAGGGGGCCGGCCGGCTGTGAGCACCGACAACCTCGTGGGGCTGATTCGGCCTGCCCGCCGCCGCCCGGGCGCCGTGGCCGACACCAGGCATCCCGGCGTCCGCCAAGGGATTGCCGCGGTCCTGACCCGGAACCTCGCTCAGTAGACTGGACCAGCCAGTCCAGTCGAGAGGGGACATCATGCACAAGGAGCTGACGGCAAAGGGGAAGGCCACCCGGAACCGGATCATCGAGGGCGCGGCCGCGGTGCTGCGGGAGAAGGACGTGTCGATCGCCACCCTCGATGACGTCATGGCGCGCACCCGCACCAGCAAGAGCCAGCTCTTCCACTACTTCCCCGCCGGGAAGGACGAGCTGCTGCTGGCGGTCGCACACCACGAGGCCGACCAGGTCCTGGAGGACCAGCAGCCGTACCTCGGCTGCCTGGACTCCTGGGAGGCGTGGCAGCGGTGGCGCGATGTGGTGGTCGAGCGCTACGAGGAGCAGGGCGAGGAGTGTTCGCTGGGCTCGCTGGTCCTCCATCTGGGCCGCTCCACCCCGGGCGCCCGGGACGTGGTGGTGGCGTTGATGCGCCAGTGGCAGGCGAGCCTGGCCACCGGGATCCGGGCCCTGCAGACGGCCGGGCACCTGCCCGCCGATCTGGACGTCGAGCGCCGCGCGGCCGCCCTGCTGGCGGGCCTCCAGGGCGGCGTGGCGATTCTCCAGTCGACCGGCCGGTCCGACCATCTGCGGGCCGCACTCGATCAGGGCATCGGGGATCTGCGACGCGCCGCGACCTGATCGGGGTGATGACGGACGGGCAGGTCACCCTGGCACCGACGGCGGCGAATGGACTTGCAAGTCCATTTTTTTCTTCGCACAGTGGCATGGCCCCCGGGCGGATCCGGGCGGTGCCCGCGCGTCCGACCTGACCGAGATCGAGGTCGTGCCCCGCGGGACATCGATGGTGCGGGTAACGAGCGCGGCAGGAGCGCATGATGAGTGGACGGCTGCAGGACAAGAGGGCTCTGGTAACCGGTGCGACCAGCAACATCGGACGGGCGATCGCGGAGATGTTCGCCGCCGAGGGTGCGCACGTGATCGTGTCCGGGCGCAGCGCCGAGCGGGGCGCCGAGGCCGTCGGCGCGATCCGCGCGCAGGGCGGCCGGGCCGACTTCGTACAGGCGGATCTGGACGGGAGCGCCGAGGCGTCCCGCGCCCTGGCCGAGGCGGCGACGTCCGCCCTGGGCGGGGGCATCGACATCCTGGTCAACAACGCCGGTGTCTACCCCGGTGACAGCACTGCGGACACCGATGAGACGGCCTTCGACCGGGTCTACGCCGTGAACGTGAAGGCGCCGTTCTTCCTGACCGCCACGGTCGCTCCGGCCATGGCCGAGGCCGGTGGCGGGGCGATCATCAATCTGGGGTCCTGGATCGCCCGGCTGGGCATCCCCCTCGGCGCGCTCTACAGCTCCACCAAGGGCGCGATGGAGACCCTGACGCGCGCCTGGGCCGCCGAGTTCGGCCCGCGCGGCGTGCGGGTGAACGCGATCTCTCCCGGAGTGGTCCACACGCCCGTACCCGGCGAGGTGCACCCGGGCGACGTCATGATGAACGGCACTCCGGCCGGGGGCGTCGGAAGTCCGCAGGCCATCGCACACGCCGCGGTCTACCTCGCCGGTGACGAGGCCGCGTTCGTCCACGGCATCGTGCTGGACGTCGACGGCGGTCGCACCACGGCGGCCGTCATCGCGGCGTAGCAGCCGAGCGGTCGCGGCACGGCGTACGCGCCATGCCCGACCCCGATCCGACGAGTGGGCCCAGGCCCACAGGGCGCCGCACTAGCCTTGCGCGGCGCCCTCGCTCGTTGTCCGGGCGAGGGTGTCCGCCACCGTCGTGCAGGCGAGCCGGACCACGGCGCGCAGTTGCGCGTCCGACGTACCGGCGCGGCTCAGTACGGCCAGCGACTGGTTGACGGCGACGACGTACGTGGCGAGTTCGTCGAGCACCTGAGGGTCGGCCGAGGAGTGCGCCAGCGCCTCGCGCACCCGCCGGTGCTGCAGATCCAGCAGACCGCGCACCTTGGCGCCGTTCTCCTCCTTGAGCGTCAGCGACTGCGTGGCGGACTGCGCGATGAGGCACCCGGTGGGGACGGCCGGGTCGGCGATGCGGGCCAGGATGACGTCGAAGAACGCCTCCACCGCGCGCACCGGATCACCGGGATATGCGGCGAGCGCCTGCTCGTACCGGGCGCCGTAGATCGACACATAGCGGTCCAGGCACTGGCGGAACAGCGTGTCCTTGTTGCCGAAGGTGCCGTAGAGGGAGCCGCGCCCGAGGCCGGTGGCGGAGGCGAGGGCATCGAGCGAGGCGTCCGCGTACCCGCGCTGCCAGAACACGCGCATGGCCTGGTCCAGGGCCATCCCGACATCGAACTGCTTCCGGCCCGACATGCGGCCCACCTCCTTCTTCGCGACTCCACTGTGATCCTACCTACATCTTGGATCGATTGGTCAAAATATGTTTGAACGATCGATCCAAGATGGTTAGCGTGGTGCCGGTGGTTATCGCATTCGAAAGGCCCGCATGATGATCGACAACATCGCACCGGACGTCCGCACACCGGCTGCGCCGCCCGTCAGGGCACGCCGGGCGCGCGGCGGGTTCTGGCTCGTGGCCGTGGTGTACACCCTGGTCATGCTGGGTGGGACGCTGCCGATTCCGCTGTATGTGTTCTGGGCGCCCCAGATGGGCTTCGGACCGTTCACCACGACGCTGGTCTTCGCCGTCTACGCGTTGGGGACGGTGCTCGCCCTCACGGTGTTCGCCTCGCTGTCCGACGCCGTGGGCCGCCGCCCCCTCCTGATCGCCGCCCTGGCCGCCGCGGCCGCGAGCACCTCGCTTTTCCTCGTCGCCGACGACGTGGGAACCCTGCTGGCGGCGCGGTTCCTGTGCGGCGTGGGCACCGGCATCTTCACCGCCACGGGGACCGCGGCGCTGGGCGAGCTCGCCGGGGAGGAGCACGCCCGGCGGGCGTCCGTCGTCTCCACGGCGGCGAACATGGGCGGGCTGGGGCTGGGCGCCGTCGCCGCCGGCCTATTCGCCCAGTACGGCACGGACCCCACGCACCTGGTGTTCTGGGTCTATCTCGCGAGCCTGGCACCGGCGTTTCTCGCCCTCGTCGTCATCCCGGAGACCGTCACCGCCCGGCGCCGCCCCACGGTGTCCGTGCGCCGTCCGACCGTCCCCGGCCGGCGGGCGGGGCGGGCCGAATTCCTGCGGGCCGTCACAGCCGTCCTCGCCGCGTTCGCGGTCAGCGGGCTGTTCTCGTCGCTGGTGCCGTCCTTCCTCCGTGAACGGCTGCATGTCCACAACCTCGCGGCCGTCGGCGCGGAGGTCGGGCTGTTGTTCCTCATCGCCCTGACCGCGCAAGTGGCCGCCCCGGCACGGTGGGTCTCCGGGCGCTGGGCGGCGCCGGTGTTCCTCATAGCGGGCGTCGCGGTGTTCGAGACCGGGCTGTGGACACAGTCACTGGTGACGTTCGTCGTCGGCACACTCCTGGCGGGTACCGGCATCGGCCTGGCATTCCGCCGCGGCATCGCCGTCACCCAGCGGCTGGCCGACCCGCGGCGCAGGGCGGATCTGCTCGCGACGTACTTCCTGTCCGCCTACACCGGCACCATCGTGCCCACGCTGGCCCTGGGCCTCCTCGACCAGGCCATCAACCAGAACGTGGCGACCCTGATCCTCGCCGTCGCCGTCGTTGCGACGACCCTCGGCGGCGCGCTGAGCCGCCCCGCCACGTGAGCGACGGCCTGCACACCCCCTCCCGTGAAAGGACACCATCATGAGTTCCTCCCCCACCTCTCTGCCCACACCCGAGGGCCCCGGTTCCGCCGCCCGGGCGCCGGGCCTCCCGGACGGGTTCACCAACACCTTCACCAGCCGCTACGTCGACACGGGACGGGTGCGCCTGCACGCCGTCACCGGCGGTGAAGGGCCCGCGCTGCTGTTGCTGTGCGGCTGGCCCCAGACGTGGTACGCCTGGCGCCTGCTGATGCCGGCGCTGGCCCGGGACTTCCATGTCGTCGCGCCCGATCCGCGCGGGGTCGGACTGTCCGGCAAACCCCTGGACGGGTACGACACCGGCACGCTCGCGACCGACATGGTGGCGCTGATGGAGGCGCTCGGGCATCGGCGGTTCGCCATGGTCGGCCACGATGTCGGGATGTGGACCGGCTATGCCCTGGCCGCCGATCATCCGGACCGGCTCGACCGGCTGGCCGTCGCCGAGGCCGCCATCCCGGGGCTGTCCCCCTCACCGCCGCTTTTCGGCAGCGGGGAGGCCAACGACCGCCTGTGGCACTTCGCCTTCAACCGCCTCCCCGACCTCAACGAGCAGCTGGTCAGCGGCCGGGAACACCTCTACTTCGGCCACCAGTTCGCCACGAAGGCCGCGAAGGCGCTGCCCGACCACGCGGTCCGGCACTATGTCGACACCCTCGCGGCCGACCCGGAGGCCCTGCGCTCCAGCTTCGCGTTCTACCGTGCGCTGGACACGACCATCGCGCAAAACCAGCAGCGCAGGACCCGGCGGCTGACCCTCCCCGTCCTGACCCTCGCGGGTGCGGAGAACCTGGGCGAAGCGGTCGGCAACACGATGCGGCTCGCCGCGGACGACGTGGAGAGTCATGTCCTGCCCGGCTGTGGCCACTACCCCGCCGAGGAGGCCCCGGAGGCGATGCTGGCCGCGCTGACCACCTTCCTGGCGCCATACCGGGACAGTTCCATCACTCCGTGAAGGGCGCGGCGAGCACCAGGTCCTCCACGGTGGGCACCGAGAAGTCGGGGATATGACGGCGGCCGACCTCGGCGAAGGGGTGCATGAGCTCCGCCATGGGCTTGGTGCGGCACAGCGAGATCATTGTGTCGATGGCGTTCTTCTTGAACCCCTTCCTGGGGAAGGTGGTGAGCACGTCCTCAAGAGCGTCGGACGGGATCTGCTGGAGGCCGTTTCCGGCGAAATCCATACCGGAGCCGACGGAGACCATGGCGATCTCCGGCCTCTTCCGCGTCGCGATGCCGACGCTGGTATGCAGGGCGATCGCGTCCCAGACCAGTTCCGCCCGTTCGGCCGGCACATGGCGTTCCATCAGGAACTTCCGTGCGGCGTCGGCGCCGTCGACCTCGAAGCGCTCGGTCGGGGTCTGGAACGCCTCGATCAGTCCGAGGTCGTGCAAAACCGCGGCGACGAATACGAGTTCCCGGTCGTAGGTGACGCCGCGCCGGTCGAATATCAGAGAGCCGAAGAGATACGTCCGCAGGGAATGATTGAAGATCGTCTCGGAGCACACACTGTGTGCGTAGGTCACGGCTTCCCGGGCCAGTCCGCTGTCGGGAATGCGGACTCCTGCCACGGTCGAGGGCAGGGTGCCCGGGGTCGACTTCGCCCCCGTGGTGCGTGCGGCGGCAGGCGCGGCGGATGCCGCGGTGGCGAGCGCGGATATCGCTCCCACCGCGGCGATACCGGCGCCGTGTTGCAGCATCGTACGACGGGCGAATTTCTTTGCGCTCTTGTTCTCGTCGGTCATATGAGGAGCTTTCTCATCGGCGGTTGATACCGAGAGCCTACGAATGCGCCGTGGAGTCAAACAGCGGCGAGAATGCCAAACAGCTCCCGATTCTCGCCACCTGGGACTCGCCTCGGCGAGGTGGCTCCCGGTCATCCGCCGAGAACCGCTCCTCAGAAGAGGACCGCTGCTCAGAACATGCGGGGCTGGCCCGAGGAGGCCCGCAGTCCGCCGTCGACCGGGATCTGGACGCCGTTGACGAACCGGGCATCGGCACTGGCCAGGAAGGCGATGACGTCGGCGACCTCCTCGGGCTCGGCCGCGCGCTGCATGGGGATGCGCTGACGGAACGCGGCCATGGCGGTCTCGCTCTCCACCACGGGCGTGGCCATCTCCGTAGCGGTGAGGCTCGGGTGCACCGCGTTGACCCGCACACCTTCGGCGCCGTGGTCGAGCGCCATGGCACGGGTCAGGTTGACCACCGCGCCCTTCGCGGCGTTGTAGGCGGCCAGACCCCAGTCCCCGCCGAGACCGGAGACCGAGCCGACGTTCACGATATTGCCGCCGACGGCGCGCAGCTGCGGCAGTGCGGCCCTCGACATGTAGAAGGTGCCGTCGGCGACGACGCTCATGACCTGCCGCCAGTCGGCCGTGCCGATGTCCCCTACGGTGCCGACCGCGGCCACGGCCGCGTTGTTGACCAGCACATCCAAGCGCCCGTACTCCCCCGCCACACCATCGATGAGGGCGATGACCGCCGACTCGTCGGAGACGTCCGCGACCCGTGCGACGACCGTCGAACCGGCGGGCGCGCCGGCGACCGTCTTCCGCAACTTCTCCTCGGTGCGCCCGACCACGATCACGGTGGCGCCATCGCGTGCGAAACGGTGCGCCGCGGCGGCACCGATACCGGATCCGGCGCCGGTGATGAGCACAACCTTGCCCGCGAAACGGTCCTCGCTCACGTCTTCTCCTCTTAAGTATGGTGATCCAACTCTGTTGACCTTACGGCAGTTGGCCATCGGGCGGTTCTGGCCGAACGATCCGGGGGGCATCGCCGGGAAGCGGCCGGGGCGCGGTTCTGCTGATGACCGCTAAAAGTATTCGCGACCGAATCCGGCAATTCCCTGATCAGGCCGGAAAGGAAAATACGGAGTCGCCCCGGCTTTGTGGAAGGGGGCTTCTCGTGCAGTTCGAGATTTGCCACTGGGGCGCCTCGGCTCGGCTCGCGAAGTCGCCACGGGTGGTCCGCCCTCGGTGGCCGGTCAGTCGAGAACAACCACCATCTTGCCGTTGGCTTCGCCCGCCTCCATCACGCGATGCGCTTCGTGGATTCCGGAACCCCGCGGGGCCCCGGACGGCGCTCTGGTCCGTGCCGCCTTCTCCGCGAGCGGCACGCCCACGGTGGCCGCACTTCCACAGCAGCACCCGCGACCGGGGACCGCAACCGGTGTGGGTCAGGGCAGGACGGGCGGCTCTAGCGGGATTTCGCGGGGCAGCCGTCGACATGGTCGTCGACGACCCCCACCGCCTGCAGATAGGCGTAGACGATCGTGGTGCCGACGAAGGTGAAACCGCGGCGCTTGAGGTCCTTGGCGATACGGTCGGACAGGTCGGTACTGCTCGGCAGCGGATCGCCGGGCGCCGGGTGGTTCACGATGGGGGTGCCCTTCACCCAGTCCCACAGGTAGGTGTCGAACGAGCCGAAGGCCTCCCGGATGCCGAGGAAGGCGCGGGCGTTTTTCACCGTCGAAGCGATCTTCAGTCGGTTGCGGATGATTCCGTCGTTCGCGAGCAGGTCGTCCAGCTGTGACTGGCCGTAGGAGGCGATGATTTCGGGGTCGAACCCGTCGAGGGCGCGGCGGTAGTTCTCACGCTTGTTCAGCACGGTCGACCAGGACAGCCCCGCCTGGGCCCCTTCCAGGAGCAGCATTTCGAACAAGTGCTGATCGTCGTGCGCGGGACGGCCCCACTCCGTGTCGTGGTAGGCCGCCATCACGTCAGAGCTCAGCGCCCACGCGCAGCGGCGGTCGGTCATGTGCCGGTTCCGGGGAACATCTGGGCGGCTTCCGGCAGATGCCACGAGTGGGGTGCGATCAGGTCGCTGATGGCCGGTTCGGGGCCCCATGAGCCGGGGGCGTACGGCTGGACCGGCGGTGGGTTCTCGAGGAGGGGCGTGGCCGCCCTCCAGATGTGTTCTATGCCGTCGGACCGGGTGAACAGCGACTGGTCGCCCAGCATGGCGTCCAGAATCAGGCGTTCGTAACCTTCGAGTCCGTTTTTCTCGCAGAAGGAGCCGGCGTAGCCGAAACTCATCGTCGCCGGTTCGAGCCGCATGGCGGGGCCGGGCTCCTTGGCGAGGAAGGCGGCGGCGATCCACCCGGGGTCCCCGAAGTCGATCACGATCTTGTTGCCGCGGTCCTGCCGCTGATCGGCGAGGTCGGTGGCGAACATCCGCAGGGGCGGCTCGCGCAGTCCGAGGGTGATCACCTGGCGGCGCTGTGCGAGGCTCTTGCCGGAGCGCAGGTGGAACGGGACCCCGGCCCACCGCCAGTTGTCCACCTCCATCCGCAGCGCGGTGAAGGTCTCGGTCGACGAATCGGGGGCGACCCCCGGTTCATCGCGGTAGCCCTCGTACTGGCCGCGCACGACATGCGTGGGTTCGATGGGGCGCAACGCCTCGAAGACCTTGTCCTTCTCGTCGCGCAACGGCTGGGCGGCGAGCGAGACCGGTGGGTCCATCGCCACGATGCCGAGCACCTGGATCAGATGCGTGACGATCATGTCGCGGAAGGCCCCGGTGCCTTCGTAGAAGTGGGCACGGCCTTCGAGGCCGAGCGTCTCGGGCACGTCGACCTGCACATAGCTGATGTGGTCCCGGTTCCAGATGGGCTCGAACATCCCGTTGGCGAACCGGAGGGCGAGGATGTTTTCCACCGACTCCTTGCCGAGGAAGTGATCGATGCGGAAGACCCGGGATTCGTCGAACACGGTGTGGATCGTCTCGTTGAGCGCTTGTGCCGACGCGAGATCGGTGCCGAAGGGCTTCTCCACGATCACCTTGGCGTTCTTTGCCAGGTCCGTGTCGCCGAGCATGCCGATGATGGACGCGAACGCCGAGGGCGGAATGGCCAGGTGGAACAGTCTGCGTGACGGCCCGCCGAGGGAGTCCTCGGCGGCTCGTACGGCGGCGAGCAGCGGGCCCGGGTCCTGGGGGTCGGCGGCGCCGAAGGACAGCGACTCCTCGAAGGACTTCCACACCGGCCCGGTCGGCTTGGACCGTCCGAAGGTGGCGACCGCGTCATGGGTGTGGGTGCGGAACGCGTCGTCGCTCATGGCCGAGCGAGCCGGGGTCGAGCCCACGATGCGGTAGCCGTCGGGGAGGAGGCCCGCCGTGGCGAGGTGGAACAGCCCGGGCAGGAGTTTGCGCTTGGCGAGGTCCCCCGTGGCGCCGAAGAGCACGATCACATGGTCGTCCGGCCCGCTCATCGCCCACTCCGCTTCTCGGCATGTCCGCCGAACTCGCTGCGCATGGCGGACAGCACCCGGTCGGCGAACTCGCCGAGGCCCCGGGACGCGAACCGGTCGGTGAGCGCCGTGGTGATCACGGCGGCGGGTACGCCCTCGTCGACCGCGGCCAGTACCGTCCATCGCCCTTCACCGGAGTCCGAGACGCGCCCGGTGAACTCGTCCAGCTTCGGTGACCGGGCCAGTGCGTCCGCGGTGAGGTCGACGAGCCAGGAGCCCACGACCGAGCCGCGGCGCCACACTTCGGCGACCTCGCCGACGTCGATCTCGTACTGGTACGCCTCCGGCTCGCGCAGCGGGGTGGTCTCCGCGTCCGCGGAGCGCTTGCGGAGCCCGGCGTCCGCGTGCTCGATGATGCTGAGCCCCTCGGCGATCGCGGCCATCATTCCGTACTCGACCCCGTTGTGGACCATCTTCACGAAGTGGCCTGCCCCGCTCGGACCGCAGTGCAGATAGCCTTCCGGCGCTGTCCCGTTGGCGTGCCTGCTCGGTGTGGGCTCGGCGGAGCCGGTGCCGGGCGCGATGGTGCGGAAGATGGGGTCGAGCCGGGTGACGGGCTCCTGCTCGCCGCCGATCATGAGGCAGTAGCCGCGTTCAAGTCCCCAGACACCGCCCGATGTTCCGCAGTCCAGATAGTGCAGGCGGTGCGGAGCGAGCTGTGCCGCGCGGGTGATGTCGTCGCGGTAGTAGGAGTTGCCACCGTCGATGACGGCGTCGTCCGGGTCGAGGAGGTCGGTGAGCTGATCGAGAGTGGACTGTACGACGGCGGCGGGCAGCATCAGCCAGACGGCCCGTGGCCGCTCCAGCTTCGCCACCAGGTCGCCGAGCGAGTGGGCGGCGACCGCGCCCTCGCCCTCCAGCTCCGTCACCGCGCTCTCGTTGACGTCATAGACCACACAGTGGTGGCCGTCGCGCGTCAGCCGGCGCACGAGGTTCGCGCCCATCCGGCCGAGCCCGATCATGCCGAGCTGCATCGGGGTGTCGGTAGCCATGTGCTCTCCTGTCACGTCATTGCCCGCTCAGCCCGAGGCCACCAGCTCGCGTGCCACCTGCGCGACGCGCTCGGGGGTGAATCCGAACTTCGTGAGCAGTTGTTTGAGGGGTGCGGAGGCGCCGAAGGTGTGCATTCCGACGATGGCGCCGCCGTTACCGACATACCGGTCCCAGCCGAAGGTGGAGCCCTCTTCCACCGCGACCCTGCGCGTGACCGCGGGTGGCAGCACCTGGTCGCGGTACTTCCGCGGCTGACGGTCGAACAGCTCCCAGCACGGCATGCTCACCACCCGGGAGGCGATGCCCTCGGCGGTGAGTTCCTCGTGCGCGGCCAGGGCCAGCGCCACCTCGGAGCCGGTGGCGAGCAGGATCACCTCGGGCTCGCCCCGGTCCGCGTCCGCCAGCACATAGGCACCCCACGCGACACCACTGGCCGCCGCGAGCCGATCGCGGTCCAAGGTGGGGAGGGGCTGGCGGGAGAGGACCAGCGCGGCCGGCTCCCGGCGGAGGGCGGCGACCACCCGCCAGGTCTCGACGACCTCGTTCGCGTCGGCGGGGCGGAAGACCAGCAGCCCCGGCGTCGCGCGCAGCCCCGCGAGCTGCTCGACGGGCTGGTGGGTGGGTCCGTCCTCGCCGACCCCGATGGAGTCGTGGGTGAAGATGTGCACGGTGGGGATCTCCATCAGCGCGGAGAGCCGGATGGCCGCCTTGGCGTAGTCGGAGAAGATCAGGAACCCGGACCAGTACGGACGGAGCTTCGTCAGCGCCATTCCGTTGGCGACGGCCGCGGACGCATGTTCCCGGACGCCGAAGTGCAGATTGCGCCCGGCGTGGTCATACGGCTGGAAGTCGCCCGCACCGCCAAAGGTGAGGCGGGTCTTGGTCGACGGCGCCAGGTCGGCGGACCCGCCGAGGACCCAGGGCACCGCTTTGGCCACGGCGTTCAGCACCTGTCCCGACGAGTCGCGGCTGGCCAGGCCCTTGGGATCGGCCGGGAAGGTGGGCAGCGCGCTCTCCCAGCCGTCCGGGAGCTCGCGGCGCTGGATGCGCTCCAATTCGTCCGCGAACTCGGGGCACGCGCCGCGGTAGGCGTCGAACATCTTCTCCCAGCTGGTGCGCAGTTCGGCGCCCCGGGCGCCGATGCCGCGCGCGAACCAGTCGGGCACACCGTCGGGTATGTGGAAGTCGGCGTCCGGCGGAATGCCGAGCACGCGCTTGGTGGCTCTGACCCCTTCCGGCCCGAACGGCGCTCCGTGTGCCTTCGGCGAGTCCTCGACCGGTGAGCCGTAACCGATGTGGCTGTGGACGAGAATCAGGGTCGGACGCGCGGCCTCGGCCCGGAAGGTGTGGAAGGCGCGGCTGATCCGGTCGAGGTCGTTGGCGTCGGCGACGGTGGTCACGTTCCAGCCGTAGGCCAGGAAGCGGGCGGCGACGTCTTCGGTGAAGGTGATGTCGGTGTGGCCCTCGATGGTGACCCGGTTGGAGTCGTAGATCCAGCACAGGTTGGACAGCCGCAAGTGTCCGGCCAGCGACGCCGCCTCGGAAGAGACGCCCTCCATCATGCAGCCGTCCCCGGCGAGCGCGTACACATCGAAGTCGAAGAGCGGGAAGTCCGGGCGGTTGAACCTCGCCGCCAGCCA
>NZ_JBIADZ010000056.1:0-30674 GCF_042868035.1 Streptomyces sp. NPDC007875 | reverse complement strand
CCGGCAACCGAAGGGGAAGGTTGATATGTCACCCCGACAGCCTCCCACCCACACGGCCACCACACCCACCGAACTTACGAAAAGATCAGTAGGGCCTGTCCGGTGGGTCCACGTGACTGCCTTGCATTGCGATCGTTCCGGTCAGCGTGGGGCGGGGTGATCTGTCGAACGAGGAATGGGCCCGTCTGGGGCCTTACTTGCCGAAGAACGTTGGACACGGAGGGAGTTGGAAGAACCACTGTCGGGTGATCAACGGGATCCTGTTCCGTCAACAGACCGGCATCCCGTGGCGGGATCTGCCGACGCGGTTCGGGAAGTGGAAGACGGTTCATGACAGGCATCGCAGGTGGTCAGCGGAGGGCACATGGGACAGAGTTCTGCGGGCCGTTCAGGCCGATGCCGATGCGGAGGGCCGCATCGACTGGTCCATGGCGAGTGTGGACTCCACCGTGTGCCGCGCCCACCAGCATGCTGCCGGTGCGCGCAAGCAGGCACCACGGAACCCGGTGAGCGCACCCAGCCCGCCCAGCATCGCCCCGATGAAGCCCTCGGCCGTTCACGCGGCGGGCTGAGTACAAAGATCCACCTGGCTGGTGAAGGCCGGCTGCGGCCTCTGGCACTGCTGGTCACGCCCGGTCAGTGGGGCGACGCCCCACATCTGATCCCGGTCCTGGACCGAATCCGCGTTCCCCGCCTGGCAGGAGGACACCCGCGGACCCGGCCGGACCATCTGAGTGGCGACAAAGCGTACAGCTCCCGCCGCAACCGCCGTTACCTGCGGCGCCGGCAGATCAGACACACCATTCCGGAGCGCCGCGACCAGCGGACCCACCGCCAGAACCGCGGCAGCCGAGGAGGGCGATCCACCAGCTTCGACCATTCACGCTACGCCCGCAGGAACGAGGTCGAGCGGACAATCAATCAGCTCAAGAGTTTCCGGGCCGTAGCAACCCGCTTTGACAAGCGGGCCTACGTCTTTCACGGCACCGTGACTCTAGCCGCGGTCCGACTTTGGCTTCGCTCGTGACCCGCGGGACGGTCCTCAGCGCGATGTCGGCAGGCCGAGGTCGGCGGCGTTCATGAAGTCGAGCATCTTCCGGTTGGTCAGCTCCGCGTGGTCGATCTGCGGGCCGTGGCCGGTCCGGGAGATGATCTCGGCCCGTGCGCCGGGGATCAGCCGGGGCACGCGTTCGACCTGCCGGTCGGGGTGCACCAGGAGGCTGCGCCTGCCGAGCACCAGGTACAACGGTGTGTGGACGGCTCCCAGTTCGGCGTCGGTGAGGGGTTGCGGCACGGGTCGGCGGATGCGGTAGGCGCGGACGCCGGTGCGGATCATGGTGCGCAGTTCCGGGACGACGAGGACGGGTTGTTCCAGCCAGGACGCGAGCCGTGGCCGCAGCGCCTTGGGAGCGAAGGTGGCGAACAGGCTGGCGAAGATCCACACGAAGAAGCGCAGTCCCACCTTCTCCAGGCCCCCGGGGTCGAGCAGCGTGACCGAGGCGAGGCGTTCCGGCGCGCGGTACGCCTGGTTCAGGACGAGCCAGCCGCCGTACGACGAGCCGAGGAGGTGCACACGGTCGAGCCCGAGGCCGGCGAGTGTCTCGTCCAGCCACTGCGCGGCGCGCTCGGGCTCGTGGATGGGCGCGCGGTGCACGCTGCGGCCCGGGTCGCCCGGGGTGTCGATGGCGTAGACGGGCCGTTCGGCGCTGAGGGCGGGAGTGTTCGGGTACCACATGGCGGAGCAGGAGCCGGCTCCGTGGACGAGGACGAGGGGGGTGCGCTCGCGGGCGGCCGGGTCCTCGGGGTCGTAGCGGTAGACGTGCGTGGTCCCGAAGGAGGTCTCCACGTCCTCCTCCCAGGATGCGGGCGCGCCCAGCGCGTAGACCGCGTCGCAGGCCGCGAAGTAGCGCGCACGCCAGGCGTCGCTGACGAAGCGGCCGACATCGGGCTGGGAACGGGCTGTTGTGGGCTCGGGCACGGCCACCTCCTGGGCAGTCGGTCTTTGTGATACGAACGTACCACAAAGGTGGTACGGCTGTATCATCAAAAATCGGAGACACGATCCGAGGAGCGGAGAGTCGAACCATGCCCAAGCGCGTGGATCACGCAGAGCGACGCACCGAGATCGCGCAGGGCCTCGTCCGGGCCGCCGGACGGCAAGGGCTGCACGCTGTGGGTATGCGGGACGTGGCGGCCGAGGCGGGCGTCTCACTGCGGCTGGTGCAGTACTACTTCGAGTCCAAGGAGAAGCTGCTCCTCTTCGGACTGCGGCATCTGGCCGACAGGTTCGGGGAACGGGTGACCGCCCAGGTCCACGCCGCCGGCGACAACCCCGGGCCACGGGCGGTGATCGAGGCACTGCTGACGGCGGCCCTGCCAGTCGACGAGGAGAGCCGCCTGTTCCATCACCTCTACACCTCGTACGCCGTGCTGTCGGTCACCGACGAGGCCCTCGCGGCCCAGCCCTTCATCAAGGATCCCGACACCGCCGAGATCACCCTCACCGGGCTGCTGCAGCAGGCGGCGGACGCCGGACTGCTCCGGGCCGGCACGGACACCCATGCCGAAGCAGTCGGCTTGCTGGCCATGTCCGCGGGGCTCGGCACCAGCGTCCTGGTGGGCCAGCGCGACGCCGAGTCCGCCACGGCCGTCCTCCACTACCACCTGGACCGGATTTTCCGGCCCTGAAGCACGCACGCCGCCGCCCCGGGGCCAGGACACCCGCGAGGAATTCTCGCCTTGCCGGCCGTGCCACCCTGAGCCTCTGCTACGCCCACGAGACGTTGGCGGACGATTCCTGTGAAGTGGCCTCCTCGTCATGTGAGTTGCGAGGCACCGGAGGTGCCGTGCTTTGCAGACCGTGGTCTTACAGAAGCGGGCACTGCCCTTCAACTTGACAGTCACACGACCCGTCGGACAGGCCCTAGTACGGGCGAAGCATCAGACGGGAGTTTGTCTCACCGCGCTGTCCCTTGGGCCAGAAAAAGGCCACCGCCCATGAGGAAGGGACTCCGAAATGCGAACCTAAACCCGCGCCACGATCCGATTCTCGATGTCAGTAGGCGACCATAGTGTGTCGGCCATGACAGCGACGATCAACGTTCAGGTCCTGACCGTCGACGAGCTGCTGCCTGCAGTGGTGGAGCACTTCGGCTCGGAATCCGCCTCCACGTCGGATCCACTCCCGGAGCTGCCCGGCATCTACGTCTGGTCGGCGGACGGCAGGGTGCTCTGCATCGGATCAGCCGCATCGCTGGCCAAGAGAGTGGGCGATGAGAAGTGGTGGATAGCTGGCCACCAGCCCGACAATCAGTGGGCAGTGACTGTCGTTCACATGCTGAAGGTCTACAACGCGACGGTGCAATGGTCGCGACCGAAGACCACGCAGACGCCCTATTGCTGGAACGGCGCTTGATCGAATGGCACCGCACCTGCACCGGCATGGCGCCGCTGGTCGTCGGCTGGGAGGCGAAGAAGGGGAGTCCGAGGAAGGCCGGAGAGCAGTGGGCTCAGGAGCTCTGGAAGCGGAACGTCGGGCAGTGACACGGTCACTGCACTGAGTTCAGAGAAGTCACGAGCCCGAAACTGACAGCTCCACTCCAAACGGGACGCATGGGCCACCTCCTATGCCCCCTGGGATGCCCCCAGCGTAGACACGTCAGCGCAGAATGCGCAGCTCAGGCCGCTGCCGGTCGCATGCGGGCGTCGAGGGGTGCACCGGGGTGACGGTGCGTGGGCGGTCGGGATGCCGGCGGCTTGTGACCGGGCGTTTCAGATGGCGGGGTTCGTCACCTGAAGCGCTCAATTCACCGATCCCGCGCAGCCCACGCCCGATGACCTCGCGTTCCACGGTCGCGGCAATCCGATCCGGCTCCAGATCGAGCGGTACGGACAGGAAACCGATGAACCGATCCGGCCGTGCGGCGAGTGCGGCGTCCAACTCCCGCCACGCGCCGCGATATCCCTCGGCCGTGCTGGCCCGACCCCCGATGGCCTCGTCCAGGATCGCCATCTCCCGGCGCAGCGAGGTAAGGTCTCCGGCCCGCTCCGGGTGTGGGCGGGTGGCGAACAGCACGGCGCGGTCCACCCCGGCCTCGTCCAGTAGGCCCACATGTGCCTCCACGGGGTCGTGGACGCGGCTGTGTGCATCGATGATCATGATCACTCCCTCCTTGAAGACCGGCCCGGAATGCGGCCGACCAGTGCACTGTTGCTCCCTGACACCGTGGGAAGGTCAAGTTGGAGGGAGCGGGTCGGTGCTGATTGGCGAGCTGTCGCTCGTACCGGAGTCAGCGAACGCCTGCTGCGCTACTACGAGCGGATGGAGCTGATCCACTCAGAGCGCCGCGCCAATGGCTATCGCGAGTACGACGATCAGGTGGTGGAGACGGTGCGGCGCATCCGCGCCCTGCTGGCTGCCGGCCTGCCCACCCGCACCATCCGCGAGGTCCTGCCCTGCACCTTCGACGAGGCGACGCTGCGCCCTTGCCCAGGCGTTCTCACCAGCCTCCGCGACCAGCTGGACGTCCTCGATCAGCGGGCCTCCGACCTGGAGACCGCACGCCGCCTTCTGCGCCAGACGATCGCCGCCACCGAGAACGCGGCAAACTAATGCCGGATGACGGGCGCCGGAGTCCCGCGCATCGCTAAGTTCTCGCAGGCGGGACCCGTAGTCATCCTCCCGTCCGCCATCTGAAGGACTCAGGCCCGCCAAGTCGGACGCTCATCCGCCAGCTGAAGCACTCAGTCACAGGCGTGACTGAGCCCCGTAGTCGGCCCGGTCGACCAACTACGGTGCTCAGCCGGGCCAGATGAAAGTGCTCGCGAGGCCCTGGTTGGCCGCTCGCCCAGACGGTGCGGCAGTCGGGGACCTTGCCGGGAACGCGTCGAAGAGCGCATGGATGGCCTGGCGTTGAGGGTGCGGGATGGGCCTTGGTCAGGTATCCGGCGAGCTCGCGTACCCCTCGGCGGCCGCCCGACTCCGTGGAGATGCCCGCCCCGCTGAGCACCAGCACAGCGCCGGTGCTCAGCGCGTCGGCGACCGGCTCCAGGTCCGTGCTGCCCGGCGGCAGGTCCTCGGTAGGGGGCCAGCTCACAGTGGGGCGCATGCGTATGCCGCCAGGGTACGGAACAGGCTGCCGCCACCCGCTTCCGCCGTCGATGGCGCCGTTGAACGGGTCGCATACGGAAGTCCAGCCGGGGCACTGGTGCGGCATCGGGCAGCAGTCACGCTGCCGGCGGCTTCAGCTCTCCATCGCTGAAGTCCCCTGTACGTCATGCTTCCCGCCCTCTTGCGGCCGGCGATCGCCAGCGGGGGAGACGCTGTCAGGCCGCGCCCAGTCGGAGCGGACATGCAGCAGGTGGTGGCGGATCAGATTCTCCAGGCCGTTCATGTCGTTGCGGGCGATGGCTTCGAGCATGTGATGGTGCTCGTGGGCGGAGTTGTCGAGGACCCCCCGTTCCGCAAGTGCTTCGAGGCCGTACAGCCGGGTCTGGTCCCGCATTGCGGCGACGGTGGCCACCAGGCGCCGGTTGCCACACAGTTGGAGCAGGTCGAGGTGGAAGCGTCGGTCCGCTTCGAGGAAGCCGACGACATCACCTTCTCGAGCCGTCTTCTCGATCTCGTCTGCGATAACCGTCAGGCGCGTGAGGTCCTCAGGCCGAGCGTTCGCAGCTGCTCGTAGTGTGCCGGGCACCTCCAATAGCAACCGCATGGTGTAGACCTCGTCGAGGTCGTGCTCGCTCATGGGGATCACTCGGTAGCCGCGGTTGCGGACGGGCTCCATAAGGCCCTCGTTCACCAGTGTCAGCATGGCTTCCCGGACCGGACTGCTGGAGACACCCAGCCTGGTCGCCAGGGCTGCGGCCGAATAGATGTCTCCCGGTCGGATCTCCCCGGATACCAATGCCTGCCGGACCAGGGCAAGGACCTGTTCGCGCAGGTTCGTGCGCTGAAGCGGACCGGCCAGCGCGTCGGGTGCCATCGGTTCTCCGTTCACCTCTTCCTCTCTTCTTGACTTCGCTCCCACTTGGAATGCATCTTAACGGCTACCGGCGACCGGTGGCCGGTAACCGGTTACTCAGGAGTAATGATGACTGAGAAGCACGGGTACTGCACAATGTGCCGCTCTCGATGTGGTGCCGTCTACACCATTGAGGCAGGCGCTCTGCGGGGAGTGCGGCCCGACCCCGAGCATCCGACGGGTGCGGCGATGTGCCCGAAAGGACGGGCGGCACCAGAAATCGTGCACAGCCCGGACCGCCTGACCCAGCCGCTTCGGCGGACCACTCCCAAGTCCGATCCGGACCCCAAGTGGGAGCGCATCGGCTGGGAGGAAGCACTGAGTGAGACCGCCGAAAAGCTGGGACGGATCAAGGCTCAGGACGGCGCGGAAGCTGTGGCCTTCGCCGTGACTTCGCCCAGCGGGACCCCACTGTCGGACTCCATCGACTGGATCGAGCGTTTCATCCGCCTCTTCGGCAGCCCCAACACCTGTTACTCCACTGAAGTCTGCAACTGGCACAAGGACTGGGCCCACGCCTTCACATTCGGAAGTTCACTGCCGACCGCGGACTTTGCCGCAACTGACCTCGCCGTGCTCTGGGGCCACAACCCTGCCAAGACGTGGCTGGCTCAGTCGGCGGCCCTTGCACAAGCCCGAGCCGACGGAGCCCGTTTGGCGGTCATCGACCCCCGCCGCTCGACCAGTGCGCTGGAAGCGGACCACTGGCTGCGTGTCCGCCCTGGTGCGGACGCGGCCCTCGCCCTGGGCGTCGCCCGGCTCGTGCTGGAACGTCACGGCTACGACGACAGTTTCGTTCGGGCCTGGACAAATGCTCCCCTGCTCGTTCGCCGTGACACAGGACGCTTTCTGCGTGCCCAGGAGATCGATCCGGACCTCGACGGTTACGTCGTCTGGGACACCGTCGACGACACCTGGCGGTCGTACGACACGCTCCGCGCCGCGCGGAACCCCGGCCGCTTCGCCCTGCACGGCACCCATCGAGTGCGCATACGCACCGGCACGGTCGACTGCGAGCCCGCCTTCGAGCGATACCGCGACGCCTGCCGGCCATGGAATGTGCAGGAAACCGCCCGCACCACCGGTATCGAACCAGCGGAGCTGACCGCCTTCGCCGACGCACTCATCCAGGCACGGTCCGTGTCCTATCACGCGTGGACCGGCGTCGGGCAACACGCCAATGCCACCCAGACCGAGCGAGCCATCGCCACGCTGTACGCGCTGACCGGCAGCTACGACGCGCCCGGAGGCAACGTCATATGGCCGCGGCACGCCCTGAATCCGGCCACCGACCTGACCCAGCTCCCATATGACCAGCGGGCCAAGGCCCTCGGCATGGCGGAACACCCGCTCGGCCCTCCTGCCCAGGGCTGGATCAGCGGCCGGGATCTGTGCCGCGCGATCCTGTCGCAGGATCCCTACCCAGTACGAGCCTTGGTCGGATTCGGCAGCAACCTGGTGCTCTCACAACCGGATCCGCGACGCACAGCCGCCGCTCTTCGCCACCTCGACTTCTACGTACACCTCGACCTCTTCCCCAACCCCACCTCCCAGTTCGCCGACATTGTGCTTCCGGTCAACAGCCCCTGGGAACACGAGGCGATCAGGGCGGGATTCGAGATCAGCCAGCGGGCTCAGGAACACGTCCAGCTCCGGCCGCGCATGGTGGAGCCGGCGGGCCAGTCCCGCTCCGACACCGAAGTCGTCTTCGACCTTGCGCAGCGTCTGGGTATGGGCGCCGACTTCTTCAACGGCGACGTCACGGTCGGCTGGAATCATCAGCTCAAGCCCCTGGGGTTGACCGTCGACGAGCTCCGCCGCCATCCTCGCGGCTTCCGGGTCCCCCTCGAGACGGTCTATCGCAAATACGCCCAGAGCACGGAAGAGGGCCAGGTCACCGGGTTCGCCACCCCGACCCGACGTGTCGAGCTGTACTCGGAACGGCTCGCGCTGCACGGCTACTCCGCTGTCCCCATCCATTCCGCGCCCGGTACTGGACCCGACTCCCGCTACCCGTTGTTGCTGACCTGCGCGAAGAACGGCTACTTCTGCCACAGCCAGCACCGCGGGTTGTCCTCTCTGCGCAAGCGCAGCCCGGAACCCACTGTCGACATCAGCGGGGTACTGGCACAGCGGCGCAACATCCGCGAGGGCCAGTGGGTGGCGCTGTCCACGCGCATGGGGACGATCCGCATGCGCGCACGTATCGACCACGATCTGCACGAGGACGTCGTATGCGCCGAATACGGCTGGTGGCAGCAGGCTCCGGACCTGGCACTACCGAGTTTCGATCCCTATGACGAAGCCGGCAGCAACTACAACCTCCTGATCGGAGACGACGTACGCGACCCGATCAGTGGGTCGGTGCCGATGAGGTCCAGCAGTTGCGACGTCCAGCCCATCGCGACGTCCCATTGGGAAGGGACCAAGGAGTTCGTCATCGTCTCCGCCGTACCGGAAGGAGCCGGTGTCCTGGCCTTGAGCATGGAACCTGCCGACGGTTCGGAGCTGCCCGATTTCAGGCCGGGCCAGCACATCACCCTCAGCTTCTCCACCACCGACCCCGCAGGCGCGGAACGGTCATCGGCACGTTGCTACTCCCTGACCGGCCCCGCGCAGGACAAGGACCGCACGGCGTACAGCATCGCCGTACGCCGCGTGCCGGACGGACAGGTCTCCGGCCAGGTGCACGCAACCGCGCGTGAGGGGAAGCGCGTGCAGCTGACGGCGCCGGCAGGACTCTTCGCCATCCCGCCCGACATCAGCCGGCCAGTCGTGCTCCTCGCCTCCGGAATCGGGATCACGCCGTTCATCGGCTACCTCGAGACACTGGCCCGCAGCGGCGGCAGCGTTCCCGAGGTCGTACTGCACTACGGCAGCCGAAATTCCACCTCACACGCCTTCCTGGACCGCGTGAGCGAACTACGGGACGTCATCTCCCAGCTACGCGTCCACACCCACTACAGCCGACCGGAATCCCAAGACGTCCTCGGCCGCGATTACGACCACTTCGGACGCGTCAGCGCCGCCGACGTCGATGCCCGACTCATCGAGCGCCGCGCCCGGTTCTACCTATGCGGACCGGAGGACATGCTCTCCGACATCACCATCGGCCTTGTCGACCGAGGCGTCCCGCGCTTCGACATCTTCGCCGAAAAGTTCCACGCCGCCCCCCAGCGCGTCGACATCCCCGACAGCGCACAGGCCACCGTCCGCTTCACCCGCGCCAACCGCCAGGTCACCTGGCGCAAAGAAGACGGCACTTTGCTGCAACTGGCGGAGAAGGAAGGAATCCGCCTGCCCAGCGGCTGCCGCTTGGGACAGTGCGAAAGCTGCGCCATCACCGTCCTGGACGGGCACGTAGCGCATTTGGTCAGCCGCCCGGAGGACCTGGCCGGCGACCAGTGCCTGACCTGCCAGGCCATGCCCGTGACCGACGTCACTCTCGACGCATGACCGCATGACCGCATGACCGCATGACCGCATGACCGCATGACCGGATGACCGCCTGATCGAAAGACGACGATGCTGAATATCGACGCCCAACAGACCATCAAAGCACTGCCGTTCCACGACCTCGTCCCCGCGCTCCGGCAAGGCTTCGTTCACGGCGCCAACACTCCTGCCCGCCACCACCACACCGTCGACGCCGACACCGACGCCACCATCCTGCTCATGCCCGCCTGGTCCCATCGCGAGTTCCTGGGTGTCAAACTCGTCAACGTCTTCCCCGCCAACGCCCTCCACGGCAGGCCGGCCCTGTCCTCCGCATTCGTCCTGGCGAGCGCCGCCACCGGTGAGCACCTGGCCATCATCGACGGCAATGAACTGACCCGACGCCGCACCGTGGCGACCTCCGCTCTGGCCGCCTCCTACCTCGCACGACCCGAGAGCACCACCCACCTGGTGGTCGGAGCAGGGCATGTGGGCAGCCTCGCCGCCGAGGCATACCGCAGCGTTTTCGACATCCGGACAGTGCTCGTCTACGACCGGTCCGCCGGCCACGCCCATCGCCTGGCCGACACCCTGAAGCAACAGGGGCTTGATGCCCGTGCCGTCGCCGACTTGGCCCCCGCGGCGGCCGAAGCCGACATCGTCAGCTGCGCCACCCTCGCCACCGAGCCCATCATCAAGGGCGACTGGCTGGAACCCGGCACCCACCTCGACCTCATCGGCAGCTTCCGCCCCACCATGCGAGAGGCTGACGACCAGTGCATACGCCGCGGCACCATCTTCATCGACACGCCACAGGCCCTGCACGAATCCGGTGATCTGACTCAGCCCATCGACGCCGGCCTCCTCACCCCGGACGATATCGTCGGCACCCTGCCCGACCTGTGCGCCGGCACCATCCCCGGCCGCCGCACCCAGGAAGAGATCACCGTCTTCAAAGCGGTCGGCAGCGCACTCGCCGACCTCACCGCCGCCTCGGCGGTCTACCGCTCACACGGCCCGTCCCCCCGGGTCCACACCTGCCAGGAGCCATCTTGACTTCCTCCCTCTCCTGAACGAGGGGGTTCCTACGGCTCGCGCCGTGGGGCTTCCTGCTTCATCACCGACTGCCCCGCCCGGGAGGACTCCCGTTGAGGTCTTACACCGGCTCCACAGGCCGACACCGCCAGTCCGGCGGCCAGAAGGTTCTTCGCTGCGTTCACGTCCCGATCGTGGGACGTGCCGCAGTCGCACGTCCAGGTGCGGACGCTGAGCGGCATCTTCTCTTGCAGGGAGCCGCATACGGAGCACAGCTTGGAGGAGAGGAACCAGCGGTCGACCGCGATCACCTCGCGGCCGTACCAGGCGGCCTTGTACTCCACCATGCTCCGGAACTCCGACCATGCCGCGACGGAGATCGCCCGGGACAGCCTGCCGTTGCTGAGCAGGTTCCGGACGGTGAGGTCCTCGATCACGCGCGTTTGGTTGTCACGCACGAGTCGAGTGGTGAGCTTGTGCAGATGGTCACGGCGACGGTCGGCGATGCGGGCGGAGACCCTGGCGGCCTTGCGGCGCGTATTGGCCCGGTTGACGCCGTCGCCCCTGGCCTTGCGGACGAGGTCGTACTCGGCGGACTTGCCAGAGTTCTTACGCGACTTGAACCGCGGGAACTTCGTCCGCCTGGCGAAGAACGCGGTGAACGCCGCCTGGAGGTGCTGCCGGGCCTGCTGGAACGGAGCCGAGGACACCTCGTTGAGGAAGGCCAATTCCTCGGTCTCCTTCCACGCCGTCAGCATCGCCGACGTCGCGTCGTAGTCGACCCGCTCGTGACGCAACGTCCACGTCTCGGTACGGGCCGCAATCACCATGTTGTAGACCTTCCGCACGCATCCGAACGTGCGCGACAGCTCCGCTGCCTGCGCATCGGTCGGATGGAATCGGTACTCGAACGCCCGTCTTGCGTAAGCGGTCATAGCCCACAAACCAGCACAGGCGACTCGGCTCTCCCTGCCCTGCTCCGCAGGAGCCCGCTTCCTCCCCCGCCTGAAGGCGGGGGTTTCCTCGGAGGTTCCCGATGATCGAGCAGAGGCCCAAAAGGGGCGACGACTCCGCACCTCAGCAACCGCCACGCGATGGATTCCTCGCCCGCGCCGCTACCCGAAGCGCGGCCGTGGCCGAACGGTGGTTCCCCAACACCCTCGTCTTCGCACTCCTGACTGTGGCCGTCGTGGCCATCGCGGCAATGAGCATCGGATCAGGCCCCGCAAAGGTCGCCTCTGTCTTCGGCAACGGCTTCTGGGACCTGATCCCCTTCACCATGCAGATGGCCATGGTCGCCATCGGCGGTTATGTCGTGGCCACCGCCCGACCCATCCAGCGAGTCATCACCCGCCTGGCCCAGGTCCCCGCCACAGAGCGGAGCGCCGTCGCCATGGTCGCGGCCATCAGCCTCACCTCCGCCCTGCTGAACTGGGGATTCAGCCTCATCTTCAGCGCCCTGCTGGTCAGGCGCCTGGCCGAACGCGGCAATCTGCGCGTCGACTACCGGGCCGCCTCGGCAGCCGCATACCTCGGCCTGGGCGGTAGCTGGGCCCTTGGCCTCAGCTCCTCAGCCGCTCAGCTCCAGGCCAATGCGGAGAGCCTGTCGCCCTCCCTGTCGTCGATCACCGGCGTCATCCCCTTCCGGGAAACCATCTTCACCTGGCAGTCCCTCACCCTCGCGGCTGTCGTGATCGTCGTCTGCGTGTCCATCGCCTACCTCACCGCTCCACGTGGCGACAGCGTGCGCACCGCAGTCGACCTCGGCATTGACCCCAGCGACCCCGTCGAAGACGACCAGCCCCGCACCCGGCCGGGGGAGTGGCTGGAGTACAGCCCGCTGCTCACCTTCGTCGTCGTCGCCCTCGTCGCAGGATGGGCCGTGCAGGAGTTCGCCGACAAGGACCCCATCGTCGCGATCTCCGCGCTCAACACCTACAACCTGCTCTTCCTGACGCTCGGCATGCTGCTGCACTGGCGCCCGCGCCGGTTTCTCGCGGCGGTGACCAAGGCGGTTCCGGCCACGGCCGGCGTGCTCATTCAGTTCCCCTTCTACGCCGGCGTCGCCGCCATGATGACCCAGGCCACCAACGGCGCGGGCGACAGCCTGTCCCACTACCTGGCGTCAGCCTTCACCGGCGTCGGATCCCCGGTCCTCTTCCCACTGATGATGGGCGCCTACTCCGTCATCCTGGGTTTCCTCATCCCCTCCGGCGGCGGGAAGTGGATCATCGAGGCGCCCTATGTCATGCAGGCCGCCAATGACCTCAACGTCAACCTCGGCTGGACCGTCCAGGTCTACAACGCGGCCGAAGCACTTCCCAACCTCATCAACCCGTTCTGGATGCTCCCGCTGCTGGGTGTCCTCGGCCTCAAGGCCCGCGACATCGTCGGTTACACCTTCCTCTACCTCGTCGCACTGCTGCCGATTGTGCTTGGCCTGCTCACCCTGCTGTCCACCACGCTGCCCTACCACCCGCCTGTCCAGCCCTAGCGCGCTGGCACAGCTCCCCGAGCCCGGGAAGGAAGCACGTCGATGCCCCTCGATACCGTCACCGTCACCGCCGCGCTCTACAACGACATCGTTCACCGCAATCCCGCCAAACACCGGATTCCACCAGGCCGTCGCGGAGGTTCTGCACTCCATCCAACCCGTCCTTCAGCAGCGTCCGGAACTGGGCGACAATGCCTTCCACCAGCGACTGTGCGGGCCCGAACGCCAGGTCGTCATCTGCCGGCGCGCTCACGGGCAAGGACCTGAAGATCGGCGGCAGCCACGCAGGCCCTCAAGCCACCGGTTGCGGTGCCGTCGACTTCCTCCAGACCATGCTCGCCGAGTGCGGCCACACGCTGGAGGACAAGACCACGGTCGTCTCCGACTCCGGCAACGTCGCTCAGTACGCTCTACGACCCGCGGTTCGAGGCGTGGGGGAACGAGTGCGGCGTGCGGATGGTGGGAGTGGCGATCGGGTGACCTCGGCGTCGTGTGCCCCCCCCAGCGTGATGCTGATGGGCTGGCCCGACGTGGTGGTCCGGCCACAACATCCTCTCGCCCGCGCCCGCCGCAGGTCGTCCCGGCTCCCTGGGAGCCCACCTCGTCATCGGCGGACTGGCCATCCGGATCCGCGCGCATGGCTGTGGCGCGGCGAGCGCGCGGCCTTCCGGCTCGGCCGCGCGCTCGCGGCCGGACCGATGGGCGCAGGGAAAGGGGGCGGTGCCCGGGTCCTGAGGGCGCTTGGCGCCGTACATGCCGTCGGCCGGACTCCACTCACTCGCCGTCGAGCGCTACAAGCCACATGCTCGTAGCGGGGCACGTGCTGTCAGCGCCGCCCCTGTCCGGTGTCCTCGGTCATCCGGCGGTCCGCCCGTCAATCCCGGCCTCGGCCGCCCTGTGTGCGTGGAGGGCGGCCACCTCGGTGGCGATGGCACGTCCCTCGGCCAGCTTCTCCACCTGCTCCGCGTGGGCTTCCAGTTCGCTCAGGCGCGTGGCGCGAGCTGCGACGCGTTCGATTGCGACCGTGAGGGGCCACTGCCGTAGAAACCGCCGCATGGGTGCCGCGTTGTCCGGGCTGTCGGCTGCCTCCACCGCCGCCGTCCGCGCGGTGTCGAACGCTCGCGTGGTGCGGCATTGGCGTTGATGTGTCTGATACGCGCAGATTGAGGGTTGGCTGGCAGAGCCTACGAGCGGGCCCCGCCCTCCCCCCGGCACCGAACGATGGGTACGCGCCGCCCGGCTCAGCGGCCCGGTCGGGGGATCGGCCCCCCGCCGGGCTCCGGTCATCCGAACACCGCGTCGTGGAACGCGATTTCCGCCTCCAGCATGCCGGTGAACCAGCGGGTCAGCCGCTCCTGGGGGATGTCGTCCGGGAGGGCGTCGACCTCCGCCGCGAGGGCCCGTACCCCGTCCCGGAACGCCTGGTCGGCGTGGAGTGCCACCCAGGCGCTCATCGCGCCGTCGGGGACGGCGCCGTGCTCGTGTGCCCGGGTGCACCAGGTGAGGTAGAGGCTCTCCGCGGCGAGCAGGATGGTCATCACCGCCGGGTAGCCGCCTTCCCGCGCCGTGTCGAGTGCGTACCGTGACAGCACCTCGGCCCGCCGGGCGGCGTCCGGCCGGGCGGGGACGGGCCAGGCGGCGCGGGCTTCGCGGAAGTAGTCCGCCTGGGTGGTGGTCAGCGTATGGACCGCACGGGCGTTGCGCTCCAGCGCCGTCCGGTCGGGGGCGCCCCATACGGCCAGTCCGTGCAGCCGGGTGGCCGTCTCCACGAACGCGGCCTCGATCTCCAGGTAGTCGGCGTAGTCGGCGTCGCTGATCGTGCCGGCCGTGATCTCGGTGACGAAGCGCATACGCAGTGCCTCTTCCATGACCGGGGCGGTGGCCTTCAGGAGCCGCTCGGACCGGCTCATCGGGAGAGCCATTCGACGAGGCCGCCGAAGATTCGGGCGTAGCCGTCCCACTGCTCGCAGAACGCCGCCGGCGCCCAGTGCGGGGAGCAGTCGGAGGTGAAGACAGCCGACCGTCCCGCGCCGTACTCGGCCACCGCCACCAGGGGGTCGCCGCCCAGGGTGGCCAGGACCTCGGCGCCCGGACGTGGCCGGACGCGGTTGTAGCCGAGCAGCGGTGGCCATTCGCCGGTCACCCCAGCGAGGGCGGGATGGCCGGTGCCGATTGCCGACGGGCGGCCACCCGCGGGGAGTTCGACGCGGTCGTCCTCGGGCAGCAGCTCGACCGGCAGCACCTCGTGCAGCGCGGTGTTGCGGTAGGCGGCCTTGCCCTCGAAACCGGTGAAGGAGAGATAGCCGCCGATCATCAGCAGTCCGCCGCCGTCGCCGACCCATCCGCGCAGTGCGTCGATCCGGTCGGCCCCCGGCGTGCCCCGCTCGAACACCTCGGGGGAGAGCTGGAGGGAGTTCGCCCCGATGTCGGAGAGGATGACGACGTCGTAGCGGGCGAGCGCCTCGGCATCGCCCGGGAACTGCCCGGGTACCAGATGCGCGGGCAGGTGTGTGACCTCGTGCCCGCGGCCCTCCAGCGCCCGGCGCAACGGCTCGACGCCGGTCACATAGGTACTGGTGGTGAACGAGTCGACCCCCTTGATGTGTGTGGACTGGGAGATCCAGCTCTCACCGGCTATCAGGACGCGGCTCACAGGGTGCTCCTTTGTAACGGGGATGGGGCGAAACGCCGGGACGGAGGTCAGGACGTCAGGACGCGGCGGCGTGCTCGAACAGCCGGGCCGGGTTGGTGTGCAGCAGGCCCGCGGCGGTCCGCCGGGGTACGCCGTGCTCGACGAGCCGGGAGAGGAACAGCTCCGGCACATAGCGGAAGCCGTTGCCGCCGTAGGCGGTGAGCATGCTCTTGAGGAACACGTCGTGGCTGAGCAGCAGCCGGTCGCCGTGTCCGCGGGCGATGAGCCCGGCGATCGCGTGCGCGGTTTCGTGGGGTGCCGGGGACTGCCCCTCGCCGGGGTAGTGGAACGGCATGCCGATCATGTCGAATTCGAGCCAGACGCCGCGGTCGGCCACCGACCGCTGATAGTCCGGGTCGGCGTGCGAGGGGTCCATATGACAGAGCACCACGGCGGCTGGTGCCACCCGGTACTCTCCCAGTACCAGGTCGAGGACCTCGTGGGCGCGGCGCTGCCAGCCGGGCAGATGGATGTAGAGCGGGACACCGGTCTCGCGCTGGGTGCGCGCGGCGGCGCGCAGCGCGGTGTGCTCGACCTCGGTGAACCGCGGGGAGACCCCGATCTCGCCGATGACGCCCGGCCGGATCCCGGTGCCGTCGGCTCCCTCGGTGAACTCGGCCAGCAATGCGGCGGCGAGGCCGCGCTCGTCCGCCGGCGACAGTGGCCGGGGATGGTAGGGCTCCAGGTACCAGCCGCTGCCCATGACCACACGTACGCCGCTGTCCTCGGAGAACGCGCGCAGCGCTGCCGGGTCGCGGCCCAGTCCGCCCGGGGTGACGTCGACGATCGTGCCGCCCCCGCCGGCGGCGAACGCGCGCAGGTCGGCCAGCATTCCTTCGGTGTCGTCGAGCACACAGTGGTCGAGGCAGGCGTAGGGCTGCTCGCGCAGCAGCCAGGCCAGTTCGGGTGTGGTGCGGGCGTCGCGCAGATGACCGAGCCGGGGGTCGGCCGGGGTGGTGACGGCCTTGCGGACGTCGTTGCGCAGATGCTCATGGGTGAGGGTGAGGCCGAGCCCGGTGCTGGGCACGGGCCCGGTCACCGTGGTCACGGTGCGGGGTGCGGGGCCGCTCATGAGCGACCCGTCAGATGGGCGAACAGGTCGGCCATCGCCCGGCCGCGCAGGTTGAGCCAGATCGCGGCGAGCAGCACCAGTCCGGTGACGATGGGGGTGAGGAACGGGCTCACGCCGAGCAGGTTGAGGCCGTTGGCGATGACTCCGGTGATGAGGGCGCCGATGACGGTGCCGAGCACGGTGCCCCGGCCGCCGAACAGATTGGTGCCACCGAGCACGACCGCGGCGATCACCGTGAGTTCGAAGCCCTGTCCGGAGTTGGCGGAGCCGGAGCCGAGCCTGGCCGCGGTGAGCAGCCCGGCGATACCGGCGGCCACCCCGGTCATCATCAGGGTGATCATCTTGACCCGGGCAGTGTTCACCCCGGCCCGTCGCACGGACTCCTCCTGGGCGCCGATGCCGTTGACGTAGGAGCCGAACGGCAGCTTCGACAGCAGGACCGCTCCGACGGCGACCGTGGCCAGGGCGATCCAGGCCAGCGCGGACAGCCCGAGGAAGGAGGCGTCGCCGAGCTTGGCGACGAAGAGCCGGGCGTCGATGGGGACGGAGAACCCCCGGGTCCACAGCTGTGCCAGGCCGCGGACGACCGACATGGTGGCGAGGGTGACGATGAACGGGGGGATCTTCTGAAAGGCCGACAGCCATCCGTTGACAGCGCCCCAGAAGAGCCCGGCGAGCAGCGCCACGACGATCACCACGGAGGAGTCCCAGCCGGCCTGGAGCATCTCGGCGGTGCAGGTGGCGGTGAACGCCAGGATCGATCCCACGGACAGGTCGATCTGCCCGGTGCTGATCACGAAGGTCATGGCGACCGCCACGATCAGGGTGATCGCCACCTGGGTGGCCAGATTGGCCAGGTTGGTGAAGGTCAGGAAATTGGGGGCGGCGATGCCGAAGCCGAGGAAGAGCGCGACGCCCACGCCGAGCATGGCCAGGGTGGCCTTGTTGGCGCGCTGCCAGCGGCCCGGAGGCCGGCCCAGTACGGCGGTGGTGCGCATCGCGGTGTCGGCGCTCATATCAGGCCACCTCCTCGGTGCCGGGCCCGCCGTTCGTGGCGACGGATCGGGTGATCATGGCGACCAGCCGTTCGATGTCGAGATCGGCGATCGGGGCGTCCTCGACGCTGCGTCCCTCGTACATCACGGTGATCCGGTCGCAGACCTCGAACAGGTCCTGTAGCCGGTGGGTGATCAGGATGACGCCGACGCCCTGGGCGGCGACGTCGCGGATCATCTTCAGCACCTGCCGGACCTCGGCGACGGCGAGGGCGGCGGTGGGTTCGTCCAGGATCAGCACGCGCGGGCGGAACGACACCGCACGGGCGATCGCCACGGCCTGCCGCTGCCCTCCGGACAGCTCGCCGATCTCCTGGTAGGTGGATTTCACCCGGACGTGCAGTTCGGAGAGGGTTTCCGCCGCTCGGGCGTGCATCGTGGCGCGGTCGATGAAGGGGCCTCTGCGCGGTTCACGGCCGAGGAACAGATTGCTGGCCACATCGAGGGTGTCGCACAGGGCGAGGTCCTGGTAGACGATGCCGACCCGCTCGCGGCGGGCGTCGGCGGGGCTGGTGAAGCGGACGTCGCGGCCGTCGATGGAGATCTGCCCGCCGTCGTGCTGGACCGCACCGGCCAGGACCTTCATCAGGGTCGACTTCCCGGCGCCGTTGTCGCCGACCAGGCCGAGCACCTCGCCCGGGGCCAGGGTCAGGTCGACGCCGCGCAGCGAGCGGACGGCGCCGAACGATTTGGTGATACCTCGCAGGGAGACCAGTGCGCTCTCGCCCATCACTTCTCCAGGTAGTAGAGGTAGTTCTTGACGTTGTCCGGGGTCACCAGCTGGGTGGGAACGGGCACTTGTCGGCGGGTGGTGCGGCCGCAGGCGAGGTCGATCGCGGAATTCATGGCCTCGTAGCCGAACCGAAAGGTGTTCTGTTGCAGCACACCGGTGATCCAGCCGGCCCGCAGCCCGTCGACGGCCTGGCTGGACAGGTCCCATCCGACGACCTTGAGGTCCTTGGTGCGGTGCTGGCTGACCACGGCGGCGGCCAGGCCGATCAGCGCGGGCTCGCCGGTGGCGTAGGCGTACTTCAGACCGGGGTCGCGGGTGAGCAGGTTCTCGGCGGCGGTCTGGGCGTTCTCCTGGATGTTGCGGCCGTCGACCACGTTCTGGATCTTCATGCCCTTGGCGGTGACGGTGTCGGTGAATCCTTTCTGCCGCTCGTTCTGGATGGTGCTGTTGAGCGCGCCGACGACGCCGATCCCACCGCGGTTGCCGGCCGTCTTCAGCAGGGCCTCGCCGATCCGCCGGCCGCCTTCCGTGTTGCCGACGCCGACCTGGACGGAGACCGCGGGGTCGTCGACGGTGGCGTCCACGGCGACGACCGGCACGCCCGCCGCCTTGGCCCGGCGGATGGCGGGCTTGATGCCCTCGGTGTCGACCGCGTCCACGATGATGGCGTCGTAGTGGTTGGCCACCAGGTCGTCGATGGCGTTGGCCTGGGTGGCGGAGTCGTCGTTGCCGTTGACGATCTGGGTTTTGACCCCGGCCTTGCGGGCCACGGTCCGGGCGCCGGTGTTGATCTGGTTGAAGAACAGCGCCTGGAGGTTGATGGGCACGATACCGATCTTCGGAACGTGGCCGCGGACGGTACAGGAGCGGGCGACCTCCGCGGGCGGCGGCGGGCCCTGCTCGGTGGTCTTCTTCTCGGCCGCCATCTCGCGGCGGGCCTGGGTGTCGCAGCCGACGGTCGTCAGCAGCAGGCCCAGCGCGACCACGGCCGTCACTTTCTGGCGCATCTGCTCTCCTTGTCCTACGGGGTGCGGGTCGGCTCCGGGGTTTCGGGAGTGGGGTGGGCCGCGAGCCAGGATTCGACGGCCCGCCGGTCGGGCAGCCCGTCACGGGCGCCGGGGCGGGTACAGGACAGGCCGGCCGCGACGGCGGCGAAGCGCGCCGCCTCCAGCGGGGACCGGCCCCGGTCCAGTTCGGCACAGTATGCGCCGGTGAAGCAGTCTCCGGCCCCGGTGGCGTCGACCGTATCCACGTCGATCGCCGGACCGTCGTGGCGTTCACCGGCCGGGGTCAGCAGGGTCCAGCCGCGCGAACCGTCGGTCACGACCAGATGGACGTCATGGTCGGCGGCGGCCCGGACCAGGGCCGGTTCTCCGCCCAGTAGCGCGACGGCCAGCGGCCGGCCGACGACGGCGTGATCGGCCGCGGACAGCGCGGTGCGCATCGCCTCCGCCCGGTCGCAGCCGTCGAGGTCCACCACCAGGCCCGGTCCTGGCGTCCCGGGCGGGGCGTCGGCGGCGGCCTCGGCCAGCGCGGCGGCGGCCTCGGGGAAGCGGTAGCCGTCGAGGTAGAGCCAGTTGGCCCCGGCCTCGCGCGCGGCCCGTACCGTACGGGTGATGTGCTGGGCGTCCAGCTCGTCGTCCTGGCTGATGACGGCGCGTTCGCCGTCCGGGGTGAGCAGCACGACGGCGGTGGTGAGGGTGCCGGTGCGGGCGGTCCAGTCGGTGCGGACCCCGTCGGCGGCGAGTGCGGCGAGGAACGCCGTGCTCCGCGGCTCCGGTCCGACCACGCCGGCGAACCACGCGTCGGCCCCCGTCCGGGCCGCGGCCGCCGAGGCGTTGGCGGCCATCCCGCCGTGGCCGTGGCGGATGGCGGTCGCCTGCACGCGGTCACCGGGAGCGGGCAGCGCCGGCACACCGACGGTCAGGTCGATGTTGGCGTACCCGCAGAAGACGATCACGGGAGCACCACTCCGGCCTTGGCCGCCGCGGTGGTCAGCTCGCGGACCTTGGCCCGGTCGACCCGGCCCCACCAGCGGCCGTTGTCCTTCACTGAGGACGCGACGATCACCCCGTCGCAGGCGGGCAGCAGGCCGCCGATGTTGCCCGCGGTAATACCGGAGCCGATCACCACCGGCAGGGTGGTGTGGGCGGAGATGCCCTCGACCTCCTCCAGTGAGGCGGCGTCCCCGGTCCGGGAGCCGGTGGCGATCAGCACATCGGCGCCGAAGAACTCGGCGTCCTCGGTCTGTTCGGCCAGTGTGCGGTCGGCGACGATGGCGTGCGAGCCGTGCTTGACGTGCACGTCGGCGAAGACCTTGACCGGGCCGGCGCCGATCCGGCTGCGATAGCGGCTGGCGTGTGCCGACTGGCCCTCGATGATGCCCTCGTTGGCGACATAGGCATTGGCCCACTGGTTGACCCGTACGAATCCGCCGCCGCCGGACCAGGCGGAGGCGATGGAGCACTCGGCGGCGTTGGACAGCACGCTGACCCCGAGCCTGCCGCCGGCCCCCTCCAGCACGGCGTGCCGCACCCGGTCGGTCACCACGGCCATCGCCGCCGATGTCTCATAACCGTGTTCGCCCGGTTTGAGGAACGGGATGTCCCAGTGGTTCTCCACGATCAGCCCGTGGCAGCCGCCCTCCAGATAGGCCCGCGCCTCCTCGACCGCGAAGGCGCAGATCTCGTCCAGCGGGGCGCCCTCGTAATGCGGGCTGCCGGGCAGCGGCGGCAGGTGCACCACGCCGATGACGACCTTCGGGGTGCCGAACAGCTCCTTGATCGCGTTCGGCCGGGGCGGGAACACCCCAAGGCCGCTCGTGCTCCCGGATGTCGTCATCGCGCCACCTCAATGCAATCGATTACAGTCGAGTTGCGGAGGACCGTAGGCAGGGGTCAGGTGCCGTGTCAAGGCTCTATGCTGATTCAACGCGTCAGGTCACATCGGTGTTGGAGCCATGTGACCGCCATGTTTCCCGGCAGGAAGGTAATCGATTGCAACGGGTCACGATCGCTCAGGTCGCCGAGCGTGCCGGTGTCTCCACCGCCACCGTGTCGCGGGTGCTCTCCCGCCGGGGCCAGGTCTCGGCCGCGGTCGAACGCAAGGTCCGCCGCGCCGCCGACGACCTGGGCTACCAGGTCAATGTCATCGCCAGGGCACTGCGCAACAGTCGTACCGACACCGTGGGGATGGTCGTGCCCAGCATCACCAACCCGTTCTTCACCTCGCTGGTGGAGAGCGTGGAACACGCCCTCGGGAAGGACGGCAAGGAGCTGTTCCTGTGCGACGCGCGCTCCGACCCGCGGATCGAGGCGCGCCGGCTGGCCTCGCTCGCCGCGCGCAACGTCGACGGCATCATCGTCAGCCCGAGCCACGGCGTCGACAGCCGGCCCGCCGTGCAGCAGACCGCGGACCGGCTGCCGCTCGTCCAGCTCGACCGATTCGTCGACGGCACCACCACCGACTGGGTGGGCGTCGACGACGTCGCCGCGATGCGGCAGGTCATGGACCACCTCCACGACGGCGGGGCGCGGTCGGCGGCCTTCATCGGCTCGCTGATGACCCACTCCTCCACGGAGCAGCGGTTCGCCGGGTTCCGGCGGCGCGCCGAGGAGCTGAACATCGAGGTGAAGCCGGACCAGGTGCTGCTCGGGGACTACAGCGTGGAGTGGGGCGAGGCCGCCGTGGCCCGGCTGATCGCGGAGGGCGGCCTTCCGGACGCGCTCGTATGCGCCGATGACCTGATCGCGCTCGGGGTCACCCGCGCCTGCCGGGCCCACGGTGTCGCGGTGCCCCAGCAGGTGCAGGTGACCGGCTACGACGACATCGAGTTCTCCCGGCTGACCGAGCCGGCCCTGACCACGGTCCATCAGCCCCGTGACCGGATCGCCGCGGAGGCGGTACGGCTGCTGGCCGCGGCGAGCCTGGCCAAGGACGCCGAGCGCGGCCCGCACGCGCATATCTCACTTGTGCCGACCCTGGTGGTGCGCGACAGCACCCGGGCCACGCAGGCGTCCCCGGACCGTATATGACGGCGACTCACCACAACTCCAGGAGGACCCCGATGGACGACGCGGACACATGGCGCGGTGCGACGGACCTCGCGCGGCGGCTGGTGCGGATCGACACCCGGGGCGGCCGGGAGGCACCGGCCGCCGCACTGGTGGCGGACCGGCTGGACGGCGCGGGGTTCGACGTCCGGGTCGAGGAGCCGATATCCGGCCGGGCCAACGTCGTCGCCCGGTTCGGGCCCGCGGTACCACGGGTGCCGGTCACCTTCACCGGACACCTGGACACCGTGCCCGCCGATCCGTCGGGCTGGTCGTTCGACCCGATGAGCGGGGAGCTGCGCGACGGTCGGCTGCTCGGCCGCGGCAGCAGCGATATGAAAGCCGGCGTGGCCTGCCAGGTCGAGGCGGCGATACGGGCCGCCCGGGAAAGCCCGCGGGACACGGCCGTACAGCTGATCTTCACCTTCGGCGAGGAGACCGGCTGCCATGGGGCCGAGGAGATCGACGCGGCGTCGCTCACCCCCACCGACCTGCTCATCGTGGGCGAGCCGACCGGCAACCGGACCGTCCTCGGCCACAAGGGCGTGCTGTGGCTCGCCGCGACGGCCCGTGGGGTCTCCGCGCACGGTTCCCGCCCGGAGCTGGGCCGCAACGCGATCGCCGCGCTCGCCGCCGCGGCGAGCAGGATCCACGGGCACCGTGACTGGCCGGTGAGCCCGACCCACGGCCCGGCCACGGTCAACATCGGCACGTTCCACGCGGGCGAGCAGCCCAACCTGGTGCCGGACCGCGCCGAGATGCGGCTGGACGTGCGCACCGTTCCCGGCTTCGGACGGGACGAGGCGATCGCGGAGATCGCCCGGCTGTGCGGCGACGGCATCGGCCTCGAACAGCTGCTGGACCTGCCCGGCGTCGCCACCGATCCGTCGGCTGCCGCCGCCGCGCGGGAAATCCTGGCCCCCGGCTCCTCGGCCCGCCCGGCCGAGTACGCGACCTACTTCACCGACGCCTCGGTGCTGACCGACCGGCTCGGCGATCCGGCGGTGGTGGTGTACGGTCCGGGCGACCCGGATCAGGCCCATGTCACCGATGAATTCTGCTCGCTTGCCGCCATGACCGAGTCCGCGGAGGCGATGCACCGGCTGCTGCGGCGCCTGTAGTCCGACGAGCGCGGTGCCGTCCCGGGCTCGAATCCGCAGACCGCCTCGACAGGTGCCGTGCGCTATACTGGATCTTGTCACGGTCGCCCGAACTCCGGGCAGTCGGTCGTGCGTTGGTGGTCCAAGGAAAGACGCCCCGCTTCCTGCGGGGAGATGCGGGTGCAAGGCCTGCCCAGCGCTCAGAAGACGAGCCCACCCCGCTTACGGGGTGGGCTCGCGCGGTTTCATGGCACACACGCTCGACAAGGACAAGGCCAGCGGCACCGACCCTCATCATCACCGAGGTCGGTGCGGACTTCTCGCTCCGCGAGCACCTCGGCGTCTTCGGCGATTCCCGCTCGGTGCCGCCCGACAACGGACGGTCCGCGGCCCCGGCCTTCGACACGGACGGCGGCGTGCGCCTGGGCGAGCTCAGCCGGAGCCGAAGATTAATGATCAAGCACCCATCTGCATGGATGATGTACCGGCACCCGCGGTGTGACAATTCAGGGACGGCCACTCCGCCGACCTGACCGCCGAATACCGAGCCGGTGCCCCATGGCCGGCCGCTTCCTCAACGGCGTGGGCCTGGCCTTCCACACCATCGAGAAGGTCGGTCGGCCCCGCCAACTTGAGCATCGCCCTGGAGCAGCGCCGCAAGAACTTCGACGTCAACGCCTTCCGCCGCCACGCGGACCTGGTCCAGTGCCGTGAGCCGGAACTCGAGCTGCTGGGGCGCCACCTGGGACGGCTGCCGGTCTCCGAGGCGCTGCCTCGACGTCGGCCTTGAGCTGGGCGATCTCGTCGCGCCAGTGGAGCACCCGGCACCCGGAACACCGCGCGCGTGTGGCCAGTCGGCCCGATCCCGCTCCGCCTCCCAAGGCGGCCAGGCGGTGCGCAGGCATGCACTTCGCGTACCGCGCACCGTCATTGGAGTCATTGGAGCGAAAGACCGGCCCCGGACTCACCGGCGGTGACGGGCTCCCGCCCTTCGCACTCACGGCCACGCCCGGCGGTGTCGGGAGCGCCGTCGCGTCGACTTCGTCTCGCTGGGCCGTACGATCACGAATCCCTCGCCCCCAGCTCGAGCTGGAGGGCTTCGCCGGAACCGCCGCGCAGGGACGGGCCGATGCTCTGGGAACGGTTCAGGGTGGACTTCAGCGCCGTGGTCCAACCGACGACGGCGTCGGTGTCCACGAAGACGGGGGCCTGCGGGGAGACAGGTATGACGATGGGGGCCGCAGAGGTCACTCTGCATGCGCATGATCCCGTGCCGGATGATTGCTCCACAACGACGCCGCAGGGGACGGCTTGGCCATTTCGTCCCGGGGTCACCCGCCGTCCCGCCCGGCGCAACTGCTACCAGAGGGCGAGCTGGGTCTGTACGAAGTGGCGGATGTGCTCGTAGGCGAGCCCCGCGTGTGGTCGATGGTTTGCATGGGAGAGCGAGTGCGGTACGAGCTGTTCGCGCTAGCAGGTTTCGGCCGTCGGCGGAAGTGGCGCGGCACCTGTCGACCTTGCAGGAGATTCGCACGATTCCCTCGGGCATCGCTTGATTGTCCCGGACGGGCATCGCCTCCATGCTGGGGCTGTACTGCCCAGGGGATACGCAACGTCCTGGTCGCTGTGTTCGTTTCTGAATGCATCCATCCGAATGGTTTCGCCCGAGGGGTGGCCGTCGATTCGGCTCCCTTTCCGGGGTAACGGCTGCGGCGTAGTACCGCGGCTGACATGACGGCGCGGGAGACAGGATGAGGTCCCCGGGCCACCTGGCCGGTTCACGAGGAGCGCCATGCATGCGCGAGTGATAGATCCCTTGCTCCAGCCCTTCACGCTCAAGAGCCTCACCCTGCGCAACAGGGTGGTCAGCACCTCGCATGAACCGGCGTTCGGGGAAGAGGGGCTGCCCCGGGACCGGTATCGGATGTACCACCTGGAGAAGGCGCGGGGCGGTGTCGGGCTGACGATGATCGGTGGGTCGGCGGTCGTGTCACCCGACAGTCCGCCGTCCTTCGGCAATCTGCTGCTCTACCGCGACGAGGTGGTGCCGTGGTTCCGCCGGCTGTCCGACGATGTGCACGCCGCCGGGGCGGCCGTCATGTGCCAGGTCACCCACCTGGGGCGGCGCACCAGCAACTACACGGGTGACTGGTTGCCGGTTCTTTCCGCGTCGCCGGTGCGGGAGCCCGCTCACCGGGCGTTTCCCAAAGAGGCCGAGCCGTGGGACCTGGACCGCGTGGTGCAGGACTACGCGGACGCGGCCGCCCGCTGTGAGGCCGGGGGTCTCGACGGGATCGAGATCCAGTCGTACGGACACTTCCTGGACAGTTTTCTGTCCCCGACGACGAACCACCGGGACGACGCGTTCGGCGGGAGCCTCGCGCATCGCATGGCGTTCCCGCGCCGGGTGATCCGCGCGATCCGGTCCGTGGTCGGGCCCGAATTCATCGTCGGCATCCGCATGATGATGGACGAGGACCGGCCCGGCGGACTGGTCCTCGACGAGGCGCTGACCGCGGTCCGGGCGTACATCGAGGACGGTATCGACTTCCTCAGCACCATCCGGGGCTCGATCGAGAGCGACGCCACCCTGGCGAAGGCGATCCCGTCCATGGGCACCCCCTCCGCACCGTTCCTCGACTTCACCGCCGAGATCAAGCGAAGGATCGATGTGCCGGTGATGCACGCCGCTCGCATCGCCGACGTCGCCACCGCGCGGTACGCGGTACGGGAGGGCCTCCTGGACCTGGTCGGCATGACCCGGGCCCACATCGCCGATCCTCATCTCGTGGCCAAGGTCGCCGCCGGGGACGAGGACCGCATCCGGCCGTGCGTGGGGGCGAGTTACTGCCTCGACGCGATCTATGACTCCGGGGACACCAAGTGCATCCACAACGCCGCCACCGGGCGGGAGTTGCGGCTGCCGCACACCATCGCCCCCGCGGCCGAACGGAAGAAGGCCGTGATCGTGGGCGCCGGGCCCGCGGGACTGGAAGCGGCCCGGGTCCTGGGTGAACGCGGCCACGAGGTCGTCGTGTTCGAGGCCGGTGACCTCCCGGGCGGGCAGATACGCATCGCCGCCTCCAACACCCGCAGGCGGGATCTCCTCGGCATCGTGGACTGGCGCGTCGACGAGTGCAAGGTGCTCGGCGTCGACCTGCGGCTCGGGGTGCTGGCCGAGGCGGCGGACGTTCTCGCGGAACGTCCCGACATCGTGCTCATCGCCACCGGCGGACTGCCCAACGTCTCCTTCCTCACCGAGGGAGCCGACCTCGTGTCCGATACGTGGGACGTCCTGGGTGGATCCCTGCGTCCCCGCGGACACGTGCTGGTCTACGACGACAACGGCGCTTATCCGGGCCTGGACGCCACCGAGCTGATGGCCCGCAAGGGCCTCCACATCGAGTACGTGACGCCGGAACGCACACTGGCACCCGACGTCGGCAGCATGAACTCGCCCGCCTATCTGCGGGTCTTCGCCGAACACGCGGTGAGCACCACACTGGCCCACCATCTGCTGTCCGTACACCGCACGACCGACGGGCGACTTACGGCGACCCTGCGCAGTGCGTACGCGGACACCGAGGCGGAGCGGGTCGTGGACCACGTGGTGGTGGAGCACGGGACGCTGCCCCTCGCGGACCTCTACTGGGACCTGCTCCCCGCGTCGAGCAACCTCGGCCGCGTGAATCACCCCGCCCTGCTTGCCGGTGAACCGCAGCGGGAAGTCGCCAACCCCCAGGGGCACTTTCAGCTGTTCCGTATCGGGGACGCCATCACCAGCCGCAACATCCACGCCGCGGTGCTCGACGCACTGCGCCTGTGCCTGCCGATGTGACCCAGCCGCCGCACCACCCCATGGAGAGGAGAGCAGCGTGACATCACCGAGCAGCGTGACATCAGTGGGAAGCACCATGTCCCGGGAGAAATCCCGGATCCAGGACGCGGTGGCGCGACGGGCCGTCGGCCATAGCCTGGAAGGGCCCTTCTACACCGACCGGGAGTTCTTCGACCTCGACATCGCGGCGATCTTCACGCGCCAATGGCTCTTCGTGGCCGTGGACGCCGAGCTACCCGGGCCGGGCGACTACACCAGGGTGGAGATCGGGCCGTACTCGGTCCTCGTCATGCGCGACGACGAGGACAACCTGCGCGCGTTCCACAATGTGTGCCGGCACCGTGGCGCCCGCATCCTGGAGGCAGAGCGCGGGTCGGTCGGCAACCTGGTCTGCGGATACCACAAGTGGACGTATGGAACGGACGGCGGACTCCGGTACGCCCCCTCCCAGCCGGGGGACTTCGACCGCGGGTGTTTCGGCCTCAAAGCGGTGCACGTGCGCAGCGTCGGGGGGTTCGTGTTCGTCTGCCTCGCCGACGACCCCCCGGCCGACTTCGGCGAGGTGACCGCCCTGGTGGAGCCATACCTTCTGCCGCACGGCCTGCGTCGGGCGAAGGTGGCGGCCCGCACCGACCTCGTCGAAGACGGCAACTGGAAACTCGTGATGGAGAACAACCGGGAGTGCTACCACTGCGACGGCCACCCCGAGCTGCTGCGCACCTTCTTCCCCACCTACGGCTACACCGAGGACAACGTTCCCGCCCAGCTGCGTCCGGCGCACGAACGCTATCTGCGGACCGACGCCGAGCTGCGCGAGACGTGCGAGCGGCTCCGCCTGCCGTACGCGCTCATCGAGGAACTGGACCAGCGCACCACCGGCTTCCGCATCCAGCGCGACGCGCTCGACCTGGCCGGCGAATCCTTCACCCCGAACGGCACGGCCGCCTGCCGCCGCCTGCTGGGCGACCTGCCCACGCCACGCCTGGGGCACCTCTCCCTGCACATGCAACCCAACTCCTGGTTCCACGTCCTCGGCGACCACGCGATCACCTTCAGCGCCCTGCCCGTCGCCCCGGACAAGACCTTGCTGCGCACCACATGGCTCGTGCACCCGGAGGCCGAGGAGGGGGTCGACTACGACCGGGACACCCTCCTCAAAGTCTGGACGGCGACGAACACGCAGGACGCGCGCCTCGTCGCCCGCGCTCAGCTGGGTGTCTCCAGCCCGGCCTACGAGCCGGGCCCGTACGCCCCGACGGAGTACCAGGTCGAGGCATTCTGTAACTGGTACATCGCCCGACTCCGCGAGGAGTTGCGGCGATGACCGACACGCTCACCCTCCCGGGCCCGGACTCCTCCCGGCCGCTGACCGCTCGCGGCGAAGGGGACGGTGCGGCGGACCACGTGCTGGTCTGCAGACACGTCCACGACGCCACCCGCGATACGAAGACCTTCGCCTTCGAATCGGCTGAGCCCGGCCTCTTCCGGCACAACCCGGGCCAGTACCTCACGTTCACCTTCGAGATCGACGGCCAGGAGATCGACCGCTGCTACACGCTCTCCTCTCCGCCCTCGCGTCCGCACCTCGCCGCGATCACCGTCAAACGCGTGCCCGGTGGCCGGGTCTCGAACTGGCTGCACGACCATCTGTCTCCGGGCGACGTGGTGCGCGCCCGGGGCCCGCTCGGCGGGTTCTCGATGGCGCGGCACCCGGCGTCCGCGTATCTCTTCCTGTCCGGCGGCAGCGGGATCACGCCCCTGATGTCCATGACCAGAACCCTGTACTACCTGGCGTCCCCGGCGGACGCGGTGTTCGTGCACAGCGCCCGCACCCCCGACGACATCCCCTTCCGGCAGGAACTGGAGCTGATGGCGGCGACCGCGCCGAACATCCGGGTCACCCATGTCTGCGAGAACGATGGGGCAACGGAGCGGTGGGACGGACACCGGGGACGTCTCACCCTCGACATCCTGCGGCAGATCGCCCCCGACCTGCTCCGACGCGAGGTGTTCACCTGCGGACCGCCGGGGTACATGCGAGCGGTCCACCGGATGCTGGCCGCGGCGGGGCTCCCGGAGGACCGCTGCCACAAGGAGAGCTTCGAGGCACCGGGCCTTGCCCCGATGGGTACAGCGGCGGATGCGGGTGGGGCCACGACGTTCGCGGTCCAACTCTCCCGCAGCGGGCGCACGATCGCGTGTGACGCCGGTACCTCCGTGCTGGAAGCCGCGGCCCGAGTGGGGATCACGCTCCCCTCCTCCTGCGGACAGGGCCTGTGCGGTTCGTGTGTGTCCACCCTGGAGAAAGGGTCCGTCGACATGCGGCACAACGGCGGCCTCCGCCCCGGGGACGCAGCTCGGAACAAGATCCTCCTGTGCTGCTCAACGCCGCTGGAGGACCTGGTGATCGACGCCTGACGTGGCCGGAGGATGCGTCCCTGTGCGACGCCGCGCGGGGGAGGTGAGTCGGCAGGTGGCTGCCAGGGCGGGCGCGGTCAGGGCGACTCCGGCCCAGGTGAGGCCGGTCACCGCCGCGGTGAGCGGTATCCAGGTGGTCAGCAGCCCGACGGGGACCGCGGGCGCCCCGGACCCCCAGTAGAAGAGCAGGTACGGGGCGGCCCCGATCCCGGCGCGCTGCCCGGCCGGTGTCCGTGCGTCGACCGCTCGCGCGGCGCGCCGCTGTAGGCGAGCCCGTGCCCGATACCGGCGAGGACCGTGGAGCCGAGCGTGGCGGGCAGTGAGGAGGCCCCGGTGGACGCGGGGAGTAGCAGACTCCCGGCGAGCCCGGCGAGCCCGGCGAGGCCGAGCCGCTGGGCGGCGTAGGGGGTGCGGCGCGCGCCGGCGAGCAGGGCCGGCACGGACCGGACCAGGACGCTTCCCAGCACTCCGCCGGTCAGGGCCGGATGGTCGCCGTGCAGGGTCTGGCCGAGCAGCGTCGGCAGGAGGGCGAGGTAGATGCCGACGACGGCCCAGGCGAGAAACCCGCCCAGCCCCGCGGCCAGAAAGAGCGTGCGGAGGGCTGGTGGGATATGCGGGCGGGTGGGGCGCCACCGCCGCCGCACCCGCGCCCCGCCGGTGGCCCTCGGCGCGGGCACGGTCCGGTGCCACACCCATGCCAGCAGGGCCAGATGCGGCGCATAGGGAG
>NZ_JBIADZ010000055.1:0-34377 GCF_042868035.1 Streptomyces sp. NPDC007875 | reverse complement strand
CGGAGATTGCCCGCTGGATCGCGCACGAGTGGCCGCGCATCAAAAAGGGGCCGTGAACACACGTGCCTGGATCGTCTTCCTCGACGAATCAGGTGGCTCCCTGCTCCCTCAGATCCGCCGCACCTACTCGCCCCGAGGGCGGACTCCGCTCCTGCGGCACCGCCTGAAGGCAGGTGAAGGTGTTCTACCGCGGCGAGCGAGTGGTCCTGGTCTGGGACGGCCTGTCTGCCCACTGGAGCCGGGCGATGCGGGCCTGGGTCGCCGAACAGGACTGGCTCACCCTGGAACGATTACCCGCCTACGCTCCCGAGCTGAACCCGGTGGAACTGCTGTGGTCCTCGCTCAAGAAGCGTGAACTCGCCAACCTCGCCGGCGACCACCTCGCCGATGTCGCCGACGCCACCGAGCAAGGCATCCACCGCATCAACGCCAACCCCCGACTGCCATGGTCATACCTCGCCCATACCGGTCTGACCATCCACCCACCACACCCACCGAACTTACGAAAAGATCAGTAGTACCCCTGAAGGGGTTGGACTATTCGTTGTGTGCTTCGAGCTCGGTCGCCAGCGTCTGTTGGGTGGCCGCCCACGACGCCAGGAGCGCTAAATTGTCAGCGGTCGGTGTGCCCGCGGGTGCGGTGTAGACGTTGAGGCGCAGGCCGGGTTCGGTGGGCAGTTCCAGGGATTCGACGTCCAAGTCGAGCTGGCCCACGACCGGGTGGCGCACACGCTTGCGGCCGGACCGCTGCAGCCGCACGTCCTGAGATGCCCACCGCTGCCGAAATAGCTCACTGCACGTTGACAGTTCGCCGACTAGGGCGATCAGCGCTTCGTCGTGCGGATTGCGGCCGGCTTCCATGCGTAGCTTCGCGGCCGCGTCACCGGCAATTTGGTCGTAGTCGACAAAGAAATCTCTGGCCGCCTCGGGGTTTAGATAGACGAACCGCGCTGTGTTCGCGGGCCGTCGCGGGTCGGCCAGCACCGGTGAATACAGCGCGCGAGCGAGTGGATTCATGGCGAGCACGTCATAGCGGCCGTTGCCGATCCAGGCCGGCGCATCGGAGATCGCGTCGAGCACCTGCTGCAGCGTCGAGCGCACCGTCACGGCAGGCCTACGCCGGCGTGGGCCGCTGGGCGCTCTGGATTGGCGCGCGAGGTGGAACAGGTGGTCGCGCTCGGCCTCGTCGAGTTGCAAGGCAGAGGCCAACGCGTCGAGCACGCCATCGGAGGCACCGGCGAGGCTGCCGCGCTCCATGCGCACGTAGTAGTCGACCGATACCCCCGCCAGTAGCGCTACCTCCTCGCGGCGCAGACCTTTGACCCGACGGTTGCCGCCGTAAGCGGGCAGGCCCGCCTGCTCGGGTGCGATGCGGGCGCGACGCGAGCTGAGAAACTCCCGGATCTCGGTGCGTAGATCCATCGTGGCCCTCCCCTCACCGTAAGCCCGTCCCGCAGTCTAAGGGGTACCCGATGCGGTCGTCGCGATGCCGCCGTCTACCGGGATGATGGTGCCCGTGAGGTAGGACCCAGCCCGGCTAGCGAGAAACACGGCGATACCCGCCATGTCGTCGTCGCGGCCGAGTCGGCGCAGAGGGGCCGCCGCCGCGATCGTGTCGCCGATGGTATCGAGCGTGGACGCCATCATCTGCGACGGGAACACTCCCGGTGCTACCGCGTTCACCGTGACGTGCTGTGGGCCCAGCTCTCTGGCAAGCACTCTGGTGAGTTGATGGAGTGCCGCTTTGCTGCTGGCGTACGAGTAGTTGGGCGACTGGGCGACGTGGATGGCGGCGATACTGCCGATGTTAATGATCCGCGCGGGATCATCGGCGGTGCCCGCCCTGCGAAGTGCGGGGAGCAGCGCCTGCACCAGCCAGAACGGCGACTTGAGGTTGAGGTCGATCACTGCGTCCCACGCCTCGTCCGGGAACGTCGCTAGCGGCTCGCGCCACATCGCTCCCGCGTTGTTGACAAGGATGTCCAGGCGTTCCGAGTCGACCTTGACAAGATCAGCGAGGCGCTGACACTCGTCGTGCCTGGACAGGTCGGCGGGGATTGCTTGAACGTCGCCGAATTCGGACAGTAGACGCTGTGCCTCCGCGCACGTGTCTGCCTTGCGTGAGCTGATGACGACGCGGGCGCCCGCCTGGAGAAGGCCGCGCGCTATCATCATCCCAATGCCCCTGGTGCCGCCAGTGACAAGGGCGTACTTCCCACTCAGATCGAAAAGTTCTGCGTGAGTGGTGAATTGGTTGTCCGCCATTGGTCTCCGTCCCTTCTGTCGTGGAAGAATGCGCCGACACGGTCGCGCATTCGGGGCAGTTGAATTGAACTGATGGGGATAAAGCTGCAGTGCCTGTCCATGGAGTGTTGTCGGCGCTTTCGACTCAACCAGGTTGACAGGCGTTTTGGACGTCTGGGAGACCCTGGTGATACAGGTACTGTGAGAACCCCCCTTGCCCGGTGCGCTGACTCATCCCGGTTCCACCGGCTTGATTCCCGGTTGATCGTTTCGGGGTCGTGCAGGCCGTGTTGGGGCTGAGTTGCGGATTCGCAAGGGGTGGCCGCTGGTCTGCCCAGCTCTTCCACTTTGTCCACAGGTCTCGGGCCCGTTTGGGCCAGGGAGCGTCAGAGGGCCGGCCGGGCCACGGCGTGCAGTTGCTTCACCTGCCCGTGGGTGAAGGAGCGCAGGAACGGCCAATGCGACAGGGCAACTGACCTGAAGCTAGGGGACGGGGTTGTCGCTGAGCCTCTCCTACAGCCCGGTCGGCTGGAAGGGCCGTTGGCGAAGGCCCAGTGCCTGCCACTGGTCCATCCTGGCTTCGGCTCTCTGTACTGCCGTCCAAGCTGTTGCTAGTTGACCAGTGAGGCCAGAGCGGTGGCGATGGCGGCAGCCAGAGTGAGGGTCGTGGAGAAGGCGGTGGCCGCGCGGGTAAGGGCGGTGGGGTAGGTGGCATGGTCGCGACGGGCGAGATAGCCAGCCCCGGCCCCGACGAGGGCGGCAATCACGAGAGTCAGGGCGCAGGCGAGCAGGATCACGGCGTTACGTTCGGTCATGGCGTCAGTTCATCTCCGGTGCGACGGGCGTCGGTCTGATACCGAATCTCGCGGAGCGGGTGTTCGCCGTGGTGCGGGCGGTCGAAGATGAACAACGACGAACAGCGGCACGGGCAGGGGGCTGTGTGGATACGGACCGTTTCCGGGATCCAGCGGATGCGCTCGCGGAGCTGCGCGCCCGGCTGAAGGCTGGTCATGCCGCGTGGGGCGGGACCCAGGTGCAGCTGGCTCGTCGCGCCGGTCTGGGCCGCACAGTCGTAAATCAGGCGCTCAGTGACTCCGCGCCCGCGCCGTCGGCGCAGACCGTGGCCGGGCTGGCCCGTGCCCTCGGTCTCGGCAAGGAGGTCCGGTCTCTACTGGATCTGCTGGCCACCGCCTCCGGGCCAGTCGAAAGCCCTGACGGCGCGGTGGGCCGACCGATCGGTGACTGGGACCCTCACGATTTGGAAGTCCACCCGGCCGTGTACGCCCCCGCCGACGAGGAACGCAGCTGGGCGGGTGGCCCGCAGGGGCGGGGCCATGTGGCCTCTGTGCTGCCGGGCTATGTGTCCCGCCCACACGATGGGGAACTGGCTGACCTCGTTGCTGCCGCCGCGAACGGGCACAGTCGGATGGCGGTGTTGGTGGGCTCGTCCTCGACGGGCAAGACCCGCGCCTGCTGGGAGGCCGTCCAGCCGCTCGCCCCTTTGGGGTGGAGGCTGTGGCACCCCTTCGACCCCACCCGCGCTGAAGCGGCGCTCGCCGACCTCGCGCGCGTCGCTCCTCGCACCGTGGTCTGGCTCAACGAGGCTCAGCATTATCTCGGCGCCGGCCAAGGACTCGGCGAACGCATCACCGCCGCTGTGCACTCCCTGCTCACCGACCTGAAACGTGCGCCCGTCTTGGTCCTGGGCACGCTGTGGCCCGAGTACGCCAACGCCTACACCAAACTCCCCCAACCCAGCCAGGAAGATCCGTACCCCCAGGTGCGGGAGCTTTTGGCCATACGGCGGATCACCCTGCCCGACAGCTTCGATACCGCCGCCACAGACGCCACCAGAGCCCAGGCGGAGGCAGGTGACCGGCAGCTCGCGCACGCTCTGGAGCACGCGCGTGACGGGCGGCTGACGCAGTACCTGGCAGGGGCTCCGGAACTGCTGCACCGCTACAAGACCGCCGCGCCGCCGACCCGGGCCCTGCTGCACGCGGCCATGGACGCCCGTCGCCTCGGAGCCGGCCTCCACCTGCCCCAGGCCTTCCTCGAACACGCAGCGGCGGACTACTTCACCGACGACGAGTACGACACCCTCGCCGACAACTGGCTTGAACAAGCCCTCGCCAGCAGCACCGATGCCGTCCACGGTAACCTCGCCCCCCTGCGCCGCATCCGCCCCCGCACCCGCAGCGCTCCGACAGGAGCCGCGCCGGACCAACCGGCCTACCGGCTGGCCGACTACCTCGAACAGCATGGCCTCAACCAGCGCGCGATGCTGTGCCCCCCGGCCTCCTTCTGGCAGGCCGCACACGACCGCCTCACCCACCCCGACGGCCTCGCCAAACTCGCCGAGGCCGCCGCCAACCGCCGCCGCGACCGCTGGGCTTACCACCTCTGGCAGAAGGCCGCAGATGCCGGCAGCACCAGCGCCCTGATCAGTCTCGCCCTGGTACGGGAGAAGGCTGGGGACCGGGACGGGGCCGAACAACTCGTCCGACAAGCCGCCGACGCCGGCGACGCCTCGGCCCCGAACTCTCTCGCCCGCTGGCGACAGTTAGTCGAGGACCAAGACAAGCTGGAACAGTTCGTCCGGCGTCAGGACGAGGTCGAACAGCTTGCCCGGCAAGCCACCGACACCGACGTCCCGAACGTTCTCGCCGACTACGCCGACGCCCTGAACGATCTCGCCATCTACATCGACGCCCAGAACCAACTCGACCTGATACGGGAGGAGACCAGGGCCTGGCCCGAGACCGAGCAGTTCGCCCGGCGAAACGCCGACGCCGGCTACGCCGCCTCCATGATCGATCTCGACGCGAGGCGGGAGAACGGAGACCCGTGGCCGTACGGACTGGACCCCGATGGCACACCATCCGCGCCCTGGGACCTCTTCACACAGCCACCTGCGGATATATAGCAGCGGGTCACGGCAAATATCACAGACAAGCTATGAGCGAATCTTTCCCTTGCCGAGTTCGACGCGCTCAGCTGCTCAATCTTCAGTGAGAACGCTCAACTTTGAGTGCGACAGAACAATGAGGTCGAGGGGGAAGTCGTGCTGGCCCATGCCTCGCATTGGATCACTTGTTCGAATTTCGGGGCAACCGGATGCAGGGAGGGGCGTGCAGTAGGAGGTCGGCGCGGGGGGTCTCCGGTTGATATGCCTGTGTGCTCGAGGGCAGCTGGAGCCTCGCTGCCGCGTATCCACTTTGGGTGACACCTCCGGGAATTGAGCGTTTGGCCCCGCAGGGCGGGCCACGTGACGGTCATGATGATTCGTCGCTGGGCCGCTGCGGCGACCGCCACGCTGGCAACCGCCGGCCTCGTAGGCTCCGCACCCTCGGGCTGGGCTGCACCGAGCACACCGGGCACCGCGTCTTCCACCGCCACTCCCGTATCGACGACGGAGATCCCGGAGCCCCGACCGCTGAGGAGGCCCGGGCAGAGCTGGGTGCGCTGACCGTCGCGCCCGAGGACGATGTGCCCGGCTACAGCCGGGCGAAGTTCCCTGTGCGGTGCTCGTTGTAGTGCCGCTCATAGGCCGCGAGGACGTGGCGGGCGTGGGCCTCGTTCATGATGAGGACGTGGTCGAGGGCTTCGCGTCGGATGCTGCCGATGATGCGTTCGCAGTGCGCGTTCATACGGGGAGCCTGTGGCGCACTGTTGAAAATCTCCATCTCCTCGGCCCGGAAGACGGCATCGAACACCTCGCCGTACTTGCCATCGCGGTCGCGCAGCGGGAAGCGCAGGGTCTGTCTGCGTATGCCCAGGTCGGCGGTGAGATTCCGCGCCTGCTGCACCGCCCAGTCCCGCGTCGGGCGGGCGGTGACCCGGTGATGTGCGGTCGCCGGGTGGCTTGCTCGAGGAACACCAGCGCATACAACCGCCTGCCGTGGGCGGTGTCGAGGTGGAAGAAGTCTGCCGCGATGATGCCCTCGGCTTGCGTGGTCAGGAACTCGTGCCACGTGGGGCCTGAGCGACGTGGCGCAGGGTCGATACCGGCCGCGTTATGGATCTCCCAGACCGGCGAAGCGGCGATCCGATGCCCGAGTCGGGTCAACTCCCCTTGGATCCGCTGGTGTCCCCGACTCGGATTCTCCCTGGCCAACCGCAGGACGAGCTTCTTGACCGCTGCGGGGGTGGGCGGGCGTCCGGTGCCACGGCGCGTGGTGTGGTCCCATTGCGTGGCGATGAACCTGCGGTGCCAGGCGAGCACGGTGCCGGGGGTGACCGGGAAGACCTTGAGCCAGTGGCGCCGGGGTATCAGTCCGGACAGGGCGGCGAGCCAGAACCGGTCGGCGGGCTCATAGCGGACCGGTCCGGGCAACTGGCGCCGCAGGACCGCGTTCTCGTGCCGCAGCACCAGCAGTTCCGCGTCCTTCGCCGTCCCACGGCGGAGGAGTACCGATGGAACCGTCAGCAGCTTCCGGGTCACCTTGTACAGCAAGGACACGATCATGCGAGGCGTAATCCCAGCGAACTGACCGCACCCCGCTCACCTGCGGCGATGACTTTTCGAGCGGCACAAGTCCGACGGCGACAGCTACCCGGCGGCCTGCTCGAACCATCCGGCCCGAGACGATCGCCGACCTCATTCTGCGGGCTGCGCCCCCGCGTGGCTCGATGTGTCTGGTTCGCCGGTGTAGCCCCCGTGAACGCGGGAGACTCCTCGTGGGGGATCGATCTCGGTGGCGCGCATGAAATCCAAAAAGCGAGCCGCGACGGGCGAGAGGTCCTGAGAGCAGTGGTACATCACGCCGATGACCCTGGTTGCTCCCGGAGAATCCACGGGTACCGCCACGAGACCATCCAGGCCGAAACCCTGCAACTCCAAGGCCGGCAAAGCTGCCACGCCCACGCCGGCCCGTAGCAGCCCACGGATCGTCGCCGCGCTACAGGCATTGAAGTGGTGGCTCACCGAGATCGAGTACTTGCTGAACGCAGCGTCAGTGATCGCTCGGATGCTGGTTCCGGGCCGCGTTGCGACCACGGTCTCACCGTTGAAGTCCGACCACGAGATGGAGCTCTGCGCTGACCAAGGATGGCTGTGGTGCGCGACGCCGTAGAACTGTTCCTGCAGCAGTGGTGTGAAGCAGAAGCCGTCCGGCAGGTCACCATGGGCGGTCAAGCCGAGTTCGACAGTCCCACTTCCGAGGCGTTCGACAACTTCATCCGCGGCCCCGTCGATGATCTCGAACTCCACCTCGGGGTGATCCAGCATGAAGCCGCGCATCATGTCCGGCAGCACCCCCGCCGCGAGCGACGGAAGCGCGGCTACGGCGATGGTTCCGGACTGAGCCGCTACGTATGACATGAAGCGGCTCAGTCGCATGTCCATGTCGTCGAGGACGGCGCCCGTCATGAGCAGAAAGGCCTGCCCTGCGGCCGTGATGTCGAGTTGCCGAGTGGTGCGGTCGAACAACCGCACTCGCAGGAGACGCTCGACTTCCTTGATCCTTCTGCTGAGGACTGACTGAGAGATGTGCTCCGCCGCGGCTGCTTTCGTGAAACTGCCGGATGCGGCGAGTGCCCGGACTGCGCGAAGCTGCTGCAGCGTCAGGTCAGGGATCGGCATGGCTCCACCTATAGCCGCACACTCGGGCGGACACGGCATTCACGACTGAGCCTGCGGCCCGGCGGCGTAGTAGCCGTTGTCGGTGTGCCCTGCCAGCTCCGAGCGCTTGACCGTTTCCCGCGACATGCCGCAGGGCACAGGGGTGGCGGACAACAACAGCTGACGGCCACGGCAGGCACGGGATAGGGCGACGTGATCGTTGAGCAACACGTAGAGTGCCACCAGAAGGGTGTGCAGTTCTTCGTTCACACGTCAACCTTGAACGCCCTCCTCCCACGCCTGCGGACCGACCTCAGTTCACGCGATCTTCACGTGATCAACCGCCTAGTTCGACCTTGAGCGCACGTGGTTCGCGATCGCCGCGTCGTCGTTCGCGCCGTACATGTCGTCGATCAACGTTGCGAACGAGCTCACGACGGCATTGCGCTTGATCTTGCCGTTCGCAGTCCGCTCGCCGCGCTCGACTTCCAGGGACCGCGGCAGAACGCGGAAGTCCTTCAACTGCTCTACCCGCGCGAGGTCCGCGTTGACCCGAGCGACCTCCGCTCGCAGGCGTTCGGCCAGCACCTCTGCCGACCGGGCGGCTGCGGTTGTGCTCGGCTCGAACAGGACGGTGAGGTACTTACGGGCGTCGCCGACGACGATCGCTTCGTTGATCAGCGAGCTCTCCTTCAACCGGGTTTCGATGGGCTGAGGATTGATCGTTTTGCCGCCTCGGGTGATGATCACGTCCTTCTTCCGGCCGATGAGCCGGATGTCGCCGCGGGGTGTGCGCTCTATCAGGTCACCGGTGCGGAACCAACCATCCTGGTAAGCAGCCTCGGTCTCCGCCGGGTTGCGCCAGTATCCGTCGAAGAGCAACGGCGCGCGGAGCAGCATTTCGCCATCGTCCGCGACTTTCACCTGGAACCGTGGGTCCGGGAATTTCCTGCCGATGAAGCCCGGACGGGGGAACGGATGGTTGAAATGAGCTATGGGACACCCGGCGGTCTCGGTGAGACCGTAGTTCTCGCGAAGATCGAGCCCCCAGATCTGCCAAATCGCGATGACACTTTCGGGCATCGCGGCAGACGCGGTGTAGGCAACCCGGATGCGATCCATTCCGACGGTTGCCCGCAGTGGCAAGAACACCCAACGAAGTGCGGCAGCGTACGCGATCCGCAGCGGTACCGAGGGCCGGCGATGGGACCAACGGCGTTCGGCTACTCTGCGGCCGGCCCACATGGCGGCGCCATAGGCGTAGCGACGAAGTCGCGGCCAGACCTCCGTCTGTGCGATCAGTTCGCCGGCGATCTTCTCGTAGAACCTCGGCGGCCAGAGCACCGCCGTCGGCCGCACCGAACGCAACACGTCTTCGTAGTCACCAATGCGGCAGTATGTGACCATCAGCCGTGAGAGCAGCGGCGCGAACACCGACACCAACGCCGGCGCCACGTGGGCCAACGGCAGGAAGCCCACGGCATCGTGCTCGTGGCGGAGGAGCTGCGGGTAGAGGCCGACGAAGGTCTGAACCGCGTGCTGAAGCGTGCGGTGCGAGTGGGTGACGCCTTTCGGAGCTCCCGTGGATCCCGACGTGTAGAACAGCACGGCGGCATCGTCGAGGGAGCCGCCGGCGACCAGCTCGGACAGAGGATCGGCGCTGTCGTCGGCGTACTGTGTTCCTTCTTCGCACAGCGCTTCCCACGGTGTCCCTCTGATCACCTCGGGTAGCTCCGGCGGAGTGGCGTCGATTCCGACCACGAGCCGCAGCTTCGGTGTGTGTGCGGCGACCTTCGCCACCTTGCTGAGCTCCGTCGTCGTCTCGCCGATGAAGGCGACGGCCTCGCTGTGTACGAGGAGTTGCTCGATCTCGGCAGGTGAGTTGGTCGGATAGACGCCGATCACGACGCCGCCGACACTCTGCACGGCCAGCGCGGCGAACACCCACTCCGGGCGTGCGCTGCTCATCACCGCGACGCGATCGCCGTGCCGCACACCTTGCGCGACAAGGCCGAGCGCGAGATCTTGCACGCGATCCCGGTACGTCCGCCACGTGATCGTCTGCATAACCCCGTCACGCCAGTAGCGCAGCGCGACGGCGTCGGGTTCCCTGTTCGCGCGATCGAGCAGCAGCCCCGGTAGCGTCCGGGTTGGCTCGAAACTGGTCAGATCCATGACACGGCCTCTCTTCCAGAGCCGACAAGCCCGGGCCCGATGAGATTCATGCGGCACTCTCCCCGAGGTGCAGGAAGCCACCTCGGTACCACGTCACCGGCTTGCCGCTACCTGTCCGCGCGTCGTGTACCCGGCCGATGAGGATGACGTGATCTCCGCCGGGTGCGACGTGCTCCAGTTCACAATGGATGACTGCCGCCGCATCGGGCAGTAGCGGGTGACCGCTTTCGTCGAATTCGAAGGCTCCGTTCGCGAACTTGTTTTCGCCCTTTGTCGCGAACTTGATCGCCAACTCGGCGTGCGCGGGAGTCACGATGTTGACGATGAACCGCTCGGCCGCCATGAAGATGGGGGAGCAGTCCGCTCCTCGGTCCAGGCACACCAGGACGAGCGGCGGATCGAGCGACAGCGCCGCGAAGGAACTCGCGGTGAACCCGTGCAGCGTGCCTGACGCGCTTCGCGTCGTCACGATCGTCACGCCTGAAGGGAAGCGGGCCAACGCCGAGCGGAAGGCGTCCGGGTCCAGCCCTTGAAATCGATCAACCATGATATCCCTCGCGGGCGGCTCGGGCGGCAGGGTCGTTGAAGACCGTGCGCGCGTCGGCGACCGTGACGCGGAGCTGCTCTTCGACCGGCCAACTAGAAGTCCCTGAGTGCAGGGCCCGTTTCAGCGCCGCGAACACGGCAGGTGGTTTCGCCGCTGCCGCCCGCGCGTCCGCCATCGCGATCGCGAGCAGGTCGCCCTGCTCGACCACCTGGTCGACGATGCCCATCCGCTCCGCGTCGAACGCGTCGACGGGCTCTCCGCCCAGCAGGAGGTGCCGGGCCGCGCGGTCGCCCAGGACCCCGCGCACTCGAGTGATCCCCTTCACGGCCGGCAGCATCCCGTGGTTGATCTCGGGGAAGACGAAACGCGCCTCAGTCGACGCGTACACCATGTCGGCGAACAGTGCCATTTCGATGCCGCCACCGACGCACCAGCCGTTGACCGCACACACCAGCGGCCGGGGATAGTCCTCCAGAGCGCAGAGCAGCGCGTGAAACGACGCCATCCGCTCGACCATCGAATCGGCGCCGAAACCGATGGCTTCCTTGATGTCGCCACCCGCGCAGAAGAAGCGCTCACCAGCTCCCGTCAAGACCACCGCGGGGGTGCCGGGGCTGTCGGCGAGGGTTTCCAGCGTCGTTGTCAGCTCGCTGACGAGCGAGTTGCTGAGCGCGTTCGCCGGCGGGTGGTTCAGGGTGAGTACGACCACGCCGTCCACTTCGTCGGACGCGTGCACAGCGCTGGGCGCTGTGTTGTGCGAGGCAATGCTCATGCTCGCCTTCCCTCAGTTCGCCGGTCCGCCGGCGGTGCGAGCGGAGGGGAAGTCCACGGGGCGCTTCTCCCGGAAAGCCTGGCGTGCTTCGGCGTAGTCGGCACCGGCGAAGTCGAGGATCTCGAGTGCCGAGGACAGCTCGTGCTGGGGCATCGCGTTGGTGAGCCAGGCGTTGAGCGCACGCTTGGTGAAACGGAGCGCCTGCTGGGAACCGCGGGCCAGCTGGGACGCGACCTCGAGCGCGCGGGGCAGCACCTGCTCGCGGGGAACGGACAGGCTCACGAGCCCGATCCGCTCGGCCTCGGCGCCCGTCAGCTTCTCGGAGGTGAGCACGTAGTACTTGGTCTTGGCCATGCCGACAAGCAACGGCCAGATGAGCGCGGCGTGGTCGCCGGCGGTCACACCGACCTTGGTATGGCCTTCGATCAGCACCGCGTCGTCCGCGGCGATGCTGATGTCGGCGAGAAGCGCGGTCGACAGCCCGTAGCCGACCGCGGGGCCGTTGATCGCGGAGATGATCGGCTTCTCGATGCGCACCATCGTCGCGACCCGCTTGCGTTCGGTCTCCAGCATCGCGAGCGCATCCTGGGGCGTGGGATCGGGCTGAGCGACGTCCATCCCGGTACAGAAGGCTTTGCCGGCCCCGGTGATGACGACGACCCGGGTCTGGTCGTCGCGCTCGACGTCGGCCCAGATCTGGTTCATCTCCTCGAACATCGGCAGGGTGAGCGAGTTGTACCGGTCGGGTCGATTGATCGTGATCTGGAGGACGCCGTTGTCGTGGCGTTCGGTGAGGATGTCGCCGGTGCCGTGGTTGTAGAGGTCGGTCATCGGCTGGTCTCCTTGTGGTGTGTGGGGTTGTGCTGGGAGTGGAACTGGCGGAGTGCTTCTTGGTGGGCGGGGCGTGCGGCTCGGATGTCGGCGAGTACGTCGTCGGCGGGGCGGACGACGTTGCGGGGGTTTTTGAAGTGGGGGATGACGTATTTGCCGAAGAGTTCGATCGAGCGCATCAGCTGGTCGTGGGGCAGGCTGTCGACGCGTAGGACGAGTGCGTCGACGCCCATGTCGGCGTATCGCTGTATGTGTTCGATGCAGTGCTCGGGGTCGCCGACCATGAAGCCCTGGGAGCGTTCGAACATGTACTCTTCGTCGTTGAAGTCGATGTCCTTGACAGCGCCCATGTAGGCGTAGTCCTTCGACAGCTTCGACAGGCGCTCATATGCGTCGGTGGACAGCTTGGCCATCTCGAACAGGGGCTTCGCCTCGAGGCGGGCCTGGGCGGTGGTCTCGGCGCAGTGCATACCACCGGCGACCGCGACCATCTTGCGCGGCGTGATCGGGTAGGGGTGGTTGGTGGCGGCGAGAGTGTCGTCGTAGAGCTTGACCATGTTCTCGACGAGGTCGAACCCGAGATAGAGGCCGCCCATGATGGCGCCGATACCCATCGAGGCGGCCGTCTCGACCGAGCTCGGGCTGCCGGCGGCAGCCGAAATAGGCGGGTAGGGACCCTGCAGGGGCTTGGGGACCAGGCTGCGCGGCGGAACCTTGTAGTGCTCTCCCACGTACGAGAACACGTCGTTGAGGAACGCGCTCCGGATCAGCTCGATGCCCTCACGCCACTGAGCCTTGTTCTCGGAAGGGTCCACCTCAAACGCGCGCAGGGCGAGTGTGGTGTTGCCGCGCCCGGTACCAAGCTCGACACGGCCGTTGGACAGGATGTCCTCGGTCGCCACACGCTCCGCGACGCGCAGCGCATGGTTCATCCGCGTCGGCAGCAGCGTCACCAGGTGGATGAAGCGGATCCGGCTCGTCAGAGCCATCAGGTACGGGTAAAGCACCTCCGGAGCGGAGACCGAAGCCGTACCCAGAGCAACATGCTGCTCGGAACTACCGAAGGCATCGAAGCCAACCCGCTCCGCAAGCAGAACCTCCTCCACCAGCTCCCGGTAGCGGTGCTCATGCGTAAGCCCGACCGGGGTGTCCCCCTCAGACATGAGGATGAAGTCCATACCGACCCTTCCGTCAAATGTTATTCGGCGATAACGTAGGGCGTAGGCCAGCCCAGGTCAAGGCCCTGAGGGAGGGTGAAGGCGTTAGTTATGATTAACGTGCATGAAGCCTCGACTGCGAGCCTCTCCCCATCCGCCGAGTGGTGACGCATCCGCGAGGTACTGGCCGAGCAGGCACAGGAGGAGGAGTGACCACACGTGAGCGAGCTGCGGATTGAGCGTTTGACCTCGCCTGACATCGCGAGTGCCATCGCGAGCGGTATGCGTACGGCGGTCTTGCCGTTGGGCGCCACGGAGCAGCACGGTGCGCACCTGCCGATGTCGGTCGACAGTGATCACGCCGATCGACTAGGTGTTCTTGTCGCCGAGCGGCTTGGCGACGCGCTCGTGCTACCGACGGTGCGGATCGGCTGCTCCTCGCACCACCTCGGCTTCGCCGGAACGCTCTCGCTGCGGGCCGAGACGCTCGAAGCGATCTGCGCCGACTGCTGTGCGAGCCTTGCCGGGCACGGCTTCCGCAGGGTGCTGATCTTCTCGGCGCATATCGGCAACTACCCGGTGCTCGGTGACATCGAGCCGAAGCTCGCCGCGCGGCTTCCCGCCGACCTGGATGTCATCGCGTTCGCGGACTCGGCAGCGGTCCTCCGCGCGTGGCGCGATACTGCTCAACGCGTCGCCGGCCTCGCCGACCACGTCGGAGGACATGCCGACGTCGCCGAAAGTTCGATTATGCTGGCCGTGCGGCCGGACGCGGTGAGGAACGATCGCGCCGCCGCGGGTTTCACCGGGTCCATGGATGACGCGTTGCTGGCCCGCGTATTCACTGACGGTGTCAAGGCAGTCGCCCCCAGCGGGGTGCTCGGTGATCCGCGCGGCATGTCGTCTGAGCTGGGCTTCGCCTGTCTGACCGCGGTGGCCGACCTGCTCGCGGAACACGCGATGGCACGTTATCGGCCGCTCACCTAGACTAGACTTTCCGTGTGTCGAGCTCACCTACCCCCCGTACCGCGTCTCCCCGCGCCACCCGTCGGCAGGTGCTGATCAAGGTCGCCGGCGAGTTGTTCAACGAGCGTGCCTTCGATGCGGTCACCACTGAGATGATCGGCGCGCGTGCCGGTGTGACCGGCCCCGCGCTCTACCGGCACTTCCCGAGCAAGCAGGCGTTGCTGATCGCCGTGCTCGAGGATCCGCTGGACGAACTGCTGGCCCATGCCCGCAAGACGGCAGCCGAGGTGACGGATCCACGCAAGGCACTTGAGGAGATGATCGATTACCACGTCAAACGCAGTCTCCAGAACGTTCCGTCCACGCTGGTGTTCCTGAAGAACGAACACAACGTCCCCGAGGACGAACGCCATCGCATGCGACGCATGATGCGCCTCTACGCCGAAGAGTGGAGCGGACTGGTCACCCGGCTGCGGCCCGACCTGTCAGACGCGCAGACCCGCGTTCTCACACACGCCGTCTTCTCGATGATCAACGCGGTACCCCAGTTCAACAGCGGCCTCGATCCCGACATCGTCGCGACGACCATCCGCACCGCCGCGATCAACGCGCTGCTCGTCCCCGCGGACGCGATCTGACAAGAAGAGCGGTCTTCAAGGGCGCGGCTCGTAGCCGCTGACCTGATCCAGGCCGGGGCCGGTGACCGGGAGGTGACCCGGCGCTTCGGGGTGGCCCGGATGCCGGCGCGCCGCTGGCGGCGAGCGTTGGCACCGCGTCGTCGGCGGCGGTCCAGGGTGGACCGCGTGCCGACGCAGGGAGAAGTCGTCCAGGACCGCGAACAGCATCTCCCCAAGCCAACGCTCGCGCAGTGTCGTGGGTGAGGTGATGTCCGTGACCGTCCAGGCCTGGGCAGACTCGGTCGGATGCCGAAGGATCCGGTGCGCTGCGGAGGGCGATCGAGCCACTACTCTTCTTGTCAGCTCGCGTCCGCGGGGACGAGCAGCGCGTTGATCGCGGCAATGCGGATGGTCGCCGCGACGATATCGGGATCAAGGCCGTTGTCGAACTCTGCGAGCCGATGACGTGGTACCGCGGTGATTTCCTCCACCTTGGCAGGGTGTTACATGGATGACGTCGGGCCCGGCTCGTCAGCTCTCGTGGATCCGCGGAGAGGCCGTGTGATGGATCTGATGAACTTTGAACCGATCCGGACGCATCCGCAGCTGTTGCTTGATCGTGCGCGCTCCGAGCCCAACATCGTTGCGCTGCGTCACTGGCGCGATGGGGTTGTGCACGCGATCACGTGGCGGACGTACCGAGACCGAGTACGCGAGATCGCGCTCGGCCTTGTCGAGCACGGCGTGCGGCACGGCGATCGCGTCGCGGTGATGAGCAGCGCACGCCCGGAATGGGCCTTCGCCGCACTGGCCGTGCAGAGTGTCGGCGGCGTGGTGGTCGGCGTCTACCCGACCAACTCGCCCGCCGAGATCGAGCAGATCCTGGCGCACAGCGAGGCAGTGGCCTTTATGGGCGAGACAGCCACGGAGCTCAACAAGGTGGCGGAGATCGCAGCCCGCGCACCGAAGCTGCGGCTCGTCGTCGGCATGGACACCGCCCCGCCGGCGCTACCTGAGGCAACCACCGGGACAACGTGGGAGGAGCTGCGCACAGAAGGAGCGCGGCATCCAAGCGTCGTATCCGACCGTCTGGTCGAGATGGTCGCTGCCACGACACTCGACGACCCCGCCATTCTCTTCTACACGTCGGGCTCCACAGGAGCTCCGAAAGGCGTCACGCACTCGCACCGTACGCTTCAGCACTCGGTCCAGACCGTCCTCGGCCTCTATCCGGAACTCGACAGCCGTGAGCACGACATCGTCGGCTTCCTGCCGCTGGCCCACGTGGCGCCGGCGCTGCTGCTGATCTTCACTCCGCTGCTCTCACGTCTCGTGGTGACGTACTGCCGCATCGAGGACTACGAGGACGCGTTGCGCACCGTGCGGCCGACGGCACTGCTGTGGCCCCCGCGCTTCTACGAGAAGGTCGCCGGCGAGCTGATCGCACGAACGCGGGCTTGGCCCCGGGTGCGCCGGTACGCCTACAAAGGCGCGATGTGGGTCGGTCGCCGAATGGCCGAGCGCCGTTGGTCCAGTGGTCATCCCTCGGTATTGCTGCGGATCGCATACACCGCAGTGCTTCACCGTGTCTTCCTGCCGTTGCGGGCAAGCGTCGGATTGGACCGCCTGCGCGTCGCTTTCACCGCCTCTGCCGCGACGCCCGAGAATGTCATCGCACTGTGGCAGATCTGGGGGCTGGATCTCCGCGAAAGCTATGGCCTCACCGAAACAGCTGGCTGCCCCGTTGCTCATTTCGACCAGACGTTTCCGCGCCCGGGATATATTGGTCGAAAATTCCCGGACCCACGCTTCCAGGTCGAGGTCGCGCATGATGGTGAAATGCTGGTCCGCGCCCCACTGCTGTTTCGCGAATACTGGCACAACCCCAAGGAGACAGATGCCGTTCTGCAGGACGGTTGGTTCCGTACCGGCGACCTGATTGAGCGTACCGCGCACGGTGAGATCCGCCTCGTCGGCCGAAAGAAGGACGTGATCATCATCAGCGGCGGCAAAACGATCAATCCGCAGCCGATCGAAACCCGGCTGACGGAGAGCTCGCTGATCAGCGAAGCGATCGTCGTGGGCGACGCGCGCAAGTGCCTCACCGTGCTACTCGAGCCGAGCGGACAGGCCAAGGCGCTGACTACGACGGCGCTGTCCGAACGCCTGCGAGCTGAGCTCGGGCGAGTCAACACGGACCTCGCGCGCGCCCAACAGCTGAAGGACTTCCGTGTGCTGCCTCGGCCCCTCGAGGCCGAACGCGGCGAGCGGACCGCGAACGGCAAGGTCAAGCGGAACGCGGTAGTGAACTCATTCGCCACGTTGATCGATGAAATGTACGGCGGGAATGACGACACAGCGATCGCGAACCACCTACGGTAGCGGTCGCATGAGCGAAGAACCTTGATGGGTTGGCCATGGCTCCTACGTCTGCTGACGCGTGTACAGCAATGGGTGGACTCATGCAGCTCCCGACCTGACACGGCAACAGATCCGAGCAGCGCAAGGCGGCGCCGCGACGCAGACTCGGTGAGCGCGCTACAGGCGCGACGACCACAGATCATCTCGGGCTTCCGCCCTGGGCCGATTCCCCGGACCGCCCTGCGGCTTGAGTCGTTCGGCAATGCTGACTTGATTCCATTCCTGCGCGCCACTCCCGGACCATGTCTCTTCTGCATCCATGCTTGTGGAATTTGAATTAGTCCAGTCGTATCAGTGCATTGCGCGTGTGTGTACGACGGGTCAGAGTCAGCACATGCGAAGTGCATCGAGTGTGTGCGTACGCAGTTCCTGCTGACCCACGAGGTATGGCATGCGATCGGCGGCGCTCCATCAATGCGCCCCATCATCCGATGGCCATCCCGCAGTCGTCGAATCAGCAGTCACCGACGAGGTAGACCCTGACGGCTGCGTCGCTCGAATCCAGAGAGATCGGGGCTTCAGCCCCCTGAGGCAGCACCGGGCACCCGCGACTGTCGACCTCGCCACAGCGCCTCGGAGCCCGACCCGACGGAAGGGTCCGATCAGGACCCACCCCCTGATCGCGCCGAACAACGTGACGGCGCCGACCTCGCGCGGCGAGGGCGGCCGAACGGCGCACCTCCCATCCTGGTGTGACAAGGAGAGTCAATGACGACGGCACAACACTCCGAAAAGACGATCAGCTTGAGGTCCGCCCGGCGCGCATCGCTGGCCGGCGGCGTCGGGACACTGATCGAGTACTACGACTTCAGCGTCTATGGGTTTCTGACGCTCACCATCGGACCGTTGTTCTTCCCCAGCGAGAATCCGACGGTCTCAACCCTGTCCGCGCTCGCGGTGTTCGCGTCGTCCTACCTCATCCGTCCGCTCGGTGGCTGGTTCTTCAGTCGCCTCGGCGACCGCCGCGGCCGCCGGACAGCCCTCGTCGCGACGATTGTGATGATGGGGGCGGCGTGCGGCGTGATGGGTCTGCTGCCCACCTACGGACAGATGGGAGTCGCCGCGACGATCGCTATCATCGTCGTGCGACTCGCCCAAGGGTTCGCTGCCGGTGGTGAGATCGGTGGCGCTGCCACCTACATCGCCGAGCTGGCGCCGCCCGGCAAGCGGGGTTTCTACGGATCGACGGTTTCCATGGGGTCCACTCTCGGGTTCGCCGTGGCCGCCGGCGTCGTAGGGCTGGTCCGTCTGCTGGTTCCGGCCGACCAGATGGCAACGTGGGGCTGGCGGATCCCGTTCCTCCTCTCGCTGGTCCTCACTGTGGTGTGTCTGCAGGCTCGGCTGCGGGTCGAGGAGTCGCCTCAATTCCAAGAGCTGAAGGAGAAGGCCGCGATCGTACGCAGTCCGATGCTGGCCGCTGTGCGTAGCCACCCGCTGTCGGTTGCCCGCGTGGCGGGCCTGGCTATCGCGTTCAACGGCACCGGCTACTTCGGCGTTGCCTACTTCGCCATCTTCCTGCAGGAGGAAGGATTCTCCGCCACAGGAGTCGCCTGGACCTCGGCGTTGTGCATCGCCCTGGCCACCTTCACCTATCCCTGGGCGGGCAAGTTGACGGATCGCTACGACCGCAAGCCCATCCTGCTGGCGTCCTACATCATCTTCGCCGTCATCGCTTGGCCGGTCTTCGCACTCCTCATCGCGGCAACCAACCTCTGGGCCGTCGGGGCCGTCTATCTGGTCTTCATGTTCTTCACCGGGTGGGCGCAGGTACCTACGTGGCCGTTGGCCACGGAGCTGTTTCCGGCAAGCGTGCGCTACTCAGGCATCGCGATCGGTTACAACCTGGGCGTGATCATCGGCGGCATCACCCCACTCGTCGCCGCCGCCCTCGTGGCCGGCACCGGAAGCAGAACCAGCCCCGTCTACTGGATCCTCGCCGTAGCGCTCATCGGAGTGATCACCGTCGCGCGACTGCCGAAGACCGCGTCGAAGCCGCTACCTGCCTGAGCGGACGGCCAGGTCCACGATCTCCTGCACCCGCGCGGAAGCCGCCCGGGTGCAGGAGATCGTCGAGCCTGCGGGTACCACAACCGTGGCGAATCAGCCTGCATGTCGACCGTGCGCTGTCCGCGGGCGGGCTGTGCTCCTCCGTCCGACTTCCCTTCCCGTCGTATTCACTGCACCGGTAACCGGTTGAGAACTCTTTGGTGAGGTGAGGCTGCCGATCCACCCGAGGAAGAGTGCCGCTGGCACGGACACCATGCCCGCGTTGTAGTACGGATACCAGTTGAAACTCAATTCCGGCCATAGTGAGTTCTTGGTACCGGTGACGACCGGTGAGGAGACCGTGAGCACGAGGGACAGCAGCAGTCCCCCATAGACGGACCAGAGAAGCCCCCGGCGATTGAACTTGGGCCAGAAGAAAGTGTAGATCAGCGCCGGGAATATACTCGACGCCGCAACGCAGAGAGCGAAGATGACCAGGGACTCGACCGGATACCGGCTGATGGCTGCGGACAGCGACAGGCTCACGGCGACCAGGACGACGAGGGCCAGACGCAGTACTCGCGCTTCTCCGGTTCGGGTGCGCGGGCCCTTGCCCTGAGCGAACACATCACGCGCGAAGGTGACAGCGGCAGCGAAGGCCACACTTGACACGGTTGTGAGTGCGGCGAGGAAGGCCGCGGACGCCATGGCCGTGATGAGCGCGACGCGCGCCACCGAGCCGTGCGGGAGTACTTCCGAAGCCAGCAGAATCGGGGACCCCTGCCCAACGTCGTCAACCGCTCGAATGACGTCGCCTCCCACCACGGCCGCGGCCGCGAAGCCCGCCGCGCTCAGGAGGACGACAAAGGCAGCGCCCAGTCCCGAGGCAATGCTCATGGATCGTCGTGCCGAGCGCCCGGTGCGGGAGGCACTGACACGCAGGATCAGGTTCGGCAGCACGGCCGTACCGAGGATGACGACGATGTGTTCGCCGATCACGTTGAGCGATCCGAGGTTCGCGGTGCGCGGCCAGAGCCCGGGGCGCAGATATCCGTTCGGCGACGTACTCTTCTCCGCCGCCGCGGAGAGCAGATATCCGGGGTTCCACTCGAATCTGCTGAGGGCCAGCAGCGTGATCAGCGTAAGCGTGATCAGGGTGACGACCACCTTGACGACCTGCATGAAGCTGGTGCCCCGCAGATCTGCCACGACGGCGAAAAAGCCGACGAGAAGCCCCATCAGCACCGTGCAGACCACTTGGGTTCCATGGGTCGACCGTCCGATCAGGAGGGCCACGCTGATGCCGGTGGCCCGCAGTTGGACCATGAGAAGGGGAATGGTGATCGCAAGTGTCACCAGGGCCGCGGCAGTCCGCGACGTGCGCCCCGCGGCACGCAGGGAGAAGAGGTCACCGAGAGTGTAAAGTCCGCTGTCGCGTATTTTTTGAGCAAGGAGCAGCAGTACGCCGAGGGCGAGCATGAGGTCGATGGCGATGCTGAACCCGTCGTAGCCGTACAGAGCGATAAACCCGGTCGTCACCAACAGGGTGACGACCGTGATCTGCTCGCCCGCCATGGCGAACCCGTTGAAGACCGGAGAGAGTGACCGGTCCGCGATGTAGAGCCTTTCCGGCTCGTGTTCCTGACCCGAGGCAAGCGTGAAAAGCCACAGGAGAGACAGCCCGATGAACACCAGGAAGGCGACGATCACGGGGTTTCTGGCGTCTGAACCGATCGGGTCGAGTACAGCTGCGCTCACGATGGGCACGGTCACCGCTTCCGCCAGGAATCATCGACGGTGGACGCACCCGACGTCTCGGCCTGGGGCATGCCGGAGGTCCGGGCCCGCTCGACGGGATCGCAGGCTGTGCATCGCGCCTCGTACATCCACACGGTGGCGACGAAGAGGCCGCATTGAAGGATGCCCCAGACAAGGCCGAAGGTGATGTGCCCGTACACATGGACTGCGGGAACGGCGGTCAGCAAGGACAGCGCGATGCCGACGGCAAGAGGGACGGTGTTGGCGGCAACGAATGCACGCCGGGCACGGCGCGTGGTTTCGCGGAGACTTTCACCGTGTCGCGGTCGGAGGGCATCGAGCGATGGGTCCGGTGCCGGCGGGCGATCGGATGAGAGTGAGGGTGAGGGGAAGACGGGGTGCACGGAAACCTTCCGGGCTTGGAGGGCGGGTGACGCGGTCGGCGAGCGTTGGTGCCTCGGACGCGCAGGTCGTTCCGGCGCGCGAAAGATCTGGGATCTGGCCGACGGCCGGGGAGGGACACGAACAGGAATGTCCATGGCATCCGACGTCTCGGTCCGGGGCACGGCGGAGGCCGATCCGCTACCGGACTGACCGCTACCGCGGCCCGTAGATCACTACGGTGTTGCCCCATGGGTCCCGGGCCACGGCTCGGACCTCGTGCGGGCCCTGCTCGGGCTCCCGGACTACGGATCCGCCGCCTTGTACGAGGGCGGTGAGCGCCGAGGTCACGTCGGGGACCTTGAACGACGCCGCGGGCACCCCACCGGTGACGTCCTCGGCCGGGCCGGTCAGGGCCAACGTGGTGCTGCCGGCGTCGAGGGCGGCGTAGCGGTCGCCGTCGACGAACTTCGTGGCCAGGCCGAAGGTGTCGGTGTAGAAGCGCACGGCGGCGTCGATGTCGGCCACCGGGTGCAGCACGTTCCCGATCTTCACGCGGTCGAACTCCACGGAATCACCCACCGGACGGCCCCGCGGCACGGCCCGAGCGGAGGGTTCCACCACACCGCGCGCCGCGCGTGGATGAACCACTCGTGCGATCCACCGGAGCTGACGAGCCGGGCCCGATGTCATTCATGTGACGCTCTGCCCGAGGTGGAGGAAATCACCGCGGTACCACATCACCGGCTTGCCGCTACCTATGCGTGCGTCGTGCACACGACCGATGAGAATGACGTGATCTCCGCCGGGTACGGCTTGCTCCAGCTCGCAGCGGATGACCGCTGCGGCGTCGGGCAGTATCGGGTGTCCGCCCTCGTCGGACTCGAAGCTCCCGTCTGCGAACTTGTCCTCGCCCTTGGTGGCGAACCTCATGGCCAACTTCGCATGCGCGGGCGTCACGATGTTCACGACGAACTGCTCAGCGGCTATGAAAGCTGAGAAGCAGTCCGCTCCTTGGTCCAGACAAACCAGAACAAGTGGTGGATCAAGCGACAGCGCCGCGAAGGAACTCGCGGTGAACCCATGCGACGTGCCCCCGGCGCTTCGGGTCGTCACGATCGTCACGCCGGAAGGGAAGCGGGCCAACGCCGAACGGAAGGCAGCCGCGTCCAGCCCTTGGACTTGGTCAGCCATTCCACACCTCGCGGGCAGCTCGGGCGGCAAGGTCGTGGCAGCTACCGAAGGCATCAACGTCGACATGCTCTGCGGGTAGCGCCTCCTCGACCGGCTCTCGGTAGCGGTGCTCACGTGCGAGCCCCGTCGGGATGTCCCCCTCAGCCATGACGATGACGTTCATACCGATCCTCCCTCGAATGTTATTGGCGAATAACGTAAGGCTTGGCTTAGGTGCGGTCAAGTCCCCGAATGGAGAGGCAGCTCCGTTAGTGCACAGTAACGAAGTGGGTGCCGTGTCGGTCCGCCGCCGCCTGTGTGGCCGTCGGTCGCGGTGCGAACGGGGTCGCCCTGGCCGTGCCCCTCCCGGGCGCGCCTGGGCGACCTTCGTTGTTATCACAAGGTAACGCCTGTCGCTCTTTCTGGGGCCTTGACCTGGGCTGAGCTACGTCCTACGTTATCGACGAATAACATTCGACGGAAGGGTCGGTATGGACTTCATCCTCATGACCGAGGGGGACACCCCGGTCGGGCTCACACATGAGCACCGCTACCGGGAACTGGTCGAGGAGGTACTGCTCGCCGAGCGCGTCGGCTTCGATGCCTTCGGCAGTTCCGAGCAGCACGTCGCCCTCGGGACGGCCTCGGTCTCCGCTCCGGAGGTGCTCTACCCGTACCTGATGGCTCTCACCAGCCGGATCCGCTTCATCCACCTTGTGACACTGCTGCCGACACGGATGAACCACGCACTGCGCGTGGCCGAGCGCGTCGCGACCGAGGACATCCTCTCCAACGGCCGCGTCGAACTCGGCACCGGACGCGGCAACACCACCCTCGCCCTGCGCGCCTTCGAAGTCGACCCGTCCGAGAACAAGTCCCAGTGGCGAGAAGGCGTCGAACTCATCCGCCGCGCCTTCCTCGACGACCCGTTCTCCTACGTGGGCGAGCACTACAAAATCCCGCCCCGCAGCCTGGTCCCCAAGCCCCTCCAAACGCCCTACCCGCCCATCTCAGCCGCCGCCGGCAGCCCCAGCTCCGTCGAAACCGCGGCCACCATGGGCATCGGCGCCATCATGGGCGGCCTCTACCTCGGATACGACCTCGTCGAAAACATGGTGAAGCTCTACGACAAGACACTCGCCGCCACCGACCACCCCCACCCGATCACACCACGCAAAATGGTCGCGATCTCAGGCGGCATGCACTGCGCCGAGACAACAGCACAGGCCCGCACCGAAGCCAAACCCCTCTTCGACATGGCCAAACTCTCCACCGACGCCTACGAACGACTCTCCAAGCTCTCACAGGACTACGCCTACATGGGAGCCGTCAAAGACATCGACTTCGACGACGAGGAGTACATGTTCGAACGCTCCCAGGGCTTCCTGGTCGGCGACCCCGACCACTGCATCGAACACGTACAGCGATACGCCGACATGGGCGTCGACGCACTCGTCCTACGCGTCGACAGCCTGCCCCACGACCAGCTGATGCGCTCGATCGAACTCTTCGGCAAATACGTCATCCCCCACTTCAAAAACCCCCGCAACGTCGTCCGCCCCGCCGACGACGTACTCGCCGACATCCGAGCCGCACGCCCCGCCCACCAAGAAGCACTCCGCCAGTTCCACTCCCAGCACAACCCCACACACCACAAGGAGACCAGCCGATGACCGACCTCTACAACCACGGCACCGGCGACATCCTCACCGAACGCCACGACAACGGCACCCTCCTGATCACGACCGGCGTCCCGGCGCCCGGAGCGGTGCGATGACCCGCGACCCGGGCTCCCTGTCCTTCGAGCCGTTGACCCCGACGTCGTATCTGGATCGTGCCGCGGCGGCGCACGGGGATCGGGTCGCGGTGGTGGATGGACGGTCCCGGTGGACCTATGCGGAGCTGCGTGATCGGTGTCAGCGGTTGGCGGGCGGGCTGGCCTCCTTGGCCGGGGGGCGTCCGGTGGCGGTGCTGGCGCCGAACACGCATGTGTCGCTGGAGGCGCACTACGGGGTGCCGTGGGCGGGGGTGCCGCTGGTCGCGGTGAACACCCGGCTGTCGGTGGGCGAGGTCGCCTACATCCTGGAGCACTCCAAGGCGTCCGTGCTGGTCCACGACCCGTCGTTCGACGCGTTGGTGGACGAGGCCCTCGCCCGGCTGGCCGCCCCACCGCACCGGATCAGGGCGGGGCGGGAATACGAGGATCTGCTGGCCGCGGCGGAGCCGCTGCACCTGACCCCGACCGACGAACGGGCGCTGCTGTCGATCAACTACACCTCGGGGACCACGGGCCGCCCCAAGGGCGTGATGTACCACCACCGGGGCGCGTTCCTCCAGGCCGTGGCGATGGTGGGGCACACCGGACTGACGCCGTCGAGCGTGCACCTGTGGACGCTGCCGATGTTCCACTGCAACGGATGGACGTTCCCATGGGCGGTGACCGCGGCGGCTGGGACGCACGTCTGCCTGCCGAAGGTGAATCCGGCGGAGATCTGGCGACTGCTCCGGGAGGAGGGCGTCACGCACCTCAACGGGGCGCCGACGGTGCTGTCGATGATCGCCTACGCCCAGGAAGCCGCACCACTGGACCGCACGGTGCGGATCGCCACCGGTGGGGCGCCGCCGTCACCGGCGATCCTGCGGCGGACGGCGGAGCTGGGGTTCGAGGTCACGCACCTGTACGGACTGACCGAGACTTACGGCCCAGCGATGCTGTGCGACTGGCGCCCGGAGTGGAACGACCGCGACGCCGCGGCACAAGCGCGGCTCAAGGCGCGCCAGGGCGTCGGGAACATGATCTCGTGCGTGCCGCGGGTGATCGCGGACGACGGCACGGACGTCCCCGCGGACGGTGTCACCACGGGGCAGATCGCGTTGCGCGGCAACAACCTCATGCTCGGCTACCTCGACGACCCGGAGGCCACCTTGGCAGCGGTGCCGGACGGATGGTTCCGGACCGGGGACATCGGCATCCTGCACCCCGACGGGTACGTGGAGCTGCGTGACCGCTCGAAGGACGTGATCATCTCGGGTGGGGAGAACATCGCGTCGGTCGAGGTGGAGCAGGCGATCATGGATCATCCGGCGGTACTGGAGGTGGCGGTGATCGCGGTGCCGGACGAGGGCTGGGGTGAGGTCCCTGCCGCCTATGTGAGCCTGCGGGAAGGCGCTACAGCCACCGAGGCGGAGATCATCGAGCATGTGCGGGGCAGGCTGGCCCGGTTCAAAGCGCCGAAGACGGTCACGTTCACCGAGTTGCCGAAGACCTCCACCGGAAAGATCCAGAAGTTTGTGTTGCGGGACAAGGCATGGGCCGGGAGCGAGAGCCGCATCCGGTGAACGACGTGAACGCACCGGTGGCACGCGAGGTCGTCGTCAGGGAGTGTCACACCTCGTGCTTCCACGCGGCAGGGCGTCCGGCGGGTGTTCGGGAACACGAAGAGCTCCTGCTCGCAAGGGGACTTCTCCTTGGCCAGGCCCTCACATGAAGGAGGCACCAGATGAACAAGCGCGTCGGGTCCTCCCCGGGTGTCCGTACCGAAGGCGGTGGTCGCGGGGTGGTCTCCCGGGCTTCACCAGGGGCCCAGTCCCTGAACGAGTCCGGTCGCCCCAGGTCTCAGGGCCCGCGGCAGGTAGTCGCTGTCATCCTCATGTGGCGGGGCCGCATCGGGTTGTTCAAGCGCAGTGGATCTGTCCAGCATGATTCGGGCTTGTGGCACTGCATCACCGGATACCTGGACGCTGACAGCGACCCGGTACGGCAAGCCATCCAGGAGATCTGGGAGGAGACTCTGCTCCCCGCTCGCGCTCTGGAGCAGCTGACTGCGGGCCCCACGCTGAGTCTGGCCGACCCTCGTGGCGGGCCGGACTGGACCGTGCACACTTTTTTGGCCTGCACCAGTCAACGCCGGCTCACTCTCAACTGGGAGCACAAGGCATACCGGTGGGTACGGCCTGGGAAGCTGTCACAGTTCGACGGGCAGGTCGCATGGCTGACAGATGTCCTGCGCGCAGTCGACTCTCTGCCGTCAGCCAAGGCGCGTGATGGGGCCGCGTCTTAAGGCCGGTGCGAACCGGTCCAGCGCCCCGGGCCAGCCGATCAGGCGGCCCGAATCCGAGCAGAATGCTCGATCTATAAGAGACATTTTGTGCAGTCGCAGAGTTACCCGTCTTCTGGCGGAGCATAACGCGAAATTCCTAAGGCATGGTGCCGAATGCGGAGGTGGTCTGTGATGGTTGCGGAACTGAGGTCGGCCGGCGGCGACGGCGGTCCTGCCCGGGCGGAGGAGCTTGCCGCGCTGGAGTCGGTCGAACAGCGGGTGCTGTGGCTGTCCACCGCGATCATCGACCACGCCAATCGGGTGCGGCCGAACCCTTCGGGGCTGAAGGTGGGCGGTCACCAGGCGTCCAGTGCCTCGATGACCTCGATCATGACGGCGCTGTGGTTTCATGCGCTGACTGCCGAGGACCGGGTGTCGGTCAAGCCTCACGCCTCACCGGTGTTGCATGCGATCAACTACTTGCTGGGCGAGCTGGACGAGTCCTATCTGACCACGCTGCGTGCCTTCGGCGGTCTGCAGAGCTACCCCAGTCGTTCCAAGGACCCCGACCCGGTCGACTACTCCACCGGTTCGGTCGGTATCGGCGCCACCGCTCCCCTGTGGGGCGCTCTCGCCCGGCGCTACGTGGAGGGGCGCTTCGGCGGTGCCGGGAGGGGGCGCCAGTACTCCCTGCTCGGCGACGCCGAGCTGGACGAAGGCGCGATCTGGGAAGCCATCCAGGATCCGATGGTGCCGGGTCTGGGCGAAGTGGTGTGGGTCGTCGACCTGAACCGGCAGTCTCTCGACCGAGTCATCCCCGGCATCGCCGCGGACAAGCTGCAGGGCATGTTCGCCGCGGCCGGCTGGCAGGTGATCTCCCTCAAGTACGGGCGTCTCCTGCAGGAGTTGTTCACCCGGCCCGGTGGCGAGGCCCTGCGCGCTCGTATCGATGCCATGGGCAACCCCGAATACCAGCGCCTGCTGCGCTGCTCCGCCGACGAGCTGCGCGAGCGTTTGCCCGGCACCGGCTCGACCGCCGGGCCGATCGCCGACCTCATCGCCCCCCTGGACGACGCCTCGCTCCTGGCGGCGCTGCGCAACCTGGGTGGCCACGACATCGGCGCGCTGTCGGATGCGTTCGCCGGTGTCGACGACACCCGCCCGACCGTCATCTTCGCCTACACGGTCAAGGGCTACGGGCTCCCCACCGAGGGCCACCCGCAGAACCACTCCTCGCTCCTGACGGCCGAGCAGATGAGTGCACTGGCCGACCGCCTGGGAACCGATCTCGACCACCCGTGGACGCGTTTCGGCGAAGGTTCGGCGGAAGCGGCCCTGTGCGCGGCGGCCGCCCAGCGGCTGCGCCGCCCCGAACAGGCGCCCCCCAAGCCCCCCGCGGTCCCCGCCGACCTGGTGCGCCCGGCCCCCACCGGCATCGGGAACACTCAGCAGGCTCTCGGCCGCGTCCTGCTGGATCTCACCCGGCGGGCGCCGGAGGCGGCCGCCCGGATCGTCACCGTCAGCCCGGACGTCAGCTCCACCACCAACCTCGGCGGCTGGCTCAACAAGGTCGGTGTGTGGTCGCCGACCGAGCGCCCCAACTGGTTCGCCGATGACGCCGAGACCATCCTGCACTGGCGCGAGCAGCCAGCCGGTCAGCATGTGGAGCTGGGCATAGCGGAGACCAACCTGGTCGGTCTCCTCGGCGAGCTGGGCGCCACCTGGAGCCGGTGGGGCCAGCCGCTGCTGCCGATCGGTGTGGTCTACGACCCCTTCGTCAACCGGGCGCTGGAGCCGTGGTCCTTCGGTATCTACGCCGGTGGCCAGTCGATCCTGGTCGGCACGCCGTCCGGCGTCACGCTCGCCCCCGAGGGCGGTGCCCACCAGTCGATCACCACTCCGTCGCTGGGTATCGAGCAGCCCGGCTGTGTCACCTACGAACCCGCGTTCGCGATCGACACCGAATGGTGTTTGCTGGCCGCGCTCGGCAACCTCGGCCGTCCCGAAGGCAGTTCGGCCTACCTGCGGCTGTCCACCCGGCCCGTCGACCAGTCCGCGGCCGCGGTGCCGACCGACCCGGCCGCTCGCGAACGCCGTCGCCGACATGTGACCGCCGGGGCCTACCGGCTGAGGCAGCACGAGAACCCGGTGGTGACCCTCGCCGCGATGGGCGCACTGGTCCCGGAGGCCCTGGCCGCCGCCGACCGGCTCGCCGCCCTCGGGCATGGCGCCGATGTCGTGTGCGTGACCAGCCCGGACCTGCTCTTCCGCGCGCTACAGGCCCGCCGCGGCCTGTCGGACGACCCGGCCTGGATCCTCGACCAGGTCTTCCCCCTCGACCGGGCCACCCCGCTGGTCACCGTCCTGGATGGGCATCCCCACACCTTGGCTTTCCTGAGCACGATCCAGAACGTTCCCGTCAGCACCCTCGGCGTGACCCGGTTCGGCCAGTCCGGGGCGATCGAGGACGTCTACCGCTACCACCGCATCGACACGGACAGCATCGTCACCACCGCCCTCGACCTCATCGACTGAGGAAGAACCCGGCAGCCTCCCTGCGCAGGGGCCGGTACAAAAGAGCAAACCGCACTCACCGTCCGCGACGGCCGCGTCCCACACCATCGACGTCGCCCCTCGACAACACCGTGCTGGGTCGCACCAGGAGTTGACCGCGGCAGCCACCATGCACAAACCGGTCCGCCGCACCGTCCCCTCGCCGGGGATTCGCCTCTCATACCCCGTCCGGCGGTACGCCCCTGTCCTGCCGAAAAGACGTACCGCCGGACGGTCCCGGCGCAGCCGACCCCGTACCACCACGCCATGGGGCAACAGCTCCCCACCCACTCCGTCCGGCGGCACGGCGCGGCCCGCCCTGACGAGCCGCGCCGTGCCGCTGGACGGTCGCAACCAACCTGTCCGCCCTTCCCACGGCGAGCCGAGCAGACGCACCACCCAGACGATTGGACATGTGATGAAGGCTCTGAGCGGAATCGAACGAAAGTGGTCCGGGGCTCCGGCCGTTCCCCGACCAGCCGCACCGTCAGTCAGTCGTTCGTATCTGGCCGTGGGTGGCAGGATCGGCGAGGTCGTCTCCAAGCCGTCGGCAAGCGCCTCCGCCGCCGAAGAGCTCCAGCAGCGCGAGGCCGAAGGGTTCCTCCGCTGATGCGCATCGTCCTCGTCGGGCCGCCGGGTGCTGGAAAGGGCACTCAGGCCACACGCCTGGCCGGGAAGCTGTCGATCCCGCACATCTCTACGGGCGATCTGTTCCGGACCAACATCAGCCGGCAGACCGAGCTGGGGAAACTCGCGAAGGTCGCCATGGACGCCGGCAACCTCGTCTCCGACGAGCTCACCATCGCGATGGCGAAGGACCGCATGCGACAGCCGGATGCCGAGAACGGCTTCCTGCTCGACGGTTTCCCGCGCAACGTCTCGCAGGCCGAGGCGCTCGACGAGCTGCTCAAGACCGAGGCCATCACGCTGGACGCGGTTCTTGACCTCGAAGTCCCCGAGGGAGAGGTGGTCAAGCGCATCGGCGGCCGGCGTATCTGCCGCAGCCGGCCGGCACACGTGTTCCACGTCTCGTACAGCCCGCCGAAGCAGCAGGGCGTGTGCGACGTCTGCGGCGGTGAGCTCTACCAGCGCGATGACGACTCCGAGGAGACCGTCCGCAAGCGGCTCGAGGTCTACCATACGCAGACCGAGCCGATCATCGAGTACTACAAGACGCAGGGCCTGGCGGTCACGATCTCCTCCCTGGGCCCGGTGGACGAGGTCACGCGGCGGGCGCTGGAAGCCCTCGAGCGCGAGGACGACGGCAAGTAGCCGCCAGTACGTCTTCCACCACCACAAATGGCGGCGGCGGGCGTATGCCCAGAGCGGAGTGCCCTTTGACGTCCGAGCCCTTGATGCCGAGCTTCTTCTCCGGACGGCGGCGGCGTCTGAGACCCGTCCACCGCACCTGGGGTGATACGGGGGAATCGCTCATCCTGGTCGGCAGAAGCAGCACGCCGATGTGGCAGATCGTCCAACGCATCGAAGATGCCTGGGTGGAAGCGCCTACCGATGGTCTCTAGGAGAGAACTGAGTTCCCTGGTATCTGATAATCAGTACCCTCCCAGGACGTGCTTCCTTCGAGTGCCTCGCCATCACGGACTGTCCGCACGGGTGATGATGGCTCGCTAGTCGCATCGATCGCTGACGGGGGAGGAGGGTGCCTGCTGAGCTGTAGTTTTCCCGCAGCGGCTCAGGGAGGCTGACTCCGCGTTCTCTGCATCCGGTCCGATGCGTTCTGGAGGGCGTTAGTCTGTTTCGCGGTCAGGCCGGGTGCGAACGTGGCGGTCGCGTCCAGCGCCATAACCGGCAGCGGCCATGACCAGGCTCAATGCGGTGAGGAGAAGGAGAGCACCAGTCCAGCTGCCGGTGGTGTCGTGGAGGACGCCCAGAAGAAGGGGTCCGGCCGCGGCGACGAGATAGCCGATGGACTGAGCCATCCCGGCCAGGGCTGTGGTCTCGCTGGGACCAGTGGCACGTTGGCTTTGGAAGCTCAGGGCGAGCACGAGACAGACACCGGCGCCCAACCCGAGAAGAGTGCACGCCGCGAGTGCGAGCGCTGGAAAGAGGAGCAGAAGCGCGAAGCCTGCGGCGACGATCGCTGAGCCCGCGGCCGCAGCGAAGCGCTGGTCGTGGCGGCCTCGAGTGATCAAAGGCAGCAACATGCTCGTGACCAGTGCGACGAGCTGGTAGTAGAACAGCATCCAGCCGGCAGCTGTGGTGCTCATGCCCTGCTGACCGAGGATGCTGGGCAGCCAAGCGACGGCGGTGTAGAAGGCAAGGGATTGCAGGCCCATGAAGAAGGACACCTGCCACGCCAGCCAGGATCGCCATGGGGTTCGAGCGTGTGTCCCATGAGACCGCACGCCGCCGTCAGGCCGGGACCCGCGTAGCCGAGGCAGCCACACGGCGAGAGCGGCGACGGCGACGACTACTCCCCAGGCCAGGGCGGAATGCCAGGTTCCGGGTAGGGTCTCGGCAAGCGGGACGGAGATGCCTGACGACAGAGCAGCGACCACTCCCATAGCGGTGACGTAGAGAGCGCTGACGGTATGAACCCGCGAGCCGGGCACGTGGGTACGAATCACCGTAGGCAGCAGGACGTTGCCAACGGCGATCGCCATCGAGAGGATCACGGTTCCGACGAACAAACAGGCAAGCGAAGGCAAGGACCGGATCACGGTGCCCGCTGCCAGCACTGCGAGGGCGGCCACGAGGAGGCGGGTGGTGCCGACCCGGTGCGAGGTGCGCCCGACAAAGGGCGAAGTCACAGCAAACACAAACAGCGGCAGGGTGCTCAGTACGCCACCCTCTGACGCAGTCAACCCAGTGTCGTGCTCGATGGCCGGCAGCAGTGTGCCCACACCCGTCAAGGTCACGCGTAGGTTGGCCGCCACCAAAAGGATCGCGATCAAGAGGCCCGCCGAAAGGGCGGGCGTAGTAACCGGCGTCTTCGGGGTTGCGATCCGGCCGGCCTTCGTAGCCGTGGTGAGGCCGGCGTGGGAGTTCCTCGAGGTGGTCACTTCTGTCGTTCCGTTCCGGTCTCGGTGAGCTTCACGATCTCGGTGGCGCAGTAGCGTGCACCGACCTCGTCCTGGGCGGCGATCGCCTCAACGAGACGCCTGTGCAGAAGGCTGTGCTCCGCGGCCGTCGCGCTGGGCCAGAGTGTGCCGCCGATCTGTTCGGTGACCGCGGTGCTGAGGACGTCGTACACCTCGGTAAGAAGGGTGTTCCCGCTGGCACTCACCACAGCCTGGTGGAAGCGGGTATCGATCTCCGCGACGGCGGTCATCTCCGGTGAATCCGCTGTCGCCGCGGCCTCGTCGAGGAGGTGCCGCAGGCGATTCAGGTCGTCTTCGGTACGCCGCAACGCGGCCAAGCCCGAGGCGTACTCTTCCAGCACTGCGCGCAGTTCCAGCACGTCGCTCCACCTCGAGGTGTTGGCACGTCTCATCAGTACCGAGTGCATTTCGCTCGATGTCCGGACGTACGTCCCGTCACCCCTCCGAGCCTCCAGCAGGCCCAGATGCACCAGCGCGCCGAGCGCCTCGCGCACCGTCGTACGCCCGACACCGAGTTGCTCGACCAGATCATGTTCGGGCGGAATCCGCATCCCTACAGGCCATGCGCCGGATGTGATCTGCTCACGAAGGGTGTCCACCAGTTGCGCCGACAAGCTCGCGACGCGGCGCGGCGTACGAAGATCTTTCATAAGGCGACCCTAACACCGAATGTCTGACATCTGTACGTGATGTAGGTCGCCACCCGCCTTGGCCCTCTCGTCGTGCATGGGCCCTGGACGCAGCGAATGCGTTGATCGCGGTGGCGCTGATGGGCGTCTTGACGACTCGGCCTAGGTGAGCAGCCGATAACACGCCGTTGCGTGTTGCGCGAGTAGGACGGCTGCGGCGTTCGGACGGGCGAAGCCCAGCTCAGACGACATGCCAGGTGGGTCGCCGAGCACTCCACGCGAGGCGACTGCCTTGACGCCGTCAGTGAATGCGCGGGCCAGTGGTTCGTCGTCCATGGGCGTGGTCGCATCCTCCCCGGCGCTTGATCAGCCGGTACGCCCTCCCTGGTTGTGCCGCTGGCTGGCAGCCGCGCGCAGAGGTGGCAGACCGAAGCCTGACACCATGGCCACATTACTGCGCATTAACCTGTTTCCCTTTCGCTCATGTCTTGACGCCGCCGATATCAGGACATACGTTGAATGTGAATCACCCATAACGTTATCCGTCAATAACGACAGAAGAGTCGGTACGGACGTCATCCTCATGGCTGAGGGGCCATCCCCGCCGGATCCCCGGTGGCCTGGCGCCGCCACACCCGCCCGAGACGTTTCTCTCCGGCCTCGTCGTCCCCCGCCCCACCGGGACCCCCCAGGACACCACCATGAATCACAACCTGCCCGTGAGGCTCAGCAACAGCCTTGAGACAGTCTCATCCGCTCGGACAGATGTGGTCTTCCCTCTGCCTCACATTCCAGAAGGTCTTGCCGCCGTCCGCCGACGCGCCGCCCGCGCTATGCAACAGTGGCGCATCCCCTCGGACCTTGCGGACGATGCGCTTCTGGTCGTCTCCGAACTGATCACCAATGCGGTCGTTCACGCCCTTCCCCCTGCGTCGCTGTGCTTGTCCCGGCAGGGTGGCCGGGCTGCGTGCGCTGTCCGCATCGAGGTCAGTGACGCGGGCCCGGCGCTGCTGTGCCGCCACGGCGGCAGCCCTCGGCAGCCCGAGGAGAGCGGCCGCGGGAGCGCCATCGTCGCCGCACTGTCCGCCCGCTCCGGAACCACGACTTACCAAGGCGGGACTACTCGATGGGCGGAAATCCAATAGCCCGCGCCCTGACCAGGCCCCCGGCGTCCACCCCGCACGGCAGCGTGCGGTCGCGCGGCAGACGTGTCACCTGCGGCTGGTGGAGGCGGTCAGGGGGAGCTCGCGAGCTCTGGCGGCACGTACTCGGAAGTCACAGATGCCTGACCGGCGACGCGTTGTGGCCCGCCGGGAGGTCGACGAATCCTGCCGAGGACGGCGGAAGCGCCAGTCAATCCTGGGGCATACCTCCGAGCGGAGCCACAGGGATCATTACAGTCACCCTTTGATCTCGCAGATGACCGCGCCCGAGGTGATGGACGCGCCGACCTCGGCGGCCAGGCCCTTGACGGTGCCCGCGCGGTGGGCGTTGAGGGGCTG
>NZ_JBIADZ010000054.1:0-36713 GCF_042868035.1 Streptomyces sp. NPDC007875 | reverse complement strand
ACCCCCCAGGTCATCCCTGCGACAGGGGGGAACAGTCATGCCGGGCCCGGAGGCCAGCGGTCCTCTTGCAGGACCGCGAAGAAGATAACGGGGGGTCGGAGCGGGGGCCGACGGCCGGGGCAGGCGTGTGGGGAGTGGACTGCGTCGTTGTGCCGCGGAGGGCGGTCGGCCAGCGGCGGGCCAGCCATGCACAGACCACGAGCTAGAGGGTGTGGTACAGCATCACGAGCAGTACGGTCATGGCGACCCGGCTCGCCGGAAACAGCACGAAGACCGTGGGCAGCCCGCTGGCCAGGCTCTTGGCGGCGCCGCAGAAGACCGCGGTCACCCGATCCTCCCGGTACAGGTGCAACATCCGCGCACAGCGGTCGGCCAGGAGCAGGACGACACACAACAGCAGCACGCACAGTGCGCCGAGCAGCACCAGCCGCGCCGACGACACGCGCTGCCAGATGCCGGTGGTCATACCCCGGCTGAACGCCGAGTAGATTACCAGCAGAATCGAACCCCGGTCACAGATGCTGATCAGGCCGCGGTACCGGCCAAGCCATTCGGCGATCCAGCGCCGTACCGCCTGCCCCGGGAGGAACGACAGCAGCAACTGCACGACAATGTCGCCAAGTTGGCCGAAGCCGAACGGGATGCCGCCGCCCTCGGTTCGCTGTATCAACAGGACCGCCAGCGCAGGGGTGAGGACAACGCCCAGCACCGTGGAGAACGACACCGAGCACAAGCCCGCGGCCACGTTGCCGCGTGCCAAGGAGGTGAAGGCGATGGAAGACTGGACGGTGGACGGCAGCACGGCCAGGAAGAGCACACCGGCGGTGAGCTCGGCACCGAGCATCCGGTCCGGTAGCAGGGCGATGGCCAGCGCGACCAGCGGGAAGGCCACGAACTCAGGGCCAGGACGGGCAGATGCAGCCGCCAGTGCCGTACGCCCTCCAGCGCGGCCGACGGGGCGTGTTCCGCACCAGGCAGGCCGGGCGCCCTTCGTCGGAAGGGGCGCCCGGCCTGTGCTGTTCAGTGCAGTGGCGGCACAGTAAAAGGAATTTCTCCTTATCACAATCATCCCTTGGGGAGCTCAATCGACCGTGAGGCTCCTGAGCGTCGACGGCCACCAGGTCCGGCAACAGGTCTGGGCACGCACACGTACGGGGCACTGCTGGCCGAAGCGAGATTCGTGTCGCAACGACACAGGGAGACGACAGCCGATTCCACCATGCGGCTCCTTCGCCCCCGGTCAGGCCGGCTGTCCGCCCTCGGCGACATCCAGGAGCAGCAGGGCCGCACTGACCTCCACGATGGTTGTCGGAGCGGAGAGGTCGATGTCGGCCACCACTTCGATCCGCCGCAGGCGCTGGCTCACCGTATTGGGATGGACGTTGAGCCTCTGCGCGGCCTCGGTCCTGCTGAGATCACTGTCCAGGTAGACGCGGAGCGTCCGCAGTAGATGAGTGCCACGCCGCAGATCGTGCTCCCGAACCGCCGCCAAGGTACGGTCGGCGAAGGCCACCAGCTGCCGGGCGTCGTTGAGTTGCAGGAGCAGACCCGCGACGCCGAGGTCCTCCGGCGTCACAACGATGTCGGAACGCCCCGTGCGCAGCGCCACGTTGAGCGCTCCGCGGGCAGTCCGGTACGCCTGCCGGACGGTCTGTCGCTCGGTGGCGGACACCGCCACGGTTGCTCCCTCGGCGCCCGGAACCGAAGCCATCGCGCGGCGTATCGATGAGGCGACGGCGCCCATGGGCTCCGCCCTTCCGGCCGCGCCCGCTGCCGCTCCCGTACGGGCCCCGTCCAGGGGCCAGAGCGCGACCATCGCTCCCTGGTGCATCGCGACGAGGGGTCTCGGTCTGTACGTGGCAGCCAGCTCGGACACCAGAGTCAGTGCTCGCTGGTAGGCACGGGGACGCCGGGATTCGGTCGCCACCTCGAGTTGGCCGACGAGGGCGGCGTGGGGCCGGGACAAGTCGTGCCCCAGTCGGTCGGCGCGCTCCCTCAGCGGGCGGGATTCGGCAGCCGCACCGCTCAGGATGTCGGCGAGCAGTTCGCCGCGCAGCCGGTGCTCGACCTCGGTTCCGGTGCGCAACCGGAACAGCTCGAGCGATACCACGATCGAGGCGTGTTCGAGGGCGCGTTCGTCGAGTGTTGAGAACTCCTCAGCACCGCGCGGCAGCCACAGCCGGGCGACCACCTCACCAGCCAGCCGAACGGTGGCAGCGACATGGCCGCCATGCTCGCGGACCAGGCCGGTGCCGAGCATATGCGGCTCGGACATATCCTCCTCCAGTGGCAGCGCCGCTCGGACGTCGGCGCCCGGCAACTCCGCGAGAGGGCCAGTGAGGGCGAGCACGGTGCCCCGCGCGTCCTCGACGAGTACGGGCCGCGACACGAGTTCCGCCAGCGTCATGACGATGCCGTCGAGCCCGCCGGCCCGGAGCGCGACCGACAGGAGGCGTTCGTGGATGCGTTCTGATTTTGTCAGCAGGTCGCGCTGGCCGCGAAGCGAGGTGGTCAGCTGCTGAAGTTCCTCGACCATCCGTGCCGAGGTGAGCGCGATCGCGGCGTGATTGGCCAGCAAGGTGAGCCGCTCGATCTCGTGATCGGTGAAGTCGTGGGCGACAGAGTGGTAGCTGTTGAGCGTGCCGACCACTTCGCTGCCGGCGACCAGAGGCACCGAGAGCATCGACCGGTAACCCTGCTCCTTCGCGACCCCGCCCCATGGCGTGAACTGCGGCTCCCGGGCGATGTCCCGCACCGCGACGGGCTCACCCGACCGAAATGCCTGACTCGACGGTGCGTGGTGAAGACCGTTCCCGAGCAACCGCACCGGGCGGTCGGAGTTGACGCGCGCCACGTACTCGGCCGACAGTCCGCTCCATCCTTCGATCACGAGGTTCCGCCCGGAGCCGTCGGGGATCAACACTCCGCAGAAGTCGAACCCCAGCAAGGACCGCGCCGTGTCCGCGACGAGGTCGAGGACCTCGCGCAGGCTTCGTCCGGAACTCACCGCGGTGCTCAATGCCTGCACGGCCTCGAGCCAGCGCCGCAGCTCGGCGTGCGACTCGCTTCCGCTCGACCGGGCAGGGCCCGCACCTTTCCGTGACAGCGTCGACATGTATTCAGCATGGCACGGACGAGAGTGTCGCTGAAGACATACATCAAGCTCGAATATATCTCCCCGGACATAGAGATGCGTGAACCGTGTCCCCATACTCGACCGCACGCCACTGCATCGGGGCGCGGACACGGCTCCCCTTCCCTGCCGCGCCGAAACATGCAGCCCTGTGCCCGTCATAAGGACAGCCCATGAACCAGACCAACACCCAGCGCCCTGACACAGCCGCGCCACCGGCCGACGGCGTCGCTCGCCGCGATAGGGCGATCATCAACCCGGCCACCGGCGAGGTGATACGCACCGTCCCGGACAGCACGGTCGCCGAGGTGGACAAGGCGGTGGAGACGGCGAGGACGGCCTTCGATTCCGGTCCGTGGCCACGCATGCCGCGCAGTGAGCGAGCCAGGCACCTGCTGCGCTTCGCCGACGCGATCGAGGCACACACCGAGACGCTGTTCCAGCTGGAGACGCGGAACAATGGCCGTCCCATCACCGAGACCAGGGCACAGCTCGCCCGCGTCCCGGAGTGGTTCCGCTACAACGCGGGCCTGCTGGCCGCCCAGCGGGACGCGGTCCTGCCGGGCGACGGCCCTTACCTCACCTACCAGCGCCGGTCACCGCTCGGCGTGTGCGGGATCATCACCCCGTTCAACCACCCGCTGCTGATCCTCGCGCGCAGTCTGTCCGCCGCGCTGGCCACCGGAAACACCGTAGTGATCAAGCCCTCCGAAATGACGCCGCTGACCACACTGGCTCTGCTCGGCATCCTGCGCGATGCCGGACTGCCCGAGGACGTCGCCATGGTCGTCACCGGCGGGCGCGAGGTGGGCGAACGGCTGACCGGGCATCCCGACATCGCCAAGATCACGCTGACCGGTGGCACCGAGGCCGGACGGGCCGCGGCTGTCGCCACGGCGGCCCGCTTCGCCCGCGTCACCGCGGAGCTCGGTGGCAAGACCCCGATCGTCGTCTTCGACGACATCGACCCGCTGGTCGCCGCCGAGGGGGCGGCGTTCGCGGCCTTCGTGGCGGCCGGCCAGTCCTGTGTCGCCGGTTCGCGGTTCCTCGTCCAGCGCGGCAGCTACGACGCCTTCGTCGAGGCGCTGAGCGCACGGGCGTCGGCGATCCGGATCGGCGACCCCGCGCAGCCGGGAACCCAGCTGGGACCACTGATCAGCAGGGTCCAGCGGGACAAGGTCCTGCGTCTGATCGCGACCGGTGCGCAGGAGGGCGCCCGGATCACCGCCGGCGGGGCCATACCCGACCTGCCGGCCGAGCTCGGCTCCGGCTACTACGTGCAGCCCACCGTACTGGCCGACGCCACGATGTCCATGACCGTCACCCGCGAGGAGATCTTCGGACCGGTCACGGTCGTCGTGCCCTTCGACGGGGAGGACGACGCGGTCGCGATGGCCAACGACAACCGCTTCGGTCTCGGGGCCGGCGTCTGGACCCGTGACATCGGCCGTGGTCACCGCGTCGCGGACCGCATCACCGCCGGAATGGTGTGGGTCAACGATCACCATCGGCTGGAGCCGTCGCTCCCGTGGGGCGGGATCAAGGAGTCCGGCACCGGACGGGATGCCGGCCAGGAGTCCTTCGACGACTTCACCTGGGTCAAGACCGTCGTGGTGCGCACCTCCGCCGACGACGTCGACTGGTACGGCAGCACCGAGCCCGGCCGTCTCAACTGACCGGCTGTCCCACGGCGCTTTCCTCCCCTCTCCCCCCCTCCAGAGGCTCCCCCCTCGTTCCCACGACGACTTCCGTCCGGCAACGTCCAACGAAGGACCCGCCCATGTCGAATACACAGGTCGCCCGGCCCGCTCGCGGCTGGCGCGCGGAGATCACCCGAATGCAATGGCTCGTCCTGCTGGGGACGACGATGGGCTGGGCCCTGGACGGCTTCGCCGGAAGCCTCTACGCGCTGGTCCTCGGCCCGGCCATGACCGAGCTGCTGCCGCACAGCGGCATCGGGGTGAGCCCCGACGGTATCGGGTTCTACGGCGGCCTGACCGTGGCCCTGTTCCTCACCGGCTGGGCGGTCGGCGGGCTCCTGTTCGGCATGCTCGCCGACTACTTCGGGCGGGTCCGGGTGCTGTCCGCCGGCATCGTCACCTACGCGGTGTTCACCGCGCTGGCGGCGTTCGCCGACACCTGGTGGCAACTCGGTGCCTTCCGGTTCGTCGCCGGGCTCGGCTCGGGCGTCGAGGCCCCGGTCGGGGCCGCGCTGGTGGCCGAGGTATGGCGCAACCGCTACCGGGCGCGGGCCTGCGGCGTGATGATGTCCGGCTACGCGGCCGGCTTCTTCATCGCCGCGCTCGCCTACCAGCTGCTCGGCGACCACGGCTGGCGGCTGATGATGGGCATCGCGGTGGCGCCCGCCCTCCTCGTGTGGTTCATCCGCCGCTACGTTCCCGAGCCCCCGGAGATCCGGGGCGCCATCGCCGCACGCCGGATACGGAAGTCGCAGGGCCAGGTCACCGAGGCGGACCGGTTCGTCCTGCGCCGGCTGCTCGCCGCGCCGCTGCTGAACCGGACGGCGATCTGCACGGCGCTGGCCACCGGCTCGCTGATCGCCTTCTGGAGCGTGTCGACCTGGTATCCCCAGATCATCCGCCAGGTCGCCGCCGACGACGCGCTGTCCCCGGACACGGCCAACAGCCATGTCGCGGTCGCCTCGATGCTGTTCAACGCGGGCGGCATCCTCGGCTACGCCTCGTGGGGATTCCTCGCCGACGCGTTCGGCCGGCGCAAGGCCTTCGCCATCAGCTTCGCCGTCTCCGCCGTGAGCGTCTGCTATCTCTTCCCCTTCCAGCACGGCTACGGCGAGTTCCTGCTCGCCCTGCCGGTCGTCGGATTCGGCCTGTTCGGGGCCCTGTCGGGCACCTTCGTCTACGGTCCCGAACTCTTCCCGCCCAGTGTGCGAGCCACCGGCATGGCCCTGTGCAACAGCATCGGGCGGATCATCACCGCGGCCGGCCCGCTGGTGGCCAGCGTCATCGCCGCCTCGTGGTTCGACGGAGACCTGGGCCTGGCGACCACATGTGTCGCCGCGGTCGGACTGATCGCCGTGGCCGGTCTCGCCTTCGCACCGGAGACACGCGGAGCCGAACTCCCCAGCGACCCCATTGCCCCCGGCCCGGTCCAGGCGCAGCCGCGGACCAGGCCGATCACCAGCAAGGAGATGTAGACATGAACGCGTACGACGGCGCCACCGCGGCGGTCATCGGCGGGTCGATCGGCGGGTTGACCACCGCCCTCCTCCTGCGCGACCTGGGCTTCACGGTCGACGTCTTCGAGCGGACCCCCACCGCCCTCGACGGCCGCGGCAGCGGCATCGTGCTACAGCCGGACACCCTGCGCTGGTTCACCGAGCGCAGTGACCAGCATCCGGAGAACCTCAGCACCTCCACGGACTGGGTCCAGTACCTGGACACCGACAACCGCATCGTGCACCGCGAGCGGCGGACCTGGAGCTACACATCATGGGGCACGTTCTACCGCGCCCTACTCGGCGACTTTGGAACCGACCACTACCATCTGGGCGAGTACGCCTGCGGATTCGCCCAGGACGACCGGTCCGTCACCGTGCGGTTCGTGAGCGGGCGTGAAGTGACGGCGGATCTGGTGGTCTTCGCCGACGGAATCACCTCCATCGGGCGCCGGCGCCTCGACCCGGCCGCGGATCTCACCTACTCCGGCTACATCGGATGGCGCGGAACGGTCCCGGAGAAGGATCTGTCCGAGGGCACCCGCGAGCTGCTGAAGGACTCCATCACCTACACCGTGGTGCCCCACTCCCACATCACGCTCTACCCGATCCCCGGCGAAGGCGGTACCGGGCCACAGGACCGGCTCATGAATTACGTCTGGTACCGGAACGTGCCCGAGGGCCCCGAGCTGTCCGAGATGCTGATCGACAAGCGCGGCTTTCCCGGCACGGTGTCGATCCACCCCTCCCAGGTCCAGGACCGCTACGTGGACGAGATGCGGGACGCCGCGCGGCGGATGCTGTCCCCCGCCGCGGCCGAGGTCGTGACCTCGACCGCCGCGCCGTACGTCCAGGTCGTCTCCGATGCGCGCGCGTCCCGGATGACCGACGGCCGGGTGGCCCTGATCGGTGACGCGGCGTGTGCGGCCCGGCCGCACGCCGCGGCCGGCACCGCGAAGGCGGCGGCCGACGCCTGGGCCCTGGTCGCCGCGCTGCGGGAGGCGGAGGGCGACGTCAGCGCCGCCCTGCGCAAGTGGGAGCCGGTCCAGCTCGAACTCAGCGCCCGGCTGCTGGAGCGGGTCGTCTCCATGGGCGAGCGGTCCCAGTTCGCGAACACCTGGACGCCCGGCGATCCGAGCCTGCGGTTCGGTCTTTACGGCCCCGGGCACTGACCCCACCGCGGACCCGGGCGCCCCCCGACCCACCACCGACCACACACAAGGAGCCACAATGACCAGCGAGAACTTTCTCGCGGACCTGCCACTGGCCGGCGACCTCGTCGCCACCGGGTTCGACGGATGGACCCGGGAGCTACGTACCGAGTTCGAGGCGCACTCCCACGACGGCCGGGTCGGCTCCCGGCTGCTGAGCCAGACACCGCGGGTGCGGGTCTGGGAGATCCGGCTCGCCCCCGGCGAGCGCTGGCACGCCCATCGGCACGTCCTGGACTACTTCTGGACCGCGGTGAACGCAGGCCGCAGCCGCCAGCACACGCACGACGGCACGACCCGGGAGGTCTCCTACGACGCCGGGGAGACCCGCCACTTCACCTTCGGCCCGGGCGAGTACCTCCTGCACGACATCGAGAACGTCGGCGGCACCGAGCTCGTCTTCACCACCGTCGAACACCTCGACAGCGCCAACACGCCGCTGGACATCCACGGCCACGGGCCGGACGCCCGGCAGGAGCCGCGACCGTGATCAGCACCCCGCTCGCCCAGGGCGTCATCGACGTCCACGCCCACTGGCTGCCCACCGAGTTGTTCGGCCTCCCCCCGGGGGCCCCGTACGGGCACATGCACGACCGCGACGGCCAACTCCACCTCGGCGACATGCCGCTGTCCATCCCGACCCGGGCGATGAGTGACGTCCCCGCCATCCTCGAGGACATGCGCGCCGCGGGGGTGGGTGTGCGGGTCCTGTCCGCGCCGCCGTTCGCGTTCCCTGTGGCAGGCGGGCCGGGGGGCGGTGCGTATGTCTCCGCCTTCAACGACGCGCTCTCCGTCGTGGTCTCCGATGCCGATGGCAGGCTCATAGGGCTCGGCATGGTGAGTCTCGACGACTCCAACGAGGCTCGCGCCCAGATGGAGCGGCTGGCCGGGACCGACGGCATCGCCGGGATCGCGATACCGCCGCTGCTCGCCGGCCGCTCCCTGGACCAAGGCATGCTGCGCCACATCCTCACCGACGCCGTGGATCTCGACCTCGCCGTGCTCGTCCATCCGATGCAACTGCCCCGGCCGGAATGGTCGGAGCACTACCTCCCCAACCTCATAGGTAACCCCGTCGAGAGCGCCACCGCCGTCGCCGCGCTGCTGCTGGGCGGCATCAAGGAGGAGCTGCCGGGGCTGCGGATCTGCTTCGTGCACGGCGGCGGTTGCGCACCGGGGCTGCTCGGCCGGTGGACCCACGGCTGGCACACCCGGGCCGATGTGCGCCGCCACTCGACCCGGCCGCCGGACGAGGTCTTCGGCGAGCTGTTCTTCGACAGCGTCACCCACGATCCCGCACTGATGGGGCTGCTGGCCGCGCACGCCTCCGAGGGCGGTGTCGTCTGCGGGAGCGACTACCCATTCGACATGGCCCAGCCGGACCCCGTCCGCTTCGCCACCGACCACGGACCGGATGCCGGAACGCTCACCGCCAACGCGCGGGCGTTCCTCGGCCTGTGACGGGTCCACTGCGCCCCACCTCACTCACCTGCGGCACCCCACCGTGACCGGCCCATACGTGCCCGCCCGGCGAACGGCGTTCGCCGGGCGGGGACGGGCACGACGCGACGCCGTTCCCTCCCCCGCCGAGACAGGCGGACAGCCGTTCCGAGAAGGGAACCCACATGTCAGACTCCTCCCTGGCCGAACGCCAGGCCGTCAGAAAAGCCCTGAGACGCCTGGGCCCGCTGGTCCTGCTCCTCTACACGGCCGGTTACCTCGACCGGGTCAACCTCGGGACCGCCGCGCTGACCATGAATGCCGACCTCGGCATCAGCGCCTCCGCCTTCGGCTTCGCCACCGGGATCTTCTCGGCCGGTTACATCGCTCTGCAGGTCCCCAGCAACCTGGCACTCAACCGGCTGGGGCCACGGCGCTGGCTCGGTCTGCTCACGATCTGCTGGGGCGTCGTCGCCGTGCTGACCAGCCTGGTCCAGGGCGAGAGCAGCCTCATCGCAATCAGAATCGCCTTGGGCGCCGTCGAGGCAGGCATGCTCCCCGGCATGCTGATGTATCTGACGATCTGGTTCCCACCGCGGATGCGCGGCCGGGTGACCGCTCTGGTCTGCCTGCCGTTCTACGCGATCCTGGGAACCCCGCTGTCCGCGGCCATCATCCAGTACGCCAACGGCGTACTGGGCGTGGCGGGATGGCGGTGGATGTTCCTTCTTGAGGGAGCGCCGACGATCATCATCGGTCTGGTGCTGCTGCGTTTCCTGACCGACTCTCCGGCGACCGCCACCTGGCTCACGGAGCCGGAACGGGCGGCCCTGCTGGAGGTCACCGCGGCCGAGACCGCCATGGAGAAGCAGAAGATCCGTTTCAGCGACGTTCTGCAGCGGCTGCGCGACCTCCGCCTGATCACCCTTTCCGCGGGCGTCAGCCTCCTATGGGTCGGTTTCGCCGCCATCACCGCGTTCCTTCCGCTGATCATCGCCGGCTTCGCCCAGCAGGCCCACACGAAGCTGAACGTGGTCCAGACGGGTCTGCTCTCCGGGGCCGTCTACATCCCCGCGACACTCGTCGCCATCTTCTGGGTGTCCAGCTCGGACCGGCGCAACGAGCGGGTACGGCACGTGGCCTGGGGTGCGCTGCTGGCCGCCGCCGGCACCGTGCTGGCCGCCAACGCCACCGACCTGTGGCTGACCCTGCTCGGTACGGTCCTGCTCACGTCCGGTATCTACGCCGCTCTCTTCCTTATGTGGCAGATCCCGGTCGGACACCTGCGCGGACCCGTCGCCATGTCTGTCGGCATCGCCCTCACCACGATGCTCGGCAACATCGGAAGCTTCCTGGCGCCCTACATCGTGGGATGGCTGCGCGACGCTACCGGAAACTACAACAGCGGCCTGTACTTCATCGCCGCCTCGCTCATCGGCTGTGCCGTCGTCACCGTGGCCGGCAACCGGATACGGCCGCGCACCACCACCTCCCGCACACCCACCCCGCACCACGGCGACGCCGAAAAAGTCACCACCCACTGAAGAAGGACGAACACCATGCTCATGATCGACCACATCTCGCTGGGGTCCCGCAACATCTACGCCGGCACCGAACAGCTCTGCGCGGAAACCGGGTTCGGACAGTATGAAGGGGGCTGGTTCCCCCACCTCGGCATCGCCAACCGCATCGTCCCGCTCGGACCGGACCAATACATCGAGGTGGAGAGCGTCATCGACGCCTACTCGCCGCAGACCAACCCCAACGCCCGCTGGTTCTACGACCAGATCGAAGGCGGCGACGTGTTCATCGGCTGGTGCCTGCGGGTCGACTCACGCGACGAACTGGAGGAGCTGGCCGAGCACTTCGGCACCAGCACCATCGACAAGCCGCTGCGCAAGCGGACGGACGGCGTGCAGCGCAACGCCATCCGTGTTCCCGAGACGATCCCCTGCTGGCAGCGGGGGGTGCCCAACGTGTTCCTGATCGAGGACCTCGCCGAGCACCCGGCGGCACAGCCGCGCAGCGGGCAGCGGAACACACCCCAGGGAATCATGTGGATGGAGGTCGGCGGCACCGAGGCGGACATGCGTGCGTGGCTGGGCGATGGCGCCGCCGACCTTCCCTTGAAGTACAACGGCGGGCGGCCCGGTCTGTACGCGGTCGCTGTCGCCACGGACGAGGGTGAGGTGGTGGTCCGCCGCACGGCGGTTACCGAGCCTCGGTGACGTGCGTGAGTCCACTGGATCCCACACCGCGCCCGCACGTGTACGACGGCCAGGACAGACCGACGGTGCGGGATTCACCGGGCAGCAGCCAAAGATAGTTGTCGCTGTACAGCGTCGGCAGCACCCGGCGGCCGTGGGCTTCCTCCAGCAGGGACAGCCGGACCATGGCGGCCACCGCCGATCCACGGTTATGGATCACCGCCGTCTTCTCGTGACGGTCCCCGGAGCTCGGCACCTTGGTGATGTCGCCGGTCAGCTTCACTTGCCCCGATGTCGTCTTCGGCCCCGACGCCTTCGGCCAGTTGAAGCTGCGCAACCCGGCGATCGGCGGTGTCGGCGTTGCGGAATGGTACGACCACGGTCACCTCGGCGAGCAGGGCGAGCTGTTCCCAGATGTGGACCAGGTGTCTGCGGAGGGTTGTGGCCGTGGCCTTGGCGTGGAAGACCGAGGCCAGGGTGCCTGTGGCCCGCAGCAGGTTGTGGGACATGGCCCACAGAGTCAGCGAGGCGGCGTTCGCGTTGAACTTCCCCGAAGGCAGGTGGGCCAGGGGCCCGGCTTTGCCGTCGGCGATGACTTGCTCGATGACCGCGTGGTGATGGTGCTGTCGTTCGGCCTGGAGCGTTTCGAAGGGACCGTCGGTGAAGATGGGGTGGTAGCGCCAGACGACTGCGCCGAGAGCGGGGGCAATTCGGCTCTCCCCGGCCAGTCGCCCGACTGCTCGGTGGTCTGGGCGGCAGAGGCCGCGTGATGAGGGTCGCCCCGCGTGTGGATGCGCGCCGCACGGGCGCGCATCCACGGGGGGTATCAGCGCGGCAGGGTTGTCGAGTCGATGTAGGCGGTCGTGGCAACCTGCGGCTGCTCATGAGCGGGTCCGTCCAGCGGGTCCCAGGAGTTCGTGTACCAGACGTTCTGCATGAAGGCCGACGGCTTATGGGGGATGCGGTCCGCCGGGCCCCGGTAATCCCACAGGATGTTCTTGGTGCCGTCGTCGTTGTACGTCCAGAAGGTCACCGAACCGGGCTGCCAGTCGAACATGTACGTATGGAACTGGGTCGCTGAATTGAAGCCTTCGATCGGCGTGACGCTGTCCGGGCTGTTCTCGCCCTCCTTGGGGTCCGTGCACTCCCCACCGAGCTGGGTGACGAAGCAGTTGTAAAGGACTTTCCCGGTGTGCATGTCGATCGCTCGGGAGATCTTGCGTACCTTCCCGGTCGATTCGCTGTAGTCGGTCCAGATCGTCAGCCACAGCACGTGGGGCTGGGCGCACAGGACTTCGACGTCGATCTCGTCGTTGTCCGGCACGCCGTTGCCATTGGCGTCGGAATGGTCCGAGGCGTAGGTGAACGTTCCCGTGACCACCCCGACGCGTCCCTGGTCCGTACAGTCCGCCGTACGGACACGGGTGCCGTAGGTTCCGTATCCGTAGCTCTTGTCGTTACTGGCGATCTCCACCCCGCCCCCGGGGCCCGCCGCCGGCTTGGCGTGGAGCCGCATGCGCAGCGCCTTACCGTCCTCGGCTCCGGTATGGGAGACCGGTTCGGGACTGCCGCCCGACGCACCCGTGCTAGAGAAGTAGGGAGAGTCACCGGTCCAGTTCTCAACGACGAGTGGTGCCGCACTTGCGGGGGCGGTACAGACGACGAAAGCCGCCACAGCGGCTGTCACCGCTAACCTGCGGCCGGTGCGTGGCGTCCGGGGGCTCATAGGTCTCCTCGGGTTTGGGGGTTCCCGGTGTGTGTAGCCCGGCACATCCGCCGGTCTACGGGTATTGGAGTGAGAAGGGCTCGGTCCCGTGGGGTGGCGGGGGGCGCCGTGGCGGCAGCCCAACTGGGGTGAGTGCACGATGGCGTACACGACCGCTGGTCCCGCCCCCGACCATGACACGGCAACTTTACCCGCCCTACGTGTCGCGATCACCTCGGGACAGGTGCTGACGCAGCCACTGCTCCGTCGTGCTCACATGCATCAGCGCCGCGGCCTCGGCCAGCGCGGAGTCCCTGCGCAGCAGGGCGGCGTAGATCGCCTCGTGCTCGGCGATGGTCCGGTCACCGGCGCGGTCGTCGACCATGCCGCGCCAGACCCGGCCGCGTACGGTGCGGCTGGAGATGCCCTCCAGCAGCGTGGCCAGCGTGCTGTTCCCGGCGGCTGCGATCACCGCCCTGTGGAAGGCGGCGTCGTGCTCGTTGAGCAGCTCGACATCGTCGCGGGCGGCCTTCATCGCGTCCAGATGGTGCCTGACCTCGACGAGGTCGTCGTCGGAGATCCGGGTGGCGGCCAGGCTCGTGGCAACGGGCTCGAAGAGCCTGCGCACTTCGGTCAGTTCGAGCAGGGTGTCCCCGTGGAGCAATTCCACCGCCGAGCCCAGCCCCTTAAGCAGCAGCGCGGGCTCCAGACTCGTCACATAGGTCCCGTCGCCCCGCCTGACATCCAGGACCCGCGCGACAACAAGCGCTCTGACCGCCTCACGCATCAGATTCCTGGACAGACCGAGCTCCGTGGCCAGCTGTTGCTCGGGCGGCAGCTTGGCACCCGGCGGCAGTGCGCCGGACTGGATCAGCTCCCTGATGCGGGCGATTGCCTTGTCGGTCAATGACATAGGCGGACTCCACACTCCCTGCTCACGCCATGCCACGCTAACAGGACCTCCCATGTTCCAAAAGGGACGGGAAGCCCTTCATGGGCACCCAGCTCGCCGATGGCCACACTCTTCGGCCGTCACCTGCGAAAGCGTGTTCCTGCCGACGATCCATAGCTGGTGATCCGACTGTGCGCGAATGAACACATCCCATGTCACGGCCTCGATGCGGCAGGCCCGCCCCTGTCCGCGGAGGGGAAGCTCCTATAGATCGTCGAGCGGTCTGCAGGAGCAGTGCCGTGGTGGGGATCATGTGGGGCAGGTGGCGGGAGATCTCGCGGGCGACGAATCGCTTCAGGCACCGGATGATGTCCTTCTTGGCCATGCCTTCGGCGGTGCGTCGAGCGACGTATTCGCGGGTGCGCTGGTCGTACTTCATACGGACCAGCACGATGGTGTGGAGGGCGTCTTGACCGCGCTCTTGCGGACTACCCGTAGGGCTCGTATCGCTGCGACGATCCCGTTGCGGGCCTTCGGTACGCCTGCGGCCCGGCCGGACAGGACAGCGGTCGCCGCGGCGTATGCGTCGATGGCGAGGGTGGCGCGGTTGAGGGCGCGGCTGTCGAGGACGGTCATGGCGTTCTCAGGCCGCGGCTCGCTCGTGGGGCGGGCGTCGGCGCAGGTCCGTGCGGTTGAGGGAGGGGGTGTGTAGGAGACGTCCAGAGGGCTGCTGTCGATGCCGGACCGTCCGCCGCTGTGATGCGAGGCGTCAGCCGCCAGCCAGCGTTTAGACATCACGGTCCAGCACTCGAACAGCACCGCAAGGCTCACAGCTCCTCGCGGCACCGTTAACAAGGAATTGGGCTCGCCGGGTCGGTGTGACGGCGGGGTGTCTGCAGCGGTGGATGTCAGGCAGGTCAACAAGGTCGCGCCACGGCCTGTGAGTTCCCTGCTCTAGGATCGCCCGCATGGCCGAGCCCTCCTTTCTGACCGCTGTCCGGGAGTCGTACGACACGGTCGCTGCCGAGTACGTCGAACGAGTCCCGCCTCCAGCCGAGTTGGACCCGTTGTCCCGCGCGATGCTGGCGGGGTTTGCTGAACTCGTGCGGACGGCCGGTCTGGGACCAGTCGCAGACTTGGGGTGCGGCCCCGGCCGCATAACGGCGCACCTGGCCGGGCTGGGGGTGTCCGCCTTCGGCGTCGATCTGTCACCGAAGATGATCGGGCTGGCCCGCCACGCCTATCCGGACCTGCGGTTCACCGAGGGCTCGATGACCGCGTTGGAGACGGGAGACGACGAACTCGGCGGCATCCTGGCCTGGTATTCCACCCACCACACGCCCCCGCAGTGGCTGCCGGCGGTGTTCGCTGAATTCCACCGCACGCTCGCGCCCGGCGGCTTCCTGCTCTGGGGAGACTACGTCGGCAATGAACGGCTGCAGCCAACCCACGGCTATGGCCGTCCAGTGTCCTATGAGTCGCACCTTCTGCCCCTGGGCCACATGGTCGGCCTGCTGGGCCAGGCCGGACTCGTCGTCACCGCGCGACTGGAGCAGGAGCCCGGCGGACGGGTGAACAGACCGCACGCCTGCCTCCTGGCCCGCAAGCCCGGAAGGCCCTGACGGGGCAGGTTCCTGCGGCGAGGCCGCCCGTGCTGGGTCACTGACGATCACGGGCGGACGGTCAGACCGCGAGGTTGAGAGGGCGGGCGCCCCAGCGGATGCCTTTCTCGCTGCGGACCCGGGCGCGTTCACGACGTTGGGCGGCCAGGACGTCAGGATGGCGGGCGTTCTGGTCGCGCCAGTACAGGTAGCGGTACAACGCGCGGGTCCGGACCGTGTGGTTGGGGTAGTTCGAGTTGGCGAGGGTGAATTGCCGCAGCGGCCCGAAGTGCGCCTCGATCGGGTTGGCCCAGGACGCGTTCGTCGGCGTGAAGCAGAGCTCGGCCTTGTTCCTGGCCGCCGACCAGCGGATCTTGCTGCCTTTGTGGGCGGAGAGGTTGTCGAGGATGACGTGGATCGGGGCACCGTCCGAACGCGCCGCCCGGATGTTCTTGAGCGCGGCGAGGCTGTGGTCGGCTCCCTTGCGGCGCTGGTTGACACCCCAGAGGGCGTCGTCGCATACCGGGTAGCAGCCGTGGAAGTAGCGCACTCCGTGGGTGCGGTGGAAGGTGGCCGGGAGCCGGTCGGGCCTGCGCTGCCCGGCCCAGCAGGTCCCGGCGGTCGGGCGGATGCCGAGCGGGCCGAACTCGTCGGAGGCGAAGGTGCGGTCGGGTCGCTCGTTGAGGGCGTACTCGATGCGTTCCAGCTTGGCGTCGAAGGGCACACCATCGCCTCGATCAGCAACAGCTTCAACACCGGTGTCGCGGCTGCGGCGGCCGTGTGGCCCCAGGCCGACGGGTAACCAGTACCCGCGAGGACACAGGGACGGGGGTCGCCGCGCGGGCGCGGCGGCCCCCGTTCTCCCGTTCACTTCAAGCTCCAGGCACTCATTCAGCCCTTCACCGCGCCAGAGAGCATGCCGGAGATGAAGTGCCGCTGTAGGAAGACATACGAGGCGACGACCGGCAGGGCGACGATGATGGACGCGGCCGCCAGCACGGAGTACTGGGTAGTGTGCTCGCTCTGGAAGAAGGCCAGGCCGAGCGGCGCGGTGCGCTTGCTCTCGTCGGTGATCATGACCAGCGGGAGCAGGAACTCGTTCCAGGTCCACATGAACACCAGCATCGCCATCGTCAGCAGCGCCGGACGGCTGGTGGGCACCAGGATCCGCCACAGCAGCCGCCAGTCAGACGCCCCGTCCAAGCGCGCCGCCTCGATGACGCTGACCGGCACCGAGCGGAAGAAGTTGCGCATCCAGAAGACGCCGAAGGCGAGGGACTGGGCGGTTTGCGGGAGGATCAGCGACCAGTAGGAGTCGGTGAGTCCGGCGTCGCGCAGGTTGAAGTAGAGCGGGATGACGAAGGCCTCGGGCGGCACCATCAGCCCGATGAGGGTGACGTAGAAGAGGACTGATCGGCCGGGGTAGTCGAAGTGCGCGAAGGAGAAGCCCGCCAGGATCGCCAGGACGGCCGTTAGGAGCACCACCGACACCGCGACCAGCAGGCTTGACGTCAGATAGGTGGCGAAGTGGCCCTGACGCCAGGCGGTGGCGAAGTTGCCGAAATCCAGGTGGTGAGGCCAGGTGAAGGAGGGCCCGGATTCCGCGGCGGGGGTCAGCGCGGACGACACCACGCCGATCAGCGGCATCAGGGCCAGCGCGGCGAAGATGGTGAGGATGGCGTAGTTGAGCGCCCGTTCGCGGCCGGAGATCATGTCTCGTCCTCCTGTGGCTGGACCTTCGTGATCAGGAAGGTGAGAAGGAGGATCACCGCGGTCAGGGCGACGGCGATGGCGCAGGCTGAGCCGACCTGACCGGTGCCGAAGGCCCGGTTGTAGACCTCGTAGGCGGGCAGGCTGGTGGCGTTGCCCGGGCCGCCGTGGGTGGCGATGTACACCAGGTCGAAGGTGCGCAGGGCGGCGATCACGGTGAGGGTGAGCGCGACGGTGATCTGCCCGCGCAGTCCGGGCAGGGTGACGGCGAAGAACTCCCGCACCGCGCCTGCCCCGTCGAGCTTCGCCGCCTCGTACAGCTCCGCCGGGATCTGCCCGATGCCGGCGATGAACAGCACCAGGCACAGGCCTATCTCCAGCCAGGTCCCGATGAGTCCGACGGCGGGCAGGGCGGTGGAGAAGTCGCCGAGCCAGGGCCGCGCGACCGCCTCCAGCCCGATGGCGCGCAGCGCGGTGTTGAGCACGCCGTCGGGAGCGTAGATCGCCGTCCAGGCGGTGGCGGTCACGACCATGGCGACCACCTGCGGCAGGAAGATCATCGCGCGGAAGACGGAGACGCCGCGCAGCCGGCCGGCCCGCGTGGTGACTGCGGCGAGCATCAGGGCGAGCGCGATCGGGATGACGGAGAAGAACAGGATCAGGACGAAGGAGTGGAGGAAGCCCGCGCGCAACTGCGGGTCGCGGGCGATCTCGGTGTAGTTGTCGACCCCCGCCCATGTGGAGACGGAGATTCCGTCCCAGTGGAAGAGGGAGATCTGCACCAGCTGGCCGAGCGGGACCAGCAGGAAGACCGCGAGGACGATCAGGGCGGGAAGGGCGTAGAGGTAGCCCTTCCACTGGACGACGCGGCCGCGGCGCCGGACCGGCTCCCGGGTGGGGACGCCGGCCGGGCGCTTGCGTGCCGTCGGGCGGTGTGCGGTGGCTGCCATGAGGTGGGGGTCTACCTGCTGTTCTGGAAGGACGAGTAGTCGGACTGGAGCCGGGTGGTGAACGCCTTGGGGCTGAGATGTCCGGCGGTCAACTCCTGGACGGCGGCGGTGAGCGTGTCGTAGAAGCTCGGTGTGGTGTAGTCGAGGTAGGGAAGCAGTCCGTCCTTCTCGCTCACGGCCTTCCACCGGGTGAGGACGTCCGCGTCGACGGTGCCGGGTGTCGGCTTGTAGTCGGCCGGTGGAAGGGCCGGCAGGTTCCCGTGGGCGGCGGCGACCTTCATGCCGTTCTTGTTGACGAGGAAGTCGATGTACGCGGCGGCGGCGTCCGGGTGCTTGGACTTGGAGGTCACGGACCACGCGAGGCCCTCGCCGCCCTGGGTGAGCGGGGGCTGCCCGGTGGCGGGGCTGAGCGCGGTGAAGCCGACGTTCGTCTTCATCTTCGGGGCGACGACGGCCGACTGCCAGGTGCCCTCCACGAGGAACAGGGACTTGCCCTGGGCGAAGGAGGCGACGGCCTGGTCCTTGCTCTTGCCGTTGAATCCGGCGCCCAGGTACCCCTTGTCGGCCCAGCGGCGCAGCGTGGTCGCGGCCTTGAGGGTACCGGAGTCCGTCCACTTGGCGTCGCCCTCGTCAAAGACGAGCTTGCGGACCTCGGACTTGCCGGCGGCGAGGGCCTGGATGACGCCGAAGACGTGGATGCCGGGGCTCTTGTCGGCGTCGCCGTAGGAAAGGGGCGGCAGACCCGACGCCTTGGCCTTGGCCAGGGCGGTCTCGAAGTCGGCGAGCGTGGTGGGCAGGGAGAGGCCGAGCGACTTCAGCTTGGCCTTGTTGTAGTAGACGCCGACGATCTCACCGGTCTGCGAGACGCCGTACAGATTGCCGGTCTCCCAGGTTTTGCCGTCGGGGGTGAAGCGGTTGAGGTCGAGCAGCTGGGACGGGAAGGAGGTGTCCCAGCCGTAGGCTTTGGCGTAGCGGTCCACCGGCTGTAGCAGCCCGGCCTTCACGAAGGCGCCCATGTCGGGGTAGCCCTGGTTCGCCTGGACGACGTCGGGCGGGTTGGCGGAGGACAGCGCGAGTTTCAGGGTGGTCTTGAGGTCGGTGAAGGACCGGGAGACGCGCTTGATGGTGACGTTCGGGTACTTCTTCATGAACGCCTTGTTGAGCGCCTCGGTGGAGGCGTTGGCGCCCGGGTCGGTGTTCTGGTCCCACACGGTGAGGGTGACCTTCCCGGCCTTGGCGGGGTCGGTGGCAACCGGGCCGGCGGTCTTCGCGCCGGCGGCGGACGATCCGCTGCTCGGACCTGGGGAGCAGGCCGCGACACCGGTCAGGACACCGGTGGCCAGCGCCACCGCGGCGATGAGGCGCCGACGGGGGTGTCGTGGGGTTCTCTCGACCATGGGGTGGTCCTCCTAGTGCTGGGGGTGCGGCCGCCCGGGGCTGGGGCGGTGTCTGTCTGTCGGAATGTGGCGGGGCACGGTCGTCCGACCCGAACCGGAGCGCGGGAGCTAGGGCTTGATCGCGCGGATGCGACTGAGGTCCGCGTCCGGAATCCGCGGGGTGCGTTCGAGGAGGGCGTTGATCGCCTCCCAGCGCGGCGCGCTGTTCGCGCCGCCCAGGCTCTGCACCGAGAGGGCGGCGCACAGTCCGGCGAAGCGGAGCCGAGTGGCGAGGGGCCAGCCGTGGTTCAGGCCGGTGATCAGTCCCGCGGTGAACACATCACCGGCGCCGGTGGGATCGACGGCCGGCACCCGGGGAACGGCGACCCGGACCAGCTCGCCGGTGTCGCCGTCCACCGAGACCGCGCCGTTCCCGCCATCGGTCACGACGACGTCGGGCACGTGGTCGGCGAGCACCCTTACGGCCTCCTCCACCGTGCCGGTGCGGGTGTAGCTCGTCGCCTCGACGGCATTGCAGACGAACACGTCGACCTCGGCGAGCCGGGTGAGCAGATCCCGTGACCACTGGCCGGTGGGGTCCCAGCCGACGCCGCCCACCACACGTGTGCCGCGGGCGCGGAGCTCGGCGGCCCAGGGGGGCAGCGGCCGTCCGATCCCGAGTTGCAGAAAGCGGACGGCGGGCAGCTCGCCCTCCCACACCTCAGGGCGCAGGGCCCCTTCCTCCTCGTAGGTGAGGAAGGCGCGGTCGTGTTCCTGGGTCACCGCGACCGTGACCGGGGTGTGTACGGCAGGATTCCGGCGCAGCCAGGTCAGATCGAGGTTCTTCTCGGCTCCGAGCCGGGCGGCGAGGTGCTCGCCGAAGAAGTCGGTGCCGATCACCCCCAGGATCCCGGTCCGCGGTCCGAGGCGGGCGGTGGCGACGGCGCGGGTCGCGGTTCCCCCGGCGGAGACGGCGAACCGGTCGGCGTACACCTCGGTTCCGGGGGTGGGCAGGTGGGGGATGCCGCCGAAGACGAGGTCGCAGAAGACCTCGCCGGCGAAGAGTACGTCGAGCACGGAGACCGCCTCTTTCCGGTGCGACCACAGTGAAGTGCTCAACTATGAGCATCGCCCCTGCCGAATGACAAGAGTCGATCAGCAAAGAGAATGTCTCTTGCCTTCATGACTGAAGTCAGTCATGCGGTGCTATCGTCAGTGCGTGACTTCACGCAAACGACATGCGAAGATCGTCGAGTCACTCCGGTCGACCGGGGTGGCCTCGGTACGCGAGCTCGCCGAAAACCTACAGGTCAGCGAATCCACGATCCGCCGGGACCTGACCCTCCTCGACCGCAACGGCGAGCTGATCCGCACCTACGGCGGAGCGGCCCTGTCACCGCGCGGGGCCGCGGAAGCCGCCGGTGCGGAGGCGGAGAAAGAGATTCCGTTCGACGTGGTCATCTCGCGCGACGAGGCGCTGAAGGACGCGATGGCCGAGGAGGCCGTGAAGCTGGTCGAGGACGACAGCGTGATCGTCCTCGATATCGGCACCACACCCCTGGCCATCGCTCGCCGCCTGCGGGGCCGTCCCGTCACCGTCATCACCAGCAGTCTGCCGGTGCTCGACGAACTCCGCGACGACGACACCGTACGGCTGGTGATGCTCGGTGGCGTGCTGCGCCGCAACTACCAGTCCCTGGTCGGCTCCCTCACCGAGCAGGCACTCCGCCAGGTCAGCGCCGACCTGCTCTTCCTGAGTTGCACCGGAGTGCGGCCCAACGGTCACGTGGTGGACAACATGGCCGTCGAGGCCCCCCTGAAACAGGCCATGATCGAGACGGTCGGGAAGGTCGTCCTGGTCGCCGCCGAGACCAAGTTCCCCGGCACCGGATCGCTGCGCGTGTGCTCGCTCTCCGACCTCGACGTCCTGATCACCACCAGCGGTGCCGACCCCGATACGCTCCAGCTCTGCCGCGAGGCGGACGGAAAGGTGATACTCGCATGAAGTTGACCGTCCTCGGCGGCGGCGGATTCCGCGTGCCATACGTCTACCAGGCCCTACTGCAAGATCAGGGCTCCCCCCGTATCGACGATGTGTGGCTGTACGACACCGACCCGGCCCGGCTCAAGGCCATGGCCGAAATACTCGCCCAGTTCGCCGACGGCCACACCGACGCACCCAGGGTGACGGTCACCACGTCGCTCGACGACGCCCTGGAGGGCAGCGACTTCGTGTTCGCCGCCATCCGCGTGGGCGGGCTGACGGGACGGATGTGCGACGAGCGGGTCGCCCTCGACCTCGACGTCCTCGGCCAGGAGACCACCGGCCCAGGTGGCCTGGCCTATGGACTGCGCACCATACCCGTCATGCTCGACATCGCGCACCGAATACGGCGCCTGGCCCCGCATGCCTACGTCATCAACTTCACCAACCCGGCCGGCATGATCACCGAAGCGATGCAGAGCGTCCTCGACGATCGGGTCCTCGGCATCTGCGACACGCCGTCAGGTCTGGGCCGCCGCATCGCCACGACTCTCGGCCTCGACCCGTCCCGCGCCCAGTTCGACTACGTCGGTCTCAACCACCTCGGCTGGATGCGCCGCGTCCTGCACGACGGTGAGGACATCCTGCCCCGCCTGCTCGCCGACGAGCGCCTCGGCGACCTGGAGGAAGGCGTTGTCTTCGGGCGCGAGTGGCTTCGCGACCTCGGCGTGATCCCCAATGAGTACCTGTACTACTACTACTTCAACCGGGAGGCCGTACGGTCCATCCTCGACGCTCCGCAGACCCGCGGCGAGTTCCTCGCCCGCCAGCAGCAGGAGTTCTACCAGCGGGTGACGGAGGCCGCCGAGGGCTCGGCCGTGTCGCTGTGGCGGAAGACCATCGCCGACCGCAGTGCCAACTACATGGCCGAGGCCAAGGGCGCCGTCCAGGGAGAGGCCCAAGCAGACGAGGATTTCCGGCCGGACCCCGCGCACCAGGGGTATGCCGGGGTCGCCCTCGCGGTGATGGCCGCCATCAGCCGCAACGAGCGCGCCACGATGATCCTCAACGTGCGCAACGGAACCACCGTCTCCGCCCTTCCCCGCGACGCTGTCGTCGAGGTGCCCGTGACCGTTGACGCCAACGGCGTCCACCCGCTCACCATCACCCAGCCCGACCTGCCCCAGACCGGCCTGATGCAGCAGGTCAAGGCGGTCGAGCGGCTCACCATCAGCGCCGCTGTCACCGGCTCCCGCACCGATGCCGCGAAGGCGTTCTCCCTCCACCCTTTGGTCGACTCAGTGACCGTCGGCCGCAAGCTGCTCGACGGCTACATCGACCGTATCCCCGAAGTGGCCGAGGTCTTCAGCGGCCGAAAGTCCTAGTATTCCCGTCTCAACTGACGTAGAAGGCCCGGCGGCCGCCGGCTCTTTCTAGGGGCCGCGCACCACGTGGTCGTGTTGATCAGGCCACGAGCAGTTCATGCAGGCGCTCGGCTGGGGTCTACCAGCCGGGCGTTTCTGCGTGGGCGGCCGTTGAGTTCGGCGGCGACGGCGTCCAGATCCTCACGCGCGTCGACGGACAGGTCGGTGCCCTTGGGGAAGTACTGGCGCAGCAGGCCGTTGGCTCGTTGGTGCCGCGTTGCCAGGGGCTGGCCGGGTCGTTCTCGCGCAGATACCGGGACGCGCCAGAAGGCGGCACTGAGCTGAGCCGGATTTTGTCACGGCCGTGACGCCAGGCATGATCGCCTCGGCAGATGGGAGAACACAGATCCGATGCCTGCACCACGGAGATCCCTGACGAGCTGCGTGAGCGGGCCGTCCGCGGAGTCCAGGTCTCAGGCCGTCCGGTCGCCCACGTGGCCCGGGGCCTCGGCATCCACAAGGAAGCCCTGCGGGGCCGGGTCCGGCAGGCCGAGCCCACCGAGGCAGCCGACCCGACCTTCTGACCACAGCCGAGCGGACCGAGCTGGGCCAGCTCCGCAAGGAGATAGCCCCGTTGCGGCGGGCAAACGAGATCCTGAAGGCCGCCTCGGTGGACTCAACCGTTCAACGCAGCAGGGGCGCCGGCCTATCGGCTGGTGTGTCGAAGCCGAGTGTCTTGCGGGGACGCGTATTCAGTTTCAAGGCGATGGCGTCGAGGTGGTCCTGGCCAGATGCCCCATGCTGGCGCCTTTGGGCAGGTACTGACGGAGCAGGCGATTGATGTTCTCGTTCGTTCCGCGCTGCCATGGGCTGCGCCGGTCGGCGAAGTACACGTCGAGGCCGGTGGCCGTGGGCATGTCCTTGTGGCCGGCGCGTTCCATCCCGCGGTCCCATGTGAGTGTCAGGGGGCGCGGCCCCGGCCGTGGCAGGTGGGGCAGGCGGCATCCGGTGCTCCGCACTGCCGACAGGTAGCGCGATCGTCCCCCGGCTGCTGGCCGTCGGGGTTGTTACGGTTTCTGGTGCCGGTGCCGTCGCAGCGGGAGCAGGAGTCGATGTCCCGGCAGGCGGCGCAGGCCGTCAGCGGATCGCACGATAGCTCTCCTCGGCCTTGACAGCGCGGGCAGGCGGTCTTTCCGTTGCCGCAGTCGCAGGACCGCTCTGTTACCGACCCACGCCTCATCAGTGTCGCCGTCTGCGTCGTGGTGAGGTCCTTCGGCAGGGCGACGTGGTGGCGGGCGAGGGTGTCGTACTCCGGCCGGCCCGACAGGTCGATGAGGCCGTAGTGTTTTCGCTCCTCCTGCCTGCGGGTCTCGATGGACCGCACGATCTCGCCCTCCAGGAGGGAATGCCAGGTGATCTTCGCCGTATCCGGCAGTCCCATCTCCAAGGCGTCACCGCGCTCTTCGATGCGTCGCCGTACCGCTTCCAGGACATTGTTTTCGTCAAGCACGCAGCTCTCCCCCGCCGTCGGGCTCCGGTCTCCCCAATCTTCCCGCGGCGGCCAGCACCGCGGGCGGAACCCACATCGGGACAGTAGCGAACCTTCGGCCGCCCCGAAGGGCAACCGCCACCCGTTTTGGCCAGCCCCCAGGAAGAGGAAACGGGGTTGCGATCCGCTGTCTGGGCCTGTGGATAAACGCACGCGCATCGGTGGCGGCCGAGGCGGCCCAGCCTCGGACGCGCGAATGCGGCTGCAGGATGGAACCTGAGGCTCGCGTCACCGCGTGCGGGCCCAGCCGATCATGCCGCGCTTGGCGATGGTCAACGGAGGCTTGAGTCGCTCCGCAGCCCGGGGCGCATCATGCTCCGAAAGCCCACGGCCACGGAGAAAGAGCGTGACAGCGGCATGGTCGGCGAGGCGGATCATGGGCCGGTCCCAGCGCTGGACATCGACGACATCGAAGACACGGCCAAGCTGTTCGGGCCCGTTCTCCGCGTCGAAGCTCAGCGGCTTCCCCCAGCCCGGCAGGAATGGCGCCAGCTCGGGGTCATTGTGCCGACTGACCGCTCTGACGGCGAGAAGCCCTCCCACCCCCAGCACCCGGTGCGCCTCCTTGAGGGCGAGCACCGGGTCAGCCAGGTGATAGAGCATCCACAGGGTGGCGGCGCCGTCAAACGACTCGTCCCGGAAAGGCAGCGTCAGGGCGTCCCCGAGGACAGTGGGACGGGAGCGTGACCGACGTGGCCCGCTCGGTCGACGACCACGGTTCCCACCTCCTCGCGGGCGGGATAACCCGCGAGGACGCCGTTGCCGCCTCCGATGTCGACGACGGTCCGAGCACCCTCGGCGGCCAGGCGACGGGCGACCGTAGGATGGACGTCACCTCGTGCCGCGAAGCGCTGCGTGGCTGCCTGGTTCGCGGCGAAGCGCCCAGGATCGCTGTCGTAGTCACCGGGATCGCTTCGCAGTTGTCCATCCCGGCTCGTCCTCGAGAACCCATGGACCGAGTCTGGCCCCGGATCAACACGTAACGCACGTCATTAAGGGCAGCCACCCGGATCACGAGCAAGCACGTAATGCCAAGCTCCGCTGACCCATACACGTGGAAGCGGCTACCGAGCTTGGAGTACGCCGGGGTCGGGAGACGTCGCGAAGGTCTGCACGTAGTCGATGGCTGACTGCAACGCGTCTTTCAGTGGGGCGATGTCCCGCGCGACCTGGGCGAGAAGCATGCCGCCCTGGAAGGCGGCAAGGAGCAGATTGGCCAGCTGCGTGGGATCTGCCTCAGGGCTGATGCGGCCGAGTTGCTGCATACGCGCGAGTCCATCGTGGAAGATGACCCTCCACTGGTCGAACACACTCGCGAGCTCGTCGTGAACGTCAAGGTCCGTCTTGATGATCTCGCTCGCGAGGGAGCCGAGGGTGCAGCCTTCCTGGTAGGCGCGCTCGTAGCCGACGTAGAAATCGGCCCACGCCCGAAACGCGTCGAGGTTGTCGAAGCAGGCGAATCGCTCACTGCGATGGAAGGTGAGGACGCGCTCGGCCTGCCAGGCGATCACGGCCAGGACGAGACTCTCCTTGGTCGGGAAGTAGTGGTTGAGCTGCGATCCGCTGACGCCGGCGGCGCGGCGGAGCTGCTCGTTGTTCGTCGCGTGGACACCCTTTGTGTAAATCAGCTCAGCAGCATGCTCCAGGATGCGGGCACGCGTCGCCTTTCCTTTGGACGTGAGCTTGTCGGGCGCCGGAGCTGCCGTGTTGGTGGTCATGCTCCAGGATAACCCCAGATTGGGCTTGACAGCCCAGGACCGAGTGACGTTAACTCCAAGAAGTGGGCCGGGAAGCCCAAAAAAGCGGGTGAGACCGCAGTCACCACGAGGACTGGACCTCTCCAGCACCACGAGCCCGGCCCGGGTCCGACGATCACCACTCACCCACACACCGGAGGCTGATCCGCCATGTCACGGCTGACCGTTCCCGCTCCCGACGATGTCCCCGCCGGCGCGCGGAGCACCCTCGACACCATCGGCGCGCAGTTCGGCTTCGTCCCGAACATGTTCGCGACTCTCGCGTCGAACCCGACCGTCCTCGACGTCGTCATGACACTGCAGGGCACCTTGAGCCGGGTTCTGGACGCGAAGACCCGGCACACCATCGCGCTCGCCGTGTCGCAAGCCAACGGCTGCGATTACTGCCTGGCGATGCACACGTACGTATCGTCCGAGCTCGGTGGCATGTCGAGCGATGACATCGACTTGGCCCGGGCCGGGAGCTCGATCGATCCCAAGCGCGCAGCGGTCGCTCGTTTCGCTCAGCGGGTGGTCGACAGCCGCGGGCAAGTCAGCGACGCCGACCTGGCGGCTGTGCGAGGCGCCGGGTACACCGACCCGCAGATCCTGGCGATCGTCACGGTGGCGGTGCAGGTGCTGCTGACCAACTTCCTCAACAACGTCAACCAGACCGACATCGACATCCCGGCCGTCAACTCGGTCGGTACGCCCGGCTGACCGCCGGAACCCCCGTCGAGGCACGCACATAGCCGGTAAACCCCTCGCTGCCCCAAACGATCACTCGAGAAAGGCTCGGTATGCCGGGCTCCGAACTCTATGAGACGTTCATGACACTGCATACACGCGACGGTGGCCTCGTCATGCCGAACGCGTGGGACGGCCTCTCGGCGCTGATGCTGGCCGAGGCCGGCTTCGAGGCGATCGCGACATCGTCCGCGGCGTTCGCTGCCACGCTCGGCCGGTCCGACGGGCGTCACGAAGTCACCCTTGGCGAGCACCTCGAGCACGCGCGGCTGTTCGGTCAGCTCACCGGGCTGCCCGTCAACGGAGACTTCGAGGACGGCTACGGCGACACGCCTGAAGACGTCGCTGCGAGTGTGGAAGCCGCCGTGGCGTCCGGCCTGGCCGGTATCGGGATCGAAGACACCTCGGGCAATCCCGATCAACCGATCCGCGACTTCGAGGATGCCGTCAACCGCATGCGTAGTGCCGTCAACGCGGCCAAGGGACGCATCGTCGTCACCGGACGCACCGACAACTTCATCCAGCAGCGGCCCGATCTCGACGACACCATCCGGCGTCTGACGGCCTTCGCCGAGGTCGGCGCGGATGTGCTCTACGCCCCTTACCCACCCGACCTCGATGCCCTGACCGCGATCGTCACCGCCGTCGCGCCGACGCCGGTCAACGTCCTCATCTCGCCGGCGGACAAGGTGCTGACCGTCGCTGAACTGCGGAAGGCCGGAGTCAAGCGCATCAGTGTGGGTCCGGCGCTCTACACCCACGCAATGGGGGCACTCGAACAGGCCGCCAAGGCTCTCGTCACGGGTGACCTCACCGCCGCGACGACAGGAATCAGCTTCGAGCGCATCAGCGAACTACTTACCCGCGGCAAGAACTAGCCCACCCCTGGCGAACCGCCGCTCCTCACCCATTCATCACAGGAAGAAGGCAGGCCGACATGGACCTCGACAAGCTCATGAACAAGCACCTCACCAGGTATTTCGACGCCCGCAAGACCATTCCGGAGGAAACACTTCAGCAGTTGCTGAGGTTCCTGCGCTCGACGCCCTCGTCAGTGAACGTACAGCCCAACCACTTCTACGTCCTCGCCACGCCCGAAGGCAAAGAGCGGCTCGCCAACAACCTGGGCGAACGATTCCAGGACAACGGCGAGAAGATCCTGAACGCGTCGCACACCATCATCCTCACCACCCGGGCAGATGCGCCTGACAGCCACCTCGAGGCGGTGTTCACGAAGGAGAAGGCCGACGGCCGGTTCCCTGACCTGTCAAAGCAGGAGCTGTGGGAATCAATGACCCGAGACTTCCTCAATCTGCGCAACTATGGCTACAAGGACCTGAACCACTGGATGGAGAAGCAGACCTACCTGGCGGTGGGCCTGACCATGATGGCGGCCGCTGAGCTCGGCATCGAGGCCACGCCGCTGGAGGGGTTCGATCCGACCAGCGTCGACAAGGCGTTCAAGGTCCGCGAGACCGGACACAGCACAACATTGCTGCTGGCTCTCGGCTACCCCGACCCCAAGAAGCAGTACACCACTCCGATCTCGCGATTCGACCCCGCCCAGCTGTTCACCTTCGTCTAAACACGCACCCGGAAACCAAAACCCACAACACATACGAGGAAGAGGACAATCTCAATGAAAGCCATCGTGGTAACCGACCAGGCCGCGGGAACGGCCGGGATGACGCTGACCGAGCGGCCTGAGCCGCCCGCAGCGATCAACGACGTCATCGTTCAGATTCACGCATCGGGCTTCGTCCCGACGGAGCTGGAGTGGCCATCGACCTGGGCCGATCGCGCCGGCCGTGACAAGACACCGTCGATCCCCGGCCACGAGCTGGCCGGATTGGTCACCGCCCTCGGCTACGGCACGACGGGGCTGTCGGTCGGGCAGCGGGTGTTCGGCCTCGCCGACTGGCACCGCGACGGCACCTTGGCGGAGTACGTGGCGATCGAAGCACGCAACCTTGCGCCGCTGCCCGGCGACGTCGACTTCACCGTAGGCGCGTCCCTGCCGATCTCAGGTCTGACCGCGTGGCAGGGGCTGTTCCAGCACGGCCGCCTTCAGGCCGGCCAGACCGTCCTCGCCCATGGCGCGGCCGGGGCAGTCGGGACAATGGTGACCCAGCTCGCACGCGAGGCCGGCGCTTACGTCATCGGCACCGGACGCACCGCCGACCGTGAGAAGGCGCTCGACTTCGGCGCGCATGAGTTCGTCGACCTCGAGAACGACGCGCTGCAAGACGTCGGCGACGTCGATCTGGTCTTCGATGTCATCGGTGGCGACGTTCAGAGGCGGTCCGCTGCCCTGATCAAGGCCGGAGGAACGCTGGTGTCCGTCGTCGGCCCGGTCGAGGCGCGGCCCGCTGACGGCCTGGCGGTGGACTTCGTTGTCGAGGCCGATCGTGCCGAACTGGGTGAGATCGTGCAGCGAGTGCGGGACGGACGGCTGCGGACAAACATCGATGACGTCGCGAGCTTCGATGATGCCGTTGGAGCCCTTAACCCGACCACGCGGCGCAACGGGAAGACAGTCATCCGCGTACGCCCGTAGGCAGTGACGGCCACAGTCCGACCGGCGGGCGGGTCATCTCACGGTGTACGAGAGGAAGCGGCTCGGCCGCGACGCCGCCGAACTCACCGCGCTCGCCGGCCATGTCGGCACCGCCGCCGTTCGTGGCCGCCACGCGGGAGACGCCACCTTGGTCCCTCGGCCGGGCGGTCAGGGCACTCTCGGATCGATAGAGGAGTTGATCACCTTGGACGAACAGGAGCTGCAGAAGATCGCGGGCGACTGTGCTGTGGGACTGCCCGGCACCGATCTGGAGCATCGTTTTGGCCCCGACTGGCGCCTTTACAAGGCGCGCGGCAAAGTCTTCATGCTCATGACCGACATGCCGGGGCGCCCCGTCGTGATCCTGAAAGCCGATCCGGACGACGCCGCAGCCCTGCGTGAGCAGTACGCAGACGTTACCCCCGGCTATCACATGAACAAGAGGCACTGGATCACGGTGGAAGGCGGGGGCACCATCGACGAGAAGCTAGTGAAGGAGCTCGTGATCGACTCCTACCGTCTCGTGGTCGGCGGGCTTCCCAAGTCCGAGCAGCCCGTGGATCCGCGCACCTACGGCCGCCGCGCCTGACCTTCGTCATACCCATCAGCGGCGACAAGCTCCAGGGCAGAGCGCGCGACACCGCACTGGGGCTGCCCGGGGCCAGCCACGGGCGCCCGTTCACCGAGCAGATGGACGTCCACAAGGTGGCGGGCAAGTTCGTTCTGATCGTCACGGACGACCCGGACGAACATCGCCACCCTCAAGGCAGAACCAGAGTACGGGCGGCTGCTGCGACACGAACACCCATCGATCGCCCCGGGCCCACCAACCAAACCTTCGTCACCCAGCGCTTGGCGCAGTAGTCACCCCAGGCGGAGCGCCCTGGCCGCCACGCTTCCCGATAGGCCGGTCACCCGCGCCATCGACGGACCTGCCACCCCTGCATCGGCCTGCGACCGTTACTCGAGCGCACAGGGTCCACTGAGCTCGCCGAAGGCACCCTTGCCGACCTCTTCGACGAGCCGGCTGTGCCGGAACATACCTCCGACGCAGTGGCACTCGTTTTCGGGCCCGGCGCCGCCATGGCCCCCCACGACGTGCTCTGGTACATGGACACGCCCAAACGGTGCGCGGAGGCTGCGGTCGCCGCTGGAACCGCGCGCAACCTCGGCCACGGCGAGGACGACGGCCCTCCCACGGCCAAGCGACTGCTCTCCATAGACTGGCCATTGCTCGACCGGCACCGTGACTCCTTGGCCACCGCATCGGCTGCCAGGACCTCGCTGCACCCGCGGGGCTGTCCGGACCAGTGCTTCGCCGGACCCTGCGGAACCTGGCGGCCCAGCCGTTCCGTACCCGGCCCACCTTCAACACCACGTCCTGGGCGGCCTCTGGGCCCAGGAGAAGCTTGGTCTCAACCAGGACGCCCCGAATACCGCCCTCGGCTACGACAGCGGACGACCGTCCTTGCCGGTCTCCTCGGAGTCGAGGAGAGGGAGGGCTTTGCTCGGGCGCGAAGAGCCCGGTACAGCACCCGGCCGTCCGGACGGGCGATGCCGCTGGCAGCGGTCCGCGGTGGGAACAGGAAGCGGTGGCTGCCCGCGGGCAGCTCCAGTTCGGCCTGTCGTTCCAGCCATCGCTTGATGGCCTCGACCGTCTGGGATGCGCTAGGCGGTCGGCGCCGCGGTCTGCGGGCCTTGCGGTTGTCCCGGAGCAGGCTGCACTCGCCGTCGTCGAATTCCAGGCAGTCCGCCCGCAACTCACAGAGTTCCCGCGGTCGCCGCCCGGTGTCGCGCAGGACGATGCAGGCCGTCTGGAACATCGGTTCGACGCTGCCCCGTGGTGGCGGCCGCGGTGGGCCCAGCGGGCATCCACACCGAAACCAGAGGCCCTCGTCCCGCGCCTGTGCCCGGACCGGGAGCGTCCCTGCCGAGATTCGTTCGTGTGAGCGATGCTCCGCCGACGGAGCCGGGTGCGGACCCCCTTCGAGCTGTAGCCCTTGTCGCCGATGACCTGAGACGGCCTGGTCCAGCGGCGCCCCGGGCCGATGCGGGGCACCCGGATCGCTTCCACGACGGCGGTGAACCGGGTGCCGTCGTGGGTGTTGCCGTCCGTGACCACGAAGGCGAGGGGACGACCGAAGGCATCGCAGGGCAGATGAATCTTGCTGGTCAGACCACCGCGCGACCGCCCGAGCGCCCGGCGCCCCCCCTTTTCACGCCCCGGCGGCGTGGTGGTCGGCCCGCACGATCGTGGAGTCGACCGACAACAGTCAGTCGAATGTCTCCGGCCGCATCAGCCTTCGCCTGTGCCGACCTGAGCATCCGCTCGAATGCCACGGGCCCGTCGGAACGTCATTTCGTCGGCATCCATCCCGACCCACTTCCGGAGAAAATCGACCGAGAGCCCCGCGAGCCGCCCTCCCGACGCCTGTACACCGTCGGTGACGACCTTCATCAGCCCGGTATCGGATCCGCCCCGACCAGGGTGTGGCCGGCCCTGCCAATGAACTCCCCGAACGCGCGGGTGCGCTGGGTCTAGAGCTCGTCGAGGTCAGTGGCTAGAGGAAGACACCGATGTTGTCAGACCGTTTGCCCCGCGAAGCCGGAGCGCCACGTCGCATGCTCGGAGCGCCACACGCGGGAGCGGGTCAGTGTCCCAGCTCCGTAGATCACGAGCTTGCTTTGTCCGCAGAATTGGTCTGAGAATTTGTCATAGAAATGGACCATACGCCGGTGCCGCTGGGTGCATAGCGTTGCAGACATGAGCACAAACGAAGCGCACGGAAGGCCGCGGCGTCTCCCCGAGCACATGCGCCGTCTGGACCGGGCGAAGCTCGCGCCCGAGGCCTCAGAGCTTGATCGGCCTGGACACCGCACCGTGGTGGTCTCCCTGTGGCTCATGGGCGCCTTTCCCGGGTACAGAGCAAGCGGGGAGTCACCGGACGGCCGTGTTGCTGCCGTCGGTGTCAGCCGACGGCCCGCTGGCCGCACCCACCAGCAGCAGCGGCAGCCCGGTGTCGGGGTGGAAAGTCCCATCCGACCTCGCCGCCTTGCCGCCTTGCCGCCAAACTCCAACGACTGCATCGGAGGTTTCGTGAAGCTCGGACTTCGTCCGCCCCCAAGATCGGGAGTGGATCTGCAACGCGGTCGAAGCGGCCGGATACAGCAGTCTGTGGGCGTACGAACGGCTGCTCTTCACGGTCTGTGCCCTGATGCAGCTCGGTGTGCGTACCGAGCGGCGACGCTTCATTGCCGTGCGCTCCGAACCTGGGAGAACAATGCAGAGCAGACCGCCATTGCAGACGACTAGGGCACCGAGCGGATGGCGGGGCTACCGATGGGTGGCCCTGTGGTCCGTGCCGATCGTGGCGATTCCGGTGGCCGACTGGTTCCTCCCGTCGGACATCCACCTCGCCCATCTGCTGGTCATCCCGCTCGCGCTCGCCGCCACCTTCGCCGACACCCGCCGCACCGCCGTCACCGCTCTGCTCGCCCTGGCGGCGCTGGTCGTCGCGGGAGCCGAACGGCGCGCGCTGACCACCGAGAACGTACTCGTGCAAATGCTGTCCCTGGTGCTGTTCTCGGCGCTGCTCCTGATCGCCACCCATCTGCGCGAGCAGCATCAGCGCCACCTGGCCAGGGTGCGCCAGGTCTCGGAAGCCGCGCAGTCCGTGCTGCTGCGGCCACTGCCGCGACGCGCGGGAGCGGTGTCCCTGGCGTCGACGTACGTGGCCGCCGAGACCGAAGCCCGTATCGGTGGAGACCTGTACGCACTGGTCCACGCGCCTGGCCCCACCCGGCTGATCATCGGGGATGCGCGCGGCAAGGGGCTCGGGGCCATCGGGGACATCGAGACCGTCCTCGGTGCCTTCCGCTTCAACGCGCACCGGCACTCAACACTGTCCGGGCTCGCGTCCGCCCTGGAGTCCGATGTGCGCTGGGACCTGGGCCAGTCGCACCGCGGGGATCCTGACGAATGGCCCGGCGAACACTTCGTCACGGCGGCCGTGCTGGAGATCCCGGACAACCAGCTCTGTGCCCGTCTGATCAGTTTCGGCCATCTGCCGCCGCTTCTGCTGCACGGGGGGCACGTCACGCCCCTGGAAGTCAGTGCCCCCGCTCCCCCGCTGGGCCTTGGCGCCCTGACGGAGACCGAGTACGCCCCATTGACCTTCCGTTTCGCCCCGGGTGATCGGCTGGTGCTGTACACGGACGGAGTCACCGAGGCCCGGGACAGCATGGGCAGCTTCTACCCCCTCGCGGAGCGGGTGACGGCTTGGGCCGATCAGCGTCCGGATGAGCTCGTGCGCAGGATCGGCGCGGACCTGCGGGTGCATACGGGCGGGCCGCTCGCCGACGACATGGCCCTGATCGTGCTGCAGCGCGAGGGGGCGGGCGTCCCGGCCCGGATCTCCGAGAACCGATGGGCTTCGTGACGAAGGTGCGGCCCGCTTGAGGAAAAGTGGCGACGGCGCCGGGCGCCCCCGATCCCGGCGGGCTGTTGCCTGCCGGGCCCGGCGATGCGCCGGTGCGGGCCCTGGGCCGGGTGCGGGGCGTGCGGCTCAGTCGCGTTCGTGCTCGTAGGCGGCGAGGAGGAAGAGCCAGATCTCGCTGACCTCCGGGAAGCAGGCCATCGCGTGCCTCAGACGCTTGAGCGGGACCTCGCCCGCGACCGCGACGGTGGCCGAGTCCAGCAGCTCACTGACCCCGGGCCGACGAAAGTGACCCCGAGCAGGACGTCACGGTCGAGATCGACCACGATCCGGGCGTGGCCCCCGTAACCGTCGGCATACAGGTTGGCACCCTGGGCCGCGTTGAAGTCGGGGTGCACGGTCTGGATGCGGTGACCGGCCGCAGCCGCCTGCTCGGCGCTCAGGCCCACCGCGGCAGCCTTGAGATCGGTGAAGAAGACCGGGGGCACGGCGTGCTGGTCGGCGGTGGTGGCATGGTCGCCCCCAGGAGCCGTCGTCCATCGGGTTCATCACGGAAGGCCGCCTGCGCGTCTCCTCCGATGCCGGGATTCCGATACCGGTGGCCGCCCTGCACGGCCTGCCGCTGGACGCCACCAGCGCGCTGCCCTACGTGATCCGCACGGGCGAGCCGCAGTTCATTCCCAACCGGGAGGACTACATCCGCCGCTGGCCGCACGGGGCTATGATGCCGTGCTTCGACCAGCTCGACTCCGACTACGCGCCGCCCCGCGCGCGGAAGAGCCAGTCACCAGCCTCCTGCCCGGTCCGCGCCGCCTCCAACTCCTGGCGCTGACGCTCCTTCTCCTGGCGCTCGCGCAGGCCGCAAGAGACGGAGCTGGCAACCACGACGCCAGGCCAGCGTCGGCCGCCGGGTCGACGCTCCGAACTCATGGCCCACCCGGCACCGGCTCCAGGGCTTCTCCGTGCTGGAGGTGCGGGCCGCCTACGACCGGGAGAAGGGTGCCGCCGCACAAGGCTGAGCCGGGGGTCGGCCCCACGGCCCCCGCTCGTGCGCACGCCGTTCTCACGTGTGCGGGAACGGCTCGGCCGGCGATGTAAGCACATGGTCGGCCTCCGCGGCACGCAGCTCCTCCGCGGAGTAGTGGTCGCTCGCGACCCCCACCGCCGTCGGGTTCGCGGCGTGCCCGGCCTCGATGTCGTGAGGCATGTCCCCGACCACGGACGGTCCGGCCATCACACGTTCTCCTCCGGTTCCGCCTCTTCCAGGGTGCGCGGTGGCACCGGGGGCGGCCAGTTGCGGGGCCGCGGTGTTGGTGGTGCCGTTGAAATGACGGAGGCAGCGCCCCCCGAAGAGACGAGAAGGAAAGCGACCATGGGCACCACCAACCGCAGCCTGCGAGCCGACGTGCTCGTGATCGGTTTCGGCAAGGGCGGCAAGACAGTGGCCGCCACGATGGGTGGACTCGGCAAGCGCGTGGTGCTGGTCGAGCGGTCGGCACGGATGTACGGCGGCACCTGCCCGAACGTCGGCTGTGTGCCGACCAAGGCACTGGTCCACCACTCCCGCAAGCGCCGGCCGGAGGATGTGCCCCAGGAGTGGTACGAGCGCTCCGTCGCCGAGGTGCAGGCGCTGACGAAGCTGTTCCGCGGTGGCAACTACGACGGGCTGAACGACATGGACACCGTCTCGGTGATCACCGGGACCGCCGCGTTCACCGATCCGCACACCGTGCGCGTCGAGACCGCCGACGGCCCCCTGACGATCACCGCGGAGACGATCCTCATCAACACCGGATCGGAGCCGATCGTCCTCGACATCCCCGGCCTGCGGACCAGCCAGTACACCGTCACCAGCACCGAACTGATCGACTCCAATATCCTCCCGGAACGGCTGGCGATCATCGGCGGCGGCTACCTCGGCCTCGAATTCGCCTCCATCTACGGACAGTTCGGCGCCGAGGTCACCGTGCTCGAGGCGGCCCCGAAGGTCTTCGGCCTGGTGGACGACGACGTTGCCGCCGTCGCCGAGAGCATCCTGGTGGAGGAGCGCATCGAGATCGTCACGGGGGCCGACGTCACGGAGGTCCGTGACGGCGAAACCTCCGCGACCGTCGTCTACGAGACGGACGGCCAACAGCACACGCTGGAGGCCGACGCCATCCTCGCCGCCACCGGCCGCGCACCGGCCACCCGCGATCTGGCGCTGGACGCCGCCGGTGTGCGCACCACCGAACGCGGCGCGGTCGAGGTCGATGAGCACCTGCGCACCAGCCGACCGCACATCTTCGCCCTCGGCGACGTCAACGGCGGTCCGCAGTTCACCTACATCTCCCTCGACGACAGCCGCATCGTCCTCGACCAGCTCCTCGGCGAGGGCAAGCGCTCCACCGACGACCGGGTCGCCATCCCCCACACCGTCTTCATCACCCCGCCGCTGGCCACCGTCGGGCTCACCGAGAAACAGGCCCGCGCGGCCGGGCACCGGGTGAGGATCGCAAGTCAGCCGGTCGCGGAAATCGTCGCCATGCCACGTGCGTACATCGTCGAGGACACCCGTGGGGTGATGAAGTTCGTGCTCGACGCCGAGACCGACGAGATCCTGGGCGCCGCTCTGCTCAGCGTGGACGCGCAGGAAATCATCAACACCGTCGCGCTCGCCATGCGCCACGGCCTCCGGGCGGCCGAGCTCCGTAACGCCGTCTACACCCACCCCACCTCCACCGAGGCCTTCAACGACGTCCTCGCGACGATCGTCCGATCCGACACATAGCGAGGCTTCGCAGACATCCATCGAGGGCGGGGAGGGCGGCGTAGCCATGACCGGCCTGGACACGCTGTCGGTGAACACGATCCGCGGACTGTGCATGGACGCGGTGCAAAAGGCGAATTCGGGGCACCCCGGAACGCCGATGGGGATGG